>JAQWWH010000072.1 GCA_029255105.1 Flavimaricola sp. | reverse complement strand
AACGTGGAATGGTTCGACCACCTCTTCGACGACGATGGCGCGATGGTCGACAACCTAAGCTGGTCTGGCCGCTTCAACATCACAAAGGCCGATCAGCTGGCCGGCCTGGGGGCTGTATTTACTGCCCTTGATGCCGACGTCTGGATGATCATCGAGGCCCCGGATTGCAGCCGACGGCGCGACGGGGTCAAGGCGCTTGAGGCCTTTGCCCGCCATTTTGGACTGCGTGCCTGCAAGGCCTTGGTGGGCTATCCAAATGATACGCAACAGGAAATCGCCCTGCTGTATGATCCTGATGTGGTCACGGCCGTGCATGACCCCAAGGGCAGGGACCCTGATGCCCCACTCGACGGGGGCGACCCTGACGAGGTTCCTCGCTTTGACGGGGAATTCAGGCTTGACGTCGACGTGGATGCCAGCCCCGACCCGATCCGCTGGTCCAAACCACCGCTTGAGGTGGCCCTGACCCCAACCTCGGGCGGACCTACACTGCGCCTGATCGGGGTCCACGCGAAATCGAAGGCCCCTCACGGCGCCCGCAACAAGGCCGAGGTGATGCGCCTGTCCATCGACAACCGCCGTAAGCAACTGGCCCAATGTATCTGGCTGCGCCAAAGGGTCGTGTCGCATCTGGAGATCGGCGATCCCATCATCGTTCTGGGGGATTTCAATGATGGTCCGGGCCTTGATGAATACGAAAAGCTATTTGGCCGGTCAGGGGTCGAGGTCGTGTTGGGCGAAGGCAACGGGACCCAGCTGTTCGATCCCCACGCGCGACAGGCCCTGTCCCAGCGGATCGGGGTAATGCCGGTCACCGCCCGCTTTCAGTTGCCGCCCGAAGGACGATTTCTGTCGGCTCTTCTTGACTATGTCATGGTGTCCGCAGATATCCGGGCGACGTCTCCTGTCTGGCGGATCTGGCATCCCTTTGACGATCCTGAATGTTTTGAGAATGCGGTGCTGCGCGAGGCGCTGCTTGTCGCCTCGGACCACTTTCCTGTGTCGCTTGATCTTGAGCCGGCAAAGCTCGGGCTTGGGGAAACGGGCTGACGCGCCTATATTGGGGTGATGATGAAGCCTTTTGGCCTCTCCCTCGTCCTATGCCTTTCGGCAGCACCTGTCCTTGCGCAGGATGACGATGGCTTTTCCCTTATGGACCAAGGTGCGCGCCTGTTCCTGCGCGGCCTGATGTCAGAGCTTGAGCCGACCCTCGACGAACTGGAAGGCATGGCGCCAGAGATCAAGCCGGGGTTGCAAGCGCTTGCCGATGAAATGGGACCGGCGCTGGCGCAGATCATCGCCCGGATTGACGATCTGCGTTTTTACGAGGCGCCGGTGATCCTGGACAACGGCGACATCCTGATCCGCCGACGGGCAGAAGCGCCGCTCTACGCACCGACGGGCCCCGAGGCAGAGCCCGAGGATGCACCCGCACCAAATCCCGAGATCGACCTTTAGTCTTTCTCGATTGTTACCTTTGCGGTCACGCCAAGCGCTGAGGCAAGGGCATCAAGCCTTGTCCTGACGACTTCACTGAAAAGCGGCTGCGCTTTTGCATTTAGCTTGAAGGACAGCAGTTTCTTCTGTGGCTGCCAGACCAGCTTAGCGGGTTGTTCCTCTGCGCCCAGCCAGAGCATGGCCCCAAGGCGCATGGCCTTGCCAAGCACTTCGGCCTCTTTGATCTGCACATCATCCAGCATGCCAAAGAGAGGGGCGTAGCGCGATCCTTCCCGCTTGTTCGAATAGCGGTGCAGCAGGGCCAGTCCAAGGTAGACGCGTTCGGCGTGCTTCAACCCGCCCAGATTGGCGCGGGTGGCATTGTCGAAACAGACCTCGGCCCGGTAGTCCGGGTGGGCCCGCCAGCTGACGTCGTGCAATAGGCAGGCGGCGTGGATGATCCGCTTTTTCTGCCAGTCAGCCCGGGGGAACAGGGGCAGGACAAAGTCATACAGGACAGGTCCAAAGCCCGGCATCCGGGCGTCCTTGGCCTCGGCAAAGCGGCAGGCCTCGATCAGCGGATCGCGATCCCGCAGCTCTTGCGGCATCTGTTCGTAAAGCATCCCCTCGCGGATGCCGTAAGACGATACGGTGATGTCCTTTGGCTTGAAGGTCCGCACCAGTTCGTTAAGGACCAGAACCGCCAGCGGCACCAGAGACATCCTGTCGTCCGATACGCCACAGCGGCTGCGCAGGTCCTGCAGGTCGCTGTCGGCAATGTATTCGCGGGTCGCGGCGACGCTTCGGGTGGTCATGCGGTACTCGTGCAGGACGGTCAGGGGGTATGATCGCCGCTCCATGTCGATCCGGGCGATCGCGCGCCATGACCCGCCGACAAGGAACAGGCGCATTCCTGTTTCGTTGTTCATCCGGGCATGGACGTCCTGAACGACCGTCTTGATATGGGCCTTGATGGCCTTTCGCCCGCCCTCGATCTCGCGCAGCTTAAGCGGCCCAAGAGGGGAGGTCAGCCTGCGACCGACCGTACCATCGGCAAGGTCGGCAAGTTCCAGCGATGAGCCACCAATATCGCAGACAAGGCCATAGCTGCCCGGCCAACCCAAAAGCACGCCTTGGGCGGACAGGCGGGCCTCTTCCTCACCGTCGATGACGTATATCTTCAGGCCTGTCTCACGCTCGACCTCATCGCGGAAATCGTCGCCGTCGCTGGCCTCGCGCACCGCTGCCGTGGCCACGGCGGTCAAGGGCGAGATGCCCATCCCGTCGGCAAGCGCCGCAAAGCGGCGGATTGCGGCCAGAGCGCGCTTGCGCCCTTCGGGGTTGAGCCGGCCGGTATCGGACAATCCGGCACCCAGCCCGCACATGATCTTTTCATTGTAGAAATAGGCCGGGCTTCGGGCTGCGCCGTCGAACACAACCATACGAACCGAGTTGGAGCCGACGTCGACCACGCCAACACGCGACAGCGCGATGGCCTTGGGATCGTTGAAGATGGGACGACCAAAGCCTCGCCAGCCGATGGTGTCTTCTGTACTTTGTCCGTCCATACGGCCCCCTCTGGTGGGGTGCAGGATGATGCTTATCCAAGCCCCAAGTCAATTGCCGGGGAATGATGAATTCCTGCTTTGGCGATCATTCCTCGGTGTGGGTCAATTGCGGCACATCGGATGCCCCTGCTGAACCGCGACCGGAAAGGGAAGGGTTCTCCATGAAAAAGCGGTGGCAGTTGAACGCCAGACCTTCGGTTGGCAGCGTCGCCCGATCACAACGCCCGTCGGGGCGCATCACCCAGCTTTGGGCAACATCGGCCAGATTGGCGGCCATAATCTGGTCGACAATCTGCGCCTTGACGGTGGCATTCGTGATCTCGACAAGCGTTTCAACGCGGCGGGAGAGGTTCCTGCCCATCCAGTCGGCGGAGGACATATAGACCCGCGCCTTGCGCGATGGCAGGCCGTGCCCGTTCCCGAAACAGACGATCCGGCTGTGTTCCAGAAACCGGCCAACAATGGATTTGACGCGGATATTCTCGCTAAGCCCTTTCACACCGGGCCGCAGTCCGCAGATACCCCGGATGACAAGGCTGATCTTCACCCCTGCCTGCGAGGCTGCGTAAAGGGCGTCGATCACGTCCTCATCGACCAGCGAGTTCATCTTGGCCCAGATCTCGGCGGGTTTGCCTTTGGCAGCATGGTCCGCCTCGGCCGCGATCATCTCAAGCAGTCGGTCCTTCAGGGTTGATGGCGAAAGGGCGAGGTTTTCCAGCCGCTCCGGTTGGGCATATCCGCCAACGTAGTTGAACACCTTTGTTGCATCCCGGCCCAGCCGTGCGTCACATGTGAACAGGGACAAGTCTGTATAGATGCGGGCGGTAATGGGGTGATAGTTCCCGGTGCCAAAGTGGGAATAAGTCACGAGCTTATCCCCTTCGCGGCGGACAACGACACTGATCTTGGCGTGGGTCTTGTACTGGGTGAACCCATAGACCACATGGGCGCCCGCCCTCTCCAGCCTGCGCGACTGACGGATATTGGCGGCCTCGTCAAAGCGGGCTTTCAACTCGACCAGCGCGGTCACCGATTTGCCATCCTCGGCCGCCTCGCATAGCGCCTCAACGATCGGGGAATTGCGCGAGGTCCGGTAGAGCGTCTGCTTGATCGCCACGACATTGGGGTCGCGGGCGGCCTGTTGCAGGAACCGGATCACCATGTCGAAGGTCTCATAGGGGTGATGCAGCAGCATGTCCTTTTGGGCGATGGCGGCGAACATGTCGCCGTCATGGTCCTGCACACGCTCGGGCACGCGGGGGGCGAAGGGGGGCCACAAAAGGTCGGGGCGGTTGTCATTGACCAGCTCGGACAGATCGCCCACGCCAATCAGGCCCTCAACCTCGACCACCTCTTCCTCGCGGACTGGCAGTTCGCGCATGATCAGCGCCTTGAGGGCAGGGGGCGCCCCGGCTGACAGCTTCATCCGCACCACTTCGCCCCGGCGGCGGCGTTTCAACGCTGTCTCGAACTCGCGCACAAGGTCCTCGGCCTCGTCCTCAACCTCAAGATCGCTGTCGCGCAACACCCGAAAGGCGCAGTGCCCCTTGACCCGGTAGCCGGGGAAAAGACGATCGAGGTGCAAAAGCAGCAGTTCTTCGAGCGGCAGGTACCGTTGGCCCCCGGTCGTGGGGACCGAGACGAAGCGGTCAATCTGATGCGGCACCGGCAACAGCGCCCGAAGCGCCCGCTTGTCCGACACCCTCTCAAGCTGGAGGGCGAGGGCAAAGCCCTCGTTGGGGATAAAGGGAAATGGGTGGGCCGGGTCAATGGCCAGCGGCGACAAGACCGGGAACACCTGGTTGAGAAAGACATCCAGCAAAAAGTCGCGATCGCCCTCGGCCACATCGTCCCGGTTCATGATCAAGACGTCCGTCGCGGCCAGCTCTTTAGCGAGTTCCTGAAACACGGCCTGCTGCCGGGTCATCAGGGACCGAGCCTCGGCGTCGATCAGCTTGAGCTGTTCGGCAGGCGTCAGACCGTCGGGCGAGGGGGTGGTATTGCCTGACTGGGCCAGTTCGCGCAGGCCAGCGACGCGGACAGTGTAGAATTCATCGAGGTTGGTGGCCGAGATCGAGACAAAGCGCAAACGCTCCAACAGCGGAACCCGGGGGTTCTCGGCCTCTTCCAGAACCCGCCAGTTAAAGCCGAGCCAGCTGATCTCGCGGTTCACGAAGCGCGACGGCCCTGTGAGGTCGGCATCAAGGGTAATGGGGTCAACGAAGGGTGCGGCCAGGAAGTCGGCTTGGATCATCTGGGGGACTTTCATCAGCTATTGGGCTGGAAACTTAGCCTATTCTTCAAGGTTTCCGTGGGCTTTGTCCAGAATGACGCGTGCAAGTGACTGATTGATGACAAGCCCGCCGCTTAGCGCCGCTTCATCAAGAGCGGCCACGATCCAAGCAGCAGAGGCAAAGGACCGTTCGATCCGTGGCAAGAGCCAGTCGATCAACCTTGGCGATGGTTGCAACTGGCGGTCGGCAAAGTGCTTGGTCAACACAGCCCGCAACAAAAGGTCATCAGGATCCGCGACCGAAATCACGGTAGTGGCCTGCAACCGGCTGGCCAGATCGGGCAGGGCGAGGGGCCACCGGGCCGGTGCCCTGCGCCCGGTCAGAAGGAGCAGCCCCCCGGTGGCGGCAAGGTGATTGTGCAGGTGGAACAGATACTCCTCGGCCTCCGGGGCCAGGTGGTCGCCATCTTCGAGAACGACACGGGCCCCGGCCGCTGGCAGGTCGGCGGCAGGATCAAGGTCCTGTGCCTTGAGGATCAGGGCGCCGGTGCGCACCTGCCACAATCGGGCCAGATGGCTCTTGCCGCTGCCTTCAGGGCCGATAACCGCCAGTTTGCCATTCGGCCAGTCGGCCTCGCCGGTGACCATGGCAAAGGCTTCCCTGTTCGCCTCGGACACGAAATAGTCGTCCGGCCCCAATGCAACATGCAGCGGGAGGTCAAAGTGTAGCTGTTCGGCCATGGTCAGTCCGGATCGCCGTGAGGGGCCTCAATCGTGTCGGCGGCCACTTCGCGGCCCTTGTAGAGCAGGCTCGCCCGGTACTGCCCGATGCCAAAGCGGGCCAGCACACCGATCATGGCCGCCACAGGCACAGCAACCAGAAGGCCTACAAAACCGAACAGCGCGCCAAACAGCGACAGGGCAAACAGCAGCCAGACAGGATGCAGCCCGACGCTGGACCCGACCAGCTTGGGCGTCAGTATATTGCCTTCGACGAATTGGCCGGCCTGAAAGATCGCATAAACCAGGACGATCCAGGGCCAGTCGCCCCAGAACTGGAACAGGGCCAGACCGATGGCAAGGCTGCCGCCGACAAGGGCGCCGACATAGGGAATGAAGGTGACAAGGCCGGCCACGGCCCCGATCACCAGACCAAAGTTCAGGCCGACAAGCATCAGGGCGACGGCGTAATAGGTCCCAAGGATCAGGCAGACAAGGCCCTGTCCCCGGATGAACGAGGCGAGGGTCCGGTCAATCTCACTGGCCAGATGGCGCAGGGTGGGGGCGTGGTCGCGGGGCAGAAGGGCGTCGATCTGCGCAACCATGCGGTCCCAGTCCAGCAACAGGTAAAAGGTCACGACCGGCACGACAATGACGAGGACCAGCACGTTGATCAGGCTCAGCGCCGAGGTCAGGACCCCGTTCAACAATTCGCCGCCCCGCGACGAGATCATGTCGCCAATGGCAATTAGCTGGCGGCGGATCGGGCTGCCTTCGTCCATCACATCGGGGAACTTCTCGGTCAGCCAGGACTGAAGCTGGCGAAACAGCTCGGGCGCGGTGTTGATCAACTGGCCAGTCTGGGCGATCAGCGTCGGGATGATCAGCAGGATCATCAGGACAAAGATCAAAAGCGCGACCAGAGTAATCAGCACGACCGACATTGTGCGGCTCAGGCCCAACCGCTCAAGCCGGTCTGCGACGGGGTCCAAACAGTAGGCAATTGCCCCGCCCAGCACGAAGGGGAGGATCACATTGCCAAGGTACCACAGAGTGACCAGGAAAATCGCGGTCGCGATCCCCCAATACGTCGTCTGTTCCTTAACCGTAAGTGCCATGACTGCTCCACCTTTGTCACCTCTCACATGTCGCTTGTGAGGAACGGCGTTTCAACCCTTGATCTACAGGGAAACCGGCTTACGGGTCCCAAGAAGCGGGCTTTGAGCCTCGGGCGCCTGAGCAATGTGCACCGCACGCCCAACCGCACGCCCCACCGCACGCCCCATTGCGCGGTTGGCTTGCTGGCCAAAACCGGGTCGCGGTTGACGCGCTTGGACGATACGCTGCGGTCGTACCCTGATCGACAGCCGTTATTCCGCGCCTATCGCGCGGCAACGCTTGCCTGCCCCGCCTCAGCGCCGTAAACCGCGCAGGACCACTTTTGCCCAAGGATTGCATGCCATGCGCCTCAGCCGTTACTTCCTGCCCGTCCTCAAGGAAAACCCCGCCGAGGCGCAGATCGTCTCGCATCGCTATATGCTGCGGGCCGGGATGATCAAACAGCAGCAAGCGGGCATCTATTCCTGGCTACCCCTTGGCTACAAGGTGCTGCGCCGCATCGAACAGATCGTGCATGAAGAGCAGGCCCGCGCCGGTCACATCGCCCTTTTGATGCCGACCCTGCAACCGGCTGACCTGTGGCGTGAAAGCGGCCGCTATGACGACTATGGCGAAGAGATGCTGCGCATCACCGACCGTCAGGGCCGTGACATGCTCTATGGCCCGACGAACGAAGAGATGATCACCGACATTTTCCGCAGCCATGTGTCGTCCTACAAGGACCTGCCGCTGACCCTTTATCACATCCAGTGGAAGTTCCGCGACGAGATGCGCCCCCGGTTCGGCGTCATGCGTGGCCGGGAATTCCTGATGAAGGACGGCTACAATTTTGACATCGACAAGGATGCCGCCCTGCACGCTTACAACCGCCACATGGTGACCTATCTGCGCACCTACGAGCGGATGGGCCTGACGGCGATCCCGATGCGGGCCGACAGCGGCCCGATTGGCGGCGATGACACGCACGAATTCCTCGTCCTTGCCTCGACCGGCGAATCCGAGGTGTTCTACGACGAGGCCGTCACCCAGCTTAGCCTTGGCGATCGTAAGATCGACTATGACAACCGCGAAGAGGTGGCAGAGGTCTGCAAGGAGTTCACGACGCTCTACGCCCGGACCGACGAAACCCACAAGGAAGAGCTGTTCAACGAGGTGCCTGAAGACCGCCGCAAGGTGGGACGGGGGATCGAAGTTGGTCAGATCTTCTATTTTGGCACCAAGTATTCCGATGCGATGGGGGCGACAGTCCAGACATCGGACGGGTCGTCCGTGCCGGTGCACATGGGGTCGCACGGGATCGGGGTCAGCCGTCTTCTTGGGGCTATCATCGAGGCGAGCCATGATGACAAGGGTATCATCTGGCCCGAGGGGGTAACGCCGTTCCACTGCGGGATCGTCAATCTCAAGCAAGCGGACGACGTGGCGGATACGGCCTGTCAGGACCTTTACGACAGCCTTGTCGCCCTGGGGCTTGAGCCGCTTTACGACGACCGCGACGCGCGTGCCGGTGAAAAATTCGCGACAATGGACCTGATCGGTCTGCCGTGGCGGATCACTGTCGGGCCACGCGGCCTTAAGAACGGGGTGGTGGAACTGACCTCGCGCCGGACCGGCGAAAGCGAAGAGCTGCCGCCGGCCGAGGCTGTTGCAAAGGTTGCGGCAATCTACGCAGGCATCTGATTGCCGCGGCGCGCCCTGCCTGACGTGGTGGCGCGCCGGATCACCCATTCGCCGACAAAGATGTTGATGACCCAGGACAGCACGAAGATGAGGTCCGCGGCATAGCCCGCGGGCGCCTCTCCGGTCAGAATGAAGATCGGAAAGAACAGGAGCGACACCGTGGCAGCACCCATGCCGATGGCATAGGCCCGGATCATCCAGGCACGGTGCGCCCGTTGGTCACCCTGGCGGATGGCGCGAACTGCGATCCACAGCAAGGCGCCGACTGCAATTCCGGTGACCAGCCGGGCACCGTCCAGCACCCAGGTCGAGCTGCCGGGAAACTGCCACAGCAGTCGTAAAGAAGAGACTGACAAGAGCGCGCCGGCCGCGACAAAGACCCGGCCCAGCACCCGGTGCAGGCGCCCGTAGCGCCCCGCCAGCACCCGCCCGAACTGCAGCGGACCAAGGATGCCGAAGGTCGCGCCTGCAAGCGCATGGGCAAAATGCCAGACCGGCACGACGGCAAAATAGAGTGCGTCCGCCGGCAGCGCGCCCGCCGGGATCTGCACCAGCCGCACGAGGCTTACGCCAACGGGGATGGCGCTGAAAAACAGCAGGACGGCAGGCACGGCCCATCTGGCCCCGGAACGACGTTCCATGGTGAATTCCTTTCGATCAGAGTGTGTTGCGGCTCAATCCAGAGGTGGATCGCCGTAGTGGAAGACCTCTTCGAGCGGCTTGTCGAAGGTCCGCGCAATCTTGAAGGCAAGCTCAAGTGTCGGCGAATATTTGGCGTTCTCTATCGCCACGATGGTCTGGCGGGTGACACCCACTGCCTCGGCCAGATCCTTCTGGGTCATCTCGCCTGCGTCAAAGCGCAGACGGCGAATGGTGTTGCTGATGACCGGTCCACGCGCCATGCCGTCTAGCCCCCGGCCCGGTAGCTCAGGAGTTTCACGATGTCCCCCATGAGGCTTCCTGCTGCGGTCAGGAAATACAGGATCAGAAAGGCGGTCAGCGCGCTAGAGCCCGCCGCGAGTGCCACGATCGAGCCGATGAAACCCAGCACCATCAGCAGGGTGGTGGCACCGTTGCCCCGCATCTCGAACACCGCGTCCCGCTCGTCCTTGAGGAACGAAGGGCCGCGGTCGCCGGTGGCAATGGCAAAGACGATGTTGAAGGCAATGGTGAGCAGGATGGTCAGGAGGATGGCCGCCCCGATCACCCAAAGCGTCATCCGCGCCCAGACCTGCAGCGCGTCCGGTCCATCGAATGCGCCGGAGGCGAACATCTCGCGCAAGCGCCAGATGACATAGCCGTTGACCAGCAGGTTGCACAGCAGGCTGACGAAGGTGTTGCGTTCTTCGGGTGACATCGGGTCCCTCCGACTCGGATGACTGTTTCATTGGACTTTGAGTATTCTTCATCCGACACAGAGTCAAAGGTTCTTTACACTAGATAAGGTAAACCAGACTTATTCCGTATTGTGGCCTGTCTCTTGACCTGTCGCCCGGCCTGGTTCAGCCTGCGCGCGAACATGAGGGGAAAAGCATGGCAAAAGCGTTGATTACCTGGGGGGGCTGGCCCGGACACGAGCCGGACAAGGTCGCCGCGATCTTTCAGGATATGCTGGTCGGGGCAGGGGCCTCGGTCACGCTCACCGACAGCCTTGCCTGCTTTGACGAGGCCGAGGAATTGCGCGGCTACGACCTGATCGTCCCGGTCTGGACGATGAGCGAGCTTAGCAAGGAGGCCGCCACCAATGTCTCCGAGGCGGTGGCGAGGGGGACGGGTCTTGCTGGGTGCCATGGCGGCATGTGCGATGCCTTCCGGGCCAATACGCTTTGGCAGTTCATGACAGGCGCCAATTGGGTGGCCCATCCGGGGGGCGACGGGGTCGACTACCGCGTCACCATCACCCGGCCCGATCATCCGCTTGTCGAGGGGATCGACGATTTCGACGTCTCGTCCGAGCAGTATTACCTGCATGTCGATCCGGCCAACGATGTGCTGGCGACAACCGCCCTGCCCACCGTGCCCTGGTATCACAGTGCCAATGGACCTGTGCAGATGCCTGTCGTCTGGACCCGAGCCTGGGGCCATGGCCGCGTCTACTACAACGCGCTGGGCCACAAGGCCAACGTCATCGCGGACGGCCCCGCCCACGAGATGCTGCGCCGGGGGTTGCTTTGGGCGCTGGCGGGCAAGGCGCTGGCCGCGGGCAAGGGCGTTGACATGTTCGAGAGCACGGGCAACCACTTCTGACGGTGCTGGCAGGCCGGGGCCCAAATCGGTATACCCGGCCCAACAGCACAAAGCAGAGCAGGTAACCGCCTCATGGCCAGCCGAACCACGCCGCCCTTCGCCGCCTTTGAATGGATGATCGCCTGGCGCTACATCCGGGCGAAACGGGCCGAAGGCGGTGTCAGCGTCATGACATGGATCAGCCTGATCGGGATCAGCCTGGCCGTCTTTGCCCTGATCGCCACCCTTGCCGTCCGGTCCGGGTTCCGGGCCGAGTTTGTGGACACGATCCTGGGGGCCAATGCCCATGCCACCGTCTACCAAAGCCTGACCGTCAACGAATTCGGCCAGACCAGCCGCACCATTTCGGACTACGAGGGCATGGCCGCGCGTCTTGCCGCCGTTCCCGGTGTGGTCCGTGCCGCCCCGCTTGTCCGCGGGCAGGTCATGGCGAATTTCCAGAACGCCAACACGGGTGTGCAGGTCTTTGGGATTGAGGCCGCGGACTTTGCCCAGATACCCCGCATCCTGAACCCCGAAACCTCTATGGGCGACATCGCCCGGTTTGACGAAGGCGTTGCCATCGGATCGGGCGTGGCGCGTGATCTGGGCCTTGGGGTCGGCGGCCTGTTGCGGCTGATCTCGCCCAACGGCGCGCGGACGCCGATGGGCACAAGTCCCCGCGTCGGTGTCTATGAGGTCACCTACGTCTTTTCCGCAGGACGCTACGACATCGATTCAACACGCATCTATATGCCCCTGGCCGAGGCGCAGTCCTTCTTCAACCGGGACGGCGTTGTCGATCAGGTCGAAGTGATCGTTGAGGACCCTGATGCCATCGACACTATCGTTCCGGCCCTGGCGACGGCAGGCGGGGACAGGGCGCTTGTCTTTACATGGCGGGATACGGCGGGTGCCTTTCTGCGGGCGCTGACCATCGAGGACAACGTGATGTTCGTCATCCTGTCGATCCTGGTGCTGATCGCCTCGCTCAACATCGTTTCGGGGCTTATCATGCTGGTCAAGAACAAGGGCCGCGATATCGGGATACTGCGGACCATGGGGCTGACCGAAGGGTCGATCCTGCGGATATTCTTCATCTGCGGGGCAGGGATCGGGACGATTGCCACGGTGTTGGGCGTCATTCTGGGCTGTGCCTTTGCGATCTGGATCGACCCGATCTTTTCCTTTGTGAACTATGTGGCGGGCGGTGGCGTCTGGGACCCGTCGATCCGGGGCATCTACAACCTGCCGGCCAAGCTGGAGTGGGCCGACGTGCTATCGGCGGTGTCCCTGTCGCTGGGGCTAAGCTGGATCGTCACGATCTTTCCGGCCCGCCGTGCGGCCCGCATGAACCCGGTGGAGGCCCTGCGTTATGAGTGACCCGGTGCTTGAGCTGACCGACATCACCAAGGTCTACAAACAGGGCAAACCGGGCGAGGTTGCCGTGTTGCAGGGTGCTGCCCTTTCCGTGGCCCCGGGTGAGGTTGTTGCACTGGTTGCCCCGTCGGGCGCTGGCAAATCGACCCTGCTGCACATCGCTGGCCTGCTCGACACGCCCGACGGGGGCGGCGTGAGGATTGGCGGGGCGGACATGACGCGCCTGTCCGATCGGCGGCGGACGGCGGTGCGGCGGTCGGATGTCGGGTTCATCTACCAGTTCCACCACCTCCTGCCCGAGTTCACGGCGCTTGAGAACATTACCCTGCCACAACGCGCCAATGGCACCTCGACCGCCGAGGCCGAGGCGCGGGCGATGAAACTGCTTGAACAGGTGGGCATCGGCGCAAGGGCTGATCACCGGCCTGCCGCCCTGTCCGGTGGTGAACAGCAGCGCGTTGCCTTTTGCCGGGCACTTGCGAATGCCCCCCGTCTACTATTGGCCGATGAACCCACCGGGAACCTTGATCCCGAAACCTCGGACCGGGTGTTTGCGGCCCTGATGGATCTGGTGCGGGGCACCGGCCTGTCAGCTGTGATTGCCACGCATAACATGGAACTGGCCGCCCGGATGGACCGGATCGTCCGGCTGGACAAAGGAAAGGTTGTGCCTGCATGAAAGTCTCGGTCCCCGATATCGAAGCCCGGTCAAAGGCGGCCCTGATCGCCTATGGGGCAGGGACATGGCAAGCGATCGAGGTCGCCCGCGCCGTCGCCCGCGCCGAAGCGACAGGGAACGTGATCTGCGGGCTTTACTATCTGGAAAGCTACTGCCTGCAATTGGCCTCAGGTCGGGTGAACGGGCAGGTTGAGCCGCAGGTGACGGCGCCCCGTCCCGGCTCTGTCTTGTCGGATGCCTGTTTCGGCTTTGCCCAGCCCGCGTTTTCGCGTGCGCTTCCGCAAGCGGTTGCGGCGGCGCGGACCAATGGGGTGGCGATGCTGGCGGTGACCCATGCCCACACCTGTACCTCGCTGGGATACTTTACCGAACAGATCGCAGCCGAAGGGCTGATCGGGATCGGGGTCACCAATGCCAGCGCGGTGGTCGCCCCGCCGGGCGGGAATGCCCCAGTTCTGGGCACGAACCCACTGGCGGTGACGGTGCCCGGCCCGGACGCGCCGGTCCTGCATTTTGACTTTTCCACCTCTGCCGTGGCGCTGGGCAAGATCACCATGGCCAAGGCCGCAGGCGAGGCGATCCCGCCGGGCTGGGCAGTGGATGCACAAGGGCAGCCCACGACCGATCCGGCAGAAGCGCTCAAAGGGGCGCTGGTGAGTGCGGGTGGCTACAAAGGCTGGGGCCTTGGCCTGTTGGTCGAGGTTCTGGCGGCCTGTATGACGGGCAGCGTCAATTCGGTGGATGTAAAGGGGCTCAAGCTGCCCGACGGCCCGCCGCATGACCTTGGGCAGTTCTACCTGCTTCTTGATCCGGGCACCTATGGCGACCATTTCGCGGACCGGTTCGCAAGGCTCGCGGGTGTGGTGGCAGAGCAGGACGGCGGCCGCATTCCGGGGGCCGCCCGCCGGGTCATGACGCAGGTCGAGGTCCCCGATGCCCTCTGGGCGCTGACCGAGCGGCTCGCGTCGGTCTGACATTGCCGTGACCAACGCAGGCGTGTCTTGCTAGGCGGGGCAAAGCGGCTAGACCTCAGCTGAACAGCCTATCGGAGCAATGACTTGATCATGCGTATCCTACCCGCCCTCGCCTTTGCCCTTTTGGCGCCTGCCGCCTCCGCCGGTCCCGTGCCCTTCGACAGCGGCTGGGCCGAGCAGCGGTTGCAGCTTTTCTCCTCAAACGATTATGCATTTGGAACCAATCTTGGGATCGTGTCAGAAGGGGCGGTCTCCCTCGCCTGGACACGGGTGCCTGCGTCGGACTGGGGCACGACCGGTGCGTCCTGGAGTTGGCAGGTAGACCAGTCCGTCCCGGCAACGGACCTGAGGCTGAAGGGTGGGGACGACAGGAACATCTCTATCTATTTCGTGTTTTTGCCGCAGGCCGAGGCCGAAGCGCTGGCCGGGGCCAACATTCGAAGGCTCATGGGGAATGAGTCTGTGCGAATCTTGCAATACGCCTGGGGCGGCAATCATGGGCGGGGGGAGATCCTCGCCTCGCCCTATGCGCCGGGGCAGGGGGTGACGGTGGCCCTGCGTCAGGCCGGGACGGGCGCGTTTGAGGAACGGGTTGATCTGGCCGCGGACTTTCGGGCGGCGTTCGGCCTGGAACCCGGGGCCCTTGTCGGGTTGGCGGTATCGGCCGACAGCGATGATACCAACAGCGTCATCCGGGCCTCGGTCATGAGCATGGTTCTGCGCTAAGCTCCCCTTGATGCAGATCAGGGTGGTTCTTCCGACTTTGGCCCAGCATAGTGGTGGCAAAGGCAAGGAGACGATCATGCGGATCTTGGGCGCGGTAATGGCGACGGCGGCAATGGCAGGACTGGCAGGCTGTGTGGCAGAGCCCGATGCCTCGGGCGCCACAATCTATGCCGACAACTGTGCTGCCTGTCATGGTGCGGGCGGCATGGGGGATGGGCCGATGGCCGCCTCTCTCAGCGTCAGCCCGCCGGACCTGACCGGGCTTAGCGCGCGCAACGGTGGCACCTTTCCCCGGACCTATGTCATGAGCACGATCGACGGCTACACGAGGGGCATCCACTTTGCCCCCGACATGCCCGAGTTCGGGGCCGGAGATCTGGGCGAGGTCGTCGTGGTGGAAAACCCTGACGGCACCGGCACCCCGATCCCGGTCGAGCTGATTGCCCTGGCCGACTACCTTGAGACGCTTCAGCGCTAGGCGGGACCGTCGCAGATCCCTTCGACCTCAACCCCGCGCCATGGCAGATAGATCTCGGCCGCCAATGGGGCCTCAAGTGGGGGCAGCTCAAACACCTCGGCCAGCATGTCATGCAGACGGCGGGTGCGGTCGGCATTGGGCGCCAGCGCCTTGCAGCACACATATTCCTCCATGATCGCGCCTTGTTGCTCGAAGGCAAAGGACTGGAAGGGGGCCGTTGTCTCGGGGTCGAACAGGTAGGGGTCACGGCCGCCAAAATGCTCGAACGCGGCCTTCAGGGGGTGGTAGTTCGTCTGGTCGCGGTTCTCCCATTGCCAGACATGGACCATCTCATGGGCCAGCAACATCGCGTCGGGCAGATAGACCTTGGCTGGGTACTGGGACATCAGGTCGTCGAGGTAGACCTCCTGGCGCAGGTAGATGTCGTTGAAGATGACCATCGCCTGCGTGCCCACCCTTATCGTATCGCCGCTGGGCGGGGGATAGATGCGCTGCTGACAGGTTAGCCGGGGCGGGGCGGAAATCGTCCGCGGGGCCCCCGTCGCCAGCCCGTCACTCAGCCGCGCGGCCGAGATATGGGGGCCGTCCCCCTGCAGGGCGGCGGTAAAGGCCATTTCACCCGGCGTCAGGGGGCGACCGCAGGCGGCAAGTGCAAGAAGGACAAGAAGGAACAGACCACGCATGGTCTCAGGATAGGCAGAGCGGGGGGGCAAGACCATAACCCATTGGCATTGATCCCGATCAAGGTGGAGTGATCGTTTGGCGTGCATCTTGGTCCTATCCCAAAGGAGGACCCCCGATGCGTCATCTCAGCCTCGCCCTTGCCACTGCTGTCAGCTGTCTGGCCAGCCCCCTGATCGCTCAGGATGGCGACGCCGGTGCCGCCCTTTATATCCGCCACTGTGCGACCTGCCACGGTGTGACGGCAGAAGGCGGGGGGCCGATGTCGCCAAGCCTTGTCATCCAGCCGCCTGACCTGACCGAACTAAGTGCGCGGAACAACGGGGTCTTTCCGGTGATCCGGGTGGTGATGCGGATCGACGGGCGAGAGCCGCTGGTCAGCCACGGATCGCCTATGCCGGTCTACGGCGACTTCTTCGAAGGCGACGATACGGCGGTGAAGGCCGAAACAGGCCAGCCGATCCTGACCAGCCGGGCAGTGGTGGACCTGATGGCCTATCTGGAGGGGGTTCAGAAGTAGGGGGGAGGGCGTCAGAGGCCGAGCGCACGGCGCTGGGCGGCATTAGCGCGGGTTTGCCAGCCCTTACCATCGCGCTTGAGTGCGTCCAGCATCGCCAAGGCCCGGAAGCGCGGCTCGCCGTAGTCGTGGCGGATGTCAGGCCTGATGAGTGCCGCTGCCAAGTCCAGACGGTCCGCGTTGGCAAAGTCGATGTCGCGGGTCTGAAGTGTACTCAGGCGTTTTGCCTCACCCCAAGTGAACATTTATATGCATACGTTTAGTGGGGGTATCAAGGGTGGGGTGTGCGCACAATGAGTGCGTTCCATACCCACCGAGCAGTGTTCGTAAATATCAAAGAATCTTTGGCCGCCCCAAATCTCGCTTAATCATTTGAAATTAGATCGAGACCATCAGCTAGCCCAATTTGAAAGGACTTTGCCTCCGAATTTGCAACCAGTAGTAATGTATCCTTCACCGCATCTAGCGACACAAGATGGCATTTCTTTCCTCGATCAAAATCTGATACCACATAGACTCCCCTAAGTCGGTTTAGTTCGTCAAAAGCGAAACTAAACACAAGTAAATGGATAAACTGATTAGAAAGCTTCTGAACGGTCAAGGAGTGTGAAGAGGGTTTGGAAAGGTCAAAATGATCATGAAGATCGAATCGTTGCCAGTTTCCAAATGCCTTAATTGAAGGGTATACCAATACTGGGATGTTCTTGTCGGCTACCGACCTCGGAATTTTTGTTCTTGCATCTATCAGTTTGCGAACCTCAAAGAACGCAACTAGAATGTCATGTTCTAGAAGCGCAATTGTGTCGCGCCTCAATCGAGTGTAGGATTGCACTTTATTAATCTGTGAAACCTTGGCACGAAGAGAGCGACGCCATGGCCAGGACTCTGTTATCAAATTTCGCCCCTAAACATCCAATTCCTCAACAAACCGCGCATTCTCCTGAATGTACTGGAACCGCATTTCCGGTTTCTTCCCCATCAAACGCTCAACCAGATCGGCTGTTTCGCCGAGGAAATCGTCCTGTAGCGACACCCGGATCAGCTTGCGGGTTTCGGGGTTCATGGTGGTGTCCTTGAGGTCCTTGGCGTCCATCTCACCCAGACCCTTAAAGCGTTGGACGTCGATCTTGCCCTTGCCGCCAAGGCCCTTTTCCATCCATTTTTCCTTTTCCGCATCGTCCGCCACATACATCCGCCGCGCCCCTTGGGTCAGGCGGTACAGCGGCGGGCAGGCGAGGTAGAGGTGGCCGGTGTCGATCATGGGGCGCATCTGGGTAAAGAAGAACGTCATCAGAAGGGCCGCGATATGGGCGCCGTCAACGTCGGCGTCGGTCATGATGATGATCTTGTCATAGCGCAGGTCCTCGACGTTGAACCGGGTTCCCAACCCAACCCCCAAAGCCTGCGTCAGGTCCGAGATTTCCTGGTTCGTCGTCAGTTTGCCCGATGCGGCGCCGAGGACGTTCAAAATCTTGCCGCGCAGGGGCAACAGCGCCTGCGTCCGGCGGTCCCGCGCCATCTTGGCCGATCCACCGGCCGAGTCGCCCTCGACGATGAAAAGCTCTGTCCCCTCCCGGTTGGTGGCGGAACAATCGACCAGCTTGCCGGGCAGGCGCAGTTTCTTGGTCGCGGTCTTGCGGGCGGTCTCTTTCTCCATCCGGCGGCGCAGCCGCTCTTCGGCCCGCAACACCAGAAAATCGAGGATCGCGCCGGCGGACTTGGGATCGGCGGCCAGCCAGTTGTCAAAGTGGTCGCGCACCGCCCCTTCGACCAGCCTTTGTGCGTCGGCTGTGGCCAGCCTGTCCTTGGTCTGGCCCACGAATTCCGGTTCGCGGATAAAGCAGGACACAAGGGCGCATCCCCCCGTCGCCAGATCATCGCGGGTGATGTCGCTGGCCTTGCGGTTCTTGACCAGTTCGCCGTAGGCGCGGATGCCCTTCAGGATGGCGTTCCAGAACCCGGCCTCGTGCGTCCCGCCTTCGGGCGTGGGTACCGTGTTACAGTAGGACTGGATGAACCCGTCCCGCGATGGCGTCCAGTTGACCGCCCACTCCACCTTGCCCGGCACCCCGAACTTCTGGTTGAAGTCGACTGTTCCGGCAAAGGCCTGATCGGCATAGGTGGCCGCACTTCCCAGCGTCTCCTTGAGGTAGTCGGCCAGACCTCCGGGAAAGTGGAACACCGCCTCCATCGGTGTGTCGCCATCCGCAATCGCCGATTTCCAGCGGATTTCGACGCCCGAGAACAGGTAGGCCTTGGACCGAACCATGGTCAGCAGACGAGAGGGCCGGAACCGGTGGTGGCCAAAGATTTCCTCGTCGGCATGGAAGGTCGAGGTCGTTCCCCGCCGGTTCTGCGTCGGCCCAAGGTTCTGGATGGGCCCCAGCGGCACCCCCCGCGAGAATCGCTGTTCATACAGCGTCCGGTCGCGGGCGACCTGAACGACAAGGCTGTCGGACAGGGCGTTGACGACCGACGCCCCCACCCCGTGCAGACCGCCCGAGGTCTGATAGGCCTTGCCCGAAAACTTGCCACCTGCGTGCAGGGTGCACAGGATCACCTCAAGGGCAGATTTGTCGGGAAACTTGGGGTGTGGATCAATCGGGATGCCGCGCCCGTTGTCCCGGATGGTGACCGAGTAGTCTGCCAAAAGCTCGACCTCGATCCGCGTAGCATGTCCCGCGACCGCCTCGTCCATGGAGTTATCAAGGACTTCTGCCACCAGGTGATGCAGCGCCCGTTCGTCCGTCCCCCCGATATACATGCCGGGGCGTTTGCGCACCGGTTCGAGTCCCTCAAGGACTTCGATGGAGGAGGCGTTGTAGTCAGAGGGTTCGGCCCCTGCGAGGAGATCGTCGGACATGGTGCCTGCTACCTGCTTGATTGTTTGTCAGGTATATTGGCAGCAGGCGGGCGCGGGGGCAATTGGCTTGTCCGCCCCTTAGGGCCTACATTTCCATATTGAGCAGTTCGCAAACCTCAATGCTGCCGCCGTTAAGGTGGGGACAGCCTTCGGCCATCGCTGTGGCGGCCTCAAGATCAGTGGCGGTGATGATGGTATAGCCCGCCAGACCGGGTGTGCCGCCGCCCAGCATCTTGCTTGGGCCGCAAGGTTTTCCCGGCTCTTTCACCGCGGCTCCCAATCCCTGCATCCATGCCCGCCAGGCGGTCATATGCGCCTGTCCTTCTTCGGGTGACGTAATGTTGGGCCGGCCCTGATAGGCGAGGATGTAGTCAGGCATGATCTTTCCTTCCATGCGGTTGCCGCCATCTGGAAAGGATCTGTCCTGGCGGTCCCACCGCTGGCGCGCCTAGCCCGCCCCCCAAATGATCGCCTTCAGCATCAATGCGGGGACGGTCAAGTCAACCGGTTTGGGGCACCGGCTTCAAAGCGCGAGGGCGGGCGCCCTATTGCCCCGCCTGCAAAGTCTCAAACCGCAGGCCCACGGCGGTGCGGTTCTGGAACCCTTGCCAATAGGTGAAATCGGCCGTTGGCGTACCTGCCTCATCAACCGCCCAGACCCCGTCGATCGCCTTTGGCACCAGGTCGAGGTAGGGGGCGCGGCTGACATCTTCGCGTAGATGCACGTCCAGGAAAGCCGTCACGAAATGAGCGGATATGTCGTTCAGGCGCACAGTATCCCAGACTGGATCCGCATAGTGATCGAAGGGGATGAAGTTCAGGGCAGGCGAGGCGACCCAACTCTCGAGGGGGGCCGGGATCGGCGCCCCGGCGTTGTGGTTGCCGTTCTCAAAGGTCAAAAGGTGGCGGGTCGTTCCAGTCGTCTCGGCAAATATCTGGCGTATGAAGTCATATCCAGAGACATCGTCGACGCTGCCTGCAATCAACAAGAGCGGTTTTTCAATCGCAGCCAACCCCTGAGCATCCCAGAAATTGGTGTTGCGTCCCCATGGCGCAAAGGCCACGACGGCCTTGATCCGGGGATCAACCAGACTTGCCAGGCTTTCGGTGCCTGCCATGTTCCGCTCAAGCAGGCGCTGCGGGGCTGCGTAGGAAAAGTCGGGCGCCGCTTCGGTGACCCCCGCGCCGGCAAAGATGAGGGCCCCATAGCCGCCCATCGAATAGCCGACAATGGCGCTGTTTTCGGCATCGATCATGGCGCCAAGATCCCCGCCGAGGGTGGCCAGACTGTCAAGGACAAATCGCTGGTCCCAGGGCCTGTTCACGAGGGTGGAGCCAAACGCCCCCTGGTCGTCATAGGTGCTGTCGGGATGATCAATCGAGGCGACGACATAACCCTTTGAGGCAAGGTTTTCGCCCAGGTGGCTCATCAGGAAGCGGTTTCCGGGATAGCCGTGGGACAGGATGACAAGAGGGTATTCGCCGTGCGCGGGAACTGCATCGCGGGCCGCCCGGCCGGTCAGCATCACCTCGGTCTCGCCGTCGCGCAAAAGCGCCCGATAGGTTCCACCCTGTTCGGTACCTTCTGCGGCGGGATACCAGATCTCGACCGTCAGGCTCCGGTCATAGGTGGGCGGTGTTCCGTCGGCCTCGGTGTTGACGATGTCAATCTGTCCTGGATTGACGAATTGGCGGGTTGTGACGCCGATCAGGTAGTTGCCGTAGCTTGCCAGTGACGGGGCATCGGGGCGGACCAGATCAATCCGATTCTGGGCCATCAGAGGTGTCGCCATGACGGCGGCGGTGGCCAATCCTAGAGCAGCGGCAAGCGGCGTGGTTTTTCGCATCGTGGCAATCCTTCACTTTCTCCACTCGTCAAAAACCCGCACCGGGCGAACGCTACGTCGTTATCATGACAGCATAGTTTTGAAAGAGAAGCGAAAATGCGCCTATCACGCGCTCGCCGCTGCCATTTTCTATTCTACTCGGTTTCGGCCTCGCGGGCGGCCCACATCGCCTTGAAGCCGGGCCGCGCTTGGCAGGTTCGGATCCAATCGTTGATTGCGGGATACCCCTCGACCAGACCGGGTCGAAACTGCGCATAGCGCACGATCTCGGCCATGTTGATGTCGGCCACCGTGAACCTGTCCCCGACCATGAAGCCGGTCGCCCCCAGATGCCGGTTCAGATCTTGCAGCGGCTGGGTCAGCGCGGCGAGATGAGGGGCGATGCCCAGACCCTCATCTGAACCTTTTCCCGCAGCATAGAACAAGGGCAAGGTATGCGGCTCGAGGCTGGCCAGCCCGAACATGGCCCATTGCTGCATCAAGGCATCCTCTTGCCCGGTCTGGGCCGCCAAGCCACCGCCGTACTTGCGGGCAAGGTATAGGTTTATGGCCAGCGATTCCGTCAGGATGAAGCCGTCGTCCTCCAGCACAGGGATCGCGCCCAGCGGGCTCATCTTCAAAAACTTGGGCGAGCGGGTGTTAAGCGGTGCCCCTTCGGCCAAAGGATCGGACAGTTTGCTGGCCTGGATGACAGGCACATGGGTCAGTCGAAGTCCCACCTCGGCCGCCAGCCAGAAAATGCGGGTCGCGCGGCTGCGATACACGCCGTAGAGCGTGGCCATTGGTGAATCCCCCCTGAATGTCCCCGCAACCTTACTAGACTGCGCGGCCCTCTCTTGCCAGTGCCGGCCTGCCGCCCGATAGTGCACCCTGCATTTCAAGGAGGGACGACACATGCGCATTCTGTTCACAGGCGGCAGCGGCAAGGCGGGGCGGCACGCGGTTCCCTATCTGCTCGACAAGGGGCATCAGGTCACCAACCTCGATCTCGTACCGCTGGATCATCCCGGCGTGCATAACCTGCGGGTCGAACTGACGGATGCGGGCCAGGTCTTTAACGCCTGCGCGGCCTACGCCAGCTTTGACGAGCTTGAGCCGGGCGCAGGTGTGCCTCGCTATGACGCCATCGTCCATTTCGCTGCGATCCCCTGCATCCTGATCCGTCCCGACAACGAGACGTTTCAGATCAACACGATGAGCACCTACAACGTCCTCGACGCGGCGGTAAAGCTGGGCATCCGCAAGGTCATCTTTGCCTCGTCCGAAACCACCTACGGCATCTGCTTTGCCGATGGCGAGAAAAAGCCGGACTATGTGCCCATCGATGAAGAGCATCCCACGATCCCGCAGGACAGCTATGCCATGTCCAAGGTGGTGAACGAGGCGACGGCCCGGTCGTTCCAGGCCCGCAGCGGCATCGACATCTACGCCCTGCGCATCAACAACGTCATTGAACCGCATGAATACGCGCAGAATTTCCCGGCCTATATGGACAATCCGGATCTGCGCCGCCGCAACATCTTTGCCTATATCGACGCCCGCGATCTGGGCCTGATGGTTGAGTGTTGCCTGCAGACGGACGGGCTGGGCTATCAGGTCTTCAACGTGTCCAACGACGACATGTCGGTCAACCTGACCTCGGACGAGGTCATCGCCCGCTACTACGACGGTGTGCCGGTCAAATCGGAAATGTCCCCGGACGAGACTTTTTACAGCAACGCAAAGGCCAAGCGTCTGGTCGGCTTTCAGCCCGCCCACTCCTGGCGCGACGTTCTGGAGGGCTGATGACCCTTTCCACCTTTGATCTGGTGGCTTTCTTGGCCGCCAAGGGCGAGGATCGGCGCAAAAGGGCCCGGCAGATCGACGAGATTTGCCGGGAAACCGGTTTTCTTGTCCTTGAGGGCCACGGTGTGCCAGAGGCCGTCATTACAGACGTCTGGCAAGCCGCGGCCGCCTTCTTTGCCCAGCCGCCCGAGGGCAAGGCAAAGGTGGCCGCCCCCTATCCGGGCTATCCCTACGGCTGGCTTGGACCGGACAAGGAGGCGCTTGCCCGCTCAAAGGGGGAGGAGACGCCGCCTGACCTGAAGGAAAGCTTTAACGGTGGCCCTCTGTTGACACCGCCGGGCATGACCGATCCCGATGCGCTGGCCTTTTGCTATCAGCCAACGCTCTGGCCCGAACTGACCGGGTTTCGCTCCGCTTGGGAGGCCTACTACAGCCATATGGAGCAGTTGGCCGGTCGCATCATGATGGCCTTTGCCGCAGCACTGGACCTGCCAGAGGATCATTTCGACCCCTATATCAACAGCCCGATCTCGGCCTTGCGGGCGCTGCACTATCCCGCGACGACGGGTCAGCCCCTGGACCGGCAGCAGCGGGCAGGGGCGCATAGCGACTACGGTTCCCTCACGATCCTGCTGCCGCAACCCGGCTCGCGCGGTCTTGAGATCATGGGACCGGATGGCGATTGGGTCGAGGTTCCGGCCATTCCGGGGACCTTTGTCATCAACATCGGTGACCTGATGGCCCGCTGGACGGCGGATCGTTGGGTGTCGACCTTGCACCGGGTGGTGGCCCGCCCGGATCAACCTGCCCGGCAAAGCCTTGCCTTTTTCCACCAGCCCAACTGGTCGGCCGAAATCGTGCCGCTGGATGGGTCGGACAGTTATGAACCGGTCCTGTCGGGGCCATACCTGATGGACAAGTTCAAGGCGACCGGCAGTTAAAGCACGCTGTCCAGCATCTTCAGCACCGGCACCAAGTCCCCAACTCCGGCCGTAATCCGGTCGGTAAGCGGGCCGGAACTGGCAAGCGGACGTGTCAGGACCAGCCCCTTTCGTTTGAGGTGTTCCGCCTGCGGATGGTTCTTGGGAAAGGGTGGCGGCACCCGTTTGAGCGCCTCGCCATAATAGCCAAAGCCCTGCGCTTCTGCAGTTCCAAGGATCGTGCCGATCCTGTCACCGTCCAGATCGATCATCTTGCGCCAGTCGGCCAGAACCTCTTTGTCAAAGCTGACGACCCCGCCGCCAAAGGTGACGCTGTCGATATCGATCCCAAAGAAGATGACTGGATCCTGCCGACCCCCGGCATCCAGCGACCACATCATGTGCAGATGGGTCTGATACGGGGTCTTGTCCTTGGAAAAGCGGACATCGCGGTAGGGGCGGAACAGTTTTGGCGTCGCGTCGTGGCCCGTCACCTCTTTGAGGGGGGCTGTCATCGCCTCGAGCAGGGCAAGGGCAGGGCGTTTGAGCTTGGCGTCATAGGTCGCCTTGTTCGCGTCCCACCAGCCTTTGTTATTATTGGTAGCAAGGGTTGCGCAGAAGGCCTGGGCATCCTGCACAAGGGTATCAAATTCGGACATTGTTTTCTGCTCCGGCGTGGACAGAGCCGATCATGCGGCCTCTTGCAACGGCTGTCCACTGTCGCAACATCTGGCCGCTCATCTGGACTGGTACATCTGGACTGGCACATCTGGACTGGGAAGCTGTGCCGCCTTAAGAGGCAGCCATGACGTCACGCACCACCTCTCGGCCCCCTGCGGTTACCTACAAACAGCACTTCCGGGCCATTCTGGTTCTGGGCATGCCGCTTGTCGGCTCGTCGCTGGCGCAATACCTGATCAATCTGACCGACACGGTGATGCTGGGCTGGTACGACGTCACCTCGCTTGCCGCGGCGGTTCTGGCCACAACCTTCTGGTTCATCACATTTATCCTTGGGGCGGGCTTTGCCAATGCCGTCATGCCAATGGTCGCCGCCGCCGCCGCCGAAGGTGATGAGGTCCGGGCCCGGCGCGTGACGCGGATGGGGCTGTGGCTGTCAATCCTTTACACCTGCGTCGCCCTGATCCCGCTACTGTACGGAGAGGCGATCTTTCTGGCCATCGGTCAGGACCCGGAAGTTTCGGCGCTGGCAGGCGACTATCTGACGATTGCCGCCTGGGGGCTGATCCCGGCAATGGCGGCGCAAGCGTTGCGGTCGTTCCTGTCCGCGTTGGAAAAGACCAAGGTGATCCTCTGGATCACCCTTATCAGCCTCGTCCTGAACGCAATCATCAACTACGCCCTGATCTTTGGAAACTGGGGCGCGCCGGAAATGGGTATCCGGGGGGCGGCCACGGCCTCGGTGATGATGAACGTTCTGGCGATGCTGGCGATCGGGGTCTACATCCAGATCGCCTTGCCGGAATACCGCCTGTACCAGCGCTGGTGGAAAAGCGACGGTCAGATCATGGGGCAGGTGGCCCGGATCGGTCTTCCTATCGGGCTGACCTCCCTTGCCGAAGGGTCGCTGTTTTCGGCCAGCGCTGTCCTTGTCGGCTGGATCGGGCCACTGGAACTGGCAGCCCATGGGATCGCCATTCAGCTGGCCTCCATGACGTTCATGTTTCACCTCGGGATGAGCCAGGCCGCAACAATCCGGGCCGGCACGGCGCTGGGGCGGCGGGATGAGCTTGCCCTGCGGCGCGGTGGCATCACCGCGATCATGGTGTCGCTGACCTTCGCCGCCGTCACAGTTGCCGTGTTTCTGAGCTTTCCCGAGGTGCTGGTATCAGCCTTCATCGACCCGACTGAACCGGCGCGGGATGGGTTGATTGTCGTTGGGGTTGGGCTTTTGGCGATGGCGGCCCTGTTTCAACTGGTGGACGCGGCGCAGGTCATGGCGCTGGGCCTGTTGCGCGGTGTGCAGGATACAGCCGTGCCGTTCGGCATGGCGGTGATCAGCTATTGGGTGGTCGGGATGCCCTCAAGCTACTTGTTAGGGTTCGCCTTTGGCTTTGGGGCTGTCGGGGTCTGGCTTGGCCTTGTGGTCGGGCTGTCGGTCGCGTCGCTTTTGCTTATGGTGAGGTTCTGGGGCCATTCCGTGAGGATCAGCCTCAAGCACGGCTGACGCTGACTATTCGGCGGCCTGATCGCCCTTTGTCAAACGATCAGCCTTCTTGCGCACCAGCACCGAGCGGAGGTCATGCATGGCCAGCAAAAGGGCGTCTGTCACATCCTCAAGCTGCTCATCGCTAGCCTTCGACTGAACCCACTGTGTCGTCAGGTTCAGGTAGTCGACTGCCCGGTGAATATCGTCGATGTCGCGAGCGGCCAGCAGGGCGACCCGGCGTTCCAGCCAGTCCTTGATCGTGGCAAGGTCTGCCTCTGACAGGATGGTATCGCCCTGAGGTTTGATATCGCCATTGCGGACGTTGATCACCGCGATCTGGTCCATCTCGATCCGACGCTGACGGTTCTCGGTATCCACCCGAAATACGGCGGCCCCGTTTTCGCGAATGCGAAAGTAATATTGCGGTAGATCTGACACGGGGCTCAAACACTCTAAAAACAGTCACGAGTACTTTATTGGCCCCGCTTGCACCTGTCAAAGCAGCAAGCGTGGATCATGCCGATTTTGCAGGCCCGTGGCCAAGGGCACGAAAGGCGGGTCAGGTCAGACCCGCGCAGAACTTTTGAATGCGCAAGCAGGCTTCGGTCAATTCCGCGTCCGAAGTGGCATAGCTGACCCTGAAATTGGGTGACAGGCCAAAGGCCGCGCCAAAGACCACCGCAACCCCGGTTTCATCCAGAAGGGCGGTGACAAAAGCCTCGTCATCAGAGATCAAAGTACCGCCTGCGCTGGTTTTGCCGATGCAGCCCGATATGTCGGGATAGACATAGAAGGCACCTTCTGGAACCGGGCAGGACACACCCTTGGCAGCGTTGAGCATGCCGACCACAAGGTCGCGCCGGCGTTGGAACAGGGCGCGGTTCGTCTCAAGAAAGTCCTGAGGGCCGTTGAGGGCGGCCATCGCGGCATATTGGCTGATCGTGCATGGATTGGACGTCGATTGCGACTGCACCTTGGCCATTGCCTTGATCAGCGGTATGGGCCCTGCGGCATAGCCGATGCGCCAGCCGGTCATGGCGTAGGCCTTTGAAACACCGTTTACTGTCAGGGTCCGGTCGTAAAGGCCGGGCTCGACCTCGGCTGGGGTGCAGAATTCAAAGTCGTCGAAGACAAGGTGTTCGTACATGTCGTCGGTCATCACCCAGACGTGGGGATGGCGCATCAGGACATCGGTCAGGGCCTTAAGTTCTGCCCGGGTATAGCCCGCCCCTGTCGGGTTGGAGGGAGAGTTGAAGAGGAACCACTTGGTGTTAGGGGTGATCGCCGCCTCAAGCTGGGCCGCGGTGATCTTGAACGCGCTTGCCAGTGGGGCCGAGATGACGACAGGCGTCCCGCCGGCCAGCAGGACCATGTCGGGGTAGCTCACCCAATAGGGCGCGGGAATGATGACTTCGTCGCCCGGGTTCAGGGTCGCCATGAAGGCGTTGTAAAGAACCTGTTTGCCTCCGGTGCCGACCGAAATCTGGGCAGGCGTATAGCTCAGATGGTTCTCGCGGGCGAATTTGGTGCAGATCGCACGCTTGAGTTCGGCGATGCCGTCAACGGCGGTATACTTGGTCTTGCCTGCCCGAATGGCGGCGATCGCGGCGTCCTTGATGTTCTGGGGCGTGTCAAAATCCGGCTCACCGGCGCCAAGGGCGATGATATCGCGCCCGGCGGCCTTCAGTTCGGCCGCGCGGCCGGTAACGGCAACGGTGGGGGACGGCTTTACCCGGTCCAGAGTTTCAGAAAGCAGACGCATGTCACAGGCCCCCCGGGGTAGCTTTCAAGGCATGAGCGTGTCATATGACCCCCACTACACCCGATCAAGCGAGAAGGAGGACGATATGTCCGAAACAGACGCTTACGGAGGCCCCAAGGACCAGACCGACGGAAGCGGCGGCTGGTATGCTGAAGAAACAGCCACCTTCGGAGACCGGCTAGCCGGAGCGAGAGAAGCCGCTGGACTGACCCAAAGGTCGCTTGCCGAAAAGCTCGGCATCAAGCTTGCCACCCTGATCCGCTGGGAAGATGACCTGGCCGAGCCTCGGGCGAACCGCCTGCAGATGCTGGCCGGAATGCTGGGCGTCTCGCTCAGCTGGCTTTTGACCGGTGTCGGTGACGGCCCCGACGGTCCCGACGACGAAGTGCCGCTAAGCGTTGACATGCTCGCCCTTCTGGCCGAGATCAGGACAATGCGCACCCAGATGGAATCCAATGCCGTCCGCCTTGGGCAGTTGGAAAAACGTCTGCGAAAGTCAATGAAAGAGGGACTGTGACAGAGAGCCGCGACACCGCCGAACGACGCCTTGCCATGCGCTCCATGCGCCGGGGCATCAAGGAAATGGACTTGATCCTGTCAGACTTTGCCGGGCGCCATCTGGCCGTGCTGTCGGATGACGAGCTGGCGCTTTATGACCAGCTGCTCGAAGAGAACGACCACGATATCTACGCCTGGGTCAACGGTCAGACCGAGGCGCCCAGCCTCTATGCGGCCATGGTCGCCCAGATTGCCAAAGGGGCAAAAGGCATCGTCCGTCCAAGGTAAGCCTTGGAGATTTGTCTAAAGTTATTGTGGTTTCTTTGAGCAAATTGCGCGGGCGGGCTGTCTGCTTAACCAACTCTTGGACTTTTTCCCTCACTGCTTTGTCCACACGCCAAGACGGAGCATGCTGATGAGTGTCCATACGAACCTTGATCGCCGCAATTCTGCAGGCAGCCAAGCCGCCTTTATGATGGGCTATCTGGAGTCGCTGAACCTTGTCGAAAGGCTACATCGCCTGCTGCTGGACGTGATCAAGGACGAATTCGAAAGGGTCGGCGTGATTGAGATCAACGCGGTCCAGGCGCTCCTTTTGTTCAACATCGGCGAGAACGAAGTTACCGCAGGCGAGTTGAAGTCGCGGGGCTACTACCAGGGCTCGAACGTCAGCTATAACCTCAAGAAGTTGGTCGAAACCGGCTACATGCACCATCAGCGGTGCGAGATTGACCGCCGTTCGGTGAGGGTCCGGCTGACCGAAAAGGGACGCAGGATAAAGGACATCGTGGCCGAACTTTTTGCTCGCCATTCCGAGGGGCTGATTTCGCGCGGTGTGCTGGACCTGGACGGCATCGATCAGATCACGACATCCCTGCGCCGGGTCGAAAGGTATTGGAGCGACCAGATCCGCTACATCTACTAATCCGGCCAGATACTAATCCGGCCAGATACTGTGCGATGCGGGCTTTGGGCCGGACATAGCCGGTGCAGCTAGTGGTCTGCCTTGACGAGAACCACAACCGCATCCCTTTGGGGGGTGGTTTGCCCGATGGCAAGGCTCGTTAGTTCCCTTAATAACTTGCGCCGCATGGCGGTCTCGTAGTCCTCGAACCCCAAAGCGGTTTCCACGAACGACCCAAGGCCGCGGATCACATAGGCCGAGTAATAGGAGGACAGTTCCTTGATTTCGGCCAGGCGCAGGTCGCCGTTGGTGTCCGACCCTCCGATGACGAGTCCATTGACCACGATCCCCTGGGCCCTGTTGCCGCCGTCCACATCCTGGGGACGCGGTCCGGTGTTCGATTGTCCGTCGCCTGACAGGTCAAGGGTCCGGGTCAGGCAGTCCGGTTGTTGACCCAAAAGATCGTAGCCCGTCAGAATGGCCGACCCGATCGCGGTGGTCAGGTCCACACTGCGCCGGCGAGAGGCCAGCAATTGGTTGATGGCTGAATCCAGTGCAGCGCTATCGTCTATTTCGATCCAGGGCAGAAGGACAGCCTGCCCGACAGGACCGCTCCATTCATAGACCGTCAGGCGCACCGGCGCTTCGGGCTGACCGAGCAGGGCCTCGCGCACCTCGGGGGCGTTCAACGCGGCGGCAAGCCCTTCGATCTGCAACCGATACTCCCGCGCGTCGACCGAGCCCGAAACATCCAACCCAAGGGCGAGGGCCTGCCGACACTCGGCCAAGGCCGGTCCGGCCAGCAACATGCAAAGGGCCGCTAATCTCATCATCCTGGTAACGCACCTTCCTTTTGAACGGAGCCAAGCATCTGGACCGACAATTCGGCCAATAATTTGCGGCGCATGGCAGGGCCGTAGTCGCTATAGCCTTGGGCGATTTCGACGAAAGACCCGGGGCCGCGGATCACATGGTCACGATAGTAACGAACGATGCTGTTGTCGCCCTGAGATGGGATCACGAGCGCGTTGACGGTCACATCCTCGAACGGGAAGGCGTCATAGGCGCTTTGCGGGCCAAAGCTTTCGTTGTTCGGCCCATCTGCCGAGACATCAATGGTGCGAAACGGGCAATTCGGCCCCCGGCGCAACATCGTCACCGCATGCCCAAGAGCCGAACCGAGGGCGGTTGGCATGTCCTCGCGGGACCGAGGGCTAGAGGCGATAAGGCCAGCCGCCTGATCCAGGTCGCGGGTAGATGCGATCATCATCCAGTCTGGCAACAGGGAGACCTGATCGAACTTTCCACTCCATTCAAAGGCATAAAGGGCAACCGGATCCGGAGAGGCCAGAAACGCCGCCTGAACCTGCGGGTCCCGCAGGGCCCCTGCCAGTCCGATCCGCTGTTGTCGGTCCTCGATCGGATCGACCGAGGACGACACGTCAAGCGCCAGTACAAGGGCAAGGCGACAGGTCGCATCGGCGGAACCCGCTGTCACGGCAAGAAGCGCGGACAGAAGGGCTAGACCGGCCGACCGCACGCCTGGCGTCCTACCAGTGCCCGGTGTTGGGCATCGATGCCCAAGGCTCTGCGGGCGGCTTGCTCTCGCCGGCCTGGAGCAACTCGATCGAGATATTGTCGGGCGACCGCACAAACGCCATGTGACCGTCGCGCGGCGGGCGATTGATGACGACGCCATTGTCCATGAGTTTTTGGCAAAGGGCGTAGATGTCATCGACACGATAGGCGAGGTGGCCAAAGTGCCGCCCGTCGGACGGCAGTCCATCGTCACCATCCCAGTTATAGGTCAGCTCGATTGGGGTGTCTTCCTGGCCCGGTGCGGCCATGAAGATCAGGCTGAACCGGCCGCCTTCGCTGTCATGGCGCCGGATCTCAGTCAGACCCAGAAGCTCGTAAAACGCCTTGGAGGCCTCAAGGTCCTTCACCCGGACCATGGTGTGCAAATAGGTGAGTGCCATGTCTGGCCCTTTCGGTAGTGATTTCTTCACTCATCAACCTAGCATGCCTATCAGGCGCGGCCACCCCGCAATGGCCCAGCAGTCCGGATCAAAATGTGGACCGGATACCGAACTTGATCCCGATGTCATCCAGGTTGAACCGGCTAACATTGCTTTCGGTCTGACCGAGGTTGAGGGACAAGACCGGGGCAAAACCTGCATAACTGTAGTTCGGAAACGCGGCTTCCAACGCGGCAAAGATGCGTTGATCCTGGCGCCCGCCGGGAACACGGATAAATCCAACGGCATAGTCGGGGAAATCCGATAATTGGACACCCGCATAGCCGCTAAGCTGTGCTGGACCGACCAAATCTCCATGGGCATATCCGACATGCGCCGTCCATGTGTCAGACACGTTGTTCAGCAGGTCACTCTCGCGCGCGCTGTAGGCGATTGTCGCGCTTAGCTGGCCGCCGTTCTGAAGGCGGCTGATGACCTCTGCCTGCCCGCCAAAGACCGTATCAGCGCGGGCATTGCTGTCCGGATCAAAGCGCTGTTCATAAAACGCCGATCCCTTCACCGCCACCTGCTGAGTGACGGCAACGGTCCTGTCGCCCGAGGCCCGAAGGTAGGAATAGCTGTAGTCGGTGCCTGACCAATAGCCGCCGCCATAAAGGTCGAGGCCGAAAACACCCCGACGGGCGGCTTGATCATGGCCGATGGAGAATTCCAGGCGTCGGGTCGAAAAATCGCTCGCTGAGATCTGGTTGAATCCCCTGGCGTTGTCGGCCTCCAGGCGATCCTTGGACTCTTGCGACAGGATCACACCACGGGCCGCGAACCTGGCCGACAGGAATGTCCGATACTCGTTGCTTTCGCGGAACCGGTAGGTCGTACGGATGTCCGTCTCGCCCAGCCAGCCGGACAACGCTTGCGCGGACTCGCTCAGGATCCCCACAATGGGAACGCCGTCGATGACGTTGATGTTGGATTCAGCACCGCCGTTCACGTTGTTTGAGGGGGCGAAAGACAGGCTGACCGACGTGCTCCAGGGGTTGACGCGTCGCAGACCGGCCGCATCGGTGAGGGTTTGGGCCGCGTCCTCGGCACTCGGGGCGACAGTGAGAGCCCGGCGCAGCCAGATCTCGCCCAGGGTGAACCTGTCCTGATTTGCGGATGCGAGGGCCGCCAGGCGGGCGGCCTGGTATCGTTCACTGTCGGGGGCATCGCTGCGGTAGATGCTGGCCGCCGCTTCATAGGCGGTGTCCATATCGCCCAGTTGGAACGAGGATTGCGCAAGGATTGTCAGAGCAACCAGATCCTCCGGGTCGCGTTGCAAGAGTGCGCCGGACAGGCGGCGGGCGTCGGACCAGTTGGAGGCGCGAAGGCTTTCGGCCGCAAGAGCACGCATGCCACCCGGATCAAGCACCAGCGAAGCTTGAGCTTGAACAGACGCTGGCAACAGAAACGCAACAAGGGCCGCCGTTGCCAGCAGCCCTTTCACACGATCAGGTCGGCGGATCACGGTAAAGGACAAAGCCTCCGGTTTCTTGGGCATTAACGCCGTCCGTCCGGGGATCGGCCGACTCCAGAACCACGATGCCGACAACCTCATCCGCATTCGGACCCCCAATAATTCCGTAGTAAGTGCCCGTTTCATAGATGGTCTCGGCACCGGCGTCGTCCAGGGTATAGCTTGCCAATTCGCCAGCAATCTCGCCGTTGACCGTCGTTGAATTCGGGCCGACTGCAAAGGTGACCGGGGCATCGGGAAGCTGGTTAGCACCTGTGCCAATACCGATGGCTGTTCCGTCCTCTTCAAAGAACTCGCGGTTCGAAATGCGGCCGCGGACCGCGTCGCCGGCATTGAAGTCGTTGAAGTCGATTGCGATTTCCATCTCGGCAGTAACATATTCGATGCCGCTCGCATTCTGGAAGACGCGGATACCGGCATAGTCACCCATGTAGATAGCCTGCCCCGTGCTGGGCATGACAACGCTGCCATTGCGTTCGTAAACGAAACCGCCAAAGCCATAGTCGACGTAGCTACCGGTACGGACGATGGCAAAGCGCGACCGGGGCAGGGTGACGCCGTTGACGACAGTGGTATTGGCGCTGACGCCGTAGATCGCGCGATAATCGAACTGGTCGATGGGATTGCCCGTCAGGGAATCCGCGACCGTTTGAGCGCCTTCGTAAACGGCATATACCGTGGGGTTGCCCGGGCTAGACAGGGTTCCGACGAGACCGTCGCGGGTATAGGTGTTGAAACCGTCAAAGGCGAGGTTGTCGACCGAAAAGGTGTCGTCGGTCGCATTGTACGACACATCCTGCACAAATCCGCCGCCCAAGTCGTTGGATTCCTCGTAGCGGAAGATCGACGCATCCGGGGTGGGGGCTGCGGTGCCGGGTGGTTGTGCCGTCGCAGTCGGTGTGCCGTCGCCTCCGATACCGGTGGTATCCGTGGTTCCCGGATCGGTGGCCGGATCGGTTGTCGTGTCTGTCGTCTGCAAATCAGAGAACGGCTGCCCGTCCCCGCAGCCGGAGACCACGGCGACCAAGGCCACGGCGCAAAGTTTACGGATCATGACTGCCCTCACTCGATGAGTTTTTCGGTACAATCCCGGCAAGCGGACAGCAAGTCAACGTCACTTTGCTGGATTGAAGGCGCGCTTGCGGGCATTGTTCCCGGATTGCCACGCCAATATTGCGTTTTCAGCGCCGCCCTACCCAAGATATAGTAGAAGGCGAGTCACCCCCAAGGAGAGCGCCATGCCCATCACCCCAGACCAACAGGCCGAGATTGACGCCCTGCGCAGCCAGCCGCGGCAGACGCTTCGCGCCGTGTCCGAAGGGATGGAGGCGCATCTCTACAAGGCCATTCCCGTCCTCGACCACGGCTTTGTCCGGGTGATCGACTATATGGGCGACGATGCCGCCATCTGTCAGGCCGCCCGTGTGTCCTACGGCAAGGGCACCAAGAGCGTGCAGAACGACGAAGGGCTGATCCGCTACCTCATGCGGCACTGGCACTCGACCCCGTTCGAGATGTGCGAGGTCAAGCTGCACGTCAAGCTGCCCGTCTTTGTGGCCCGCCAGTGGATCCGGCACCGGACGGCCAACGTCAACGAATACTCTGCCCGCTATTCGATCCTGGATCGGGAGTTCTATATTCCCGAAGCCTCGCAGCTGGCCGCCCAATCGGTCGTCAACAATCAGGGCAGGGGCGCGGCGCTGACCCCGGCCGAGGCGGCGCGGGTCCTCGACATCCTCAAGGGCGACGCGGCGCGGACCTATGACCACTACGAAGAGATGATCTCGGAAACCTCACCCGAGGGCGAGGCAAAGCAGGGGCTGGCGCGGGAACTGGCGCGGATGAACCTGCCCGCCAATATCTACACCCAATGGTATTGGAAGGTCGATCTGCACAATCTGTTCCATTTCCTGCGGCTGCGGGCGGACGCCCATGCGCAATACGAAATCCGGGTCTATGCCGAGGCGATCTGCAAAGTCGTCGCCGATTGGGTCCCCGCCGCCTATGGCGCGTTCGAGGATTACCGGATGGGTGGGGCGGTTTTGTCTGCAAAAGGATTGGACTGTTTGCGGCGAATGCTGAAAGGTGAAGTGGTGACGCAGGAAACCTCTGGCATGAGCAAGGGGGAATGGCGTGAGTTTGAAGGTGTGATTGACAGGTGAGCCGCTAAAGCGCTTATCTGTATCGTAAAGGGAAGTAAAAAGTGTCTATTGGTTCCGAAGCACTCGCCAGTCTAGCAAATCGACTGAAAGATCATGGCCACGCCATCAGTACGGAAGAAGCTATAAAGACATCTGTCATTCTCCCGTTCTTTCAGGCGTTGGGGTATGATGTATTCAATCCTGCTGAAATGGTTCCAGAGTTCACCGCCGATACATATGGTAAGAAGGGTGAGAAGGTCGACTACGCGATTTTGCGTGACAAAGATGTCTCAATGCTTGTGGAATGCAAAAGTCTAAACACGGAGTTAAATGAAAAGCACCTTGCGCAACTGTATCGATATTTTACAGTTACCAATGCGAGGTTTGCGATACTAACCAATGGTCAATATTATCATTTCTATACTGACCTCAAAGCTCCAAACAAGCTCGATAGCCGACCGTTCTTCGTATTTAATTTGCTTGACTACAATGAGGCATCGGTCGAGGAGTTGAGCAAGTTTTCAAATGCATCTTTCGACGTTGAGAATATATTGGCGCAAGCGGAACGACTCAAGTATGTGGCGGCAATCAAGCCTGTACTCAACGGGTTAATGGAGGAGCCCTCCGACGATTTCGTCAAGCTCATTGCAGCAGCAGTCTATGACGGACGCCTCTCACAGCAAGTCAGGGAAACTCTCACCATTGCGATTAAATCAGCTTACCGAGAATTGCTGCGCGAGAGAGTCAGGGCGAGGTTGAATACGGCTTTGCAAGAGCCAGAGGCCGAAGACGACACACCACTTCCCAAGAATTCTGAGGATATCATCACAACAGAAGAGGAAATAGAGGGTTATCTTCTAGTTAAGTCGATGCTGCGCGGAACTTTGGATACGAACCGCATTGCGATGAGGGATGCGAAATCTTATTGTGCGGTTCTTTTGGATGACAACAATCGAAGACCTTTAGTCAGAATGCACTTCAATCGTGCTCAGAAATACCTTGGGCTCTTCGACGGTGAAGTCGAGGATAGACAGCCAATATCGAGCCTCGATGATATGTTGGACTTTGCGGACCGCATTAGAGCGACGGTTGCCAAATACTAAAGCGAAACTTCGTTTCGCACGCGCCCGACCCGCCCCCAGGGCGGGCGCGTTCCGCACCCACCCTCGTGCCGGGCGCGTCGCTTGTGAAAATGGCACCGCGATGCCGGGTCGCAAGCTGTTTGGTTTGTTGCTAGAACAGCGGCGATCCACAAGGAAAGCCCCCCATGACCCTCTACGGCCTCCCCACCTGCTCGCTCTGCACTGCAGCCCTCAAGGCGTTTGACGCGGCGGGGGTGTCTGTGACCTTTCGTGATGTCCGGGCCGATCCGCTCACAGCCGCCGAATGGGCGCCGCTGTTGCAAGAGTTCGGGTCGAACCTCGTCGACCGCTCGACCCAGACCTACCGCAACCTCAACGCATGGATGAAGGAATCCGAGGCCGAGGATCAGCTGTCCGCCCAACCCGCCCTCATGGCCCGCCCCGTCATCACCGACGGCACCCGCTGGACCCTTGGCTGGGACGCGGCGACGCAGGCCCTCTGGTTGCCAAAGGCAGACTAGGCCCGCCCGGCCACGGCAAAACGGCTGTCATCAAACCGTTACCAAATCGTCATTTATATGTTACATTAGGGGCTTGAGCCAATAAGAGCGGAGCCCGCCATGTCCCGACCAGCCCTGTCCCTTGCAGCCATCCTCGCCCTGTCCGCAGCCCCCCTTGCGGCCAACCCGATAGCCGAGGTGATCTGCGCCCCCACCGATGAGATGACCGAGCGTCTGATCACTCAATTCGGAGAAAACCGCGTCGGCACCGGTGTCCGCGACCCGGAGCAGGTGATGGAGATCTGGGCCGCCGACGACGGCCAAAGCTGGACGATGGTCGCAACCTACGCCCGCGGCGTGTCCTGCATCGTGGCGATGGGAGAGCATTGGCAAACCACCCTCCCCACCGATCCTGCCTGACCGATCCCGCCTGACCGTAGCCCTAGCCTTTGCGCAGGTTCCCGGCCATCTTGCGGCCGTCGCGCCCTTCGATCATGTCGAATTCGATGGCCTCGTTGTCCGCCAGTCCGGTCAGTCCCGACTGTTCAACCGCCGAGATGTGGACAAAGATATCCTTGCCGCCATCTTCGGGCGCAATGAACCCGTAGCCTTTTGTTGTGTTAAACCACTTAACTGTGCCTTTAGACATATCTGTCTCCTTCACATCGATGCCAAAGAATGGCAGGGGCAGGTCTTCACGGCCCCGCGACATGGCGGTCTTCCGTCAGCCTAGTGATTTTTACAATTAGGTGGCTTTGGAAAAAGGCAAATGACAACTTATCAACTCTGTGTAATGCCCGGAGGGGCTGCTCAAATCGGAGGCATTCATGAGGTTTATTGGTCTAAAGACATGCGATACCTGTCGCAAAGCGCTGTCCGCGCTGCGGGCCGCCGGGCTTGACCCTACGGTTGTCGATGTCCGGGCAGATGGTGTCGCCCGCGCCGACCTTGAGGCCATCGTGGCGGCCTTTGGTGACAAGGCGGTGAACCGCTCTTCCACGACCTGGCGCGCCTTGTCCGAGGCCGACCGCGCCACCGATCCCGTCGACCTTCTGGCCGCCCATCCCACCCTGATGAAGCGCCCGGTGATCGAAGAGGGGGGCCAGATGACCCTAGGCTGGGCTGCCGATGCCCAGGCCACATGGCTTGGCAAACCGGCTGGCGGTGACTAGCTCTGACAGGTACCGCAGAAAAGGACTTCAAATGCGCAACGCGGCCCTTACCCTTGGCATTATCGCAGGCCTGATCGGCATGATCGTGGGTCTTGTCAGCTTTGGCTGGACCGAAGTGCTGGCAAACCGCCCCGAAGCGGCCCAGTTCTTTAGCGTCGATAATCCGCAATTCATCCGCGCTGTCGCGATCCTTGGCCCTATTCTGGCGATTGCGGGCGGCGCGATGGCCAAGGTCCGCGCCCTGTGGGGCGGCATTGCCCTGATTGTGTCAGCGGCGCTGATGTATTCTGCCTTTGGCTTTAACGTGGCCACGATGTTCCCCATCGCGATGGCCGGTCTTGGCGGCGTTCTGGCCCTCGCCGCCGGCAAACCGGACGAGCCTAAGGCGCACTTCTGAACCAAAGCCGGTCCAGCGACAGCGGCCCGGCCCCCTTGAACACCAGCACCAGCAGGGCCAGCACCCAAAAGGCCCGCTGATCCAGGATCAACGCCCCCGACGCCCTGTCGAACCACGCCCCGATGGTCGCCGCGTCTGCCCCGTGCCCAACGATGTCGGTCAGGCTTTGCATGACGACAAAGCCGATCATCCCCAGTGCCGCCAGCCGCGTCAGAAGTCCCAGAACGATCAGCAGGGGCAGGATGAATTCGGCCAGCGTTCCGGCAACGACAACCCCCCAGTGAAACCAGCTCATTTCCGCGATGTTAAAGCCGACAGCCTCCATCGCGCGGGGAAAGATCTGGGCATAGCCGCCAACGCTGGGGCTAAAGATGCCGGTCAACCCGTCGCCAAGCTTGGTCAGGCCAGACGCCCAATAGTAGCGCAACAGGACAGCGGCAAAGATGACCCGGGCAAGGGTGCTGAGGACAGGGCCGGACACCCGGTCAAGGCCCTCTGCGATGCGGAAAACGGGGGCAAGCATGGCGGGGCCTTTCAGTTAAGCGCGGTGATCGCGCCTTGGGACAGGAGGAGGGACAAGAGGGCGGACAGGTCAAAGCCGTCGCCTGCAAGGTCAAGCGCATCGCCCAAGGTCGCTCCGGACATTAGCGCGGTCAGCACAGGCAGCGTTCCGGGGGTGATCAGGCTCAGGCTTGGATCAAGGCCGGGCCGAGCGACAAGGGCGGATTCCGCCACCGGTTTGGGGTTTGGCCCGCCCATGGCGTTGGCCGTCCAGATGCCGTGGATCGGATAGTCCGACGGGATCAGGCTGACGGCGGGGGCAAAGGAAAGGCGGATGTCGCCGAGGCGGTCGGGCGGCACCTCGGCCAGTGCCGTGGCCGCAATGGGGGCTGCGTCAGCCGCGTGATAGGCCCGGCGCAAGGCCAGTTCGACGCGTGCCACGTCCGGCAGATAGGGCAGGCCCTGCGCAGGGGGAAAGCCTGCGAGGAAGGTGGGGAAGTCTGCCCCGTAGTGCATCATCAAGGGAGATGCCGGAGGGTGCGCCCTGACGTAAACCCCAGCCATGGCGCGGAAAAACTGGTCGCCGAGCAGTTTCCGGATCACCGGAAAGGCGGTTTCCAGCGCATCAGACAGGGCCACGACCACGTTGTTGCGATAGACGTCATAACGCTTTCCAGCGGGCCGCCCGGCACCATCGCTCAGGCCCGGTGGGGCGGCTCGCGTGGGGTCAAGCAGGGCTGCGGTGAAGTCGGCTTGTTGAACGGTCATGACGGGATCAGGGCGAGGGCCGCCTGGGCGCGGTCGGCTTCGGCGGCCAGGATCGGCCAGTCTGGCACGTCGTTGTCCCATTCGATCAGGATCGGTTTGGGGCCGCTTTTGGCGAGGGTGTAGTCCAATAGCGCCCAGACCGGATCGACGACCTCGCGTCCATGGCTGTCGATCAGCAAGGTCTCGCCGTGGTCATCCTTGTCTTCGTCATGGCCGCCCAGGTGGATCTCGCCCACGGCCTCAAGAGGAAAGGCATCGATATAGGCGCGCGGCGATGTCTTGAGGTTGGTGGCTGAGACGAAGACGTTGTTTACGTCGAGTAATAGCCCGCAGCCCGTGCGGGCGACGACCTCGCGCAGAAACTCGGTCTCGGTCAGCTCGCTTTCGTCGAAAGCGAGGTAGGAGGACGGGTTTTCCAAAAGCATCTGCCGACCGATCGCCTCTTGCAGCTGGTCGATATGGGTCGCCACGCGGGACAGGGTGGACTGCGTGTAGGGCAGGGGCAGAAGATCGTTCAGGAAATGGCTGTCGTGGGTGGACCAGGCCAGATGCTCGGAAAAGCTGGCGGGATTGAGCCAGCCGACCAGATGCCGCAGCCGGGCCAGGTGATCGGGGTCAAGGGGCCCTTCACCACCGATGGACAGGCCGACGCCATGAACGGAGAGGGGAAAGCGCTCTGCCAGATGGCGCAACTGGGCCAGAGGTCGGCCACCGTCGCCCATGTAGTTCTCGGCATGGACCTCGAGCCATGCGGCCGGACCGGGATCAGAGAGCAAGGCATTGAAATGCTGGGCCTTGTAGCCCACGCCGGGACGGGCGGGCAGGCCGGGATCGGGGAGGCTGGCATCGAGCATGGGCGAAACTTTCTTGCAGCAGTAAGGTGGGTCAAGACCCACTTTACCGCAGTTCTGCCCAGCGGGGGGGGGCAGGGGGCGGGGGGTAAGGTGGGTCAAGACCCACCTTACGTCAGACCTTAGCTGGCCATGTCGCGGTCGAGGGCTTCGAGCGAGCCCATACGCTCGGTGCCGTCGGCCATCGCGGGCACTTCCACGCTGGCGCAGGTTCCGGCGGGGACAAAGGTCCATGCGTTACCCTGGTAGTCGACGGTCGAGGTGCCGGCGCAGGTGGTGCCGGGGCCAGCCGCGCAGTCATTTTCGCCCGCCAGGCTGATGCCATAGCACTTTTCGTTGTCCTGTGCGGCTGCAGTGGTGGCCAGACCGGCAATGGCGGTGGCGACAGAGGCGGCAAGGACGAGGGACTTGGAGACGTTGGACATGAGTTTTCCTTTGATCGCAGAGTGTTGAGCCGTCACCTCAATCAGGTGATGATCAAAGGTTAGCGGTTCGGCTTTCCGCCAAGCCACTCACAGGGCTGTGCATCGCGTCCCCGTGAGGATACGTTACCCAATTCACAAGGGTTCGGGTTCGCCGCGCTGCGGCAAGATGCGGAAAAGAAAGGACCCGCCCGGATTGCGCCGGGCGGGTTCGTTACAGTGCGACTGTGGTTTGTTACAGCAAATCGGGCGGCGTGGCGGCTTTGGCCAGTTCTGCAGTGATCTCCTCAAGAGATGTTACAGAGGTTTGGGTCTCACCCAGCCGCCGCACGCTCACCGTGCGGTCCTCGACCTCGCGTCCGCCCACGGCAAGAATCACGGGAACCTTGCCCACGGAATGCTCGCGCACCTTGTAGTTGATCTTTTCGTTGCGGGTGTCGGCCTCGGCCCGGACCCCGGCCGCCCGTAGCGTCGCGACCACTTCGTTCACATAGTCGTCTGCCGAGGACACGATCGAGGCCACGACGATCTGACGCGGGGCCAGCCAGAAGGGCAGCTTGCCCGCGTGTTCCTCGATCAGGATGCCAATAAACCGCTCGAACGATCCCAGCGTGGCGCGGTGCAGCATGACGGGCCGGTGCTTGGCCCCATCCTCGGCCACATAGCTGGCATCCAGCCGTTCGGGCAGGACAAAGTCCACCTGATGTGTGCCGCACTGCCAGTCCCGGCCGATTGCGTCGGTCAGCACGAATTCCAGCTTTGGTCCGTAGAACGCCCCTTCGCCGGGGTTCAGTTCCGGCTCGATGCCCGCCGCCCGGGTGGCTGCCAGAAGGGCGGCTTCCGCCTTGTCCCAGACCTCGTCCGAGCCTGCCCGGCTTTCAGGCCGGTCCGAGAATTTGACCTTGAAGCTCTCGAACCCGAGGTCCTTGTAGGTCTTGGACAGAAACTCGATAAAGCGGGCGGTTTCGCTTTCGATCTGGTCTTCGCGGCAGAAGATGTGCCCGTCGTCCTGAGTGAACCCGCGTACCCGCATGATCCCGTGCAGGGCGCCCGATGGCTCGTACCGGTTGCACGATCCGAATTCAGCCATCCGCAAGGGCAGGTCCCGGTAGGATTTGAGCCCGACGTTAAAGATCTGGACATGGCACGGGCAGTTCATCGGTTTGAGGGCGTTGACCGCCTTTTCCCGGGCATGCTCTTCGTCGACTTCGACGATGAACATATGCTCCTGGTACTTTTCCCAATGGCCCGAGGCCTCCCACAACCGCCGGTCGACGACTTGTGGGGTATTGACCTCCACATATCCGCCCGCCCGCTGTCGCCGCCGCATGTAGTCCTGCAACTGGACATAGATCGTCCAGCCGTTGGGATGCCAGAAGACCTGCCCGGGGGCCTCTTCTTGCATGTGAAACAGGTCCATCTCGCGGCCCAGCTTGCGGTGGTCGCGCTTGGCCGCCTCCTCGAGCATGTGCAGATGGGCCTTCAGGTCTTCCTTGTTCTGGAAGGCCACGCCATAGATCCGCTGCAACTGTGCCCGTTTGCTGTCGCCGCGCCAGTAGGCGCCCGCAATGGTCATCAGCTTCCACGAGTCGCCCGGTACTTGTCCGGTGTTTTGCAAATGCGGTCCCCGGCAAAGGTCTTGCCAGTCGCCATGCCAGTACATGCGCAGCGGCTCATCGCCTGGAATGGCGTCGATCAACTCGACCTTATAGGGCTCGCCCCGCTCCTGATAGTAGGCGACCGCCTTGTCACGGGGCCAGACCTCGGTCCGGACAGGATCGCGTTTGTTGATGATTTCCTTCATCTTCTTTTCGATGACGCCAAGGTCCTCGGGCGTGAACGGCTCGGCCCGGTCAAAGTCGTAGTACCAGCCGTTCTCAATCACCGGCCCGATGGTCACCTGAACGTCCGGCCACAGTTCTTGCACCGCGCGGGCCATGATATGGGCCAAATCGTGCCGGATCAGCTCAAGCGCCGGGGCCGGATCCTTCATGGAGTTGATGGCGATGGGCGCATCGGACTGGATCGGCCATTGCAGATCCCAGTGCTGACCGTTCACGGTCGCGCTGATGGCCCGTTTTGCAAGGCTCGGGGCGATAGAGGCGGCCACTTCGGCAGGGGTGATCCCCGCCTCATATGAGCGGACGTTGCCATCGGGGAAGGTCAGGGAAATCTGGCTCATTGCGGCCAAGCTCCTCGTCGGTTTGGCGCCCACGGAGCGCCCGGTTGCGGGTTATGTGTCGGGGCGAGTGATGGCCCGCGCGAAAAGGGGTGTCAAGCCAAGGCTGACACCCCAAGGTCGCATGATGCAGCGGCCTGTGACCGTTTCGCAGCCTCAGGCCATAAGGACGACCGCCCCGATTGCCAGGATGCACAGCCAGCCAAGGCTGAAGACCACGGATCGAAAGGGAAAGACCGCCAGTCCCGTGATCATTCCCACCGCATGGACAAGCCGCAGGGCCAGGAACAGGACCGACGCCCAGACGGTGACAGGTGTCGAGACCCCCGCCAGATGGGCAACAAGAACCAGCACAGCGAAGGGCATTCCCTGTTCCAACAGATTCAGATGCGCCCGAAAGGCCCTGTGAACCCAGGCCGGATGAACGGAAGGGTCCTGTGGCCGGCTGAAATCTGTGCTACCCGAGGGCGAAGTGTTCACACCGACGATATAGGGGATCCACAGCGACGACGCCAAAAGCGTGAGCGCCGTGAGGGCATAGAGCTCTATCGTCATGCCGCGGACTCCGAACCAAAGTTGGCGTCCTTGCCGGTTTCAAGCCAGGACTTCAGACCCGACAGCATTCGCAACCAACCGTCCGACACACCGGACATCTGCGCCTCTGGCAGGTCATAGTGGCTAAGTGTCAGCTTGCAGAACGCGCCTTGCGGTTCGATGTCATAGACATAGCGGGACACCGGCATGGGCACGTCTGGCCCTGCAAAGTGCGGCTCGAACGTCGCTGCGATCCGGGTCTTGGGCGTTAGTTCGGTCTCCGCGCAGACAAGCATCTTGTTGCCGTCGGCCATGTAGTAGACCAGCGCGTTGCCGTTGCGTTCGATCCGGTTGGACAAAAAGTGAAAGTGCGGCATCGCCTCCGCCGAGGTCAGGGCATCCCAAAGGGCGTCCTGGGTGCAGCGGATCATGGTTTGCATAACGAAGTCGGGTTTTGTCATCTCGTTTGGTCCTTCAAGCTTGGTTTTGAGGTCAATCATCGCCCTGGCCGCAGGCCGGGCGAGAAGCGGCTCGATCCAGCGATCGAGCATTTCCTGCAAAGGCAGGACATTGAGGTAGTGGTATTTGAACCGCCCGACCTTGGTCGTGACGATCAGATGCGCCTCTTCTAGGACCTTGAGATGCTTCATCACGCCGAACCGGGTCATGTCGATCTGCTCTTCCAGTTCGGTCAGGGTCTGTCCGTCCTTTGCACGCAGGGAATCGAGCAGCGCGCGGCGGGCAGGGTCGTTGAGGGCTTTGAAAATCGCATCCATGAAAGGCTTATAGGTGATTCTATTGTCACGTGACAATATGGTAACCTAAATAAAATGCAGCCTGCCTTCTGGCCTCTTTCGCACTGGGGCGGCAGACTGGCCGCGCAATCAGCAGGGAGGGTCCGATGACCGACTGGATCAACACATCGCAGGGGCGCCGTCTGGCCTATGAAACCCTAGGTGGGACCGGTCCGGGCGTGATGTTCCTGGGTGGGTTCAAGTCTGACATGGAAGGCACCAAGGCCATCCACCTGCGGGACTGGGCAGCCCGGCAGGGTCGGGCCTTCACCCGGTTCGACTATTCCGGCCACGGCATCAGCGAGGGCGCATTCGAAGAGGGCTGCATCGGTGACTGGGCAGAGGATGCCGCGGCGGTGCTGGAACAGGCCCCTGGGCGGCAGGTCCTTGTCGGGTCCAGCATGGGGGGCTGGATCTCGCTGTTGCTGGCCAAGCGGATGCCACACAAGGTCGCGGGCCTCGTCACCATCGCCGCCGCCCCCGATTTTACCGAGGATTCCATGTGGGAGGGGTTCACCCCCGATCAGCGGGCGAGTTTGGAGCAGGACGGACAGGTGGCGTTACCATCGGACTATGGCGACCCCTACATCATCACCCGGCGGCTGATCGAGGATGGGCGAAAGCACCTTGTCCTGAGAGAGCCGCTTGCCCTGCCGTTCCCGGTGCGGTCCCTGCAAGGGACGGCGGATGCCGATGTGGATATGTCAGTCGCCTTGCGTTTGCTGGACCATGCCTCGGGGCCGGACATCCGGCTGTCGCTGGTCAAGGGGGCGGATCACCGGTTCTCGGACCCAGATTGCCTTGCCCTGATCGAGGCGGCGGTTGCGGAGGTTCTGGGCAAGGTCGCCTGAACGGGCGACGCGGTGGCAGCAAAGGCCCCTCCTGACGCCACGTTTCGCTATGGCGTTCCGCTCTGGCCCCGGTAGCATGGCGCAACGGGGAGGCGATCGGACATGGCATTATCACTGTCGCAAAAGGCTGGATGGGGGCTCACCGATATGGGGGTCGTCGTCTTTGTCGTGGTCAAACAGCTTCTGGTCTTTGCCTTTCTGACCTCGGTTCTTGGGGTGCCGGTCGGGCTGGCCGGGGCTGTGACGACCGCCGTCCTGATCTTCGACGTCATCACCGACCCGCTTGTCGGATACCTTAGTGACCGGACGAACACCCGCTGGGGCCGGCGGGCGCCTTGGATGGCTGTCGGAGCGGTCGTGATGGCAGGTGGGATGATCGGCCTATTTGCCGTGCCCGAGGGGCTGACCCTTTGGCGCAATATCGGTTGGGTCGCGGGCTTTTTCGTGCTGGCAACCATCGGCTTTACCATGGTCGCGATCCCCTATGGCGCAATGTCGGGCGAGATCACCCAGGACCCCCGCGAAAGGTCCGCGATGACGGCATGGCGGATGGGGTTTGCCAGCGTCGGCATTCTGGTCGGCGGGGCGTTGATCCCGGGACTTGCCTCTGGCCTTGGATACGCCAACGCAGCAATCGTCGTCTCGCCGCTCATCATCGGGGCGATCTGGCTGTCGCTATGGGCCACCCGCAAGGCCCCGCGCATCGCCGCCCCGTCAAGCCTGCCACCCATGGGCATGGCGCGACTGGTACTGGCCAACAGACCATTCATGGTTCTGACCCTGCTGTACGGGCTGATGACGCTGGCCATCGCGCTGATCACGGCGGGGCTGCCGTTTGCGGCGATCTACCTGATCGTGGACTCGGGCGACACGATGCTGTCCGGCGCGGCGCGGGCGCTGACGACACTGTCGCTTTTGTTTGCGGCATTTGTCGTGGGCTCGATCCTGAGCCAGGCAGTCTGGGTCCTGCTGTCTCGGATCCTGACCAAAGTGGGGGCGCTGATCCTTGGGCTGGGCCTCTACATGGCGCTGTTGTACCTTTTGTACACCCAACTGCCCTCGGTTGACGTGACCCTTGTGGCGGGCCTGTTCATTCTGGCGGGCATGACGAACGGCGCCTATCAGCAAATCCCATGGGCCATCTATCCCGACCTGATGGACGTCACCCGAAACGAGACCGGCGAGGCCATCGAAGGGGCGTTCAGCGCGGTCTGGCTGTTTGGCCAAAAGGTGGCCAATGCCCTCGCGCCGCTGGTGCTGGGGGCGATCCTTGGTCTTTGGGGCTGGCAGGAGACGACCGAAGGGCAGACCGAGCAGACGGAGGCCGCCCTTGGGGCGCTGCAGGTGTCCATCACCCTTGTCCCGGCTGTGATCCTTGGGCTGTCCATTCTTGGGCTCGCCGTCTTTTATCTTCCGGCCCTGCGGCGGGCGCGGGCGGCATCCAAGGCCCGGGCAGCTGCTCCGGCGCAGGACGAGCCTGCCACGATCGAGGATGACAATGTCACTGCCTGACATCACCCAACTTGACGCATGGCTTGCATCGCGCGAGGCGGCGGTTCCGAACATCCGCAATGGCTGCGCCAAACGGATCGTCTGGCCGGATGGGGTTGTCGCCAAGGCCCCTGTCTCGGTCGTCTATATTCATGGCTATTCCGCCTCTCCGCTTGAAATCAGCCCAGTGCCGGAACGGGTTGGGGCCGCGCTTGGGGCGCCTGTCTTTTCGACGCGGCTGACGGGCCACGGGCAAGACGGGGCCGCCATGGGGGCCGTCACCCTGCCGGAATGGGAGGCCGACGTGGCCGAGGCGTTGTCCATCGGGGCGGCGCTGGGCGAAAAGGTGTTGGTCATCGGCTGCTCAACCGGCTGCACGCTGATCACCCTGGCGCTTGCCAAGGGTGCCAAGGTGGCCGGGGCGGTCATGGTGTCGCCCAACTACCGGCTGCGGTCCCGGATCGTGCAGGCGATCCTTGATGCGCCGTTTGCGCGGACCTGGGCGCCCTGGCTCACTGGCAAGACCCGCAACATCCCGGCGATCAACGATGGCCACGCCGCCTATTGGACGCTTCGCTATCCGACGATAGCACTCTTTCCCATGGCCGCCTCTGTCCGGGCGGTGCGGTCATTGGACCTGTCGCGGATCACGGTCCCTTGCCTCTTCGCGACCTGCCCCGACGACACTGTCGTAGACCCCGCTGAAACAGCGCGCATAATGGCCCGTTGGGGCGGGCCAACGCGGGCGCTTTCGATGACGATGGGGCCCGGCGATGACGCCAACGGCCATGTCATTGCGGGCGATGTGTTCAGCCCCGGCCAGACCGAGCGGATGATTTCACAGGTCCTTGAGTGGTGGGCGACTGCCTGACCGACAGAAGGGGGGGAGCCATGCGAAAACCCCGGTCGATGCGCGGACTGGAGGATCTGGGCCGCGTTCGCCTGTCACGGCACTTCTTTCTGCGCGATTTCCTGCATTCCGAGATCGGGAACCTTTATGGTATCCCGAACATTCCCGATGACCCCGATTTGGCTATCGTGGCGGGCCGGGCCTTTTGCACCCAGCTTCTGGACCCGTTAGAGGACACCTTTGGTCGCGTCACCATACGGTCGGGCTATCGGTCGGCGGCGCTGAATGCATTTGGCAATGAAAACCGCCTGAACTGCGCCCGAAACGACTACCCCGAAGAGTGTCACATCTGGGATCGGGCAGGGGGAGAGGCGATGATCGCCGGAGCGTCGATCGTGGTCCCATGGTTTGCCGACCAATACGCCCAAGGGCGCGACTGGCGCGACATGGCCTGGTGGGTCCAAGACCATCTGCCCTATTCAGAGATGTGGTTCTTTCCCAAGCTCGCGGCCTTCAACCTAAGCTGGCGGCCAAGGCCCTGGCGCAAAATCTCAAGCTATATCGCCCCCAAAGGGACGCTTTTGGCAAAAGGGGCAGAGCCTGCGGAACCGGGTGAGGTGCGCGCAGCGCGATATGCGGATTTTCCTGCTTTGGCCGGGCTGGCCCTGCAAATGCCAGACTGACCCCAACGCCTCTCAGGGCTTCAGGGCTTCAGGGCTTTAGGGGCAGGGCCGCGCGTTCTTGCGAGGAGAGCAGGCAGATCGGCCCGTTAGGGGCTTTGGTCACCACGTCAAAAAAGGGTGTGTCCTTCCAGCGCCCCGACAGCCGGGCAATGACCGAGCGTGACAGCATCCCCCAGGCAAAGCGGGCGACGTTGGTATGGCGCGTGCCACCGCCCGCTTTGGGCAGGAAGGCTTCGCATTGGACCGGCCCCAGTGCTGCGGCATCCGCCAATCGGCCCACCGCAACGCTGGCGAACGGAAATCCGGGGCTGTCGCCTGTGATGGCCAGCGGCGCGCCGCAACATGCGGCATACCAGCGATAGGTCTTGGTTTTGTCAGATATGCGCAGAACCGCAAGGTGCTCGGCCCCCGCATTGATCCTGATATGATCCGGCGTTGTCAGGTACAGGGACACCGGCGCGGGGTGGGGATCAGGCTGGCCAAGGACGATTTCGGCCGACCGGCAGGACGAACAATAGCACAAGGTATGCGTGCCCTGTCCGCCGCCAACACCGGCCAATTCACCCCTGAGTTTGCCACAGTTGCAGGCAAAGGCGATATCGACCATCGGCCTCGTCTCAGGCAGCGGCGTTCTTGTTGGCGGGTTTGCCCCTTGCGGTCTTGGTAGGCGCAGGCTCGCTGTTGTCGTCGATGAACTTCAGGACCAGCGGGCGGATGTTGTTGCGCCACGAGCGACCAGCAAAGATTCCGTAATGTCCTGCACCACGCTCAAGATGCTTGGCCTTCTTTTCGGGGGGCAGCCCGGTCAAAAGCGCAAGCGCGGCAAGACATTGGCCGGGGGCGGAAATGTCGTCATCCTCGCCCTCGACCACCTTGACGGCAACGGTCGTGATCTTGCCGATGTCGACCTTGTGGCCAGCGACAACAAAGTCGTTGCGGGCAATGTCGCGGCCTTTGAAGATGCGCTCTACCGTGGACAGGTAGAATTCCGCCGTCATGTCCATGACGGCCAGATACTCATCATAAAAGGCGTTGTGCTTGTCATGATCGCCAGCTTCGCCCTTAGCGACACGCAGGATCTGGTCCTGGAAGGCCTGCATATGGGTGCCCGCATTCATCGAGATGAAGGAGGCGAGTTGCAACAGGCCCGGATAGACCATGCGGCCCACGCCAGCGTATTTGAAACCGACCCGCTGGATCATCGTCTCTTCCAACTGGCCCATGGTGACCGAACGGCCAAAGTCTGTGACATCCGTGTGGTTCGCCTCGGGGTCGACGGGACCGCCGATCAGGGTCAGCGACCGGGGCTGGGCATCGGGGTCCTGCTCGGCCAGATAGGCCGTGGCCGCCAGGGCCAGCGGGACCGGCTGGCAGACGGCGATGACATGCAGGTCATTGCCCAGATGCTTCATGAATTCCATCAGGTAGAGGGTGTAATCCTCAACATCGAACTTGCCGGCGCTGACGGGAATGTCGCGGGCGTTGTGCCAATCGGTGATGAACACTTCGCAGTCGGGCAACAAAGAAATGACGGTCTTTCGCAGCAACGTGGCATAGTGGCCGGACATCGGAGCGACCAACAAGACACGACGCTTGCGCGGGGTACGGCCGGGAACCTTGAAGTGGATCAGATCGCCAAAAGGCTTTTCGACCAGCTTCATGACGCGGACGGCGTGGTCCTTGCCATCCTCGACGGTGACAGTGGGGATGCCCCAGTCCGGTTTGGCGACCATTCGGGCGAAACTGCGCTCAGTCACTTCGCCCCAGGCCTCGATCCATTCGACCATAGGATTGGTTGTCATGGCCATCGCAGGATACGATCCGAACGCTCTTGCTGTCGCACCCATCCACTGATTGGTGTTGCGCATGCTTTCCATCAGGTCGTAGGTCAACATATACTTCATGCGAGAGACTCCGGCATCGGCGCGGCAAATCGGCTTCGTCACATCGGGTCCGTGCCGCGAGGCCGGTCCAATGCTGCAACTGCAAACTAGGCGCGAGAAGTGAATATGACAACCAATGATTCTGGCGACAATGTTTCCACGGGTGCAGAAACCGACAAAAATATCGGTCGGTTGGATGAAAACCTGGCGAAAATCGAAGAGCTGACTCAACGCCTTATGGTGGCGATGTCGTCGGGACGGATCGTTCCACCGTCGCTGCAGGGCCCGTCTCAGGATCTCTACGTTAAGGCGGGTGCCGCCTATATGACGGAAATGATGAACAATCCGGCCAAGATGCTTGAGCATCAGATCGGATACTGGGGCAAGACCGTCAAACACTATGTCGAGGCGCAGCAGGCCCTGACCAAGGGTAACCTGTCGGCCCCGCCCGATCCCACGCCCACCGACCGCCGGTTTTCGAACCCGTTGTGGGAAACGCATCCCTATTTCAACTTTATCAAGCAGCAATACATGCTCAACACCGAGGCGATCCAGACGGCTGTCGCCTCGATCGAAGGGCTGGAACCGGCTGAAAAGAAGCGGCTTGAGTATTTCTCGCGCCAGATCATCGATCTTGTCAGCCCGACCAATTTTCTGGCGACCAACCCCGAGGCCCTGGAATTGGCGGTCCAGACCGAAGGCGAAAGCCTGGTCAAAGGGCTTGAGAACCTGATCCACGACCTTGAGGCGCATAACGGCGATCTGGTGGTCACTCTGGCCGACAAGGGCGCGTTTGTCGTGGGCGAGAATCTGGCGACCACCCCCGGCGAAGTCGTGTTTCGCAACCATATGTTTGAGTTGATCCAGTACAGCCCGACGACCAAAGAGGTCCATGAGACCCCGCTGATCATCTTTCCCCCCTGGATCAACAAGTTCTACGTGCTGGACCTGAAACCCCAGAACAGCCTGATCAACTGGATTGTCGATCAGGGCTACACCCTGTTCGTGGTATCCTGGGTCAACCCCGATGCCACCTACCGCGACACCGATCTGACCGACTACGTCGAAGAGGGCTATCTGACCGCAATCGCCGAGGCCAAGGCGATCTGCGGCACTAAAAAGGTGAACGCGGTGGGCTATTGCATCGCGGGGACCACCCTTGCGATGACGATTGCGCTGTCGAAAAAGCGCAAGGATACCTCGATCAACGCCGCCACCTTCTTTACCACCCTCACCGATTTCTCGGACCAGGGTGAGGTCGGAGTGTTTCTGGACGATGACTTTGTCGACGGGATCGAGGCAGAGGTGGCCGAGAAGGGGATCCTTGAATCCTTCTACATGGCCCGGACGTTCTCCTATCTGCGCTCCAACGACCTGATCTATCAGCCCGCGATCAAAAGCTACATGCTGGGCAAGACGCCGCCCGCCTTTGACTTGCTGTTCTGGAATGGCGACGGCACGAATCTGCCGGCCCGGATGGCCGTCGAATACCTGCGCGGGCTCTGTCAGAAGGACCTGTTCGCCACCACCGGGATCGAGATCGGGGGAGAGGTTGTACGCCTGTCGGACGTGACATTGCCCGTCTTTGCCGTCGCCTGCGAGACCGACCATATCGCCGCGTGGAAATCCAGCTATGCGGGGGTCCAGAAGATGGGATCGAAGGACAAGACCTTCGTTCTTTCCGAATCTGGTCATATCGCCGGGATCGTCAACCCGCCCAGCAAGAACAAGTATGGCCATTGGACGAACCCCGAACTGGGTCTGACCGCGGACGACTGGCAGGCTGGCGGGGACAAGCATGCCGGGTCCTGGTGGCATCGTTGGGAGGCCTGGCTGTCGAAGAAATCGGGCAAGAAGATCGCCGCCCGCCAACCGGGCGATTCCCGCCATCCGCCGCTCTGCAAAGCGCCCGGAACCTATGTGACAGCGGTCCCCAAAACCTAACTTCCAGTAAACTCGCGCATTTTCAGTTGGTGCTGATTTTTTATGCTGCGGTGCAGAAAGATACTTGAAATGCTGCGGTGCAGCATGTATGTACTGGTCATCGAAACACACCGCGGGTCTATCCCGCCCTTCCTTTTAAAAGGTTAGAGAAAATGGCTAAGACCCAAGACTACACCGCGATCTTCAAAGACATGATGGGCTCTTTCCCCGTCGACACCAAAAGCATGGAAGACATGTTCAAGAGCCAGTCGGCCATGACCGAAAAGATGTCGGCCGTCGCTATCGACGCCGCTCAGAAGTCGACCGACTTGTCCGCCAAGTGGGCCCAGGACACGCTGACCAAGCTGTCCGCTATGGCCTCCACCAAGGCAGAGCCTGCTGACTACGCCAAGACCATGACCGACTTCATGTCGACGACCGCCGAATCCGCCGCCGAGCACATGGCCGCCTTTGCCGAAATCGCGAAGAAAGTTCAGACCGAGACCCTCGAGCTGATGCTGGCCGCTGGCAAGGACGTGTCCGAGGACATGACTGCAGCCGCCAAGAAGGCAACTGCCGAAGTCACCGCTGCTGCCAAGAAAGCCGCTGCGAAGTAATCAAGTCGGTCTCCCGGGTTCCTCCCTTCCCGGACAATGACTGACTGAACGAGCCGGGTCGCACACAGTGCGGCCCGGCTTTTTCATGTGGCGCTTTCTTTTTCTGCAAGGGCGGCATAGGCTTTCTGCAATGCAACATCGCAAGGGAGAGCCGATCATGGCCGACACAGCCAAGCCGCTCCTGATCAAGCGCTACGCCAGCCGCCGCCTCTACAACACCGAGACCAGTGATTACGTGACGCTGGAAGATATCGCCTCCTTTATTCGCGAAGGGCGCGAGGTTCAGATCGTCGACCTCAAATCAGGCGATGATCTGACACGGCAATATCTTCTGCAAATCATTGCAGAACACGAAAGCCGTGGGGAAAGCGTGCTTCCGGTCGACGTGCTGACTGATCTGGTCCGCAGCTACACCAGTCAGGCCGCAAGCGTGGTACCCGAATTCCTGGCCGCGTCTTTTGAGATGCTGCGCGAAGGCCAGTCCAAGGCTCTGGAGTCGATGGGCAAAGCCAACCCGATGGCCGCCATGCCAGGTTTTGATGCCATGCGCGTCCAGCAAGAAGCCTTCTTCAAAGCCATGACCGGCGGGCTTACCAATACATTGGGCGGCGCGGCAAAGCCTTCTTCGCCCGACGACAACCTTGAAACGATTAAGCAGCAGCTGGCTGAGCTTCAGGCCAAACTGAACAAGATGGGCAAGTAGCGCGGGCGCGATCAAGGGCGCGAAACTGGAGGTTGGGATGACCGCGTCATCGGGTCGGATCACTCTGTGGGGGGTTGAGGTCTTTGTCGCTACCGCTGAAGAGGCGTCGATATCGGCGGCGGCCCGCAGGCTTGGCGCGTCCGCGGCGACCGTAAGTCAGCAATTGACCAACCTTGAAGGGGCCATCGGGACCTCGCTTCTGAACCGGGGCGAGCGACCGGTAAGCCTGACCCCTGCGGGCGAAATGTTCTTGCGGCGTGCAAACACCATCCTGAACGAGGCCGATCAGGCGCGGGCCGAACTCGCCATGCGTGACCTGTCCCGACTGACCCGTTTCCGGCTGGGCATGATCGAGGATTTCGATGCAGACGTGACACCACGACTGCTATCCGGCATGGGTGAGACATTGAAGAACTGTCAGTTCCTGTTGGAAACTGGGGCCAGTCACCGGCTCTATGACCTGCTCGACTCGCGCGCGCTGGACGTGATCGTGGCGGCGGACATGGGCGTGGCCCTTGAGGGGATGGAGATACATCCGATCCTTGAAGAACCCTTTGTCGTGGCCGCCCCGAGGGGGCTGGTGACAGAAGACAGCCTACGCCAGTTGCGGCGCCTGCCCCTGATCCAATACACAACCCGCCATCATATGGGCCGGGTCATTGCCGCCCATCTGTCACGCCACAACATGATACTGACCCATCGGTTTGAGATGGATAGCTATCACGCCATCATGGCGATGGTTGCCGAAGGGACCGGCTGGACCATCCTGACGCCGCTTGGCTGGTTGCGGGCGCAGCGTTTCCGGGACCGGGTGGACATCCTGCCCTTGCCGGTCCCGCCCTTGTCGCGCACCATTTCGCTGACTGCCCGGCGGGGCGTGCTGGACGAGCTGCCGGCCGACATCGCCGCCCGGCTGCGGATCCTTCTGTCGGACATGATCGTGGCGCCTGCTGTGGCGGAACATCCCTGGCTGGAAGGCCAGCTTCGGCTGGCCTGATCCGATCATCGGTGCTCTACCGGTCTGCAGTTGCGCTTTGCGCAGCATCGGTCAGAACTTGAGCAATCAGCTCGCATTCCGTAAGCGTCAGCCGGGCAGGCAAGCGGACGTCACAGGCGCGCATCAGCATCGCGCGGGTCTGTGGAAGCTCGGGCGTGTCGCCAAGGAACTGCCAGTTCCAGAACGCGCGGGCATTGTCTGCTGACTGGCCAAACACCTGAACCTTGACCCCCGATGCGGCAGCCCCTGCCACGAAGGTCTCGGTCTCGGCTTCGGTCAGGTCATCAAGGTTGAACTGGATGGAATCCGGGGCACGCACCTCTGGCCCAAGCTTTTCCGGCACCGTGATCCAGGGCGAGGCGTTCAGAAGGGCCGCCACATGGTCGTGGTTGCGGCGACCGTCGCGCACCCGCCGGGGCAGCTCGTCCAGTTGTGGTCGGATGATGGCCGCCGAAAGGGTGTTGAGGCGCAGATTGTAAAGCGGCAGCTTGTTCTGCCACCGGGCAAGCGCCTCGTGCAGGACAGTGTGCTTTTTCCAGTTATGCTCATAGGCACCTGACATGATGACAGCGCGCGCGATCAGATCGGGGTCATCGGTGATCATGATGCCGCCTTCACCCGCATTCAGCAGCTTGTACGACTGAAAGCTGAAGCAGCCGATCCGCCCGATGGTGCCGATATTGCGCCCGCTCCAGGTCGTCCCGAGGGAATGTGCGGCATCTTCGATCACCGGCACGCCTGCGGCATCGCAGAGCGCCATGATGGCATCCATATCCGAGGTATGTCCGCGCATATGGCTGATGATGACGGCCTGAACCTTGGGCAGCTTGGCCGCGAAATCGTCAAGGTCGATGCGGTAGTTGTCGCCACATTCGCACAGAACCGGAACGCAATCGGCATGGACGATAGAGGAGGGGACAGCGGCGAAGGTAAAGCCCGGGATCATGACGCGGGCGTCACGGGGCAGGTCCAGCGCCTTGAGCGACAGGAAAAGCGCGGCCGAGCAGGACGAAACCGCCAACGCGTATTTGCTGCCGATCATTGCCGCGAATTCATCCTCGAGCAGGGTGACCGGAGACTTGTCAGAGGTGTAGCGGAACAGATCGCCGGTCGACAGGATACGCTCAACCTCGGCCAGCGCGGCAGCGGGGATGGGTTCGGCGTCATAGGCGTTTGGCGCAGGGAGGGTGTCGAGGCTCATGTTTTCCGATTTCCCGAATATAGCTTTCGGTTAAACTTAACATGCGGCTTGTGACAAATCCATGACGAAGTGCCCGGCGGCGCTGTCGGAGCCTCCGGCGGGAATATTTCTGGCAAGAAAAAGCGGAAGGGTTGTCAGACACCCAGCCGGTCACGCAGGGCGTACCAGGTCATGGCGAGTGTGTTGAGCGGGCCACGGAGGGCGGACCCGCCAGGGAAACGCTGGAACGGCAGGTCGGCCATCACGTCGAACCGCCCGGCCTGTCCGATCACCGCCTCTGCCATGATCCGCCCGGTGATGCCGGACAGGGCGACCCCATGCCCGGAAAAGCCCGCACCTGACAGGATATTGGGCCCGATCCGCTGGACCGAGGGCAGCCGGTTCATGGTGATGCCCAAGGTCCCGCCCCAAGCGTAGTCGATCCGCACGCCTTTGAGTTGCGGAAAGAGCGTCGTCATGCGTTGGGCCAAGGCCCCCTTCATCTCGGTCGGGAAGCCGATCGAATAGCTTTCCCGCCCGCCAAAGAGAAAGCGGCGGTCCTCGGAAAAGCGGTAGTAGTTCACCACGAACTTGTCGTCCGCCACGGCGATATCGCGGGCCAGCACCTCTTGCCACCGGTCGGGCAGGGGTTCGGTCGCGGCGATAAAGCTGTTGATCGGCATGACCCGTGCGTCGACCTGCGGACAGATCCCCGGCGGCAGGTAGCCATTCGCACCAATGATCACATGGTCTGCGGTGACCTGTCCGCTCGGCGTGTGCAGAGTGACTTTTTCGCCCGGTGTTATGTGCGTCACTTCGGAGCGTTCGTGGATCACCGCCCCGGCCGCCTCGGCCGCGCGCCCAAGGGCGAGGGCATAGCGCAGGGGGTGGATGTGACCGGCGCCCATGTCGAGGATGCCGCCGGTGTAGGATGTCGTCTTGACCAGCGCCTGCATCGCGGCGGCATCCAGGATTTCGATATCCGTGTAGCCGTAGTTGGTGGCAAGCCGCTCTGTCTCTTCCGCGTAATGCCGGGCTTCGCCGGCGCTATAGTGGCCACTGGCCACTCCGGGGGTGTAGGCAGCCTCGGGCGCATGGCTGGCGCAGAAATCGCGCAGCTGTTCTTTGCCCGCTTCGGACACATCCCAGACCGCCCGGGCTGGGCCCTTGCCGATCTGGCCTTCAAGCCAGCCCTGATCCATCCGCAGGCCCGTGCCGACCTGGCCGCCATTGCGCCCTGATGCCCCAAAGCCAACGCGATGGGCATCGAGTACCACGACCGACAGCCCGGCCCGCGCTGCCGTCAGCGCAGCCCAAAGCCCGGTGAAGCCTGCACCCACGATGGCCAGGTCCACGCGGACCGCCCCTGTGAGGGCCGGTCTTTCGGCATCAAGCACTGCTGTCTCGGCATACCAGGAGGGGGGATATTGGCCCGGCGGGTCGTTGCGATAAAGTGGGTTCATACGTTCAACAATAGATGCTCACGTTCCCAAGGGCTGATCACCTGAAGGAACTCGTTATACTCGGTGCGTTTTACGATCGAATAGACCCGGGCAAACTCGGGACCTAGCACCTCGTGGATCTCTTTCGCCTCGTCAAACAGGTCGAGGGCCGAATAAAGGCCCTGTGGGATCTCGTTCTCGGCCTCATAGGCATCGCCCCGAAACCGCTTGTCGGGCCGGATCTCGTTGACCATGCCAAGGTAGCCGCAGGCCAGAGAGGCGGCGATGCAAAGGTAGGGGTTGCAGTCCATTCCGGCCAAACGGTTCTCGATCCGACGGGCCTCGGGGGGGCTGACGGGGATGCGGATGCCGGTGGTGCGGTTGTCGCGGCCCCATTCCAGGTTGATCGGGGCGGCGTGATCCCGGACATAGCGGCGGTAGCTGTTCACATAGGGGGCGACCACGGCGATGACAGAGGGCAGGTGTTCCTGCAGGCCGCCGATAAAGTGAAAGAAATCATCCGTCTCGCCACCCTGCGGGCCGACGAACAGGTTACGGCCCTTGGTATCGATGATCGAATGGTGGACATGCATGGCGCTGCCAGGCTCGCCCTCGATCGGCTTGGCCATGAAGGTGGCAAAGCAGTTGTGCTTCAACGCCGCCTCGCGGATCAGGCGCTTGAAAAAGAACACCTCATCGGCAAGCTTGATGGGATCACCATGGCGCAGGTTGATCTCAAGCTGGCCGGCGCCGCCCTCCTGGGTGATCCCGTCGATCTCGATCCCCTGGATCTCGGCGTATTCATAGATGTCGTCGATCACCGGGCCGTAGTCGTCGACCGCAGTCATCGAATAGGCTTGGCGGCCAGCCGCAGGGCGTCCGGTCCGGCCCATCATCGGCTCGATCGCCTTGGCCGGGTCGATGTTGCGGCCGACCAGGTAGAACTCCATCTCCGGGGCCACGACCGGGGTCCAGCCACGGGCCTTGTAAAGGTCCACCACCCGACGCAGGACATTGCGCGGGGCGGCACCAACAGGCCGACCCTTCTGGTCATAGGCATCGTGGATCACCTGCAACGTCCCGTCCGAGGCCCAGGGGGCTGCGGTGGTGGTGGACAGGTCAGGCTTCAGGATCATGTCAGGCTCGACAAAGCCTTCGGGTCCGGCAGCCTCGCCCCAGTCACCCGTGATGGTCTGAAAGAAGATGGAATTGGGCAAGTGAAAATGCTGCTGCTTTTCCCATTTGGCGGCAGGGACGGCCTTGCCCCGAGCGATACCCGGAAGGTCGGCGATCACGCATTCCACCTCGTCCAGACGGTGGTTTTCGAGGTAAACGCGGGCGGCCTCGGGAATACTGTCGGTCCAGGTCACGCGATCACTCCTTCACGAAAAAAGCCGGCGATACGGTGGGCCAGCTTCTGGTTGTCGAGGCTCAGGTCCTTGCGGGCCAGTGCGGCCTCCAGGAGCGGGTCGGGAACAAGGCCCCGGCCCCTGCTTTCCGCCAGGTTCACAAAGAAGTCCCTCGAATGCTCGGGATGGGCCTGCACGGTATAGGCCCGTTTGCCATAGACAAGGGCCGCATTCTCGCAGTGCTCAGAGCGGCCACAAACTTCGGCCTCTGCGGGCCGGACTGTCACCTGATCCTGATGCCAGGCGTTCAGGCGGATCGGCTCACCGGAAAAATCGTAGTCGGTCGGGCCGACGGACCAGCCGCCAGCAAACTTCTCGACCTTGCCGCCAAGGGCCTGTGCGATGATCTGGTGGCCAAAGCAGATGCCGACAAGAGGGACGCCCTCGGCATAAATGGACCGGATCAGCTCCTCGAGGGGGGGGATGAAAGGGTGATCCTCATAGGACCCATGGCGCGAGCCTGTGATCAGCCACCCATCCGCATCATGCGGTCCTGACGGAAAGTCCATATGCTCCACATCCCAGATCTGAAAGGTCAGGCCCTGGTCTGCCAGAAGGTTTACAAACAGATCCCCATACTCGCCAAAGTGCGCACGCATCGCCTCTGGCGTTGTGCCGGTTTGAAGAATGCCGATTTTCATGAGTCACCGATGGTTTGATGGCACGACAGTATCTTGGCGCCATGGGCAGGGCAAGCGGGGGCAATCCTTCTCATCTCGCCACAAATATCCCGGGGGACGCGCCGCAGGCGCGGGGGGCAGAGCCCCCTTCCCAGCAAACAGCAACGCGCCGAAGGCGCTCCTTTGGACGACCTGCGGCAGGGATCAAACCGTATCGAGGTACAGCTCCAGCTGTTGCTCCAGGGACAGTTCCTTGAAGTAGTGCAGCTCCTGGCGCTTGGTCATGACAAGGTTCTTGACCAGGATCTCGGGAAAGATGCGGCGGGCGATCTGGCTGGTCTCGAACCGGTCGATGGCGCCTTCCCAGGTATCAGGAATCTGGGCCAGATCCTGATCGTAGGCATTTCCCGATATGGGTGGCGGCGGGGTCAGGTTGTCCTCGATCCCGATCAGGGCAGCCCCCAGAACGGCCGCAAGGAACAGGTAGGGGTTCACGTCTCCGCCCGCGACCCGATGCTCGATCCGGCGGGCGTTCGGGGATCCCCCCGGCACCCGGACGGATGCGGTTCGGTTGTCATAGGCCCAGCAGATCCCGGTCGGTGCGTGGCTTTCCGGGACCAGCCGGTCATAGCTGTTGCCATGGGGGGCAAAGATCAGGGCGCAGTCCGGGATCGCCTTGAGGCAGCCTGCAATGGCATTGTGCAGCAAGGGCGTGCCTTCGAAGCTGCCATTGGCAAACACGTTGTTACCGTCCTTGTCGATCAGGCTGAAATGGGTGTGCAGCCCGTTGCCGGCATATTCCTCATAGGGCTTGGCCATGAAACTTGCAGCCATCCCATGATTGCGTGCCAGACCTCGGACCAGCATCTTGAACAGCCAGGCGTCGTCGGCGGCTTTCAAGGCGTCCGGGACATGTTCAAGGTTGATCTCGAACTGGCCCATTCCCACTTCCGAGATGGCGGCCTCGGCCGGGATGTCCATCAGGTCGCAGGCGTCATAAAGCTCGGTAAAGAAGTTGTCGAAGGCATCCAGCGCCCGGAGCGACAGGATTTCCGCCCCCGGACGGCGCTTGCCCGAGCGGGGGGATTTCGGCTGGCGAATGCCGTCACCGGAATCGTCGACAAGGTAGAATTCCATTTCCGTGGCCACTACCGGTGTCAGCCCTCTTGCGGCAAAGCCGTCCAGAACCGCGCGCAGGGCGTGGCGGGGATCGCCCTCAAACGGCCGCCCGTCCTCGTAATGCATCCACAGCGGCAAAAGCGCGCTTGGCGTCTTCAGCCATGGCATTGGCACATAGCCCCGTTCGGTCGGCAACAGGACACCATCCGGGTCGCCGGTTTCAAACACAAGTGGGCTGTCCTCGACATCCTCACCCCAGATATCAAGGTTGAGGACCGACAGCGGAAAGCGGGTGCCTTCCTCTTCCAGCTTGCGGGCAAATCGGATCGGAACCCGCTTGCCCCGCGCCTGGCCGTTCAGATCGGCCGCCCCGCAGCGGATGTTGCGCACGTCGGGATGTTCGTCGAGCCAGGACTGCTTCTGGATCGGCAGCTTGGCCCCGGCCTCGCGCAGGGCGTCCATCAGGGCCATACCGTTTTCCAGCGACAGGGCGGACATGTCCCGGTCCAGAATGCGGCCGATGACTGACCGGCTCACGCCGCTCCGCTTGCTGAGCTCTGCAATCGACACACCGCTGGCGGCGAAAGCTGCAAAGAACTTGTCTTGGAAGGTCATCTGATCACCTGGGGTCGGAACACCATTCGGGTTTTCCTATCCTGTGGCAAATGGCGGTTCAAACGCCGGTTTACCAGTCCAAAAACGCCTATTATCGTCAGGGTGACGAGGATGAAGTAGCCCGCAAGGATCGGATAAGGAACAAAGGGGTTGAAGGTCTTGTCTGCAAAATAGGACGCATAATACAGCGCGTCCCCCTTTTGCTGGCTGGCTGGAAAGCCGGAAAAGAAGACCAGCGTCGTGGCATGGAACAGAAAGATCGCCTCATTCGTATAGGCAGGCCAGGCCAGACGCAGCATCGTTGGCCAGACCACCCGGCGGAACCGGGACCAGCCCGTCAGCCCATAGGCATCCGCCGCCTCTACATCACCCTTCGGGATAGACCTGAGCGCCCCGTAAAAGATTTCTGCCGAATAGGCGGCAGTGTTGAAGAACAACACAACAGCCGCCCCAAGCCAGGCCGAGGTAAAGGCCCCCAGAAAGGGGACCTGCCCTTTGAGCGACAGGAACAGGAAATAGGCAAAGAAGAACTGGATAAAGAGGGGCGATCCGCGAAACACGAACACGAACCATTCGGCAGGCTTGCGCAGCCAGAAGTGGCGTGATGCCTTGCCCAGGGCCACCGCCGTGGCAAGGAAAAAGCCCGAGATCAGGGCGACAAACCCGAAATAGACATTCCAGATCATCCCCGACCCGATCAGGGTGACCTGCTGACACAGGGTAAAGTCACTTCGCGGCAACAGCCTCTCGCCGTAGCCAAGGGACCGAAAGGCGTAGTCGGCAACGGTTTCCCAACAGCTCATGCAGCAGCCTTCCGTTGGCTTTCGCCACCCGTGGTGGCCTGGCCCTTGGTCAGCCGCTTCATTACCCGCTCCAGCACCACCTCAGAGACCTTGGTAAAGCAAAGGTAAAAGATCAGCAGGAACAGGAAGTACCACATTCGCCAGTCTCCATGCGGATAGGCGGTGAACTGGGGCGTCTTGGTTCCGCCCAACTCGCGTGCCCAGTACACGATATCCTCAACCCCAAGCAGGAACAGCAGCGGCGTGGCCTTGATCAGCACCATCCAGAGGTTGGACAGGCCGGGCAAGGCATAGACCCACATCTGTGGCACCAGCACCCGGCGAAACGCCTGACGGTGGCTCATGCCATAGGCCTCGGCGGTTTCGATCTGGGCCTTGGGGACGGCCCGCATCGCGCCGTAAAGGACGTTGGCGGCAAAGGCGCCAAAAACGATGGCAAAGGTCAGGACAGCAAGGGAAAAGCCGTAGGATTCATGCACCCATTGGGGGGCATTGCCCAAGGGCAGCTTGGCCTCGGGGCAGACGACAAAGTCATTGCCCTGCCGGACCGGCTGGCCCCAGTCGGGACATTTGACCTGATGGCGCAGCCATTCAAAGGCTTGGTCCAGAGCGATAACGAAAAACAGGAAAAAGGCGATATCGGGCACGCCGCGCACGACCGACACATAGCCCTTGCCAATCCAGGCGATGGGCGGGATGCGCGACCGGGCCATGACGGCCCCGCCAAAACCAAAGGCAAGGGCGGCGGGGGCGGTGATCGCCAAAAGCAACAGAACCGTTCCAAAGGCGTAATAAAGCCCCATGTGCTTTGCCGTTGTGAGGTAACACAACATCCAGCTCAGCGAGCTTAGCGTTTCAGGATCGGTGCAAAATGCAAACATGTCCGGGTGCGGCCCGGGCAGGGGTTATCCCGCCCGGGCCTGTCCTGATCAGTAGGTGCCGACTTCGTCGCCAAACCACTTAACGAGAAGGGCATTCAGCGTGCCGTCGTCCTTCATCGAGGTGATGGCCGCGTCAAACTTGTCGCGCAGTTCGGTGTCGCTTTCGCGCAGGCCCATGCCGACGCCACCGCCAAGGGCAACACGCTCACCGGTGAACATCAGTTCTCCACCCGAGGCCTCAACGATCGGGGCAAGGTAGTCATAGTCCGCAAAGACAGCATCAGCCTCACCGTTGCGCACGGCGGCGATCGTCTCGTCCGGGGTTGCATACTCCAGGAGGGTTGCGCCGCTTTCAGCGACATAGCCTGCCTGAATGGTCGAGGTCTGGGCCGAAACGACACCCGACATCACGTCGACATCGGCAGAGGCCGCCACAAAGGCCGACTCGGTCGGGGGGTAGTAGTCTTGGGTAAAGTCGATGACCTCGTCCCGCTCGGCGGTGATGCTCATGCCGGCGATGATGGTGTCGTAGTTGCCCGACACGAGGTTGGGGATGATCGAATCCCAGTCGTTGGTCACCCATTCGCAGGTCAATTCGGCGCGGGCGCACATCTCGTCGCCCAGTTCCCGTTCGAACCCGTCGACCTCACCGTTGTCGTTGATGAAGTTGTAGGGAGGGTAGGCGCCCTCGGTGCCCATGCGGACAGTGCTATGGGCCTCGGCAAAGGCCATTGTGGACCCAAGGGTCAGGGCGGCGGTCGTCAGGATCAGTGTCTTCATAGAAATCTCCCGTGTACATGAAGGCAGGTATTGGAGCATCAAGTGTCGCTCCGGGGCGTGAACCAGAATCGGGCAAGGGCCTGTATGGTGCCGTCTTCCAGCATGGCAGCAATCTCAGTGTTGAGAAGCTCGCGCAAGTCTGGCCGCCCCTTCGCGAGCGCAATTGCCGCACCTTCGACGCCCACAGGCTCGAATTGCAGGATGCGCAGCGACGGAAATTCGCGGGGCAGAACATCGGTGAAAAAGCTGGATGACCCGAAGACCAGATCAATCTGTCCGGCAACAACAGCATCCAAGGCCTCTTTCGCGCTTGGATAGGCCCGAAAACGGCGACCCATCTCTAGGACATGGCTTTCATGGATTGTGCCGGCCTGCACCCCGATCAGGGCGCGATCCGGCGGCGGGGCATTCAAATGCCCGGCATAGGCAGACGGTTCGCTCGACGGAAGGTAAACTCTTGTAAAGTCTACAATCCGCCGCCGCTCGGGGCTGTTTCCAAGGCCCGAGATCGCAAGATCGAACCGCCCCGAAAGGACGCCCGGCAGCAGATTGTCGAACGTGGTTGCGATCCATACGCAATAAAGTCCGGCGCGGCGGCATAGCTCATCGGTCATCTGGCGGTCAAAGCCGGTGATCTCGCCCTGTGCATCCAGCTGGATATAGGGCGGAAACGCAGGCTCGGTCCCGATCCGTATGGTTTCGGCTGCGGCAGCCAGCGCAGTCAAAAGCCAAAGGCACAGGCAAAGTATCAAGCGTTTCGTCACGCAGGCACCGTGGCAGACAGAAACCCCTTGAGACGCTCGGTCTTGGGGTTGCGAAATAGCTCGGACGGCGGACCTTCTTCCTCGATCCGGCCCTGGTGCAGAAACACGACATGGTCGCTGACATCACCGGCCAGGCGCATGTCATGGGTCACGATGATCATCGTCCTGCCTTCTTCGGCCAGCGCCTTGATAACGCGCACAACCTCTTGCTCAAGCTCAGGGTCAAGGGCGGACGTCGGCTCATCAAACAGCAGGGCCTTGGGCTCCATGCAAAGGGCGCGGGCAATGGCGGCGCGCTGTTGTTGGCCGCCCGACAACATCGCTGGATAGGCATCGCATTTGTCGCCAATGCCGACCTTGTCGAGGTACTTGCGTGCGGCGGCTTCGACCTCGGCCGGATCGCGGCGCAGGACGGTGACAGGGGCCTCCATCACGTTTTGAAGGATCGTCATATGGGCCCAAAGGTTGAACTGCTGGAACACCATCGACAGGTTGGTCCGGATGCGGACCATCTGGGCGCGGTCAGCTGGATGGCGGGCAAGGCCAGATCCCTTCCATTTCACCGGCTCACCGCAGAACAGCACGTCGCCCCGCTCGCTGTCTTCCAGAAGGTTTGCGCAGCGCAACAGTGTCGACTTCCCCGAACCGGACGAGCCGATCAAAGACACGACGTGCCCTGCAGGCGCCGAAATATCCACGCCCTTCAGGACTTCCAGACTTCCATACGACTTGTGTAGGTCACGAATCTCGATGACCGGCGTTGCGGTTCTCACGATGTTTTTTCCCTGTTTGGTGGGAGAGTAGGACGCAAAACCGCTCTAAATGCAACGCTTCGTCGCGGGTTTTCGCTGCGTCACCTGTCCTTGGAGGTCAGTCTGGGCGGAGTATGACGAGACTTTGCGCAATTGGCTGCCTGAAACCGGTGCTCTGAGTTTTTATTTTGTGATCCGACCCCCGGGAACCATAGTGGCGTCCACGGCCGAGACGACGCTTTTGCCGTCAGGCGACAGTCCCAATCGCTTGCACAGCGCCTCAGAGGCGGCGTTTCCTGCGACCACGCCGGTCATGAATGAGGCAAAGCCGTAGCGGTCGCGCATTTCGATCAACGCCATCGCTCCAAGGACAAGGGCAAGTCGTTCCCCACGCCGGTCGGGATGCGTCGCCAACATCCCCCACCAACATTGCGAGGCGTATTCCGGGTGATCGGGATGGCAGAACCCGGCAGCCCCCGCGCAAGACACCGCCCGTCCTTGGGCGTCGAGGGCTAGGATGCCCAGCCCCTGGTCGGGTCTGCCCCCGCAGGACAGAGCCTGCCGGGGCCAGAACGCCGCCCGTTTCCGCAACCTCGGCAAGTTTGATGAGGTGTTCTGGCGGGCTGTCGGCGTTGAGATTATGGATGGTCACGTCTGTGGGGCATGCGGTTTGCGCCACGATGTCCCGCGCCTTGGCGATCGCATCATCACCGCCGGTCCAGCGGACAAACACCGTGGTACTCAGACCCCGGTCCTGCAACGTGGCCTCGATCTGCGGGACCTCGTCGTCCGCCGTCGCGGCAAAATGGCAGGCGCCCGAAAGTGCGATGACCGCGCTCATAAGGTCGATGCCACCGTCTTGGGGCCGGACGATCCCGACGCCGCGCCCGTAGTAGGTGAACCGGGGATCGTCCTTGACCACGTCAAACAGGGCCCGGGCACGGCGCGCCAGATCCTGTTGGGCGGGCGTGCCAAAGTATTCATCTGCCAACGACATGATCCGTGCTCCTTCTTGAAGGCGCAAAGCTTGCACATCGGAGGCCTTTGGCAAAGCCATGGTTCGCCTCAGGCGGGATAGCCCGCCGGATCGCTGGCAAGCGGGATATCGTAGGCCGAGGTTGGTAGCGACACGATCGCCCGCAGCCCCAGCGTCGCCCTGTGCGCGTCGTCCAGATCGGCAATCGCGGCGGCAATGGCCGCGAAATAGGGGGCCGGATCCTGGCCCGGGCGGGTGATGAAGGTCATGCCCGGGCTGCCGTCCGAGCGCCCGATCACGCGCAGCTTGTCCGCCACGGGATCCCACCGTTTGGCCATGCGCCATGTGACGGCATCGATACAGGCCAGATCGGCCTCTCCCGTCGCAACCGCCTGCATGCTGGCGCGATGGGCGCCGGTCGACAGATGGGGCAACAGGCGCAAACCGCGCCGTTCCGCATTCGCCTCGGCCGCGCCCCAGCCGGAATGGGACAGGGCATCATTGTAGGCCAACCGGTAGCCATCGCAGTCCTCGAGGCGCTGGGCCGGGTCATCGGCCCGGACAACCCACTGGCTGAAGTACTGGCCCGGCTCCACCTCGGGCAGATCATAGTCTGCTGATCCGATCGCTGTGACCCGGTCGCGGAAAACCGCCCGATAGGGCAGGTTGCAAATCTGGCCCAGAACCAGATCCTCGCGGCCCCAGCCCTCGACATGGCGAAAATCCTGGTCGAGCGCGTCGGGTGCGGCAATACCCCGGTCCCGAAGGCCATCCCGGATCAACGTCCAAAGGGCATCATGCGCGGCCGCGTTCTGTGGCCGGGCGTACATGGGCAGGCTGGCAAACATGGTTGGATCAGCCGCGCGCGCCGACGATCTTCTGCCGCGCAAGAGCGGATTCCTGATCGGTCACCCCAAGCATCGGCGCAACAAGGCGCAGCAACGCATCCTCGTCAGAATCGCGGACACCGTCGGCCAAAACGACCTCCCACATGGCCTCGATCACACCGAGGCGGTCCTCGTAGGCCACCGCATCCTTGATGGAGCGGGTAAAGCGGACGGTGTCCGGGGCCTCGGCCTCCAGCCCTTCGGCATCGCCGCGCAGCTTGGTCGCCTCGAACGGGCTGATCCCAAAGCGGCGCTGGATGATGCGATCGATCCGTTCGATCTCGTCCTGGGCATAGTCCCCGTCCGACTTGGCAAGGCGCACAAGAAGGGCCGTCAGCGCAAGGCGGGCGTCCGGGTCAGGCAGGCGGGTGGGTTCGGGGGCCGTCAGGCGGCGAAGGAAATCTGCAAACATCGTCATTCTATAGGGTGGTTAAACCGCGACGAAAAGGGGCAGGGCCGCAAAAGAGCTGTCACAAAAGCGCGCCCGGCGGTGGGGCCGGTTTGCGGCTACCGATCCCGGCCAGGGCATTAAGTGTAACAGCGGCCAGCACGATCACTCCCCCGACAAATGTCATGATGCTCGCTGTTTCGCCCAGAAAGAACCAGACCCAGATCGGGGCAAGGATGACCTCAAGCAGGCTCAGGAGGGCAAGGTTGGCCGCCTCAACCGCGCGGCTTCCAAGGGTATAAAAGGACAGTCCTAGCCCAAGGATCACGGCCCCCATGGCCGCAGCCAATCCCGCCTGACCCGCCGAGGGCAACAGTGCCTCACCCCGCGACGTGATGACAATGGCGGCGACGATCATGGAAAAGACGCCGCCCAGAATGATTGCAGGCATCATATCGCCGGTCTTGCCGCGCCGCAGGGCAACGGTGAAGGCAGCAAAGCCAAGGGCGGACAAGAGGGCCGCGATATTGCCCGAAAGCGCCCCCGCCGCCAGCCCTTCGCGCACCATGATCAGCATGCCAAAAAGGGCTACGGCGATGGCGATCCATGTCCGGAGCAACACCCGTTCCCCCAACAGGATCCAGCCCAGAAGGGCGGTCATGACGGGGGCGGCGGCGAACAGGAACACCGCATTGGCCACCGTCGTCGATTGAATGGCATAGATCGCCCCGGAAAACGCGGCCACCAGGCCAAGGCCGCCCAATGTGGCGGGCAGTCCGGCTGTCCTGATCCGGGCAAAAAGGGCGCCGTTGGAGCGCCAGGTGACATAGGCGATGACGACGGGCAGCATGCCTGCCGACCGCCAGAACAGCACCTGCCATGTCCCCATATCCCCCAAGGCCCGGATCATCAGGCCCATGATGGACCACAGGGTCGCGGCGACAAGGACGAGGATCACGCCAGTTCTGTATGAGATCGGTTGCACTGCCGCTCCTTCCGGACCGCCTCTTCTGGCGGCAGAAATGGCAAGTCCAGCCCGCCCGGTCTGTCGTCAGAGCGACCTTTATGGGGGTCGGTTTCGGCCCCTCCAGCGGGGCTTTCGGGTATGGCCCTAGGGCGTTGGGACCATGATCCGGCCCTCGGAAATGCGCACCATGGTCCCTGTCACCCGAACGGCTGTGATCTGGCCTGCCAGAACGTCGACAGCCAGCCCGATCCGGGAGGGTCGGCCCATTTCGACACCCTGCCTAAGGGCGAAGGTGGTGGTGCCCTCGCTCAAGGTTCCTGCTGCCAGAAAGGCCCCCGCAAGGATTGCGCTTGCCGATCCGGTTGCAGGATCTTCGGGGATGCCTGCGGTGGGCGAAAACATGCGGGCCTGGAAGTCCGCGCCCTCGCCGGGGGTGTAAAGATAGGCTGAATCCACACCCGCGGCTTCCATCAGTTGGGACCAAAACGGCTCGATCGGGCGGGCCCGGGCCAACGCCTTTGTGTCCTGAAGGGGGACATACAGAAACGCCGGGCCACCAGCAAAGACGCCGCAGGTATGGCTGGCAAAGCCAATGTCGGCCGGCGCCAAATCGACAGCCCGCGCCCGCAGCGCCGCGTCGATCTCACAGGGACGGGGATAGGGAATGACCGGGGCCGTAAGGGTCGCCTGCCGTGTCCCGCCCTCGGATGTCAGGGACACCGGGACCAGTCCGGCCTGCTCTTCCAGTACGATATGGCTGACGGCATCCCCGGCCAGTGCGGCCAATTGGGCCAGCAACAGGGCGCAACCGATGGTGGGATGACCGGCAAAGGCGATCTCGGCGGTTGGGAAAAAGATGCGAACCTCTGCCGTATGCGCCGGGTCAACGGGTTTGCGGACAAAGGTGGTTTCAGACAGGTTGAATTCGCGTGCGATGGTCTGCATCTGCGCCGTGCTCAACCCGTCCGCCTCAAGGACGACGGCCAGCGGGTTTCCGGCAAACGGCTGATCGGTGAACACGTCCAGAGTGTAGAACGGCAGCATCATGGACCTTACGCCTGCGGGGCGAGGGTCGCGAAATGGCCCGACAGGCGGGCAAGTTCCGCGTCCAGCCCATAGGGCGGGTTGACGATAAAGAGGCCGGACCCTGTCATGCGATGTCCCGGACGAGCCGGGGGAAAGCGAACCTCGTGGCGCAATCCGTCTGGCAGCGCCTCTTGCAGCGTGGCCAGCATCGGCAAGTGGGCCGCGCCCTCAAGTATCGGATACCACAGAATAATGCAGCTGACCGCCCAGACCCGATGGGTGCGGGCGATGACGGGCGGCAAAGTGCGGTAGTCGTCCTTGACCTCATACGAGGGGTCGATCAGGCACAGGCCCCGGCGTGGATCGGGCGGGCAAAGGGCGCGGAGCATCTCGCATCCTTCGCGCTGTTCGACCCGGGCAAAGGGAATGGCGGCTCGGAGTGCCTCGACCTCTTGGGGGTGCAATTCAGCCAGGGACATGCGGTCGCCCGGGCGCAGAATTGCGTCGGCGATCACAGGCGATCCGGGATAGGCATCAGGTCCGTGTCGGTCCCGGATTGCGGCAATGGCCTTGCGATAAGGATGGTCCGGCGCAAACCAGCCTTCGACCTTTGCAATCCCTTGTGCGGCCTCGCCTGTCTTGCGGGCTTCGGACGCGTCCAGATGGTAGAGGCCACGACCGGCGTGGGTCTCCAGGTAGCTGAATGGCTTGGGCTTTTGGGTCATGTACTGGAGAGACCAGGCCAGCGCCGCGTGCTTGTGCACGTCCGCCAGGTTTCCGGCGTGATAGATGTGCTGGTAGGACAACATGAGGCAGCTCCGTTTGTCAGACGACTACAGACTGGGCAGCCATCGGGCAAGTCGTTGGCAAAATGGCATCACCCTTGGGCAAGTTGACTTTGCAGCGCCCGATGCCTCAGCCTTTGCCCAATGATCTGGTATCCAGAAGGCAACTGAACCTGGGCAGATTGATATGCGATTCTTTTCCAACACCGTGATTGCGCTGGCCGTTTTGGCACCCCTGATGGCCTCTGCCCAGCAGATGGCCGAAGGCGACAGCATGCTGGTGGCGACGGATGACGGATATTCGGCCCCGGTGCCGTCAGGGAATGCCCTGGCCTTTACCCTTGGCCTTGGTCCGCAGGTCAAGCCGAGCTATTTTGGCTCTGATGACTATGTGATCGGCCCGACGGGCAGCTTTTCGTCCGGATACCTGCGGTGGGGCGGGCGCGAGTTCGGCTCTTTTGAGCCTCAGGAAGCACCACTTGGGTTTGATTTTAGCCCGTCCTTTCGGATTATCAGCCCGCGCGCCGCAGCCGACAATCCCGAACTGACCGGCCTTACGGATATTGAACTCGCTCTCGAACTCGGGGCGGGCGTCAGCTTTACCCAATCGAACTGGAGCGTGTTTGGTGATCTGCGCTATGGCGTTGTCGGGCACGAAGCGACTGTGGGCGAAATGGGGTTGGACCTAATCCTGCGTCCCACCGATGACCTGACGCTGCGGGGCGGGCCACGAGCCCTTTACGGTGACGACACCTTCTCCTCGACTTACTTCGGCGTGACCCCGGCCGAAGCCGCGGCAAGCGGGTTCAACGCCTACCAGTCTGGCGCCGGTATCCTGAGCGCGGGCGTCGAAATCACGGCCCAGTATGACCTTGGCGGACAATGGGGGCTGGACGGCACCCTGCGCTGGGACCGTTTGACTGGCGATGCGGCGGACAGCCCGCTTGTCTTGCAAGGCTCTGCCGATCAGTTCAGCGCCTCTCTCGTGGCGACGCGCCGGTTCAGCTTTGAATTCTGAAATCAGGGCCTGACGGGCGACGGGCGCGATTGACGCCCGTCGGCCCTTGGTTATCCGTGATCTATACCAGCCGCGACGTTTCGACGGCGGCCCTGACAAAGTCAGCGAACAGCGGATGCGGCTCGAACGGCTTTGATTTCAGCTCGGGGTGAAACTGAACGCCGATGAACCAAGGGTGGTCCTTCCACTCGACGATTTCGGGCAGGCGACCGTCGGGAGACATGCCGGAAAAGCAAAGGCCCTTTTCCTCAAGCGCCTTGCGGTACTTGGTGTCGACTTCATACCGGTGGCGGTGACGCTCTTCGATGGTGGTGGCGCCGTAGACCTCTGCCACCTTCGACCCTTCGGTCAGATTGGCGCTATAGGCCCCCAGCCGCATCGTGCCACCCTTGGCGTCATCGACAGAACGGCTCACGGTATAATTGCCCTGCACCCATTCCTTGAGGTGATAGACCACCGGTTCAAAACGCTTTTTCCCGGCCTCGTGATCGAATTCCTCGGACCCGGCGGTGGCAAGACCAGCCACGTTGCGGGCGGCCTCGATCACGGCCATCTGCATGCCAAGGCAGATGCCAAGGTAGGGGATCTTGCGCTCGCGGGCGAACTGGGCTGCTTTGATCTTGCCTTCGGTGCCGCGTTCGCCAAAGCCGCCGGGCACAAGGATGGCGTGAAAACCTTCAAGATGCGGGGCAGGGTCCTCGCGATCAAACAGCTCTGCATCGACCCATTCGACCCGCACCCGGACGCGATTGGCCATGCCGCCGTGGGTCAGCGCCTCTGCGATGGATTTGTAGGCATCTTCAAGCTGGGTGTATTTCCCCACGATGGCCACCCGGACCTCGCCCTCGGCATTGACTAGGCGGTCCATCACGTCTTCCCAACGCGACAGGTTGGGGCGCGGGGCGGGCGAGATGCCGAATGCATCCAGCACTGCCTGATCAAGCCCCTCGCGGTGATAGGCCAAGGGGGCCTCGTAAATCGACTTCAGGTCATAGGCCGCGATCACGCTGTCCTTGCGCACGTTGCAGAACAGGCCGATCTTCTCGCGCTCTTTCTCGGGGATCGGATGTTCGGACCGGCAGACCAGAACATCGGGCGCGATCCCGATCGAGCGGAGCTCCTTGACCGAATGCTGGGTCGGCTTGGTCTTCAACTCGCCACTGGCGGCAAGGTAGGGCAGCAGGGTGAGGTGCATAAAGATACACTGTCCGCGAGGACGGTCATGGGCGAACTGGCGGATCGCCTCAAAGAAGGGAAGCCCTTCAATATCGCCCACGGTCCCCCCGATCTCGCAGAGCATGAAATCAACCTCATCCTCGCCAATGGCGATGAAATCCTTGATCTCGTTCGTTACGTGCGGGATCACCTGGATCGTCTTGCCCAGATAGTCGCCCCGCCGCTCTTTCTCGAGGACGTTGGAATAGATGCGACCCGACGAGACCGAGTCGGTCTTGCGGGCAGCCACGCCGGTGAACCGCTCGTAGTGGCCAAGGTCGAGGTCAGTTTCCGCGCCATCGTCGGTCACGAAAACCTCGCCGTGTTCAAACGGGCTCATCGTGCCGGGATCGACGTTCAGATAGGGGTCAAGTTTGCGCAAACGCACTGAAAAGCCGCGGGCCTGCAACAACGACCCCAAGGCCGCAGAGGCGAGGCCTTTGCCAAGCGAGGAGACGACGCCGCCGGTAATAAAGATGAAACGCGCCATGGCTGCGGGGCCCCCGTGAATGGTCCAGAATAGGTGGAAACGCGCAGGCAGAGATGCGCGGTATCACGGGATTTAAGAATAACCGGATTCGCCCCGCGAAAGCAACCGCTGCCGCTACATAATGTTGATGTTGCCGCTAAGACTGCAACGGGTTGTGGGTGGCCTTCGATTATTCGGCCGAAGGAACGATTGGTGTCGCCTCGCCGGGTGTCGGGGGCAGCAGGCTGCCTCCCAGATCAGGCAGGCTGGGTGCCGCCGGAGCCGGCGTCGGGGCATCGGTCAGCCGGTCAATGACCGAACTTCCGGCTGATTGTTCTGCCGCGATGATTGTCAGGGCAATCGAGGTACAGATAAAGGCGATCGCCAGACCCCAGGTCACTTTGCCGAGGGCCGTGGCCGCCGCGCGGCCCGACACAACGCCGCCACCGCCGCCGCCCATCCCAAGCCCGCCACCCTCGGACCGCTGCAAGAGCACCACGCCAATCAAGGAGAGGGCGAGGATCAGATGCACGACAAGGACGACGTTTTCCATAGGGAAGACCTTTGGTTCCGGAACAACGGGTATCTAGAAGCACAAGGCCCGCACCGCAACCCCTCTTGGCCGATGAAGCGTCGGTTGGTCAGGGATCGTTGTCGTCGACTTCCAGTTGCCCCGAAATACGACGCCAAAGGATCGACCAATACATGCCAATCGCCAGCACCAGACTAAGCGAAAACAGCGCGATCCATGTATTCAGCGTCGGATTGGCAAGATTGATAAAGCCCCGGTCGTACAAGACCCAGACAATCGCCGCCACGATGGCAAGGACAAGGATCATCCCGAACAACCCGATCGAGCGCAGGGTCGCGGTCAGATAGACAATATAGGCCACCACAAGAACCAGCCCCGATAGAACGATCAGCGGAAGTTGGGTCTGGTAGCTTGCCAAGGCCCAGCTAACAAAATTGTAGGGCGTGGGATTATAGGTTGCGGCCAGCAGCAAAAAGGCAAAAACCCAACGTAGAAACAGCCCCATGACCCAACCTCTTTGCGACAACTGGCGCTCAGGATGGCCGGGTCGACATGCCATGTCCAGCCACCTTCCTGCGAAAAGGCTGTTTCACCCGTCTGAGCCGGAGGATATAGGGGGGCCGGACAAGGACCCGGAAGGACGGATCAGAATGGCGAATGTGGTGGTCGTAGGGTGCCAATGGGGCGACGAGGGCAAGGGCAAGCTGGTGGACTGGCTGTCGGAACGGGCGGACGTGATCGTCCGGTTCCAGGGCGGGCATAATGCCGGGCACACTCTCGTGGTTGATGGCACTGTATACAAATTGCACATCCTGCCCTCTGGCGTGGTGCGCGGTGGCAAGTTGTCGGTGATCGGCAACGGGGTGGTGCTGGACCCCTGGCATCTGGTCAAGGAAATCGCCGGTATCCGCGAGCAGGGCGTCGAGATCACGCCCGAGACACTGATGATCGCCGAAAATGCCCCCCTGATCCTGCCCATCCACGGAGAGCTGGACCGGGCCCGCGAAAGCCAGAATTCGGTCGCCAAGATCGGCACGACAGGCCGCGGCATCGGCCCGGCCTATGAGGACAAGGTCGGCCGCCGGTCCGTCCGGGTCGCCGATCTGGCGGATGACGCCACGCTCGAGTTGCGGGTCGACCGGGCCCTCGTGCACCACGACGCCCTGCGCCGTGGACTGGGCCTGCCGCCCGTCGACCGTGATGCCCTTTTGGCCGAATTGAAGGCCATCGCCCCGGCTGTGCTGGAATATGCCGCCCCGGTCTGGAAGGTCCTGAACGAGGCCCGCCGCGCGGGCAAGCGGATCCTGTTCGAGGGCGCACAGGGGGCGCTTTTGGACATCGACTTTGGCACCTATCCTTTTGTCACGTCTTCGAACGTGATCGCGGGACAAGCGGCGACAGGGTCTGGCATGGGCCCGGGGGCGATTGATTTCGTTCTTGGGATCGTGAAGGCCTATACCACCCGCGTCGGTGAAGGACCGTTCCCGACCGAGCTTCTGGACGATGACGGCCAGCGTCTGGGCGAGCGGGGGCATGAGTTCGGCACAACGACGGGCCGCAAGCGTCGGTGCGGCTGGTTCGATGCCTGCCTTGTACGCCAGACCTGCGCCACCAGCGGGGTCAATGGCATCGCCCTGACCAAGCTTGATGTTCTGGACGGGTTCGAAACGCTCAAGATCTGTACGGGTTATGAACTGGACGGCGAGGTGCTGGACTATCTGCCAACAGCCGCCGACCATCAGGCCCGCTGCGTTCCGGTCTACGAAGAGATGCCCGGCTGGTCCGGATCGACCGAAGGCGCCCGCAGCTGGGCCGATCTTCCGGCCGAGGCGATCAAGTACGTGCGCCGGGTGGAAGAGTTGATCGGTTGCCCGGTCGCCCTACTTTCAACCTCGCCGGAACGGGATGACACCATCCTCGTCACTGACCCGTTCGCCGATTGAGGGAGACGTCATGGCGCTGAGTCACAAGGCGAAACGGCGCTGGTCGCTGGTCATTCTGGTGATCGGCCTGCCGGTCTATGTGGTTGTGGCCGTGACCATCCTGAATCTGTTGGGCCGTCCGCCCATCTGGGTGGAACTGGTCGTCTACCTCGTGCTTGGCATCCTTTGGGCACTGCCGTTCAAGAATGTCTTTATCGGGGTCGGGCAGGCCGATCCCAATGATCCGGTTGATTGAACGGGCCGATTGATCGGGCCGATCGATCCGGCCAGACGCGACTGAAACGCCGGGCTACTCGACCGGTATCCACAGCTCGACCGAGCCAAGCCCGGTCTTTGGATCGAACCGGTTGTCATAGATCTCAACCTCGGGTGCCGCACGTGCGGTCAGACCCACATCGGGCAGGCCACTATCAAAGATTGACGGCATGGTCTGGTGTATCTGGCTGACATGGCCATCATGGACGAAAACGGCGTAGTTGCCGGCAGGGACCTTGAGCAGGGTCATGCCAGCAGGCACCGCCGCTCCGAGCGCGGTGGCATAGCCTGCCAGATAGCGGAACCCTTCCCCCATCGTCGTGTCGTAGCTGATGCCATAGGCACAGGGCTGGACCGACACGATCTCGTCCTCGCGGTCGTTCATGGCGGCCCAGAGAGCAGCAGGGATCGTCGGGATCGACCCAAAGGTGAAGTGATCGGACATGCCGGTGACCTCGAATGCGTCGCGGCTTTCGAGGTGTGGGGCAGGCAGGGTCATTTTGGCTGTGGTGGGCATCGGCAGGCTCCGCGAGAGAAAGGGTGGACAGGGGGTACCCCGTCGCAGGGCCCAGGGCTGAATGCCGATTTCAGCAGCAACGGCGCGGGCCCGGACAAGGGCCATTGGCGAAACACCGGTCGAAAGGCGCATCGCCCGGACCAGATGAGCCGGGCTGACGCCGCACAGGCGAGCCAATCGATCCAACGACAAGTCCGGCACTTTGCCGGATTCGATGTGCCATAGGGCGGTTCCGAACAGGGAAAGGGGGTGCCTTGTCTGCGTCATTGCGGCAGACTAGAGCGAGGGCCGCCCGGCGTGATTGATCAAAAGCGATCTGGCGGCCAAAGAATGATCCGAGACAAAATGTCCACTCAAAGACCTGTGCGCCAAATGAAAACGGGCCCCAAGGGAGCCCGTTTGCGTTTCTTGCTGTGGTGTAGGCCTAGCCTGCGCGGCGCTCGGGCTTGAAACGGGTTTCGTCGGAAACCTGGAAACGGCCGTTGCGGGTCTTCATGATCCGGCCTTCCCGAAGCAGGGTGCCAAAGGACCGCAGCCCTTCTTCGCGGCTGAAGTCGTCGTCGGACATGGCGCGGACCTTGTTCATCAGTTGGGGACGCGAGAAGTCTTCGGACCCTTCGACGAACGCTGTGTAGGCGGCAGCAGCTTCAAGCAGGTCGGACAGGCTATGTGCCCCCATGTCCTTGGCGAAGGCCGCAAACGACCCCGACGTGCGGGCTGCTTCTTGTGCCACAGGCTGCGTTGCCTCGGGCTGAACCGAAACGCGGCGCGGCCGAACAGGATGGATGCTGCCCTGGGGCTGCGCGGCCGTGGCGGGTGTGTCGATCCGTTGGGCCGCAACCAGCTTCAGCGGAGCGACGCGGGGACGCTCTGTCCGGGCCTCAGCGGCCGGGATCGGACGACGAGGGCGCACCACCTGCTTGAGGTCATTGCGGAACGCATTCTCGACCTCGGGGCTTTTCTCGCGGGTCTCGCCCATTTGGCGGGCAGCTTCTGTCGCGGCAACGGCGGCCTTGAGCTGGGCGATGGCCTGACGACGGCGGTTTGCCTCGGGCTCGTTAAGTTGCACGTCGACCTGGGCGTTGATCCGGGACATGGCAGCTTCGTCGGCATGTTGGATCAGCGACCGGCGCGATGCCAGTGCTGGGGACTCTTCTTCGGTTTCCGCTTCGGTTTCGTAAGAGTCTTCTGCTTGTGCGGTAGCCTCGTACTCATCCTCGTCTTCGTCGTCAGTGGCCTTAGTGCCAAGATCGCGCCGGACATCGTCCAACTCGTCGAACCCGGCCAGACTGTCGTCCTTTGCTTCGGCCTCGGCCTCGGCCACGCCTTCGGCGTCAACATCGGCCGATTTGGAGATGTCGGCAGGCCAGCTGTCGTCATCCTCAAAGTCGTCCTCGATCTTCAGCTCTTCTTCGACCTCGATCTCGACCTTAAAGTCGATCTCATCCTCGACAGCGGCAAGCTCTGCCAACAGATCGGCTTCTTCTTCGGCGGACAGGTCAGAGGCGGGCAGAGTAAACGCTGTTTCACCGCTGGTGTCTTCGTCAGCGCCATCAAGCCGGGCAAGGTCCGAAAGGTCCTGGTCCGATGGCTCTTGTTCTGACAGGACCTCGTCCGACAGAGCGTCCTCATCGAACGCGTTCAGTTCAGCCGCATCCGCAAAGTCTTCTTCTTCAGCATGGCTGTCCATGCCAAGATTGTCGGCAGCGGTATCCTCGGCCTCGGTGGTTTCTTCGACGGCAGCGTCTGTGCTGGACATTGCGCCAAAGATCGAGGCGCGGACCGTCGCGGACAGGGACTTGGCGGCGGCATTGCGGGCCGCCGTGGCAGCGTCTTCCGTCTCGGGCCCTTCAGTTTCGGGGGCCTCAGCCTTTGGAGTAAAGATACCGCTCGTCTCTTCTTCCGCGTTGTCGGTGCTCTCGGCAGCATCGCTACCAGTTGCATCGGCATCGTTGGGGTCGCGGCGCATGCGGATCACACGGACCCGGACCGGCGCAGGGACATCAAAGGCCGGGGCCAACTCCGGATCAACGTCATCTTCGGCAGCGGTTTCGGCTGCAACCTCGGCGCCTTCTTCTGCGCCGCCTTCAAGGTCCGACCGGATATCGGCTTCGCTTGTCTCGGCCGAACCGTCCTCAGTCGCCGCAACATCAGAGGTGTCGGCGTCGGTCGTGTCGGTTTCCGGAGCCGCGTCCTGTTCTGCGATAGTGTCGTCGGCCGTGATGGCTGCGGCTGCTGTCTCGACCGCGTCGAACAGCTTGGCATCGGCCAGCACGTCGTGCTGCAGGTTATGGTCGGTGACGTCGTCGATCAGCTCTTCAGAGGCAAGGGCGGTCGGCTCTTCTTCCTGTGGGACGTTGTCCTCTTCGATTGGGGGGAGCGTGGCGACGCCGCGGCCTACGACAGCGCGGATGCGCTGAAGTTTGGCGGCGACGCTTTCGGCGTCGGGATGACCGGACAGGGCCACAGCGGGGCGGATCGCCGATGCGGCCTGAGCCGGAGTATCTGTTGCCCCGACGGTACGCGGGCGCGGCACGGACGGGGGTGTCTGTGCCGGAGGCATGGTGGGTGTCCCGACAGATGATGTCATAGGGGGGGCGTCGGTTTGCGCGGCCTCCGGTTCCGAAGGTGCGAGCAGCACGGAGGACATTTCCTCCCCTTCGGAACCGGGCTCTTGCGCCTCGGGGTCAGCGACAGCTTCGACGGCGGTCTCTTCCTCGACGAGAGGGGTGTTCTGTTGCGGAGCGTCTTGCGTTGGGGCAGGGGCTGCCTGCTGCTCAGGCTGTGCGTCGGCCTGCCCTTCGGTCGTGGGTGCTGCAATGGCGTTGCCGGCCCGCAGGACAATTTCGGATCCGTCGGTCCGGGCTTCGACGCGACGCGAGATTTCGCGCTCGGCGATTCGGGCCAGCATCTCGGCGTCTGGTGTCGCAGGCTCGGCGCCGAAGTATCGGTCGTCGGCCGCAAGGTCCCGGAAATATTCCGCGATTGCCTTCATCGTGGAAAAGGAATCGTCGAACCCTTCCAAGGTGCAAGAGAATGTCCCATAGGACACTGTGAGTATTTTACTCGATCCAACCATTTGTATGCTCGCTTTCTTCCAGTCCCAGCAACAAATTGTTTACCCTGCATTGGTTCCCAAAACGGAACAGGAACAGGTTTTTGGAGGTATCATTTCGTGACACTTTTGAGGCAGGTTTCCAAAACACGATACAATAAGGACTGGCCGTGACGATTGTTTCTTCAGACGCGCCCGTCACTCTTGTCGGTGGGGCCGACCTGGGCAAGGACGACCTTACCACAGCCTTGGGCTTTGCCCCAACCCTCGTGGCGGCAGACGGGGGGGCAGAGGCCGTATTGAAGGCCGGTTTGATGCCTGTCGCCGTCATAGGCGACATGGACAGTCTTGGTGCAGAGGCCTCGGACCGGTTGTCCGACCGCCTTCACAGGGTAAGTGAACAAGAGAGCACCGACTTTGACAAGGCGCTTCGGCATATTGATGCCCCTCTGGTTCTTGCGCTGGGGGTGACGGGCGGTCGGTTCGATCACGAACTCGCCATGGTGCATGTGCTGCTTTGTCATCCTGACCGGGCGTGCATCGCGCTTGGCGCGCAAAGCCTGACCTTCCTTTGTCCGCCACACCTCTCCCTCGATCTGCCGGCGGGCACCACGCTGTCGCTGTTCCCGATGGCGGGTGTTCGGTCAGGGTCGACAGGATTGCGGTGGGCGACCGAAGGCCTCGACTTTGCCCCGGATCGGCGGATCGGCACATCCAATGAGGTGACCGGGCCGGTCACCCTGACGCCCGATGCGCCCCAGATGCTGGTTATCTTGCCGCGCTCTGCGCTGGGCGAGGCGGTCAGGGCACTGCTGGACCGCGAAGCCTGCGGGCAATGGTCCGCTCGCGGGTGATGATGTAAAGGCCCGCGGCGATGGTGACGGCGATCCCGACAGCCGCCAACCCGTTCGGCAGATCCCGAAAGATCAGCCAGCCGATTAGGGTCGACACCGGGATCTCAAGGTATTGCATCGGCGCAAGGGTGGCCGCGGGGGCAAAGCGCAGCGACCATGTCATCATAAGGTGGGCCCCGGTGCCAAGGATACCCATGGTCCCGATCAGCATCAGGGTCGTCGCGTCATAGGACTGGCCCAATGGCTCGCCCGGCCAGAACAGGACCGCGGGCAGTAGCAAAAGCGTCGCCTGTGCCCCGCTGACCGCCTGCAGGGCGATCGGGTCAACGGTCTTGGCCAGCATCCGCGTCACCAGCATGAAAAGGGCAAAGACCACGGCCACGACAAGGGGCAACAGGGCCGGAGCGCCAACCTCGACAAAGTTGGGCTGGATCACCAGCAGGGTGCCGCAAAAGCCGACCGCACAGGCCGACAGCCGATGCGGCCCGACCTCTTCGCCCAGAACGACCTTGCCCAGAAGGAGCATGATGAAGGGCATGACAAAGGCGATGGCCACGGCATCCGCCAGCGGCAGGTAGCGCAAGGAGGCGAACATCGCCCCGATCCCCACGATATGCAAAGCGCTGCGCAGGAACAAAAGGGCGAACATCCGCCCGCCTGTCCAGAACCGAAGCCGCCCGGCCAGGACCAGCGGCCAAAGAAGCAGGGTCTGGATCGCAAAGCGGCTGAACAACAGCAGGACCAAAGGCACCGTCGCCCCCAGCAGTTTTGCCATCGCATCGCCCAGAGGGGCCAGAACGCAAAAGCCCAGCATGAACAGAATGCCCAGCAAGGGGCGATCAAGGGTCTCGGGTCGGTTGCTCATCCCATTATCCTAAGGGGCGTCACAAGGCAGGGCAATCGGCAGCTTTGCCCGTAAGGTGGGTCATGACCCACCTTACCTGTCAGCAATTGGGGACATTGACGGCAAGGCCACCGAGCGCGGTCTCTTTATACTTCTCGCTCATATCCGCGCCGGTCTGTCGCATCGTCTCGATCGCGGCGTCCAACGGAACGAGGTGGGTTCCATCCCCGCGCAGGGCCAGCGAGGCGGCCGAGACCGCCTTGATCGCGCCCAGCCCGTTCCGCTCGATACAAGGGACCTGCACCAGACCCCGGATCGGGTCGCAGGTCATCCCGAGGTGATGCTCAAGGGCAATCTCGGCGGCGTTCTCGACCTGTTCCGGGGTGCCCCCCATCACGGCACAAAGCCCGGCTGCCGCCATCGCGGCGGCACTGCCCACCTCGGCCTGACACCCGGCCTCCGCGCCCGAGATCGAGGCATTGTATTTGACCAGCCCGCCGATCGCCGCCGCTGTCAGCAGAAAATCGGGCACCAGCGCCGCCCGCGCACCCGGCACAAAGTCGAGCCAGTAGCGGATCGTGGCGGGCACCACGCCGGCCGCCCCGTTGGTGGGGGCGGTGACCACCTGTCCCCCGGCTGCGTTCTCTTCGTTCACCGCCATGGCAAAGGTCGACATCCAGTCGTTGATCGTATGGGGGGCTGTCATGTTCATCCCCCGCTCTGCCATCAGCTTTTCATGAATGCCTTTGGCCCGCCGCTTGACCTTTAGTCCGCCTGGCAGGATCCCGTCGGTGGCCAGCCCCCGGTCGATGCAGGTGTTCATCACCTCCCAGATCCGGGCCATGCCTTGATCGAGGGACGGCGCGCTGCGCCGGGTCAGCTCGTTCGCCCGCTTCATCTGGGCGACGCTCAGACCGCTTTCGGCGGCCATATCGAGCATTTCAGACGCTTTCTTGAAGGGAAAGGGAACAGGCGGGCCATCGTCGCTATCCTTGCCAGCGGCCAGTTCCGCCTCGGTCAGGACAAAGCCACCTCCGATGGAATAGTAGGTGACTTGGGTTATCACGTCGCCCTGGGCATCGGTGCCCTTCAGGATCAGCCCGTTGGCGTGACCGGGCAAGGCCGGGCCATAGTCGAACGTCAGGTCCTTCGCCGGATCGAATGTCAACAGGGGCAGGCCCTCGGGTTTGACGGTCCTCTCCGCCTTGACCCGCGCCAGCTCCTCCTCGGCCTTTTCGGCGTCATAGCGATCCACCACGATCCCGGCGAGGCCAAGGATCACCGCCCGGTCCGTGGCATGCCCCACCCCGGTGAAAGCCAAAGAGCCGTGCAGCGTCGCCTGAAGCCCTGCCACCGAAAACGGCAGGGCGCGCAGGTGGTCGAGGAACCGGGCTGCGGCGACCATGGGCCCGATGGTGTGGGATGAGGAGGGGCCGACCCCTACCTTGAACATGTCGAATACCGAAAGGAACATGATGGATGGCGTCCTGATAAGGGGTCAAACAGCGGGAATGGTATAGATGGCCTCGCCCAGACCCTCGGCCTCGGCCACACGCCGCACAGCGGGCCGGGTTTCAAGAAGAGCCAGAACCGACCGCAGTGCCGGGGCGCGGTCAAGGGTGACGGCGTCTTCGGGGTAGGGCGGGAATGACTGGATCCAGCGGATAAGCATGGCGATATAGTAACCCAGAACGCTGGGGGTTGTCCCTGACAGCCATTCGGGGGCGTCTGCCTGCACCATCGCCTCGATGGCGTCGATCTGCATCTTCAGGTTCGCACTTGCGATCCGGCTGACCTCACGGGCGGCGGCCTCCCCCGCGGGCCGTTCGGGATGAAGAAGCACCATGGCCCCGGGATGCAGGGTATTGGCGACGAAGATAAACCACTTCAGGAACGCCGCCCGTTCGGGCGTGGTCGGAGCGGGCGCCATCCCGTGCCGCTCTGACAACCACAACAGGATGGCTCCGGTCTCAAAGATCGGCCCGTCGGGCGTTTCGAGGACAGGGACAAGGCCAAAGGGACTGATGGCCCGAAACTCGGGCCGCTCTGCATCATCGGTGTCAAAGTCGATGGGGCGCACGTCATAGGGCACACCCATCTCTTCAAGCGTGACCTGCACACAATGCGAGGCGTAGTCGGGGAAATGGTGCAACCTGTACATCGGCGATCCTGTCATCGGGCCACCCTATACATATGCAGCGCGGGGTGTGGAGAAAGATCCCGCATCGAAGCCTGCGTCACGTCGCACTCCCTTTGGGTGGGTTTGGCTTCTGGCGGGTTTGGCTTGTGTTCGAACTGGCAGGCCCGGCGCGGAAAAGGGGGGGCGGCCCGGGCCCCTCTGCCTTGCAGGGTCTGACAACTGCCGGCTGGACCTCAACCCGATAAGGTTCAGCCCCAAATTGCCGGGCAAGGATTGGGCCTGCCTTGACCGATCAACAAGAACCGTCTCATAGGCAAGCCCGGCCTCGGCCAGTGCCAGCCGGACACAGAGCGAGGCGTTGTCGGGGGCGTGGGGCATGCGATAGGGGTCCATCACGGCAGCTTAGACACCAGTACCATCCGGACTGCATCATTTCCGACCTTTGAAGCGAAAATCGCGATTTCCGGTGGCGTTAGGACATCGTCAACCTTGATGCACCAGACTGCGGGTAAAGGTCTGGCCAGGAGGCAAGCAAGAATGTGGCAAAGGGTAGGAACTGTGGCCCTGGCAATGACAAAGGCCGGGCAGCAGGCATCGGATGCGGCAGGAGCGCGGGCCGCGTCGGAACCGACCTGTGAAAAAGAGGCATGCCTGGCGGAAGGTGGGCAGGGTGTTCCAACTCGACATCGGGGGCATGACATCTCGAAAGGGGTTCTGGCCGCGTCTGTTTGTGGCGATGTGGCGATTGAGCGGTCTGCCTGATTGTCAAGAGGCCCCGGCGCAACTTTGGGGGGCAGATTCAGGGGTGCGGCGGCACGCTTTCCACTCGCCCCGGCCGGTGGCTGACATTATAAGCAGGGCACCGTAATTCGTGAGGCTGCCCATGACGTTTGAACTCTCTCCCATCGACAAGGCCAAGTTCGTCGCGGCCAAACGTGCCACGCGCTATGTGGAATCGGGTATGAAGGTGGGACTTGGCACCGGCTCGACCGCTGCCTGGCTGGTGCGCTGCCTGGGCGAAATGGTGCGCGACGACGGATTGCGGATCAAGGGCGTGCCGACCTCAAGCCGGACAGCCCAACTGGCCCGCGAAGTCGGGATCGAAGTGATCTCGCTGGATGAGGCGAAGTGGCTGGACCTGACGATCGACGGGGCCGACGAATATGACAGTGACCTGAACCTGATCAAAGGCGGTGGCGGTGCCCTGCTGCAGGAAAAGATCGTGGCGACGGCCTCTGACCAGATGGTTGTGATTGCCGACATCTCCAAGCAAGTGGATACGCTGGGCGCCTTTCCCTTGCCGATTGAGGTCATTCCCTTTGGCTGGCAAACGACCAAGGCGCTGGTCGAGGAGACGTTGATCGGCATGGATGTGCTGGGCCGCACAACCAGCTTGCGGATGATCGGTGATCATCCATTCGTAACCGACGAGGGCAATCACATCGTCGATCTGCACCTGAACCGGATCGGCAATCCCCGGCAGTTGAGCCTTGTCCTCAACCAGATCCCCGGCGTGGTCGAAAACGGGTTGTTCCTTGATATCTGTGACGCGGTTGTCATCGGCTTTGGTGATGGGCGGGTCGAGGTGCGTGACATCAACAAGGGCGCGGTCGAGGAAGAGCGCTACGACTTTCTTGAAGAAGGCAACCTCTTCACCGATATCTCGGACTGACTCCTGGTTTGGGGTGACGGACCGGGGCAGCCGTCGATGGCTGATCCAGCGGACGCACCTTCGGTGCGACAGCCATCCTTGGGCGGCGGTGCCCGCCGCGCTGGCAATCCGCCCGCCCCTGTGGAATAGAGTGAGCCGGTATTGACGGAGGCCAGGCTGTGACGACATTCGACTATGATCTTTTTGTCATTGGCGGTGGTTCCGGTGGCGTGCGGGCTGCCCGGGTAGCGGCAGCAACCGGTGCCAAGGTCGGTCTGGCCGAGGAAAGCCGTATGGGCGGCACCTGCGTCATCCGCGGATGTGTCCCGAAAAAGCTGATGGTCTTTGCCTCGGGCTATCGCGAGATGTTTTCCGACGCCCGCGCCTATGGCTGGGATGTCGAGGACGGCAACTTTGACTGGCTGCCTTTCCGTGACCGGCTCCATACAGAGCTTGACCGCCTTGAGCAGATCTACCGCAAGCTCCTCAATTCCTCGAATGTTGAAATCCATGATTCCCGGGCCACGCTGGCCGATGCCCATTCGGTCCGTTTGGCGGATGGCAAGGTCGTGACGGCCAAGCATATCCTTGTCGCCACCGGCGGCCACCCCGTCCGGCCCGAGATGAAATACGCCAACCTCGGGATGGTGTCGGATGACATCTTTGACATGGAGGCTCTGCCCAAATCGATCCTGATCGTGGGCGGCGGCTACATCGCCTGTGAATTCGCCTGCATCCTGAATGGTCTTGGGGTCAAGGTGACGCAATACTACCGCGGCGCGCAGATCCTGCGCGGCTTTGACGGCGAGGCCCGCGGCCTGGTGGCCGAATCCATGCGCGAGCGGGGGATCGACCTGCATCTGGGCACCAACATCGTACAAATGCGCCCCGCCTCAGACGCCTCCGGGATGGAAGATGCCAACATGGGTATTCCGAACGAAGCGATTGATGAGCATGTCGGCGCAGAGGCCCCGCAAGGTCCCGCGCCGCTCTGGGTCAAGTGGACCAACGGGCACGAGCAGGTGTTTGACCGCGTCCTGTTTGCCACCGGGCGGACACCCAACACCAAGGGCCTTGGGCTGGAAGACGCGGGTGTCACCATCGGCCGTCGTGGAGAGGTCGAGGTTGACACCTTTTCCCAGACCTCGGTCCCGTCGATCTATGCCATTGGCGATGTCACCAACCGGGTGAACCTGACGCCCGTCGCGATCCGCGAGGGGATGGCCTTTGTGGAAACCGTGTTCAAGGGCAACCCGACCCCGGTGGACCACGACCTGATCCCCTCGGCCGTATTTACCCAGCCTGAACTCGGCACGATCGGCCTGACCGAAGAAGAGGCCCGCGAACGGGAACCCGTGGATATCTACTGCACATCATTCAAACCGATGATGCATGCCTTTGCAGGCCGGCAGGACCGGGTTCTCATGAAGCTTGTCGTCAGCAAGGCCAACCGCAAGATCTTGGGATGTCATATCGTCGCGGACAACGCGGGCGAGATGATCCAGCTGGCCGGCATTGCGGTCAAGATGGGCGCAACCAAAGAGGATTTCGACCGGACGGTTGCCGTGCATCCGACCATGGCCGAAGAACTTGTTACGATGCGAGATCCTGTCCGCAGCGCTTGAATTCGGGCACAAGACGCACAATTTGAATGAGGAAGCGCCTGAAATGTGTTCCGGGCGAGATGGAAGGGAAACGTAAGCTACATGGCTGGCAATAATGGAGGTCCCTGGGGTGGCGGCGGTGGTCGCGGACCAGGTGGTGACGATGACGACGACAGACGCCCCGTCGGTGGGCGCAGACCGGGAATTGGCGAAGGCCCGCAAATCCCCGAGATAGACGAGCTTATGAACAAGGGCCGCGAACAATTGCGCGTCCTCATGGGCGGCGGCAATCGCGGGTCTAATGGCTCTGGCGGCCTTGGTGGCGGTTCGGGTCCGAAGCTGACCCGTGGCACCGTTGGTCTTGGCGTTCTGGCGGCTGTCGTGCTTTGGGGCTTTATGTCCTTTTACACAGTCCGGCCCGAAGAACAGTCGGTCGAATTGTTCCTTGGCTCCTACTCCGCCACGGGCAATCCCGGTCTGAACTTTGCCCCCTGGCCCATCGTCACCTACGAGATCGTCAACGTCACCTCCGAACGGACCGAGAGCATTGGCTCAAGTGGATCGCGGACGGACAACAACGGCCTGATGCTGACGACGGACGCCAATATCGTCGATATCGGCTTTCAGGTGGTCTGGAACGTAAGCGATCCGGCCAAACTGCTGTTCAACTTGTCCGATCCCCAGCAAACCGTGCAGGCTGTGTCTGAATCGGTAATGCGTGAGATCATCGCGGCGTCCAACCTTGCCCCGATCCTCAACCGTGACCGGGGTATCATCGCCGATACCGCCCGGACCAACATCCAGGACACAATGAACGAGTACGACGCCGGCATCTCGATCGTCCGGGTCAACCTCGACAAGGCCGACCCGCCGCTTGAAGTCATCGACGCCTTCCGCGACGTTCAGGCCGCCGAGCAGGAACGCGATCGACTTCAGCGGACTGCAGACGCCTACGCCAACCGCGTGTTGGCCGAGGCCCGTGGTCAGGCCGCCCAGATCATCGAAGACGCTGAAGGCTATCGCGCCCAGGTGACCAACGATGCCCTGGGTCAGGCAAGCCGATTTTCGGCCATCCTGACCGAGTATCAGAACGCCGAGGATGTGACCCGTCGTCGTATCTACCTTGAGACGATGGAACGTGTGCTGGGCGATGTGAACAAGATCATCCTTGACCCTTCGGTCGCCGGTGGTGAAGGCGGTGGCACGGGCGTCGTGCCGTTCCTGCCGCTCAATGACCTGATGCGCAACGGCTCTGCCGCTGCCGCAGCCACCACGCAGGGGAACTAAGTCATGAAAGCAACTGCATATCTTCTTCCCGCGATCGCCGTGGTCGTCGCTGGTGTCCTGTCCTCCATCTACGTGGTGGACGAACGGGAAAAGGCGCTGGTCCTGCAATTCGGTCAGATCGTCACGGTCAAGGAAACGCCGGGTCTGGGGTTCAAGATCCCGCTGATCCAGGAGGTCGTGAAATACGATGACCGCATCCTGTCCATCGACACCGACGCCATCGAAGTCACGCCTTCGGATGACCGTCGCCTCGTGGTCGACGCCTTTGCCCGTTACCGGATCGCGGATGTTGTCCGCTTCCGTCAGGCTGTTGGCGTGGGTGGTCTGCGCACCGCTCAGGACCGGCTTTCGGACATCCTGAACTCGCAGATCCGCGAAGTTCTTGGTGCCGATCAGGTGACGTCCGACACGATCCTGTCTGAAGACCGGCGCATCTTGATGAACCGTATCCGTGATCAGGCCCGGGCCTCTGCCCTGTCGCTTGGCCTTGATGTGGTCGACGTGCGACTGAAGCAGACCAACCTGCCCAGCCAGAACCTTGATGCCACCTTCTCGCGGATGCGGGCCGAGCGGGAACGCGAAGCTGCCGACGAGATCGCGCGTGGTAACGAGGCCGCTCAAAGGGTGCGCGCCCTTGCCGACCGGACCGTGACAGAGACCCTGTCCGCCGCCGACCGGGACGGGCAGATCACCCGAGGTGAGGCCGACGCTCTGGCCTCTGCCACGTTCGCCAATGCCTATGGCGCCGATCCGGAGTTCTTTGACTTCTATCGGTCCATGCAGGCCTATGAGAATGCTCTGAAAGGGGCGAATTCGACCATGGTGCTGACGCCGGATAGTTCGTTCTTCAACTATCTCTATGACGCCGACAGCGCGACACAGACGGTTCAGTGATGGCCACAGCGCTTCTGGCGCTGGGTCTGGTCTT
>JAQWWH010000071.1 GCA_029255105.1 Flavimaricola sp. | reverse complement strand
CGCCCGGCGCAGCGATTGTCCAGGTTGCCTTGCCCGCGCAACTGACAAGCGAGGCCCAGATGGGCCAGCGGGCCTATGAGGCCGCCTGTGCTGCCTGTCACGGGCTGAACGGTGCCGGTCAGGACGGCGTCGCCCCCCCGCTGGTCCACATCATCTACGAGCCGAACCATCACGGGGACGAATCGTTCCAGCGCGCTGTCGCGTTGGGCGTGCAATCGCACCATTGGGATTTCGGCAACATGGCCCCGGTTCCAGGTCTGACTCGGGCGGATGTCGCCACGATTGTCAACTATATCCGCGAATTGCAGCGAGAAAACGGGATTAACTGACGACCGAAAGGACCGGTCGCCAGTTCGATACTTTGCAACGGGCGGTGGCCTCAGGCCACGAGCCCCTTTTCTTTCAGCTCTGCCATCGCCTCGGGCGAGAATTCCGCCTTGGGACCGTTCCCGCCGATTACGAACATCAGCAGATGTTCCTGATCCGGCTCGTCCCATGTGGCGTTCATGAACCGGCGCTGGACGCCAGGGGGAAAGGAGATGACGTCATAGGGGCCAAGCTCGAACGCCTCGACCTTGCCATCCACTTCCCATGAACATTCCCAGCGACCCGTCATCGGGATGAAGGTCTCATTGGTGTCGTGGTTGTGCATCATCGGGCCCTTGCCCGGCTTGGCCTTGCAGTAGCCAAGGTTGAAGCCTTCAGAAATCTTGATGGCTGCGTTTTCGGCGGCACTGGCCCCGACCGGTGATGAGGTCGCCCCCCCGGCCCCTTCGGGCGGCTGAAAGCCAACGACGTTGAACAGGGTCCGTCGGGCGTCAGGGTGGTCGCTGTCTGGCAACCCGCCGTCAAAACCCTTGATCTCGTTAAACAGCGCGACGCGCTTTAGCATTTCCTCTCGTGTCACGCGAAGTGTCGGTAGCGCCATGGTATCCTCCCTGAATGGCGTGATGATCTGCCATGGGATCAGACTACGAAGGCCGGGGCGGGCGGCGCAACCGTTTGCTCGCACAATCGTCACTGGACAGAAGCGCCGGTTGCGGCTGACATTCGGGGATGCGCCGCGTTCTTGCCCTGCTCTTCTCGCTCTGCCTTGCCGCACCGCTGGCGGCCCAAGAGGTGGACGCAGAGTTGTTGCTGCTTGTCGATGTCTCGCGCTCCATGTCCCCGACCGAGCTTGACCTGCAAAGGCGCGGCTATGCCGAAGCCTTGCGCAGCGCCCCCGTCGCCGAGGTGATTGGCCGGGGGATGATTGGCCAGATTGCCCTATCCTATGTGGAATGGGCCGGGACCGGCACATATCGGGTGGTGCAGGACTGGACCATGATCGACGGGCCGGACGACCTTGAAAGGGTCGCCCAGACCCTGTCGGACTGGCGGGCCGGAACGCTAAGCCGCACGTCGATCAGCGGGGCGCTTTATTATGGGGCCGACAGTCTGGACGGCAACACATTCCAGGGGTTGCGTCGGATTATCGACATCTCGGGCGACGGTCCGAACAACCAGGGCCGCCCTGCGCCAGAGGCCCGCGATGCCGTGGTGGCAAGGGGCATCACCATCAACGGGCTGCCCCTGATGACGCGCGACGGGCTGGGCGGGAGCGGGCTGGCGGATCTGGATGTCTATTACGAACGCTGCGTGATCGGCGGTCCCGGCGCCTTTGTCATCGCCGTTCGCGATTGGGAGGATTTCGCCGCAGCTGTGACCCGCAAACTGGTGCTGGAACTGGCGGGCGGACCCTTCGACCCGATACCCGCCCCCTCGCCCGCCCTATCGCCCGAGCGTATCTGGCCGACCCAGGCGACCCCCTATGACTGTCTGATCGGGGAACGGATGTGGTTCCAGCGCAACCGAAACTTCGGGGTCAACTGACGTGGGCGTGACTCGCAATGCCCGGCTGTGCTGCCTATCTTGCCAGCAACCGCCAAGGAGGGCCGTCAATGTCCGGAACCGATCCCGTCAGCCGGGCCGAAATGCGTGGTCTGCAACAATCCCGCGAGATTGAGGGCCATCTGGTCTGGCTGGACAGTTTCACCGGCGCCGCCCTTGCCGTGCTTGCGGTGGCCTCTGGCATCTATACCTACCTTGGGGTGTCGTCCCTTCTGGACGATACCGGCGCGCTGAGTGTGTTTGCCGCGATGGCCTATTCCGTCGCCGTGTCGGTCGGTATTTTTGTCTTCTGGTCCTACATGATGCGGCTTTTGCCCGCGATGCGGACGATGGCCTCGCGGCTTGGTCTGCTGGCCTCAATGGGGCTCGGCTCGATGGCCATCATTGCCATGTCATCCTGGCTGAATGCCGCCGCCCTTGCCGGTGCAGCGGCGGTCGAACAGCATCTGGCCACCACCGTGCAGAACTACCAGGCGGCGCTGGAGCGGGCCAATACCATCGCTGTCTCGGCCCAGGCGTTGGAACGCGATGTGGCCCGCGTGCGCCAGTCCTTCACCGACCTGTCCGAACAGGAAGCGAGTGGAGAGTTGTCGGGCTTTGCCGGTCAGGGCGCCGTGTTCCGCCTGCTGCGCCAGAAGGCGGATGAGTTATCGGGGCTGGAGGCACAGATCGCGAGCCAGGACAGCCTCGTCGCCGCCGCCTTTGCCGAGGGCAACCAGATCCTGAGCCGGATGCGCGCCCTCACGGTCGAGCCGGGGCCGGTCGAGACCCGCTCGGTCCAGTTTTCGGAAGAGGCGGTGCGGCTGGCCAATGTCATCACCCGCCTGCGCCAACTTTCGGTGGCCCCCCTTGTCCAGCGGTCGGCGCTGGATCTGTCGCAATCGGTGATCCTGCCGCAGCTGGACGGGTCAAACGCCGACACACGGGCCGGTCAGCAGGCCACGATCGATTCGGTGCTGACCGTTCTAGGGCAGCGGGCCGAAACGCTGCGACTGGCCGCCGAAAGTGTCATGTCGATGCAGCAACCCGAAGAAACCGTCTATACCCCGATCTCGACCGCGGATGCAGTCATCCTTTATGCGGGCAACTTTATCCCCTCCTGGGCCGGGGCCATCGCCATCGACCTGTTGCCAGCGGTTCTGGTCTTTATCACCGCCATCGCACAGGCCGCGATCCGCGCCGGGCGCGAGGGCGTGTCGGGCCAAGATCAGATGACTTTGGCCGAGTTGCGTGCCGCCCTTGCCGGTCTGCGCGAGATCGAGGCGGCGCAGGCCGATCTTCCTCCGCTTCAGCCCTCCGCACCGCAATCAGCGCCAAATCCGGCACCTGATCCGCGTCGGACGGGATTGTCGGCGGTCGATACGTCCCGACCGGCCGAATGACCGATCTCCCCGATACTGCGCCCCACCCGGTCCGGCGCTGGCTGCTGGCGATCCTTGGCCTGCAGGTCGGGCTTGCCCTGCTGCTGTTCGGGGCTGACGTGGCGCGTGTTCTGCCGGGCATTCTGAGCGGCTCAACCGCGCCGGGGATGACCGAACCGACGCGGCCGGGCGACCAGACGCGGCGCTATGCGCCGGGCGATCTGACCCTGCGCACCCCTGCGCCGGGTTCCAGGCCCATCCCGTCCACTCAGGACATGCCCAGCCGACTGGCCTTTGACACGGCAGACTGGGACGGTGGGCCCGCCCTTACACTGACAGGCACCATCGCCGACGGGGACGCCGACAGGCTGGCCGAATGGCTTGAGACACAAGCGGCCCCGCCGACGACCGTTTTTCTGAACAGCCCCGGCGGCTCTGTTCTGGATGCTCTGGCCATGGGCCGGACCCTGCGCGGGCTTGAGGTTGGGACAGCCATGACCGAAACCGACATCTGCCTGTCCGCTTGCCCCTACATCCTTGCGGCGGGCATACGGCGGGAGGTAGCTGAAGGGGCATGGGTCGGCGTCCACCAGCACTACTTTGGCCAGAACACGGCCCTGCCAGCCTTTCTTGCGGTCGAGGATATCCAGCGCGGTCAGGGCGAGGTGATGGCCTACCTGATCGAGATGGGCATCGACCCTGCCCTGATGCAGCACGCCCTGAT
>JAQWWH010000070.1 GCA_029255105.1 Flavimaricola sp. | reverse complement strand
ATCAGGCCAAGGCAGTCGCACCCGGCCCCCCGGCAAGAGGCCTGATGCAGATACGGCGTCCCGATCCAGCCCCGGGCGGTGGCGACGACATCGGCGGTCATCCCAGAAGGCTCCCGCCCGTATCGGCCCCTTGGCCGCGCGGCACACTCAGCAACCAGTCTTCGCCCGGAATGTGAGGAAAGCCCCGAAAGTTATTGAAGTTGTTAAATTTGAAGCGGCACGTTTCGGCCCGCTTATCGCACCCCGGCTCAATCCGCAGCATGTCACCGGGGCCCACTTTGGCGCCAAGGGGGTCCCACGGCTCCAGCACGCGCTGGCCACCTGGGCGGAACTGGTCATGCTTGATGACCCCCACAAGCCCCTCTGCCGCGCCCGTCAGAACGCGCAGACGGCCCCTTTCGAACCAGCGGGCCTCAACACCTTCGAACACCGCAAAGCCAAAGGTCTGGTCCCGCTCAACCACCTCGGCCGCGCGGGTCTGGGCATAGCCGGAAGCCTCAAGGTCGAACTGGCAGGCCGCGTCCCCCAGAACCGCGCTGCACTGACGGTGATAGACCCGGCCCTGCGGCTGGTTCAGCGCCTCTGTCAGCCCGCGCAGGTCGGCCTGAAACGCCCCCGCGCCGCGCCGCACCTCGCCGATGGTGCCGCGAAACTGCTCCATCCGTTGCGCCGGGTCGCGCCAGTTGACGAGCCATGCCCGCACCTGTGCCCCGTCGTAACGACCCGCAGCAATATCGGCCTCGGTTATTGCCGCATCGCTCAGGGCGCCCAGCGCCTCGGTATTGTCGGCGGCAAGGCCGGTTCCCTGCACAAGGGCGCTGGCCGTCATCCCCGCGTTGGCCTGAAAGGTGATGCCGTCAAAGGCCAGCCCAAGGTCATGATCGGTAAAGCCGAGCACGCGCCCGTCCCGCCGCAGGATCGCCCAGCAGCGGCAGACGGTGGTCAGCCCGGTGGCCAGATGGTCCAGAAGCGCGGTCATATCCGCACCTCGACAATCGGCACGGCCGGCACGTCGCCCGCCCGAAACGAGGCGACCGACGTCTGGATGCGGTCAATGTCAAAGCGGACCGGCACGTCGAATTCATAGCCTGCCCGGATTTCCGCCCCCATATCCGGGGCGGCGGCAAAGGTGACGACCCCGGTCGTCGTATCGACCGTGTAGTCGATCCCGTCCTGCAGGCTGTCGCCCCCCACGGCCACCCGCACGGTGCCTGTCACCGGCTTGGTGATCGGGCGGGTGTAAGTCTGATCGCCAGAGGCATAGCTTCGGGTCAGGGGAAAGGCGGTCGTGACCTCGTCCCCATGTCCGATCAGCTGATCCAGCGGCGTCACTTCGCGCGACGGGCGGGACGACTTGAAATCGGCCCAGTCTTTCCAGCGAAAGGCATAAAGCTGGCCTTGGCGGGCCTCGAAGAACGCGATCAGCGTCTCAACGTCATCCAGACTGCGCAGGCCAAGACCCGCGTCATAGCGACGGCGCGAGTTGGCCCAGGGGGTGTTGCGCTCTTCAAACCCATTGGCGAGCGTGACGATCTCGGTCCGGCGCTCGGGCCCGCCGATGGACCCAAAACTGAGGCTGGCGGGAAAGCGGATTTCGTGAAAGCTCATGTACCTCTCCTAGCGATTGCGCTGACCGCGCCCGATCAGGCGCGACATCTGCGCCGCGATCTGGCCCTGGCTACGCTGGAACCCCGTCACATCAGGCGAGGTGACATGCATGGTCACATTGACCGACCCACCGCCTTGGGCACGGACCCCAAGACGCCCGTCAGCCCCCCGGGTCAGCGGCATGATCGCCTCTGGCCCCGCCTCGCCCATCAGGCCGGTTCCGCCCCGCATGGGAAAGGCCACCGGGCCGGACAGGACTCCCCCCTTGGCAAAGGGCATCACCCGGCCCTGGGCAAAGGGGGCCCCTTTGGCAAAGGGGGTCATGGCCGTCACCGCATTGGCAAAGCCGTCGGACAACAGGCCGCCAAGATGGTCGGTGACCGGACGCAGGGCAGCGGCATAGGCGGTGTCGATCATCGACCGGGCCACCATGCCCAGCGCATCGCTCAGAGATTTGCCATCGAGGATCACCCCGTCAAAGGCCCGGCGCAGTCCGGTCGAAAACCCCCGCTCAAGGTTGGCCATTTCGCGGTTCGTCTCGCCCAATGCGGCGCGGGTGCTGGCCAGGGTGGCGGAAAAGGCGGCTGTCATGCCACTCACATCCGACAGGGTTTGTTCCAGCCCGGTCATGTCCTCTGCAAAGCGGTCCAGCCCATCAATCTCGGTCATGGGGTCTCTCCTGTCTGGCTGTTTTGGCGGTATGGGACGGTGGTATCGGGAAAGCTGCGCGCCAGTTCCTCAAGGCGGGTGCGGGCCATCGGCGCGGGCGCACCGTCAAGACCCAGCATCACCATCAACTCAACCGGGCAGAGCGCCCAGAACTCGGCCGGGCGCAGGCGCAGATCGCGCAGGCCGGCCCGCAGCATCGCCGACCAGTCCAGCCCCACGCTCATGACGACACCGCAAAGGCGCGGGCCAGCATCTCAGCCGCCGCACGCGCCGCCCCGACCGGACCGCCCGCGATCTCGGCCGATACGAGGTCGGCGGCGGTCCCCTGCCAGCCGCCCCCCCGCAGCCCTGCCACGATCAGGGCCATGACATCGCGGGACGAAAAGGCCCCCCCTTCAAACCGGGCCACCAGATCGACAAGGCTATCCGCACCCAGGGCGGCCTCAAGCTCGGCCAGCGCCCCAAGGGTCAGTTTGCAAGGGTGGATGCGACCATCGATGACAAGGGCCACTTCGCCCGCCCAGGGGTTCACCATCAGATCAGCGCCGCAAAGGTCAGCGCCCCGGCAGAGGACAGAGCCAGTTCATAGGTCGCCTCGCCGTTGTAGGAGCCGGCGTATTCGATCGAGGTGATCTGGAACGGCCCCTCGACAGTGCCAAAGCCCGGGATAATGACCTGAAAGTCAGGCTTTTCACCGTCAAAGAATATCTGCCGGGCGCGTTCGTCCGTGGCGGCATCCTTGAACACGCCAGAGCCCGAGATGGCGGCGGATTTCACGCCCGCCCCTGACAAAAGCTCGCGCCAGCCGCCCTGGCTTTCGAGGCTCGTTACATCGACGCTTTCGGCGTTAAAGCTGATGCGGGTGGCGCGCAGCCCTGCGGCGGTCTCGAACGAGCCGCCTCCCGTCATGTCGATCTTGACCAAAAGGTCCTTGCCGTTTTGGGCCACCATGGCGATCCCTCCGTTCATCGTTGCAATTGTTGTGCCGCCGGGCGCGGCTCAGCTGTCCTCGACCCTTGCGCGAAAGGTCAGGGTGATCTGGCGCTGCTCGCCCGTGCCGCGCCGGGCGGCGGTCGCCTTGACAAAGCGCAGGCCGACCAGCCTGCCCCGGCTCAGGCCAAGGTCGGCACCGTTCAGGGCGTCAGAGACAGCCCCCGCCGCCGCCTTGGCCGTGGCAAAGCCCGCCCCGTCCGTGACGATCGAGACGGTAAAGTCGTGATCCGCCCCCCGCCCCGTCATGTCGGACCGGTCCCGCACCGTTTCGGGGCCGATCAGGGCGTAGATCGATGGCAGAACACCGGGGGGAAGGGCATCGTAGATATCCGTTCCAAGGATCGATGTGAGGCCGGGATCGGCCACCAGCTCGGCATAGACCGCCGATTGCAGCGCCGGAGACAGGGCATAGGTCATACGGCGGTCTCCTCGCGGGCCTGACAGACCAGATAGCGGCCATCCTTGTCGCGTTCGGTCACGGACAGGATCGTGTAGACCCGCCCCCCATCGACAAAGCGTTGGTCCGCGGCCGGGCGCATCGGCGATCCGGCCGGGCTGGCCCGCAGGACAATCCGCACCGGGACCCGGCTGACCGCCCCACCCGGTGCGCCCGCCTCGCGGCCGGTGCCCGGGGTCACTTCGGCCCAATGAGTGCCAAGCAACTGCCATGAGACGTTGAAGCCGCCCGCCCCATCGGACACCCGCAGCGGTGCTTCCAGTGCCAGCGGTCGGTTCAGGCGCGGCGGCGTCATGCCTGCCCCCCAAACGACAGTCGGACCTGTCTGTACCTTTCGATCAGGGCCGTCACGCCAAAAGGCATACAGCCAGCCTCAAGGGCGGTATCGGTGCGATATTCGTAGTAATGCGCCGCCAGCATCAGCATCGCTTGCGCCAGATCCGCCGGGACATCGGCCCAGCTTGGCCCATAGCCCGCCACAAGGCCAAATCGGGCATGACCATTGGCGGGGATAACCGGCAAAGTGCCTGTCGTGGCAACCACGGTCCCGTTCTGGCCACCGGGGGCAAGCCGCCACAAGGCGGGATCAACCGCCACGGCGACACCAGCCCCATCGACAATCTCAAAGGCCGTCACAGCGCTGACAGGGGCCACCGGCAGGGTCACGCGATCCGGATGACGCCAGCCCTCGGTCTGCCAGATCAGGTCACGCTGCAACAACAGCTTGCCCGTCCGCCCTTCGATCGCGGCCATCGCGGCGCGCAGAAAGCCGACAAGGACAACGTCCTGCAAACTGTCTTCGGCAAACCCGCTTCCCAACCGCAAATGGGCCTTGAACCCGGCGACGGGAAGCGCGGCTTCCGGTACTATCAATTCTTCTACCATCGTCACGGTATTCCTCCGCCTCTCGCTCATGCACGTATGGGCCGGGTGCGCCGGCCTCCGATCGGTCGGAGGCCGGGCGTTTGTCCTGGGGCCGGCCCTAGAAGGCGGCGATCTGCATCAGCTTGATCGCTGCGAAATCGCTGACTGCCCCGCCAACACGCTTGGTCGCGTAGAACAGGACATGCGGCTTGGCCGAGAAGGGGTCGCGCAACACCCGCAGGTCGGGCCGTTCGGCGATGGTGTAGCCAGCCGCAAAGTTGCCAAAGGCAATGGGAAAGGCCCCTGCCGCAATGTCGGGCATGTCTTCGGCCACCAGCACCGGATAGCCCATCAGTCGGGCCGGTTCGCCTGCCGCCAGGCCGTCCGACCACAGGTAGCGGCCGTCCGCGTCCTTGAGCTTGCGCACGACCCCGGTGGTTTTGGAGTTCATGACGAATGTCGCGCCAGCCCGGTACTCGGCCCCCAGCGCATAGACCAGATCGACAATGGCATCGCCGTTCAGCAGGGCCGTGGCGGCACCGGACGGGACCCAGCCAAGGCCGCCCCAGCTCCAGCTATCGTTGTCCATATTGGTGTAGGTCAAAAAGCCCTTGGGCTTGTCCGCCCCATCACCGTTGACAAAGGCCGCCGCCTCCGAGCGGGCGAACTTGTCCGCGATACGGCCCGCCAGCCAGCCTTCGATGTCAAAGGCGCTGTCGTCCAGCAGGCGCTGCGAGGTTTTGGGCAGGGCCGACAACTCATGCAGCGGGATGGTAATCCGCTCGATCACCGGGGTGCCGGTTTCGGTCATGGCAGCGGTCTCGCTGGCCCAGCCTGCGCCGATATCGGCACGGTCTATCAACACGTCGTATGATGTCGCATCGACGTTGACGACATTGGCGATGGCCCGGATCGACGCGGCGGACATCAGCACGTTTTGCACGGTGGCGGCGGTCTGGGGGGCGACAAGGTAGCCCCCGTCGGCGGCCACGGCGGTGCTCATCGCCTTGCCCTCGATCTCAAGACCGCGCAGGCCGTCGTCATCGCCCGAACGCAGGTAGGCGCCAAAGGCCTTCTGGTGCGGGGCTTCAATATCGGTCGCCTGTGCAAGCGCGGGGCGCTTGGCGGCGAACATGGTCTTGCGGTCCAGTTTGGTCATGCGGTCATCCTGCTCTTGGAGTTTTGACTTGATCTCGGTCATGAAGCCCGCAATCGCGCGCTTCAGGTCATCCGCCGGAGACAGATCTTCCCCGGCCCGGGCCTTGGCCTCGGCTGTGCTCATCCAGCTATCCTCTCGATGATGGTAAAGACGCGGCCTTACGGTCGGGTCAGTTGGGCGCGGGCCTCCGCAAAGAGGGCCGCCAGTTCGCGCAAGGCCCGGTCCTCGGGGTCATCCCCCTTGGCCGCAACCCGCGCCTCGGGAAGCATGGGAAAGGTGACAAGCGACACCTCCCACAGCTCCAGCTCAGACAGGTGCCGCAGGCCCTTGTCATCCTTCTGGGCCTTCAGGGTGCGGTAACCGATGGACAGGCCATCAATGGCCCCTGCCCCAATCAGCGCCACCGCCTCGCGGCCCCGGGCCACATCGGTCAGGATGCGTCCCTTGACATACAGGCCCTTGGCGTCCTCGAGAACTTCGTCCCAGACGCCGATGGGCTGGGTTGGATCGTGCTGCCACAGCATCTTGACCCGCCCCCCCGCGCCCTTCAGCCGGGCGAGCGAGGCGGCATAGGCGCCCGGGTCGACGACATCACGCCCCTGATCGACACAGCCAAAGACAGAGGCATAGCCTTCGATCACCGTGCCTGCGCCTTCAACCTCCGTCACCGTTACCGGCCCGCCGAGACGGGCGAATTTATGTTCCAGCTCCATCGCTTTCTCCTTCATTGCGCCGCCGTCAGGACAGATTGAAACGCCTGGGCCAGGATCACCGCCACCACCCCGTAGACCGTCAGCCAAAGACGGCGTTCCAGCCGTTCGATCATGTCTTCGATCTTGGCCATCTGCTGGGACAGCTGGGCAAACTGAAGAGCCGACAGCCTCTCATGCGCCTCGATCTTGAGGCCGGGGGCGCAGGCAAAGGCTTCGGACCGGCGATAATGGTCATCCGGCATCGCCGACCTCCAGACTGGGCAACCCCAACAGGGCGCGCTTTTCGGCATCCGTCAGAAAACCCGCCTCGCCAATCCGGCGCCACTGCACCTCGCGCTCGGCGGCAAGGGCGGGGATCTGGTCAAGATCGGGGCGCAGGTCCAGCCGCTCTCCACTAAAGTCACCCAGCCAATCCGCGATGGCGCTGGTCACACGGGTCGCCATCGGCAGGACCGTCAGCCGGTAAAAGGCGCGGTTGGCCTCTTGGTAGTTGGCGTAGGTGGCGTCACCGGGGAAGCCAAGGATCATCGGGGGCACCCCGAAGGCCACGGCAATCTCGCGGGCGGCGGCCTCCTTGGTCTTTTGAAATTCCATGTCCGAGGGGGAAAACCCCATCGGCTTCCAATCCAGCCCACCTTCGAGCAGCATCGGTCGGCCCGCATTGCGCGCGCCCTGATGCTGGCTTTCCATTTCGCCCAAAAGCCGGTCGTACTGGTCCTGGCTCAGCGCCGCCTGCCCGTCTGCCCCGCGATAGACGATCGCCCCGGAGGGACGGGCGGCATTGTCCAGCAATGCCTTGGACCAACGGGCGGCGGCATTATGCACATCCACCGACGTGGCCGCGGCCTGCAAGGGGGAAAAGCCGTAGTGATCGTCCTGGGGATGAAAGCTTTTGATATGGCAGACCGGGCTCGGACCCTCATCAAGGGCAAACCGATGTTTGCGACCGCCCACGGTATAGTCATAGGCGACCGGCCAGCCGTCTGCCCCGGGGATCAGCGACACCCGGTCAGAGCGCAGGACATGCAGCTCTTGCGGAATGTCCCGGGCCTCATCAAGGCGAACACCCTCAAGATAGCCATTGCCGGTCAACAGGATCTGGCCAAACAACGCCTCAAGGAGTTCGGCCCGCCCCTGCACCCCATTGGGCCGACCGATCAGGTCAAGGACCGGGTGGCGGTCATAGCGGCGGGCATGGTCCTGCAAAATCAGGGGAAGGGCAGCCGCAGCCTCGGCAATCAGCTTGACCGCCCGAAAGCCGACCGGATTGCCCAGAAACCCGGTCTTGGTCAGGGACACCGTGTCACGCGGGCTCCAGGCAACGCGGCCGGCTCCACCCCAGGCGATGACCCCGCCAGCGCCCGAGGCCTTGGTCTCGGGCGCGCGGCCATCGGCATAGCCCCCGGCCCGGGCCTGAGCCCGAGCCTGAGCCTTAACCTGAGCCTGAGCCCCGACCTGAAGCGTCGTCTGCGTCGGCTCTGACCGTTTGCGAAATCCGAACATTCACGTCTCCTCGTCGGCGAAGGTGGCTGGTGTCGATGAAGGCACTTTGCCACCAAGATCCTAAACTGCGCTGACAGCACCGGACGGTGCCCCCCGCGCTACGCAACACCGTCGGCTAAAGCAGACGCAGACGGGGCTTTTGCCAGGTCTTGGCCGGTTCGATGATCAGCTCGTGAATCGCCCAGACAAGGGCATCCACCCGATCGGGCGAACCTGACCCGTCAAAGCCGCGGGTCGTCATCTGGGACATCTGCTCTTCCAGCTGGCTCAGGCCGCGGACGTGGTGCACCCGGCCCTGTTCGTAGATCGCAGCGACAGGTTCAGCGCGAACCACCTTGCCCCGGCTGGCATGCAGGGCGCGGAACGGCACCGTGGGGGCGACCTGACGCAGGACCGTCTGGACAAGGTCACCGCCCTGATTGACCTCGGCCACCAGCCGGTCGGCGTTGTGACGCTCCATCGCGGCGACAGCGGCCTTGGCCCATTGAACGGGGGAGGCCGACGTGACCGTGGCATCCTCCAGGACCCAGGCCCGCCAGTTTTCGGGCGGGCCCTGTGTTACGGCACCCGCAACGATGATACCGCATTCGTCCGATCCCTTGCCCGCACTGACCGAAGGATCGACCGCCACCACGATCCGGTCGAACTGCGGCAGGTCGTCGGTCTGGCAGGCCGCAATCAGATGGCCGGGCCATAGCGTCCCGTCGGCATCCGACAAAAGCATTCCATCCAGCTCTTGCGCGCCCTGACGGGTGCCCGCATAGCGCCGCCGGACCTCATCCAGAAAGGCGTCGGGCAGATTGGCCCGGTTGGCATAGGTCGGGGCATGGGTGCGGGCCGTCGTCGGCTGGTCCAGCAGATCGGTCAGGGACCGGGCATTGCGCGGGGTTGTCGTCACGCAGGCGCGGGGATCATCGCCAAGGCGCAGACAGAACTGGATCATGTCCCAGGTCTCGGCCCCGCGTTTCCATTTCGCCAACTCGTCCGCCCAGACCAGATCGAATTGCGGCCCGCGCAGGGTCTCGGGCTCATGGGCAGAGAACACCTGCGCTACCGCGCCATTGGGCCAGACCAGCATCTTGCGGCCGGCGATCCAGTCCGGGCGGCGGTCAGGGGGCGAACAGGCCAGAATGCCGCTTTCACCAAACACCATCACCTCGCGGGCCTGGTCGATCGTCTCGCCCACTAGGGCCACCCGCCTTGACCGGCCGGGATCGCGGGGGCGGTCGCCCTCGACCATGGACCGGACCCATTCAGCCCCGGCCCGGGTCTTGCCCGCCCCCCGGCCCCCCATCAGAACCCAGGTGCGCCAGTCGCCCTCAGGGGGGAGCTGGTGCGGCAGGGCCCAGAAATCGAACAGATAGGGCAGCGCCAGAATCTCGGCCTCTGTCAGGCCTTCCAGAAACTCAGCCTGGATCGCAGCAGGCGCGGAGGCGAGCCAGGCGGCACCCGATCTCGTTCCGGGCGCTTGCGAAATCGACCTCGCCGGGGACCACTCCACCTGTTCGTCTTGCATTCCAGTCATTGAACCTTTGCTCCGTTTCAAAGGCACGTTTCAGGGCTGTCTCCAGCTCGGCGTGCTTGCTTGCGATGTCTTTCAGGACCGAGGCGTTCCCGGACATCAGGTCTTCCAACAGCCCCGCAAGCGTGCCGCGCACACTGCTGAGCAAGAGGAGGCTTTCGTCGAACAGCCGCGACGGGTCATCGCCCGGCGGCCCCCCGGCGTTCTTGGTGTCATACATATCTGCTCTGCCTGTTTGGGGTTCTTGCGACCCGCGAAAGGCGGTTGCGTCAGGGCCGGTTCAAAGAAACCCGGCGTCCGCACACAGCTCCGCCATCTGAGGGAGAAACCTACCCCTAAAACCGGAAAAAATAAAGTTTTACAGTTTGTTAACGAACGATCCCATCAGCGTATGTTAACCCAACGCGACACAGGTCGGGACCGGTCTGGACGAGGGGATGGGAAACGAGGCGAGCGGACCTACTGGTCCGCCGCCGCATCCTCAAGCGCGCGGTAGATCGCCACGTTGCGGTTATGCTCGTCCAGAGTGACCGCAAAGTTATGACCATCCCGAGGATCAAGTGTTTTGGCCACAAAGAAAATGTAGTCGGTCTCTTCGGGGTTCAGGACAGCCTCGATGCTGGCCACACCGGGGTTTGCGATGGGCGTGGGGGGCAGGCCCTCAATGACATATGTGTTGTAGGGCGTTTCGGCGCGCAGCTCGCTTTGACGCAGGCCACGGCCCAGTACACCCTCGCCCCCTGTGACACCGTAGATCACCGTGGGGTCAGTTTGCAGGCGCATCCCGGCGCGCAGGCGATTCTCGAACACGCTGGCCACGGTGCGGACCTCGTCATAGCCGCCGGTTTCCTTTTCAACGATTGAGGCAAGGATCAGCGCCTCTTCCGGCGTGTCGAAGGGCAGGCCATCCACACGGTTGGCCCAGGCCTCGGCCAGACGGGCGGTCTGGGCCGCCGACATCTGGTCCAGAAGGGTCGCAACCTCCATCCCCGGAAGTACGTCGTAGCTGTCGGGGGCAAGCGTGCCTTCTGGCGGTAGTTCGGTGATCTGACCTTCAAGGATCTCGATAGAGTTAAGACCGTTCACGACCTGCCAAACCGTCGTGCCCTCGACGACCAGAATGGCGTATTGGGTATCACTCTGGCCCCGAACCTCAGTATATTCTGCCGGTGCCTCCTCGGTTTGTGGATCAAACCGGACGACTTCGACAAAGCGGTTGGTCGCAGGATCTAGCTCGCGGACGCGGGCGACAGTGCCGGTGATCCCAACGGTGTAAACCACCTGCGTCCCACAGGTACTTGCACCGCCACGGGTGATCGTATCAACGATCCCCTCCATCGACGCCCCCGCCGGGATCAGGTAGCTACCAGCCTTGAGCTGCGACGACTTCTCGGAATAGTCCGCCCCGATGCGAAAGATCGCCGGGGACGCAATAGCACCCTGCCCCGCAAGGTCATTGCTGACCCGGCGCATGTTTGACCCGCTTTCGACACGCAGACAGATCGCCTGGGCTAATGGCCCTTCCGAGCTATAGCGATTTGCGCCGACCGTGATGACCCCGGCCGCCAGAAACAGCAGCACGATAAAGAATGTCAGCGCGTTCGACGCAACGTGTTTCCACATCAGCGGACAGCTCCAAAGATCACGCTGGCATTGGTCCCGCCAAAGCCGAACGAGTTGGACAAGGCCACGTCGATCTTGCGTGGTTGCTTGACGTGGGGCGCAAGGTTGACCTTGCTTTCGACAGCCGGGTTATCAAGGTTGATTGTCGGCGGGGCGACCTGATCGCGGATCGCCAGAATGGAAAAGATCGCCTCGATGGCGCCAGCGGCCCCCAGAAGGTGGCCGGTCGACGATTTGGTCGAGGACATCGTCACCTTGTCCGCCGCGTCACCCAGCATCCGCTCAACCGCGGCAAGCTCGATCACATCCGCCATGGTCGATGTCCCATGGGCGTTGATGTAGTCGATGTCGGCAGGGGTTAGACCAGCATCCTCGATCGCGGCCACCATGGACCGTTCGGCCCCATCGCCGTCTTCGGCGGGGGCGGTTATGTGATAGGCATCGCCCGACATGCCATAGCCCAGCACCTCGGCATAGATCTTGGCCCCACGGGCCTTGGCGTGTTCGTATTCCTCCAGAACGACGATCCCGGCCCCCTCGCCCATCACGAACCCGTCGCGGTCCGCGTCATAGGGACGGCTGGCCTTGGTTGGATCGTCAGCACGCTTGGTGGATAGGGCCTTGCAAGCGTTGAAGCCTGCAATCCCGATCTCGCAGATCGCGGCCTCTGCCCCGCCTGCGACCATGACGTCAGCCGCCCCGTATTTGATCAGGCGGGCGGCATCGCCGATGGCATGGGCCCCTGTCGAACAGGCCGTCACGACCGAATGGTTCGGCCCTTTAAAGCCATAACGAATCCCCACCTGACCCGAGATCAGGTTGATCAGGGCACCGGGCACAAAGAACGGGGACACCCGGCGGGGGCCCTTTTCCTTCATCATGATCGCGGTGTTGGCGATAGAGTTCAGACCGCCGATACCCGACCCGATCAGGACGCCGGTGCGGATCTGGCCTTCGCGGTCCTGCGGCATCCAGCCCGAATCCTCGATCGCCTGCTGGGCCGCCGCGACGCCGAAAAGGATAAAGGTATCGACCTTTCGCTGGTCCTTCGGCTCCATGTAGTGGTCAGGGTTGAAGGTATCGTTGGTGCCGTCGCCAAAGGGCACTTCGCAGGCATAGGTTGTGGCCAATTCGCTGGCATCAAAGCGGGCAATCGGCTTGGCCCCTGATTCACCTGCCAGAAGCTTGGCCCATGAGGCTTCGACCCCATCCGCCAGGGGTGTCACCAAACCAAGGCCCGTCACGACGATACGACGCATGTCACGTCTCCAACTCTGCTCATTCCGTTCCAATCCTGATACCTTGCTTGTCAACGCGGGGGCAAGAGCGGGCGGGCATCGTCGGCAAAACTACGTTCCGGAGAAAAGACAGGCTGTTCGGTCAGGCCCTAGGACGCAGACGAGCAAGACCGACCGCAATCAGGGCAACCGCCCCGCCGCTTAACACAATCCAGCCAAAGAACCAGAATTGGCCGGCTAGGGCGTTTTCGGCATAGGAGGCCGCGAAAGCCGCCTTGCCAAGGCGGGCCGAAACGGCCCCTGCGATGAGGCAAACCAGGGCCAACGACCCGGGAAGACCCGGCCGCCAAAATCCGACGAGGGCGATGGGGACAGCAAGGACAAGACCCATCAGGGGGACCTCGCGGGCCCAGAATGGATGGGCGCCCAACCGGACAGTCACCCCCGCCTGACCCGCCGCCCAGACCGTCAGCGCCGCCGCCAACAGCGCACCGGCGGGCCATTGTCTATCGTTTACCATCAAGACCTCCTCAAGGTTTGACGATCACTGTGACGGGGGGCGGGATGAAATCAACGGGACACGGGCGAAGTCACGCAGATGGGAAAGGCTGAAACGAAAACGGCGCCCCGAAGGACGCCGTCACACCACTATCGTGGATGATCTCAGAGCTTAATGTGCTTCCGAGATGAACTTGACTGCATCGCCGAAGGTCTGGATGGTTTCGGCGGCATCGTCGGGGATCTCGATCCCGAACTCTTCCTCGAATGCCATCACAAGCTCGACTGTGTCGAGGCTGTCAGCGCCCAGGTCGTCGATGAACGAAGCGTTCTCGGCAACCTTGTCTTCTTCAACACCAAGGTGCTCCACAACGATCTTGCGCACACGGTCTGCGACGTCGCTCATATCAGGTCCTCACGTTCTTTCGGGCCTTTGGCCCGTTTTCTTTGCCCCATGGGGCGGCTCACCTGCCCTATTTTGAAGGGCTAAACCGATCAGCGCCACCAGGGCGCCCTCCGGAAAATCTTGCTGGGCTATAGCAGAGTTTGTTTGAGAGGCAAACGCTTTCAGATCGCCAAGGGTTCAATGATGCTGGCAACTGCGCGGCCATGCGACACAAGGGCAATACTCAAACCCACCATGCTGCCCGGAAACCCAGCATTCAAACGCACCGGAGCCCCCCCCAAGCCCCCAAACTAAAGCCCCAAACTAAAGTCCCAACCTAAAGCATGGCCATGCCGCCATTGACGTGTAGGGTCGTGCCGGTGACATAGGCAGCCTCGGGGCTGGCCAGATACAGGACAGCCGCCCCGATTTCGGACGCCTCGCCCATCCGACCGGCAGGGACCTGGGTCAAGATGCCGGCTTTCTGGTCGTCGGTCAGCTTGTCGGTCATCGCCGTGGTGATAAAGCCCGGGGCCACGCAGTTGACGGTGATTCCACGGCTCGCCACCTCGTAGGCGATCGACTTGGACATCCCCACCATCCCAGCCTTGGAGGCTGCATAGTTGGCCTGCCCCGGGTTGCCCGTCGCGCCGACAATGGACGAGATGTTGACGATGCGCCCCCAACGGGCCTTCATCATGCCGCGGATCACGCCCTTGCACAGCCGCATGGTTGAGGTGAGGTTGACCTCAAGCACGCTGGACCATTCGTCTTCGGACATACGCATGAACAGGTTGTCGCGGGTGATACCTGCGTTGTTGACCAGAATGTCGACCGACCCGATCGCCTCAATCGCCTGCTTGGGCAGGGCATTGACCGCCTCTGCGTCGCCAAGGTTGCAGGGCAGGACATGGGCCCGGCTGCCCAGCTCGGCCGCCAGCGCCTCAAGGGGTTCGACCCGTGTGCCGGACAGGGCCACAGTCGCCCCTGCCCCGTGCAGGGCATGGGCAATCGCACCGCCAATACCGCCAGATGCGCCGGTGATAAGCGCGGTCTTTCCGGTTAGATCAAACATGTCAGTCCCTCTCTCTCAGGCTTGCTGGGCGGCAAGGGCCGCCGCGATGTCGTCGGGGGTGCCGATGGCACGCACCGCAATCTCCTTGTCGATCCGGCGGATCATGGCGGACAGAGCCTTGCCCGACCCGATTTCCCAGGCTTCGGTCACTCCAGCCGCCGACATCCACAACACGCTTTCGCGCCACCGGACAGAGCCTGTGACCTGTTTGACCAGAAGATCGCGGATCGTGTCGGGGTCCGATACCGCCTCGGCAGTCACATTGGCAACAAGGGGGACACAAGGGGTGGCCATCTCGACGGTTTGGAGGGCCGCGGCCATCGCCTCTGCCGCAGGGGCCATCAGGGACGAGTGGAAGGGTGCGCTGACCGGCAACAAGAGCGCGCGTTTCGCACCCTTGGCCTTTGCAATGTCCAATGCACGCTCAACAGCCGCGCGATGACCCGAAACCACGACCTGGGAGGGATCGTTGTCATTGGCGGCCTCGCAGACATCGCCCTGCGCAGCCTCGGCGGCGACCTCGCGGGCAGCGTCGATGCTGAGGCCCAAAAGGGCGGCCATGGCGCCGATGCCAACCGGAACGGCCTGTTGCATGGCTTCGCCGCGCAAGCGCAAGAGCCGGGCAGTATCCGCAAGGCTAAGGGTGCCCGCCGCGCAAAGGGCAGAGTATTCGCCAAGGGAATGACCCGCCACAAAGGCGGCATCCGATACCGTCAGCCCTTCGGTCTCCATCGCCCGGACCGCGGCCAGCGACGTCGCCATTAGCGCGGGCTGGGCGTTGCGGGTCAGCGTCAGCGTATCGGCATCCTCGCCCCAGATCAGATCGGACAGCCTTTCGCCCAAGGCCTCGTCAACCTCGTCAAAGACGGCCCTGGCCGCGGGGTAGGCCTCGGCAAGGGCGCGACCCATGCCCGGCACCTGTGCCCCCTGCCCCGGAAAAACAAAAGCTCGCATCGCGCACCTCCCAGACTTTCAGTGGGACAGGCTCTAAACGCTCTGACCTGTCATCACAAGAACTGGCCATCACGAGACGCAACTGTCCCGACAAGCAAAAAGCGCGGCCACCGGGCCGCGCTTTGTCAAAAATGGATCGGGGCGGTGATTGCCGAACGGCTCAGGCAACAGCCGACGTTGCAGGCTCGATCGGGTCAACAGGCTCGTTGCGCTGGCGGCCCAGCACCATCAGGTCGCGGCCCAGACGATCACGGAGGGACGTCAGGTCGGCCAGATTGCCGCTCGCAACGAAAAGGGTCTGGGGCGTATTGCGATAGCGCAGAACGAGGGTGCTGTTCGCGCCCCTTCTGGCACCGAATCCCGGCCCGCGATCGATGAACACACCGCCAATCGCGTCAAAGCCATAAAGGCCAACCTGTGTAGGACGTCCGGTCCGGTTGCGGACGACCTCGCGGACCTCGCCCCTGCTGATATCAATCTGAAGCTCTGGCATGACGCCACGGCTGGCGTACCACATGCAATAGGCCGCCGCGGCCAGCATAAGGACCGATGACCCCAGTTTCAGGCCAAGCACCGGCCCTTGGTTTAAGGCGGCGGGCAACAGCCACAATCCAAAGGCCATAGCGATCAGGACACAACCGGCGACCCAGACAAGGGCCTGAACCACCAGGATCATGAAAGGCGCAGGATGGCCCGATCGAATGGTATAGCCCCAGTGATCGGATTCTACGGAATAGGAGGTTCGCGGCGAAGACTGTTGTGCGAAACCCGCACGGGAGATCGGTCTGATGTCTAGCGTGGCGCTCATGAATACCGTTCCAACAAATGAAATACTTGAATACTCGCATTTTTGAGGACAAACGCGGCAGAATGGCGGCAGGTTTCGGCTATGTCCGGTGCAGATCGGGGGTCATGTCAGGGCAAAGGGCGGGATCGGGCGGCCCAGACCCGCGACAAAGCGCAAGACAGAGCCCAGATCGGGTCAAAGTCGCGGTCGAAGACAGAACCCCAGACAGAACCCAAGACGGCCCCTTGCTTCGCTGGCCCTGATCTGTATAAGGCCCCATCCTTCCGCGACGTATATGAACCGCGCAGTCTCTCGTGGGTGGGGTGCGGAAGGTGATCGCCCCTCCCTATGAAATGCGCCGAGAAATGAACTGGAGCCAACATGCCGCTTTACGAGCATGTCTTTATCTCGCGTCAGGACTTGTCCAACACGCAAGCTGAAAGCCTCATCGAACACTTCTCCACAGTTCTTGCAGACAACGGCGGCAAAGTCGTTGAGAACGAGTACTGGGGCGTCAAGACGATGGCCTACAAGATCAACAAGAACCGCAAAGGGCATTACGCCTATCTGCGCACCGATGCCCCCGCTTCTGCCGTGCAGGAGATGGAGCGTCTGATGCGGTTGCACGATGACGTCATGCGTATCCTGACCATCAAGGTCGATGCACACGAGGAAGGCCCCTCCGTGCAGATGCAAAAGCGTGATGAGCGCAGCGACCGTGGTGATCGCGGCGATCGTGGACCCCGCGAAGATCGCGGCCCTCGTGAAGACCGTGGACCGCGCGAAGACCGCGGCCCCCGCGAACGTCGCTGATCTGGATAGGAAAGGACCCTACACATGGCTACCAAACCGTTTTTCCGTCGTCGCAAGTCCGATCCCTTTGAGGGCGATAGCGCCCCCAAGATCGACTACAAAGACACCCGCACCCTGCAGCGCTACATCTCTGAGCGCGGCAAGATCGTTCCGTCCCGCATCACCGCCGTCGGTGCCAAAAACCAGCGTGCGCTGGCCCGTGCCATCAAGCGCGCACGGTTCCTGGCCCTGCTGCCTTACGCCGTGAAATAAGGAGACCACCCAATGGACGTTATCCTTCTGGAACGCGTGGCCAAGCTTGGCCAGATGGGCGAAGTGGTCAAGGTAAAGGACGGCTATGCCCGCAACTTCCTCTTGCCGCAGGGCAAGGCGATGCGCGTCAACGCCGCCAACCTGGCCCGCTTTGAAGAGCAAAAGGCCCAACTCGAGGCGAACAACCTCGAAACCCGCAAAGAAGCTGAAGCGATGGCTGAAAAGCTTGACGGTCAGACCTTCATCATCATCCGATCGGCCTCCGACGCGGGTGCTCTGTACGGCTCGGTCACCCCGCGTGACACCGCCGAGGCTGCCGAAGCTGCTGGTTTCACCTTTGATCGCAAGCAGGTGATCATGCTGACCCCGATCAAGACCCTGGGCCTGCATGACCTGACCGTCCGGCTTCACCCCGAAGTCGAGTGCGGCATCAGCCTCAACATCGCCCGCTCGCCCGAAGAGGCCGAGCTTCAGGCATCTGGTAAATCGATCCAGGAACTGGCCGCAGAAGAAGAAGCTGCAGCTGATTTCGAGATCGAGCAGCTGTTTGACGATCTTGGCTCTGCCGCGACCGAAGACGACGATCGCGAAGGCTGAAGCCTTTGACACGATCTTGAAAGGCCGCTCCCTCGGGGGCGGCCTTTTGCGTTTGGGATCATGGTAGCCGGATCAGGTAGGCCGGATCGGGTAGGCAGGATCGGGCCAGTCAGTCCTTAAGCGCTTTGTGCGATCCGTCGCTACTCTTAAGCTCCTTGTGCGATCCATCGCAACGCGGCAACTTCTTGGACAGCCCGCAGATGCAATCGTGAAACCCCTTCCCCGCCAGAATGCGCGCCTCGCTGGCTTCGATTCGGCTGATACGGGTCGCGGCATTCTTTGCCGCCGAAAAATGCAGGTTGTATCCCCGCTTTTTGCCCGGCGTCAGGCGTTCAAACGCTTCTTCAAAAGCCGGGTCAGTTTCCAACTTCTGGATCAGCTCTTCTGGGTAGACCAGTTCATGCTTTTCCTTGAAATCGACCTTCAGGCCCGCAACCTCGTTGGCGATGGCCTCGGCCACATAGGCCCGGATCGTGGCCTCTTTTTCCCTGACCTCGTCCAGTGACGTGAACCGCATCAGGCGGGAGGACTGCGAATTTTCGCCTTGCCGGACCAGAACCCCTTCGGGATCGCGTAGCAAAACCCCTTTGAAGAACCCAATCCCGCAGCTGTCTTTCATGCCGTAGAAGATGGCGACATTACCTGCCGGGACGCTATAGCAAGGTTGCCGCCATTTGACCGCTTCCGTCAGGCCGCAATCGCGCAGGATGGGGCGCAGGAACGCCAGTTCAGCCTGCCAGCCTTTGGCCCTTGCGGCAAATGCATCGACCTCTGGGTCGGGATCTGTGGCCAAGGAACATGCTCCTTCAAGAAATCGCCCCCAGCTCTGTCGGGATGCCTTTGACAGAGCATAACCCCATGGCGCGAAACCTGCCAGTAAGGGCAGCGGGGATCGGTCAAACGCAAAAGGCCGCCCTGCAAGGGCGGCCTTTCATAATCCTGGTCAGCGTCAGGCCAAAGGAAAAATCACTCTTCCTCAAGCGCCTCGACAGCGGCCTGAAGCTCTTCTTTCGTGGCGGCCTTCTCTTCGGCCTTGGCAAGCGAGAAGACGTGGTCGATCACCTTGTCCTCGAACAGAGGTGCCTGGATCTGCTGACGGGCCTGAGCGTTCTGCTGAACAAACTCAAAGAACTGGCGTTCCTGACCACGGTACTGACGCGCCTGATTAAGGATCGCCTGGGTCATTTCCTGATCAGTGACCTGCACTTCGGCCTTCTGGCCAATCTCGGCCAGCAACAGGCCCAGCTTTACGCGGCGGACGGCCAGACGGTTATGCTCTTCCGTCGGCTCGACCTTGGCGTGGTCGTGGCCCTGAACGTCGGGGTTTTCCTCGTGCCACAGCTGGTGGGCGATCTGCGATGCCTCGGCCTCGACAAGGCTCGGGGGCAGTTCGAACGACACAGCCTTGTCCAGCGCATCCAGAAGGGCACGCTTGGCCACTGCACGGGCCGCACCGGTGTATTCGGCGGCAAGGCGGTCAGCGATCTGGGTCTTCAGACCTTCAAGGTCCTCGGCGCCATACTGCTTGGCCAGTTCGTCGTTGATCTCGGCAGGCTTGGGTTCCTTGACGGCCTTGACCGTGCAGGTGAACACCGCGGCCTTACCGGCAAGGTTCGGGGCCTGGTAGTCGTCGGGAAAGCTGACGTCGACGTCTTTCTCGTCGCCTTCCTTGACGCCGATCAGACCATCCTCAAACCCGGGAATGAACGAGTTGGAGCCGAGGACAAGCGGGTAATCTTCGGCAGAGCCACCTTCAAAGGCTTCGCCGTCAACCTTGCCGACAAAGTCGATGACAACCTGATCGCCGTCCTTGGCCTTGGAACCCTTCTTGCGGTCCTCAAAGTTCAGGGCGGTGCTGGCCAGGTTATCCAGCGCTTCCTGGATCGACGCGTCATCCGCAGCGACCGTCAGACGGGTCAGCGAAATGGCCGAGAAATCAACTTCGGGAACTTCCGGCAAGGTCTCATAGGACACGGCAACCTCGACGTCGTCACCTTCTTTCCAGTTTTCGTTGGTCATGGTGACGGCAGGCTGCATCGCCGGACGGTCACCTGATTCTTCAAGATGCGTGCTCAGCGCGCCGTCGATGCTTTCCTGCATCGCTTCGCCCAAAAGGCGGGGGCCGAACTGCTTTTTCAGCAGGGCGAGAGGGACCTTGCCCTTGCGAAAGCCCTTCATTTCAATCTCGGGCTGCGCTTCGACCAGCTTTTCCTTGACCTTGGCTTCCAGCTCTGCCGCCGTCAGCAGGATGGTGTAGCCGCGCTTGAGGCCGTCGTTGAGGGTCTCGTTGACCTGCATTCTTTGTCCTTTTTCAAACGTCTTGGTGCGGGTGAAGGGACTCGAACCCCCACGCCTTGCGGCGCCAGAACCTAAATCTGGTGCGTCTACCAGTTCCGCCACACCCGCATTATGAGAGGGGGCGGCTCTGTGCCACCCCCCGAGTTGGCGGCTGTCTATCAAAGCGAAAAGGCGGATGCGAGCAGAAAAAGCATCCCGCTTTTTGCACAGCTTGGACCCGATCCCGCCACAATTGCGTCGCAGTCTGAAACTGCAACAAATCGGGACCGAGTCGGGCCATGCATTACCAGCGTATTTCAGAGCGGTCAGACGCGGACGGCCCCCTCGTCGTCAAGGCCCGGACCCGGACAAGCGGACTGGCCGCAGGCACCATCATCCAGACCCTTCGCGGTGAAAGGGCGATCGAGGACCTCAAGCCCGGTGACCGGATCATTTCGCGCGATACAGGGACAGCCGTCTTGCGCGAGGTGCGCTGCGAAACACTGACGGTTGAGCCTGTTCTGATCATGGCTGGGTCCATCGGTCACACAAGACCAGAGCAGGACGTCATCCTGCCGCCCGACACGCCGGTCCACATCCGTGACTGGCGCGCCATGGCCCTATACGGTCAGCCCACCGCCAACGTTGCGGCCCGGCGTCTTGTCGACGGCGAATTCGTGATCGCCCTGCCCCCCCGCGAAATGACGGTGTACAGCCTGATCTTCGACGCAGGCCATGTCATCTACGCGACCGGGCTTGAGGTCTTGGCCGCCTAGGCCGGCAAACCATTCACAGACCAATCGAGCGCAGCACCGCAGGCAGCGCCTCGGGCAAATCCTCGGCAATCAGGCCCGGACCAAAGTGGCGGGCACAATCGGTATGTAGATAGGTCGCGCAACGGGCCGCCTCCATTGGATCAACCCCCCGCGCCATCAGACCTACGGCAAAACCGGCCAGAACATCGCCCGACCCTGCCGTGGCAAGCCAGGGTGCGGCACGCGCCCCGACAGCGGCGTGGACTTGGCATTGTCCGTCATGCGAGGCAATGACAGTGTCAGGCCCCTTGTACAGAACCGTGCACCCAGCCCGACGCGCAGCCTCTCGCGTCGCATCGACCTTGGAATAGGCTGGCCCGGTCATGGCCACAGCGGTTTCCTGTTTGGCCAGATCCGGAAACAGCCGGGCGAATTCCCCGCCATGCGGCGTCAAGAGGCAGCGGTCGTGCAACTGCGCGAAAAGTGTTTCGTCCCGGGCCAACAGGGTCAGCGCATCAGCGTCCAGCACAACCCGGCCCCAAAACGCAGACCGTGTGCCATCCCCCGCCAGAATCGTCCGCAAAAGGCCCGCCTCCCTTTCCGACGTGCCAAACCCCGGACCAACACAAATGGCGGTGATGCGATCGTCGGTCGCCAAACAGTCGGCAAGTGCGGCGGCATCCTCGACTTTGCGAACCATGACGGCATCAAGGCGCGACGCAGCTTCCATCAATGCTGCGGGTGGGCAACCAACCGTCACCAACCCTGCCCCGATCCGCAACGCCCCCCGCGCAGCCAGTCGGGCCGCCCCGCCGCGCCCGACGCCCCCTGACAGGACCAGCGCATGCCCGTGGCCAAATTTGTGCGAGGCGATACCTTTGCCAAGTGCCTTCATGTCCGTCGGACCCAGAGTGACCGCGCAAACAGCCTCGGGGGACCGTGACAGGCCTATATCGACCACCTCAACCCGACCCGAATATACAAGACCCTCTGCCAGAACATGGCCAAGCTTCGGGCGGTGAAACGTAACCGTCAGGTCGGCAACAACGGCCCGCGCAGGATCGCCCAACGCACGCCCGCTGTCCGCATCAAGGCCCGAGGCTATGTCAACGGACACGACCCTTGGGGGCCGCTGGCCGCCCCTGCCCGCCTGATCGGCCAGAGCGGAAAGGATTGCGGGGTTAACCGGCCGGGACAGGCCGGTCCCGAACAACGCATCCACGATCAGATCACAGGCACTATCCCGCACGGCCACCTCGGCCAATTTGAGAATCGGCCCACCCCATCGGTCAAGATTGGCGCGCACATCGGCTGACATCCTTTCCGCGGCACCACAGAAAACCACATCCACGGCCCAACCGGCATCGCGCAGCAAACGGGCAATGACGAAGCCGTCTCCCCCATTGTTGCCCGGTCCACAAAAAACCAGCGCCACAAGGGAACCCGCCGCCATTTCCGGCCACTGGGCCTGAAGTCGGTCAACGACACCGCGCCCGGCCCGCTCCATCAATTCAAGGCCGGTGACGGCACCCGAAGCCATCGCGCTGGCTTCTGTGGCGCGCATCTGTGCAGCGGTGAGCAATTCGATCACGTTTCGCACCCTCCCGTTTTTCAAAGCGCCCATATCGTAGGCTACTTGCTAAGTTTTTGGGCGACGCCTCTGGATTCCCGTCGCGGCTCGTGTCATCCCATCCGTCGTTAATTGTGGTGACCGTCCCAAAATGGTCTCACCCCCCATAAGCAATACGCAAGGGAGTCGGTGCATGAAAAAGATCGAGGCGATCATAAAGCCGTTCAAGCTCGACGAAGTGAAAGAAGCACTTCAGGAAGTAGGCATCCAAGGCCTGTCCGTCGTCGAGGTCAAAGGCTTCGGCCGCCAAAAAGGCCACACCGAGCTTTATCGGGGTGCCGAATACGTTGTTGATTTCCTGCCCAAGGTGAAAATCGAGGTCGTTCTGTCCGACGAACAGGCCGATGCCGCGATCGAGGCCATCATCGGCGCCGCCAAGACCGACAAGATCGGTGACGGCAAAATTTTCGTATCGACCGTCGATCAAGCCATTCGGATCCGCACCGGCGAGACCGGCGACGACGCGATCTGACACACCCACCCAATCAAACAACTTACTGCAAGGGGAAGAGTACTCATGAGCAAAGAACAGGTTATTCAGATGATCAAGGATGAGGATGTCGAATACGTCGACATTCGCTTCACTGATCCTCGTGGCAAGTTGCAGCACGTCACCGTTATGGCCGATCAGGTCGATGAGGACTTCCTCGAGGAAGGGTTCATGTTCGATGGCTCGTCCATCGCCGGTTGGAAGTCGATCGACCAGTCCGACATGAAGCTGATGCCCGACACGACCAGCGTCTATATCGACCCCTTCTACGCGGAAAAGACGATCTGCATCCATTGCACCGTGCTCGAGCCCGACACGATGGAACCCTACGAGCGGGACCCCCGCGGCACCGCCGAGCGGGCCGAAGCCTACCTGAAGGAAACCGGTATCGGTGACTCCTTCTTCTGTGGCCCCGAAGCTGAGTTCTTCATCTTCGACGACGTTCGCTACTCTGTTTCGATGAACAAGGTGTCCTACCAGGTCGACGCGCTCGACGGCGCATGGAACACCGACACCGAGTACGAGATGGGCAACACCGGCCATCGTCCAGGCATCAAGGGCGGTTACTTCCCGGTCAACCCCGTCGACGACGCGCAGGACATGCGCTCGGAAATGCTGTCCACCATGAAGCGGATGGGCATGAAGGTCGACAAGCACCACCACGAAGTGGCGTCGTGCCAGCACGAGCTTGGCCTGATTTTCGGAACGCTGACCAAGCAGGCCGACGAGATCCAGAAGTACAAGTACGTCATCCACAACGTGGCTCAGGCCTACGGCAAGTCGGCCACCTTCATGCCCAAGCCCATCGCGGGCGACAACGGCACCGGCATGCACGTCAACATGTCGATCTGGAAGGATGGCAAGCCCCTGTTCGCCGGCGACAAGTACGCCGACCTCAGCCAGGAGGCTCTTTACTTCATCGGCGGCATCCTGAAGCACGCCAAGGCGCTGAACGCGATCACCAACCCGACCACCAACTCTTACAAGCGTCTGATCCCCGGCTTTGAAGCCCCGGTTCTGCGCGCCTACTCCGCCCGTAACCGGTCGGGCTGCGTGCGTATCCCGTGGTCCGAATCGCCCAAGGCAAAGCGCGTCGAGGCTCGTTTCCCCGATCCGGCCGCCAACCCCTACCTCGCCTTCGCAGCGCTGCTGATGGCTGGCCTGGACGGCATCAAGAACAAGATCGACCCGGGCCCCTCCTCGGACAAGGACCTTTACGATCTGCCCCCGGAAGAGCTGGCAGCAATCCCCACCGTTTGCGGATCGCTCCGCGAAGCGCTGGAAGAGCTGGAAAAAGATCACGAGTTCCTCATCGCAGGCGACGTGTTCACCAAGGACCAGCTGGATGGCTACATGGCGCTGAAGTGGGAAGAGGTTTACGCCTACGAGCACACACCGCACCCGATCGAGTACAAGATGTACTACAGCTGCTGATCCTTCCGGATCCTGTTGTCTTAATGCAAGGGGCGCCCATTGGTCGCCCCTTTTTGTTGCCCGTCACAAAGACCTCGCAACAATCCAGGCCGGAATTGCGCGATTGTAACTGTGGCGGAAACAGGGCCCCTTGCCGGGAACTTTCCCATATTTCATCACAATCCGCACGCTTAGGCACCACAATCCACTGGCAGGCTACAATCACGCCCAACAGTGGATTTGTAATATGCCTTTGCACTGCCAGACCACACCGACCAGCACCATCGTGCAGCTTCTGTACGCTGGCCCCCAAAGCATCGACTTCTCGTGGCTACTGTCCGAGTTGCACGAAGCCCTGACCGAATACATGGCGACCGAGCAGCAGTTCGATCTGGTGCGCAATGATCTGGCCTTTCTGGACACGCCGACGGGACGACTGACCCTGTCGCTGCAAACAGGGCTGAAGGGGACGCACACCACCTGCCTGACGCTGGGCGTTGGAAATGGCCCGGCGGACAGCGGCCTTGGGCCTGTGGGCATTGCAGGGCAACAAACCGTCATGGCCCGTCGCCTGACACAGGCGATCTGCGAAACCGTCCCGGTCGATCAGACCCTTTGGCACATCGTGCCCCAGGTCGTCACTGCCGACATCATTGACACGCTGGCGCAAAAGCTTCCCGAAATCGCCCCGCGCCAGGTGGAATCCTCGGAACCCCACGAACTGCCCCGTATCCTGCGCCAGGTCGAAGAGACGCTCAAGGCCCGCGCCGAAGGCCATCCCGAAGGCGAGGCAGACCCGGACGACAGCCGCAGCCTCATGGCCCGGCTCGGCCTCACAGGCGGTCGCGGACAGGTCGAAACTCTGGTCGAGGTCGACGACGCCCTCCCAGCGGTCGGACCGGCGCAGCAAGACCCCTCCCTGCGTCCCGCCAACGATATCCCACAAGTTCCAGCCTGCGACCTGACCGAACTGCAGCAGGTCCGGCAGGCACTTTACGGCTACGCAACGGCCAAGGACCGCCGCCACGTCTCGGTCCGGATGGGCCTGGGTGCCTCACACAGCAGCAACCTCGTCATCTACCTTCCCTTCGCAGACAAGGCAGGACGCGCCATCAAGCGCATGGACCACAACGACTTTGCACACGGCGCCCGGGCGCTTGCAGTGATGGGCACCGTCAGCGGCCTGCCCAATGTGGTCGAGGCCGCGAACATGATTGGCCTCATCTGACCAAAACACCTCGGTCCGGTTTCTCGTCAGCCGTCAAAAACGACATGTCCCTGTGTCGGCAGCGGGCAGGACAGTCGACCCAAACGAAACGGATGATCGTCGCACTTGCTCAACGCGAAGGCCGTCCCGATGAATGTCAACTACAGCTCGACCCGCAAGATCGACCCGACCAAGGGTGACCTTCTTGGCGACGGCTCTCCAAATGACAACGACCGGCTCGAGATCGGGCCAACGCCCCTCGCCTTTGGCGAATGGGCCGCCGCTGGCCTGACCCTGCCCGACCTGCCCGCCATGCGCGCCTTTCGGCACAACCGGCTGACCGAGGCGGTGGTCGCCCGCGACTGGGGCGGCATCCTGATGTTCGACCCCCTCAACATCCGCTACGCCACAGACTCGACCAACATGCAGTTGTGGAACACCCACAATTCGTTCCGGGCCTGTCTTGTCTGTGCCGATGGCTACATGGTCATCTGGGACTACAAGAACGGCATGTTCCTGAGCAAATTCAACCCCCTGGTCCGCGAACAGAGATCCGGTGCCGACCTGTTCTACTTTGACCGGGGTGACAAGGTCGGGGACGCAGCCAACGTCTTTGCCCGCGAGGTCCATGACCTGATCCGCGAACATTCAGGCGGCAATATGCGCCTTGGGGTGGACAAGGCCACCCTGCACGGATTGCGCGCCCTGGAACGGGCCGGTTTCGAGGTGCTCGAGGGCGAAGAACTTACCGAAAAGACCCGCAGCATCAAAGGCCCGGACGAGATCCTCGCCATGCGCTGCGCCTCGCACGCCTGCGAAGCGGCCCTTTACGAAATGGAGCGGGTGACGCGCAACGGTGTGCCCCAAGGAAACATGACCGAGGATGACATCTGGGCCGTCCTGCATGCCGAAAACATCCGGCGCGGCGGCGAATGGATTGAAACCCGGCTTTTGTCCTCTGGCCCCCGGACCAACCCATGGTTTCAGGAATGCGGCCCAAGGATTGTCCAGAACAACGAAATCGTCGCCTTCGACACCGATCTGGTCGGGGCCTACGGGATCTGCGTCGACATCTCGCGGACCTGGTGGGTCGGCGACCGCGCCCCCCGTCCCGACATGATCGAGGCGATGAAGATCGGGCGCGAGCATATCGCCCAAAACATGGATCTGCTGAAGCCCGGCGTGCATATGCGCGACCTGACCTTCCAGGCGCATGTGCTGCCCGAGATCTACCAAAAGCAGAAATACGGCTGCCTGATGCACGGGGTGGGCCTGTGCGATGAATGGCCGCTGGTCGTCTATCCCGACAGTTTTGTCGAAGGCGCATTCGACTACGTCATCGAACCCGGCATGTGCCTTTGTGTTGAGGCACTGGTCAGCCCCGAAGGCGGCGATTTCTCGATCAAGCTCGAGGATCAGGTTGTGATCACCGAAACCGGCTACGAATGCCTGACGGCCTACCCCTACGACCCGGTCCTGTCGGGCGAGGCCTGAAACGATCCACCGCTAGGGCGGCCCGAACCGGGCAACAACTCCAAAGTGGTCCGACCCGGCCAGCGGGCGAAGCGCAGTGCTTCCCTGCCAGCCACGCGGGGCCAGGACATGGTCAATGCGAAGCCGCACCAGGGGCGAGCCGAAGTCAAAGGTACGCTCCAACCGCCCGACACGCTCGGCCCCAGCCGCGGCCGAAATTTGCTGCACGCTATGGCCCCAGGGCACCATGTTGAAATCGCCAGCCACCACAACCGGCCCGTCAAGCTCCGCCAGAAACGGCAGGATGCGGTCGACCTGGGCCACCTGACCATAGGGCCAGGGCCACCGCAGATGCAGCGCCACCACCCAGAGCGGCCCGGCTCCGGTCTCGACCTGCAAGGCGATGACATTCAGACGTCGGTCCTGCGGACAGCGCGCGCCCCCTTCGGCCAGTGCCAGCCGGGTCAGGATGTAAACACCGCCCCAGCACCTGTGTTGATGGGGATAGTCCCCGGCCAGAGTATTGATGACGCGCGCCAGCGGATCGGTGACTTCCTGCAGGGTGATGATATCCGCCCCGACGCGGCGAAGGTCGGCCACCAGCTCCTCGGGCGACGGATTCTCTAGCCAGACATTCTTCTGATACAGGCTGATCGCATCGGCCCTCGCCGGCCCCGCCGGGGCGATCCGCATGTCGAGGATGATCGGGACGGCAATGACAAGGGCCGCCAGCGCCCCCAAGGCCCCGCGCCACAACGCCCGCGTGGCAAGCAGGACCACCGACAGGGCCAAAGCCACCAAAGACACCTCAAACCGTAGGACGGACAGCGAGTCCGCAGCAGGATGCAGGCCCCCAAGGTAGGACAGGCCGATCCAGACCCAGCACGGCAGGGTCAAGGCCATCGCCAGTTGTCGCAGCCGCCTCAGCACTCCTGCCCCGCCCCTCGCTGACATATCCCTCACCATGCCGCGACCACGGCGTCACATCGGTTGTACGGACCCCGCACAGGGTCCACCTTCACCCCAACGTCCTCGAAAGGCCACGCAATGACCACCCAACGCTTCAGCTTTCTCGGCCACGCCGGCGACGCCCTCGCCGCGCGGCTTGACCTGCCGGACGGTCCGCATCTGGCAACGGCCCTCTTCGCCCATTGTTTCACCTGCGGCAAGGATATTACCGCCGCCCGGCGAATCGCGGCGCGGCTGTCCTCCATGGGGATCGCCGTCCTCAGGTTCGACTTCACCGGGCTTGGGCATTCGGAAGGAGAGTTCGGGAACACCGACTTCACCACCAACGTCGAGGACCTCGTCGCCACCGCCACGGCGCTGACTCGCAAGGACATGGCCCCCAGCCTGCTGATCGGGCATTCGCTCGGCGGGGCTGCCGTGCTCAAGGCCACCAGCCTTATCCCTTCGGTCAAGGCGGTGGCCACCATCGGGGCCCCCTTCGACCCGGCCCATGTCACCCACACCTTCAGCGAGGCCCTGCCCCGGATCATCAGCGACGGGGTGGCTACCGTCGATCTGGGCGGCAGACCCTTCCAGATCGGCAAACGGTTCCTCGAGGATGTAGCAAAAGGAGCGCTGGCCCCGGCCATCGGCAACCTAAAGGCCGCCCTCCTCGTGCTGCATGCGCCGCTGGACGACACCGTGGGGATCGACAACGCCTCGCAGATATTTCTGGCGGCCCGCCATCCCAAAAGCTTCGTGACCCTGGACGGGGCCGATCACCTGCTCAGCCACCCGCAGGACGCCGAATACGCAGCCTCCGTCATCGCCGCCTGGTCGGCACGCTACCTCGCACTCACCCCGCCCGCCCCACCGCCCGGCGTGCCCGAAGGGATCGTGCGGGTGTCAGAGGCAGATCGGTACGGGTTCCTGCAGGACGTACAATCGGGACCAAAGCACCACGTCCTAGCCGACGAACCACTGGCCTACGGCGGCACCGACCGGGGGATGTCGCCCTATGGCTTTCTGTCCGCGGGCCTGGGGGCCTGCACCGCCATGACGATCCGGATGTACGCGCGGCGCAAGGGCTGGCCGCTGACCCATGTCAGAGTCGACGTGAGCCACGACAAGGTACATGCACAAGACGCTGCCAACACGCAAAAGGTCGACGGGTTCCACCGGCTTATCCGGCTCGAAGGGGCACTCGACGCGGATCAAAGGACACGGCTGCGCGAGATCGCCGACAAATGCCCCGTTCACAAAACGCTCGAACAAACCTCGATCGTCACCACAACGATTGCCGACCCCTGAAAACCGGCCCCCCTCATCTCGCCGCAAATATCCCCGCCGGAGGCTCCTGACCGCGCCACACATCCCTTCGGCCGGGCCAAGGGGCTCACCTTCCCAAAGGCACCAAAAACAAAACGAGGCGCAGCCATTGGCTGCGCCTCTCATTTGGATAGCCGAAAAAGACCGCGATCAGGCGCGGGCGTCGCCGATCAGCTTCCACAGGCCCGGCACCAGAAAGGCGGCCAGCGCCAGCTTCAGAGCATCGCCCATCAGGAACGGCCAGAGGCCCCACATCAGGATCGGCTGCTCCCAGCCGTAAACCTGGCCAAGCCACAGGACACCGGGGACATAGATCACAGCATTCGCCGCCAGCATCGCCAGCGCCATACGGCCGATTGACCGGTCCCAGCCGGCGCGTGCCGCCCAGCCCATCAGGACAACGGCCATCACATAGCCCAGAAGGTAGCCGCCGGTTCCGCCCATCATGTAGGTCAGACCATTGGCCTCGGCGGATGAGCTTTGGAACAGGTCCATCCCCAGCGCGCCCAGGATCATGTAGCCCATGATCGTGGCCAGACCCAGACGCGCGCCGTAGGCGGCTCCGATGGTCAGCACCGCAAAGGTCCCCATCGAGATGGCGACGGGCCACATCGGCACCTTGATCTTGGCCATCACCGCCAGAAAGGCGATGCCGGCCACAACCAGTGCTGCCTGCTTGATCAGTCGGGCAGCGCCCTCGGTCGGGCCAAAGACCTCGGCCAGAACCTTGTTTTGGGTCATCGAAAGGGCCATGCGGGCCTCCCCTGTCAGGATTGCGTTACCTCTGTTTGCCCCAAGCGCCGCATCACTGCAAGCATCGGCAGGTCCCGGGGGTCATGATCTGTGGTAAAGGCTTGTCATCTCGTAGGCTTTGCGCGGTCCTGTCACCCTCCAGCGGGCCTCCCAGACAGGCCATTGTTCAAAATCATAGCGAACGCGGTAAAGATCAGCCCCGCAGGGGTGGTCGGTGCCGTCGGACTGGCCCTCGGGGATGAATGCGTGAAAGGGGCGGCCGTCCTCGAACCGGACCTCGACGACCGCATCTCCCCCGGCAGGCGCAAAGGACCAAAGGTACACCCGCGTCGCCCGCATCGGCGGGCCTGCCCCAAGGGTCAGGACCCCGTCTTCGCGGTATGTCAGGCCTCCGGGCCGGTCAGGCGTCAGCACGGCCTCGCCCTCGAACCGGCCGGTCTGACCGGCCAGGCTGTCCTCGATCCGGCGGCTGATCTGCCAGGTTCCGGCAAAATCCTCAGGCGACATCATGGGTCATAGCGGCCCAGCGATATCGCCCCTGTCGGACTGACAAAGCGGACGCCTGTGTCCGAGGCTTCGATGTCATAGCACTCCCACCGGTCAGAAGGGGGCCAACTGCTGCAATACTGGTCGTCGCGAGCGGTCCAGCGGCCTTCGGCAAACCGTTCGGTGTAATAGCCAGTCACACCGTCGGGCTGGAACACCTGCCTTGTATAGGCATCAAAGTAGAGGGTGCGATCGGTCAGCGCGGCGAAAATCTGGGCCGTGTTCAAGGGCCGCCAGACCTCGTCGGCGGCCAGAACCGGCTCTGCCAGGGTCATAAGAACCGCCATACCCCATGCCCGCATCCGCTCTCTCCCTTGTGACCGCCCCGTTGCCACTCTATGACCGGCGCCATCCTCATCCAAGCACAACCCAATCACGAGAAGGTGCGCAACCCATGATCCCCCGTTATTCCCGTCCCGACATGGTCGCCATCTGGTCGCCCGAGAGCAAGTTCCGCATCTGGTACGAGATCGAGGCCCACGCCTGCGACGCCCAGGCCGCCCTTGGCGTGATCCCCAAGGAAAACGCCGAAGCGGTGTGGAAGGCCAAGGACGTCGCCTTCGACGTGGCCCGCATCGACGAGATCGAGGCCGTGACCAAACACGATGTCATCGCCTTTCTCACCCATCTGGCCGAAATCATCGGCAATGACACCGCCCGCTTTGTCCATCAGGGGATGACCTCCTCGGATGTGCTGGACACCACCTTCAACATCCAGCTGGTCCGCGCCACCGATCTGTTGCTGGCCGGGGTCGACCGGGTGCTTGCCGCTCTCAAGACCCGGGCGTTTGAACACAAGTACACCGTCCGGATCGGCCGCAGCCACGGCATTCATGCAGAACCTACGACGATGGGCCTCACCTTTGCCCGGTTCTACGCCGAGATGGATCGCAACCGGAACCGTCTGGAAAAGGCCCGTTGGGAAATTGCCACCGGCGCCGTGTCCGGTGCGGTTGGCACATTCGCCAATATCGACCCCAGCGTCGAAGAGCATGTCTGCGCCCAGCTTGGCCTGCGCGCCGAGCCGATTTCGACCCAGGTCATCCCCCGCGACCGGCACGCCATGTTCTTTGCTACCCTTGGCGTCATCGGCTCCAGCATCGAAAACATCGCAACCGAACTCCGCCACATGCAGCGGACCGAGGTGCTTGAGGCCGAAGAGTTCTTTTCCCCCGGCCAAAAGGGATCGTCGGCCATGCCGCACAAGCGCAATCCCGTCCTGACCGAAAACCTGACCGGTCTCGCCCGTCTTGTCCGCATGTCCGTGATGCCCGCGCTTGAGAACGTCACACTTTGGCACGAGCGCGATATCTCGCATTCTTCGGTCGAGCGGACCATTGGCCCCGACACGACCATCACCCTTGATTTCGCCCTGCATCGTCTGGCCGGCGTGGTGGAAAAGCTTGTGATCTACCCCGACAACATGCTGGCCAACATGAACAAGTTCCGGGGCCTGGTGATGTCACAGCGGGTTTTGCTCGCCCTGACACAGGCCGGCGTCAACCGCGAGGATGCCTACCGGCTGGTTCAGCGCAACGCCATGAAGGTCTGGGAGCAAGGGGCGGATTTCAAGACCGAGTTGCTGGCCGATCCCGAGGTCACAGCCGCGCTTTCGCCCGCTGAAATCGAAGAAAAGTTCGACCTTGGCTATCATACCAAGCATGTGGACACGATTTTTGCCCGGGTGTTCAGCGCCTGATCGGCTGCCGCGGTATTGACGCTCGGCCCTGACGCCCGGCCCTAAATCTTAAAAGCTGGGCTGTCAGCGCGCCGCCCCTGTCAAAGGGGCGACCCGGGCAACCTTGAGGTTAACGTTAACGTTTTGTTAACCTTTTGATGACGTTCGCAAGACCCTGCCCGGCGGAGAGCACCAGCCGGGCGGGGCCGCGACATCGCCCACCATCACCTCATGGCAGGCCGGGGAAGCCGGTCAGACCACCGACGGCGCGTGCAGGGCCATCGGCTGGGCCAGATGGGTCGCGCGGGGGGAATAGGGCTGACTGCGCGCAGCAGGCATCGACAGTACCGCATATTGGCGACCATCGTCATTGCGGTAAGGCTCGCCCACACGGTCCGCAGCATAACCCAACTGACGCAGCGCCCGCATCAGCGCCAGCGGCGACAGCGACATCAACCGGTCGGCGCCGTTTTCGGCCGCCACCCCGATAAGTCCGCCAACGATCAGCGACAGACAGGTCGACCGCTCTGCGTGGGTGCGCAGGTTGTCGGAAATGACCAGACGGGTACATTCCCACACCGCGTTGGACGCCACCTCGACCGCCATGATGTCTGCCGGTATGTCGACCAGCTTGCCGGCCAGCGCGTCGCGCAGCATGTAGGTATGTCCGCCCCATGTCGCGGTCGTCGACATTGCCCGGGCACCGCCAATCACCTCTCCATCTCGAATCACGACCGAGTAGTGGGCACGCGGATTATCATATTGGTCCATTTCCACATCATCATCATGTGGGATATTCCAGCCCAGTTGGTCCACAAAAAACCTTTTGCGCAGGCCAAGATAATCATAAAAGGCCGATCCGTGTCGATGCAGGGTCGAAAGTGAAAAAGTCACATTTTCCATGTTTGCTCTCCTTTATGGAGAGTCCATTTAGCGTCACTTCCCTACAGTTGTTAACGATTGCGCAAATATATTATGTCTAAGGACGGCATCAATTTGACGCCCAGACAGCGGTTGTGCACTAATTGATCAAAATCAGATAAGGCCGTAGTCGCTTGCTCGTGTTGCAGCCTGGGCACCGGTGCTCGCTCCCAACTTCAGCTTGGCATTCCGAAGCCTCTGCTTGATTGCACCTTCCGATACACCCAGGGCGTGTGCCATTTGTTTGAGGCGCATCCCTTCCTTTACCATCCGCAAGGCTTCCAGTTCTGCCATGGTCAGACTCGTCGGAGGGGCCAAATCGTGGTGCATTCGAAGGACGGCGTCCTCCAGTCGCGCGACTTCTGCCGCTTCGAATTCACGGTCCGATCGAGCGAATGTCCCGAAGGATCTTTGACCTTCTGAGCTGTCGTCAAAGCAGCAAACCGCGACGCCAAAGCGGAGCCCGTGGTCCGTCGCCTGTTTCAGAACCTGTCGGCCGTCGGGGATGTCGATCTCGCTCCAGCGGGCTGCACCGGAATGGGCGTAGACCCAACGGATCACCGGGTCATGCAGCATAAATCGATTGCGGGTGTAATGATCGACCCAATCCTGCGGCAGGGCGTTCACTTCTTCCATGGGAAAGGCAAATCCGACCCGAAGCGCCAGATAGTATCCCGCCGTCGCAAGGCCCGCTATGTCATCAAGTTCAAACCGCTCGGCCATGAAGTCCATTCACCCTGTCCAAGGGCAACGAGAACCGTCTACTTGGATACACACTTCACCCCTTGATCGAAACTACAACTCTCTCCACACTAAGGTCTAGACCTGACAGCAAGCAACCTGAAAGCGAGCGCCCGGACATATGGACTCCCCCACCGGAATTCGAGAGTGCCTTTCCGACCTCATGGGACTGGCTCCATCTGGCTTTGCAATTGCATTGCATATCAAGTTCACCACGCCGACCTACCTCTTCCAGACGTACCCAAAACCCTGGATCGATTACTACTCGCACAACGGGCTGGTCATGCGTGACCCTACAGTTATATGGGGATTTGATAATGTCGGCGTAATTCGCTGGCAAGAGCTCGCTAATGAGGACACAGCCGGAATAATCCCTGAGGCATCGAAATATGGCATGAAATTCGGCTTCACCTATTCGTTGGAGCGGTCGAAAAGTAGATCCCTGACCAGTTTTACGTCTCCAGTCAACGATTTCACGGACCAGCAAATTGTGGATATTTGCGCTATTGTCGACAAGATGCATGATTCCACCCTGTCCCTGACCGCGCTTTCGGCGGAAACCCGCGCCGAATTGAAACGGATGTCGATCATCTTCACGCACCCGTGATCCCGCCCGAACCGGTGACGCAGTTGACGCGGCGTAATCGGCTGCTACCTTCAAAATTTCCGATCTGAAGGAGAGCAAGATGAACTTGAAGACCTTCCTGACCGCTGCGATTCTGTCCCTCGCGCCCTTGTCTGCAACGGCAATGTGCTCTGGGGCGGGGATGGAGCAACACGCAATGTCCTGCGTCGAAGGCACCCAATGGGATGCCGAAACCGGGACTTGCACACCCGTCACGACAAGCTGACGCGATAGACCTCAATACAGAGGGCGGACGCAGGGCCGCCCTCTGCCCCCGCGTTTATCGCCCCCTCCCCGTTTATCGTCCCCCTCCCCCCGTCCCGACCAGCTGCAGTTCGCCATAAGGAGCGCCCAATGACCATTACTCGCGTAATCTCCACCCTTGCCGTCATGTCGCTGGCCCAGACGGCCCTTGCGGTTGGAAGCTCTAGCGACACGCCCCCCACGCCGACCGAAACCACCACGGTCTGCAAGGAAGGTATGGTCTGGAACCCCGAGACAGAACTATGCGAGGCGCCGGCCCAGGAAAGCCGCCTGTCCGACGACCTTCTGTACCAGGCGGCCCGGGAATTTGCCTATGCGGGACAGTATGAGAATGCACAGGCCGCGCTTGCGGCGATGACCGATCAAGGGTCGGATCGGGTCCTGACCTATATGGGCTTTACCACCCGTTCCATGGGCGACATGGAGGGAGGGATGGCCTTCTACCAGGCCGCACTTGAGGTGAACCCGGACAACCTTTTGGCGCGGTCCTACATGGGTATGGCCTATGTCGTCCAAGGCGATATCGAGGCCGCGATGACCCAGCTGATCGAGATCGGCGCGCGTGGCGGCAAAGATGGCTGGCCCGAGCGTGCCCTTCTTGAAGCGATCGAAACCAACACGCCCAGCTTTTATTGAGACCAGCGCTTGGATGATAATCGTGGGCCGGGTGAATTCCGCTGCCTTGACCGTGATGCGCTGAAAAGTTTCATCAAATTCGATTGATTTCGGCCTCCGAAACGTTCCGGTCCTAAGGGCGAGTTCATTTTTGTGCTGTTTCCTCAACGCATCGCCCGATGCAGGAGGACCCGCCCGATGAACTCACCCGCCGCATTGCCATTGCTGGACGCGCCAACAGCCAGGCCGCAGCTGTCGAAACGGCGAAAGGCGGCCGTAGTGGTGCAAATGTTGCTTGCCGATGGCCAACGCCTGTCTTTGTCCCGACTGCCTGAAGAGGTGCAATTGGACCTGACCCGCGAGTTGGGAAACCTCAAACTGGTTGACCGGACAACGCTGCACGCCATCGCCAATGAATTCGTCGACGATCTGGAACGGGTCGGCCTGGCCGCACCCGGCGATTTCCTTGGCGCGTTGGAGGCGTTGTCGGATCAAATCAGCCCCGGGGCCGCATCCCGCCTGCGCAAAGAGGCGCAATTGATGGGCGCCGACCCATGGAGCCAGGTCATGGCCCTATCCATCGAAGAGCTTGTCCCCATCCTTGAGGAGGAAAGCGTAGAGGTTGCGGCGGTGATCCTGTCCAAGCTGCCTGTCACAAAGGCGGCGGAACTTCTTGGCAAGCTTCCCGGTGAACGGGCAAGGCGGATCACTTTTGCCGTCTCTCAAACCAGCGAGATCCAGCCGCTTGCCGTGGCCCGGATCGGCGCGGCCCTGGCCAGGACCTACTGCTCTGCCCTGCCGCCCGCATTTGCCAACCCGCCGGTGCAGCGGGTCGGCGCAATCCTGAACTCCTCTGTCGCCGCCACACGGGACGCCGTCCTCGAAGGGTTGGGGAACGACGACCCCGAGTTCGCCGAAAAGGTGCGCAAAGCGATCTTTACCTATGAAAACATTCCCGAACGGATAGAGGGCAGCGATATCCCTGCCATCGTCCGCGAGGTGGACAATGCCATACTCCTGACCGCCTTGGTCTATGGCGCATCGCTTGGTGGACCGAATGCGCAGGCTACCGATTTTATCCTTGGCAACCTCTCGAAACGCATGGGCGACGGCCTGCGAGAGGAGATGGAAGGCTACAAGAAAGTCAGAAAATCGGATGGCGAGGATGCCCTGAACGACGTGATCGGCGTGATCCGCGCCGCCGTCGACGCGGGCGAGATCGCATTCAAGGTCGTAGACGAAGACGAGGATTGAACAGGATGACGAAACGGCCGGGCTGGACAGTGGTGCGCACCACGGAATAGTTTCGCCGCATGACAAACACACCTTCCTTTTACGGTCGCCGCTGGCACGACATGGGTGGATCAAAGGCCGGTCCCATCCTTGACGAAACCCATGATTTCGCCCTGTGGGAAAAGCGTGTCGATGCCTTGATGGTCCTCTGCTCGGGCAAAGGGCACTTTACTGTCGACGGATTGCGCCGCGCCCTCGAAGACATGGGAGAGGCCGCCTACGAAGAGATGAGCTACTACGAAAGGTGGATCGCAACCATAAGCCAGAACCTGATCGAAGCCGGGGTAATCACCCAGTCAGAACTGGCCGACCGCATGGCGCAGGTCGCGGTACGCGGCGACACCTACGGCGAGGCCAGCCGTGCCTGACAGAGCCGTGCATGACCCAGCCGTGCCTGTCAAAACGCAGCGCGTTCGCGTCGCCAGGCGGATGCCCATGGGCCATGTCCGTGCACCGGCCTACCTGCGCGGCCGGATCGGCACAATAGAACGCCCCCTGGGCGCCTTTCCCGACCCCGAGCGCCTCGCTTACGGCCAACCGGCCCCAGCCCGTGCCCTTTATTGCGTCCGCTTTACCATGGCCGAGCTTTGGGGGGACAGCGCCGAGTCACCGTCCGATACCGTCGATGCAGAGCTTTATGACACCTGGCTCGAAAGGCTGGATTGATGCCGCACGACCATCACGATCACGACCACCTCTCACCCTCCGACCACCCTTATCGGTCGGATGACGATGTGCCCTTGACCTATTGGCAACAAATGGAAATCGCCCTGCGTGAACTGCTGATCGAAAAGGGCGTCACCACCCCCGAAGAGATCGCTCGCCAGATAGATGCGATGGACGCCCGCAGCCCCGCGAACGGGGCAGCCCTCGTTGCCCGCGCCTGGACCGACCCCGCCTTCAAAGAGCGATTGTTGCAGGATGCCAGCGCCGCAAGCCGGGATATGGGCTTTGACATCGGACCGCTGCGCCTGATCGCGGTCGAGAATACCGCACAGGTGCACAACGTCATCGTCTGCACGCTCTGCTCCTGCTATCCGCGCAACCTTTTGGGACTGCCGCCCGATTGGTACAAATCCCGGGCCTACCGCAGCCGCACCGTGAAGGAACCCCGCAAGGTGCTGTTCGAATTCGGGCTGACCCTGCCTGACGAAACCACTGTCCGGGTCCACGATTCGACCGCCGACATGCGCTACATCGTTCTGCCCGCCCGCCCCAAAGGCACCGATGGCTGGGACCGGGACCGGCTCGCCGAACTTGTGACCCGTGACAGCATGGTCGGCACCGGCCTTCCAAGTACACCCGCCTAGCCCATGGCAAGGCCGCGCGACAAGGGCACAGCAGCGGATTGGCTGTCGGATCGGGCCATTCGCGCCCTGCTCGCCCTGGCGATGGCGCGGCCCTTTGAACAGCGTATCCCCTTCATGGGTCGGATGGCCCGGCAGATCGTCGCCCCCCTTGCCGGCTTTGACAAACGGATCCGCTTTGGCCTGAACCTTGCCTGCCCCGATTTGACCGAGCCCGAGATCCAAAGGATATCCCGCGAGGTTGCCGACAATTTCGGGCGCACTGTTGCCGAGATCTATTCAGGCGCCGAATTCGCCGCCCGCATAGCCGCCTCCGACCCGCTTGAGGGTCCGGGGTTGCAAACCCTTATCGATCGGCAGGCCGCAGGAAAGCCGGTGATCCTCGCCGTCGCGCATTTTGGCAATTATGACGCCATGCGGGCGGCCCTCGTGGCCCGCGGGCTGACGGTCGGGGCGGTGTATCGCCCCATGGATAACCCTTACTTCAATGCCCATTACGCCGAAGCGATCCACACAATCGCAGAGCCGCTTTTCCCCCGCGACCGGTCCGGCACCATCGCACTGGTCAGGTTCCTGCGTGGCGGGGGCATGGTGGCGCTTGGCTTTGATCAATATGTGCACAAGGGTGCCGATCTGACCTTCTTTGGCCAGCCGGCCCCGACCCTTCTCAGCCCGGCGACGTTCGCCCTGAAATACGATGCCCCCCTGGTCCCGATCCATGCCATCCGGCAGCCAGACGGGATCACCTTTAAGGTGCTGGTGGACGAGCCCATTGCGCCCGGCTCACCCGAGGACATGATGCAGGCCGCCAACGACCGGTTGGAAGAGATGGTGCGCGCCCATATGGGTCAGTGGTTCTGGGTCCACAGGCGGTGGAAACCCCACCTGAACAGGGATAGGGTCTAGCGGTCGAACCGCGCCGCGGCAAGGATCGGACCGGCGCCCGCCCCCTGAACGATCAGGACCGCAGGATCGCTTCCTGATATCTCGACATCAAGGGTCAGCGGGCCCGCGCCGTCCCAATCGGCGATGATGTCCCATCGCGTGACGATATTGGTATAGCTCAGCTGGCGCCCTGCATTCTCGCCCCCCAGAACCTCAACGTCCTGATGTGGTAAGTAGCGCACCAGTTGCACGACCATTGGCGCGGACTGGGCGGCTGTAAGTGAGATCACATGCAGGTCTCCGTTCCGCTCGACCACAAGATCGACGCCAGTCTCGATCCCTTCGTGTGCCCTGATGCTCGACATTACTTCCATCGCCTTGGCCCCGATGATGTGATCCTGGCCTTCAACAATGAACTGTGGCGTATAGACCGTCCGCTGCCCTGCCGCCCGGGCATAGGCCTGCTGACGGTCGCTGTTTTGAGCAGAGCCAAAGCTATCGCGCCAGCCAAGGTAATCCCAATAGTCGACATGCAGGGCAAGGGCGATGATCTCGGGTTCGGCCGCCAAGAGATCGAGGATCTCGTGGGCAGGTGGACATAACGAACACCCCTGCGAGGTAAAAAGCTCGACCACGACTGGGCCGTCGTCGGCCAGGGCCGCGCCGGAAAAAAGCGCAGAGGCAGTCAGGGCTGCAAGAATGGCACGCATTGGGGGCTCCGATAGTCTTCGTCCGTGGTGTAAATGCAGGTCATCATAAAGACCAATCAACCAATTGCGAGAGCCCCGCAACATTCCGCGAGCGAGGGGCTTGAATCAATTGTGTGCAATGGTATACATCGTGCAAATCTTAACCCTTGTGTGCTATCCTGCACCGGGGCTAAGGCTCGAATACCGCTCATTTCACCTCGCAGGAAGGGATCTTCTCATGCCCATTACAGTTGGCCACGACAGCGCCAAAACCCGCAAGACCCTCACTGTCGGTGGGGCGAGCCTTGCCTATTATTCGATCCCGGCCGCGCAGGCCGCAGGCCTTGGCGATTTCTCCCGGCTGCCCGCAGCGCTGAAGGTCGTTCTGGAAAACATGCTCCGCTTTGAAGACGGCAAGACCGTCTCGGTGGATGACATCAAGGCCTTTGCCGAATGGGGTGCCGCTGGCGGCAAGAACCCCCGCGAGATCGCTTATCGTCCGGCCCGGGTTCTGATGCAGGACTTTACCGGCGTTCCAGCTGTCGTCGACCTTGCCGCCATGCGCGACGGGATCGTGGCCCTTGGGGGTGATCCGCAAAAGATCAACCCGCTCAACCCCGTTGACCTTGTCATCGACCACTCGGTCATGATCGACGAGTTTGGCAATCCCCGCGCCTTCCAAATGAACGTGGACCGCGAATATGAGCGGAACATGGAGCGGTATGTCTTCCTCAAGTGGGGTCAGAACGCCTTTGACAACTTCCGCGTTGTCCCGCCCGGCACCGGCATCTGCCACCAGGTGAACCTTGAATACCTGGCCCAGGTCGTCTGGTCCGATGTCGATCAGGACGGCAACATGGTCGCCTACCCCGACACGCTGGTCGGCACCGACAGCCACACCACCATGGTCAACGGCGCCGCCGTTCTGGGCTGGGGCGTTGGCGGGATCGAGGCAGAGGCCGCGATGCTGGGCCAGCCGATCTCTATGCTGATCCCCGAGGTCGTCGGCTTTAAGCTGACCGGCGCGATGGTCGAAGGCACGACAGCCACCGACCTTGTCCTCAAGGTGGTGGAAATGCTGCGCGCCCATGGCGTTGTCAGCAAATTTGTTGAGTTTTACGGCGACGGCCTTGACCACCTGCCCCTCGCCGACCGGGCCACCATCGGCAACATGGCCCCCGAATACGGCGCCACCTGCGGCTTCTTCCCCATCGACAACGAAACCCTGCGCTACATGCGCACCACCGGCCGGGACGAGGACCGCATCGCGCTGGTCGAGGCCTATGCCAAGGAAAACGGGTTCTGGCGCGGGGCGGATTACAACCCGATCTACACCTCGACGCTTGAGCTGGACATGGGCACCATCGTTCCCGCCATTTCAGGCCCCAAGCGGCCGCAAGACTTTGTCGCCTTGACCGGCGCCAAGGCCGGCTTTGCCAACGAGATGGACAAGACCTTCAAGCGGCCCCTGGACAAGCAGGTCCCGGTCGAGGGCGAGGATTACACGATGTCGTCGGGCAAGGTCGTGATCGCCTCGATCACCTCCTGCACCAATACGTCGAACCCCTATGTGATGATCGGCGCTGGCCTCGTGGCCCGCAAGGCGCGCGCCCTGGGCCTCAAGAGCAAGCCCTGGGTCAAGACCTCGCTGGCGCCGGGAAGCCAGGTTGTGTCGGCCTATCTTGAGGCGGCAAACCTGCAAGAGGATCTCGACGCGGTCGGCTTTAACCTTGTCGGCTATGGCTGCACCACCTGCATCGGCAACTCCGGCCCGCTGCAGCCCGAGATTTCCAAGGCGATCGCCGATGGCGACCTCGTCGCGACGGCCGTGCTGTCGGGCAACCGCAACTTCGAAGGCCGCATCTCGCCCGACGTGCGGGCCAACTACCTGGCCTCACCGCCGCTGGTCGTGGCCTATGCCCTGGCCGGTGACATGAACATCGACCTGACAACCGAACCCTTGGGCACAGGATCAGACGGCCAGCCGGTCTACCTCAAGGATGTCTGGCCAACCCAGGCCGAGATCGCCGAACTTGTCGAAGCGACCGTGACCCGCGAGGCCTTCCTGTCCAAATACGCAGATGTCTTCAAAGGCGACGAAAAGTGGCAGGGCGTGGAGGTCACCGACAGCGAGACCTACGACTGGCCGACAGCCTCGACCTACGTCCAGAACCCGCCCTACTTCCAGGGCATGTCCAAAGACCCCGGCGTCATCACCAATATCGAAGGTGCCAAGGTTCTGGCGATCCTCGGCGATATGGTCACCACCGACCACATCAGCCCTGCGGGATCGTTCAAGGACACCACCCCCGCCGGCCGCTACCTGGTCGAGCGTCAGGTGTCGCCGCGCGAGTTCAACTCCTACGGATCGCGCCGGGGCAACCACCAGATCATGATGCGTGGCACCTTCGCCAACATCCGCATCAAGAACGAGATGCTGGACGGGGTTGAGGGGGGCTACACCCTGGGCCCGGACGGCAGCCAGATGGCGATCTACGACGCCGCCATGGCCTATGCCGAGACCGATACCCCGCTGGTGATCTTTGCCGGCAAGGAATACGGTGCCGGATCGTCCCGCGACTGGGCGGCCAAGGGCACGGCCCTCTTGGGTGTGAAGGCCGTCGTGGCCGAAACATTCGAGCGTATCCACCGCTCCAACCTGGTCGGCATGGGGGTAATTCCCTTTGAGTTCACAGGCGGTGACACCCGCCAGAGCCTGGGTCTGAAAGGCGATGAAACCGTATCAATCCACGGCCTCGATACCGTCTCCCCGCTCGCCGAAGTTCCTGCCACCATCACCTATGGCGATGGCTCGACCAAGGAGCTCACCCTCAAGTGCCGGATCGATACCGCGATCGAGGTGGAATACATCGAGCATGGCGGCGTTTTGCACTACGTGCTGCGCAACCTTGCCAAGGCCAGCTGAGCCCACACCCGTTTAAACTGTTTGACACAAGGTCGCGCCCCCTGACGGGGGCGCGGCTTTTTCATGTCGCCGGCCTTGCGGCCCGCTCCGGATTGCCTCCGGCGGGGATATTTGTAGCGAGATGAGGATGGTTGGGCACAGGGACACTGGGGCGCGTTTTCTGGCAGGCTGCGGCAATCAGAATGCTGCCTGATGACCCCTGATCATGATCGCAAGGGCCTGCCCTTCAGCTCCCGGAGGCCTCGAGTGCCTCGGCTTCGCGGAGTGCGGGCAGGAAACGCTGTTCATAGTCGGAGCCGACCATCGGCCCGGTGAACCGGAACAGCACCGTTCCCTCACCATCGAGTATGAAAGTTTCGGGCGGCGCGGTGACCCCCCAGTCTATCGAGGTCCGTCCGCGAGGGTCGAAACCTGTGGCAAAGAAGGGGTCCCCTTCGTCGGCCAGATAGCTCAGCGCATTGTCCGCCTCGTCCCGGAAGTTGAGGCCCGCGACCCGGTATCCCTGATTTGCCAAGGCGTGCAGTGTCGGATGCTCTGCCCGGCAGGGCGGGCACCAGCTTGCCCAGTAGTTGACGATGGTGATTTCGCCCGCTTCGATGTCGTCCCTGGTCAGAAGGGGTGTTCCTGGCAAGGGCGCTTGCGGGAGCGGGGGGGCGGGCCGTCCAATGAACGTGGATGGCAGCTCATTGGGATTGTCCCGCATCATGCCTACGAAGAACAGACCTGCCAGGGCGGCAAAGACGACGGGGGGCGCCAGCATCAAGGGGGAAATTTTAGCCACGGTTTTGCCCTTCTGCCTGTTGAAGCGCCCGGCGGATCCGCACCGCCCGCCGCCAACTCGCCAGCACGAGCACGAGGATGAGCCCGATGCTTGCCACATAGGCCCAGATAACCGGCCCGGCATAGGGACCAAGGTCCGGCATCATGTCCTTGCCTCCGCCCGGCGCGCTCGCAGTTCGAGCGCGCGTATCCGTCTGACCCGGATCTCGGTCCGGGTCCGCAACAGCACCAGTGCCAGAAACAGCAGGACAAATCCCGCGATACAGGCCAGCAGCGGATAGTAGAAGATGTCGGCCACGTTCTTTTCCGCGTCCAGCGACAGCGACGCCCCCTGGTGCAGCCCCTGGTTCCAGAAGTTGACCGCGTAGCGGCTGAGCAAGGCAAAGACCGATCCCACGATGCAAAGCACGCTGGTCAGATCGGCGGCGGTGTCTGGGTCAGCAATAGCCTCCCACAGCGCCATGTAGCCAAGGTAGAACAGGAACAGGATCAGAAAAGAGGTCAGCCGCGGATCCCAGGCCCACCATGTCCCCCACATCGGCTGCCCCCAGATGGCCCCGGTCACCAGTGCCACAAGAGTCATCGTCACCCCGACCGGCGCGGCCGCCCGGGCCGCAAGCGCGCTCACATGGTGCCGCCGGACCAGCCAGATAAGCGAGGCGACAAGCATCATGAGCCAGGCATTTATCGCCATAAGGGCCGAGGGCACATGCAGATAAATGATCTTGACCGTCGCCCCTTGCCGGTAGTCATCGGGCGTAAAGAAGAACCCCCAGATCAGGCCGCCGACAAGGCAAAGACCCGCCAGACCAAAGGTCCAGGGCAAGAGCGGTGTCGTCGTCTCGACGAACTTCTTTGGATTGGCGTATTCCCAGATCGACATGGTTTTTATCTATCCTTCCCCTGCCCCGGCCTCAATGGCCCAGTTGCCGCAGGTCACCTCAGATTGATCCGCAGCACAAGCGCCGCGGCAAAGGGCATCAGGGCCAGCGTTCCAAGGGCAATGCCCCCCAGAAACACCAGCGGAACCGTCGCCTCCAGCCCATCGCCGCCGCGCCGCGCGGCCTCGGCCCCGAAAATCAGGATCGGGACGTAAAGCGGCAGCACCAAAAGCGACAGCAACAGCCCGCCCCGGCGCAGCCCGACGGTCAGAGCCGCTCCGAAGGTGCCGATCAAGGACAAGGCCGGGGTCCCAAGGGCCAACCCCCCAAAAAGCCAGGGGTAGGCCGCTGGCGACAGGTTCAACAGGAACCCAAGCCCGGGGGCGGCCAGCGTCAGGGGCAGACCGGTCGTGATCCAATGGGCAATGGCCTTGGCCAGAGCCACACTCTCCAAAGGCAAGGGGGCTGTCGCCAAAAGCGGCAAGGACCCGTCCTCGTGATCCAGCGCAAAGATCCGGTCGAGGGACAACAGGGCCGCGAGCAAGGCCGCGACCCAGAGGATCCCCGGGGCAATCCGGCGCAACACCGCCGCCTCGGGGCCAACCCCAAAGGGCACCAGCACGATCACGATCAGAAAGAAGGCCAGCCCAAGGCCGAAACCGCCGCCCGCCCGTATGGCAAGGCGCAGGTCGCGCAGGATCAGGGCCTTCACAGAAACGCCTCGTCGGACCCGCCCGAGGCGTCGGGGGCCGCAACATAGGGGCTCAACTCCAGGATCGGGGCGTCAATACCAAGGTCGATATGGGTCGCAATGACCGCGATCCCGCCCGCGGCCAGATGCCGGTCCCGCAACCAATCGGCAAACAGGCGCACCGAAAACGCATCCAGGGAATTCGTCGGCTCATCCAGGAACAGGACCGAACGGCCTATGACCCCAAGACGGGCGAGGCCCAGACGGCGGGTCTGGCCCGAGGACAGCGTGCCCGCCGCCCGGTCCCGCAGCGCTTCAAGGTCAAAGGCCGCGAACACGTCCTGGGGCAAGTTTCGGCCATAGACCTCGGCCCAGAATGCAAGATTTTCGGTCACGCTCAGGGGGGCCTTCACGCCATCAGCGTGGCTGGCATAGGCGGCATCCTCATCGGCGCCCGTCACGGTACCGGCAAGCGGCGGCTGCAAACCGGCCAAGGTGCGCAACAGCGTCGTCTTGCCGATCCCGTTGGGGCCCCGCAGGATCAGGGCCGACCCGGTCGGCACGCTGAAGGACAGGCCATCAAGCACCGGGATACCGCCCCGTGCAACAGCCAGTCCCAAAACCACCAGGCCCATACCAGCGCCGTCCTTACGGGCCACCGCCATGCTCAGACCGGGATAAGGGCCAGGCCAACCCGCCGCCCCTCGCTCAAGAGCACGTTGAAGGTACGGCAGGCCGCCGGAGAGGCCATGCTCTCCACCCCGACACCAGCGTCTTCCAGTGCCTTGCGGAAGGACGCCGGAACATGGGAGATCTCGGCCCCCGTGCCGACGAACAGCACGTCAAGCCCCTCGACGAGGGCCAGAGGGCCCGCGATATCCTCGAACCCGCCCCAGGGCGCCACACCCGCACCGCTGACCATAACCGGGCCTTCATGCACCTTGCCACCGATGCGGAAAAAGCCGGGTCCATAGCCATCGACCGGCACGGCATCGGTGTATCGGATCTCATTCAGACGCATCGCCCTGCCCCTTCGCTTCGTTCCAAATACTCAAAAAACGGACCGCTCCCCAAATGGGTCAGGCGTCGATGTCCGAGTATTTGTTCCCCACCGGGCGCTTCACACCCGACCAGTCGCGCTTGACGCCCAGCATAAGGACCACGTTCTTGGCCACATAGATGGACGAATAGGTCCCCACCACGATGCCCCATGTGATGGCAAAGACAAAGCCCCGGATGACGTCGCCACCCAGCACCAGCAAGGCGATCAAGGCCAGAAGCGTGGTGCCCGAGGTCATGATCGTCCGGCTCAAGGTTTCGTTGGCCGACAGGTTCAGCACATCCCTAAGCGGCATGACCTTGTATTTGCGCAGGTTTTCCCGGGCCCGGTCAAACACCACGACGGTATCGTTGATCGAATACCCCACAATGGTCAAAAGCGCTGCGATGATCGCCAGATCGAACTTGATCTGCAAAAGGGCGAAAAGGCCGATGGTCAGGCCGACGTCGTGCACAAGGGCCGCGACAGCGCCCACGGCAAACTGCCATTCGAAGCGAAGCCAGATATAGATCACGATGGCCACCAGTGCGCCGACCACCGCCATGATGGCGGTCCGGATCAGCTCGCCCGAAACCTTCGGGCCAACACTCTCCACGGCCGGAAAGGTGATGGACGGATCAACCGCCTGCAGGGCCGTCTCGACCGCCAGCACCGTCTCGCCCGCCACGCTCTCCTCGCCCGCCTGGGCCTGGATGCGGATCATCGCCACGTTCTGATCCTCGCGGAAGGTCGGGTCGAAAACCTCGGTGATGGTCACATCGCCCAGGTTCAGGGGGTCAATCGCCGCCCGGTAGGCTCCCACATCAACGACCTGAACCGATTCCGTCCGGATCGTCGTGCCGCCCCGGAAATCGATGCCGAAGTTCAGACCCATCACGAGGAAGGCGATCACCGAGGCGATCAGCAGGACGACCGAGGCGCCGAATGTCGCTCGGGCATAGCCGAAAAAGTCGATCTTGGTGTTGTCGGGTACCAGGCGCAGGCGCATCAGATCAGACCTCGATGGTTTTGGGACGGCGGCGCGAGAACCACCAGACAATAAGAAGACGTGTGACGAAGATCGCCGAAAAGACCGATGTCAGGATGCCAAGCCCCAGCGTGATGGCAAAGCCCCGGACCGGGCCCGAGCCGAGCGCATAAAGGATCGTGGCCGTGATCAGGGTGGTGATGTTACTGTCCAGAATGGCCGACAGCGCCCGCTCATAGCCAAGCTCGATCGCCCGGGCAGGTCCCTTGGCGGTGCGCAATTCTTCGCGGATACGTTCAAAGATCAGCACGTTGGCGTCGACCGCCATACCGATGGTCAGGACGATTCCCGCAATGCCCGGCAGGGTCAGCGTGGCGCCAAGTAGCGACAACACTCCAAAGATCAGGCAGACGTTGATCGCCAGGGCGATATTGGCGAACCAGCCGAACAGGCCATAGCTCAGCGCCATAAAGGCAACGACCAGCACCGCGCCGACACCGGCGGCCAGCTTGCCCTTGTCGATGCTGTCCTGGCCAAGCTCGGGCCCGATGGTTCGTTCTTCCAGGAACGTCAGGCCCGCAGGCAAGGCGCCGGCCCGCAGCAGGACCGCCAGATTGGTGGATTCCTCGATGCTGAAATTGCCGGTGATGATGCCGGACCCGCCCGGAATGTGGCTCTGGATGGTGGGGGCCGAGATGACTTCGTTGTCCAGCACGATGGCAAAGGGGGCGCCGATATTCTCGGCCGTGTAGTCGCCAAAGGCGCGCGCGCCGGTCGGGTTGAAGCGGAAGTTGACCGCCGGCCGGCCGTTCTGATCAAAGGCGGGCTGGGCATCGACCAGCTCTTCGCCCGTCACCACCGGGGATCTTTCAAGGATATAGTAGACCCCCTCTTCATCAAGGGACGGCACCAAAAAGTTGCCCGGCCCGGCGACCGCCGACGGGTCGGTCGTGCGGTTGACGACCGCATTGAAGGTCAGTTGGGCCGTTGTCCCGATCAGGTCCTTGACCTCTTGCGCCGATCCGACGCCGGGCACCTGGATCAGGATGCGGTCGTCGCCCTGGCGCTGGATGGTGGGTTCGCGAGTGCCCGCCTCGTCGATCCGGCGGCGTACGATCTCAAGAGCCTGCTGCATGGTGCGGTCGTCGGTGGCAAGCTGCTCTGCCTCGCTCAATCGAAAGATCAGTAGGGTGCCGTCCGCCGTCACCTCGATATCGGAAGACCCGACGCCGGTCAGGCTGACCACTGGGCGGGACAGGCCGCGGGCCAGTTCCAGCGCGCGGGCGGCCCCATCAACGTTCGAGATGCGAACCCGCAACTCATCGGCAGGACCGTCCTCGCGGGTGACAAAGCCAACCACGTCCCGCTCGGCGGCCAGGACATCGCGGGCCTCGGGCCAAAGGGCGTCCATCCGGCTGGCATAAACATCGCTTACCGACACTTCGGCCAAAAGATGCGCCCCGCCCCGCAGGTCAAGGCCAAGATTGACAAGGCCCGAGGGCAGGAAAGATGGCCAAAGCGCCGCTTCGGCCTCAAGCAGGGCATCAGTGCGCCCGGTGTCGATCACCGCACGGGCGTCATTGGCCTGCTCGACCCGGCTGTAAAAGGCATTCGGCAGTGCCAGGCTCAATCCGGTCAGAACCACCGCAAGGATGACCAGACGTTTCCATAGACTGAACTGGAGCATGGATCAGGGCTTTCGACTGCGACCGGGGCGGAACATTCCGGGGCGCGCACACCCGGCTCAGCAGGCGCCCCGGTTATGAAGGGGGCAGATCAGACCTTGGCAGGCTCGGTCTTGCTGGTAACCGTCGCGATGGTCGAACGGACAACACGAACGCTCACGCCCGTGGCAATCTCGACCTCGACCTCGTTATCGTCCTTGACCTTGGTCACCTTGCCGATCAGGCCGCCCTGGGTGATGACCTGGTCGCCCCGACGCAGGGCCGCCACCATCGCCTGATGCTCTTTGAGCTTCTTTTGCTGGGGGCGGATCAGCAGGAAATACATGATCCCGAAAATGAGGATCAGCGGAATAAGGGATTCGAAGCCTTGCATGGCGGTCCTTCTGTCTGGTCAGCGGGGCGGACCCCTGTCCGGGCCCCAGTCAATAACGCGCGGCCCTTGTAGGACCCGTGTAGGGGAATGGCAACTGCGCCCGATGCCGCCCTATGGCGGGCCGACCCATGCCGGAAACACTCCCTTGGGGGCATATGGGGACGGGTGCGTTGAGTGCAAAGGGTGAACAGGCCAAAAAGGGGTTTAGCATCGCGACTGGCCACAATTTGTTGCGCGGCCTGATTGCCGTTCCAGGCGTCTATCCATCGGTGAAGACGTAGAGATGATCATCGCCAAAACCAGAGCATAGACCGCCTGAAACAAGACCAAAGCCCACCAAACTGATGTCATGGGACGGGGCGAAAAAGCATTCTCTATAATGGCAGGGCTCGCCGGATTGCGCAAAATACGTCTTCTGGGCCTGGTCAGACATTGACGTCGTTCCGCCTTCGCAAAGCCATCTTTACCACGCCATATTGCCCGCGACATAAGACAACAGGGGGCAAATCCCTACATGACACAAATGCGAAACCTGACGCACCAACCAGAACGCCTTTGGTCAGAGGGGGCCTTTGTGCCGCTTCATGGGCGTCTCACGCAATTGGTTGGCACCGTCCTGCGCGCGCGGATGGATGAATTCCATGTCGGCGAACTGTGTGAGATCCGGGACCCGATCACCGGGCAAACCAGCAAGGCAGAGGTCATCGGCATCCATGGGGATGAAGCCTTGCTGCTGTTGCTGGGATCCGCGCAAGGTATTTCAAACCGGTCGCAGGTCACGCCTCTCGGGACAGGCAGCATGCTGGAGGTCAGTGACGCCTATCTGGGCCGGGTGCTGGGACCGATGGGCAACCCGATTGACGGGGGAGACGCGTTGCCGTCCGTGCTGGGGCGCCCGATCTCGGCCCCGCCGCCAAACCCGATGACCCGGCCCCCGATCGCGGATGTCTTTTTGACCGGTGTCACCCCGATCGACGCCTTGTTGACCTGCGGCGTGGGTCAACGCGTTGGGATCTTTGGCTCGGCCGGGACGGGGAAATCAACATTGCTGGTTGATCTTCTGCGCCACAGTCAGGCCGACGTCATTGTGATCGCGCTGGTCGGAGAGCGCGGGCGCGAAGTGCGGGAGTTGGTCAACGAGGTCCGGTCCGAGGATGCCTTTGTCCGTCGTCAAATGATTTGGAACAGG
>JAQWWH010000069.1 GCA_029255105.1 Flavimaricola sp. | reverse complement strand
GTCATCAAATGCCAGTTTGGCCATGTGAAGACCCGCTACCGCGGCCTCGCCAAGAACCGGGCCCAGCTCTTTACGCTGTTCGCGCTCGGCAACCTCTTCCTCGTGCGACGAAAGCTGATGGCATGAGGACGAGTCCGCCCGGAAACGGGTCTCACGCCCCAAGAGCGGCACGGAAAGCATCAAATAGGCCGCCTTCGCCTACGAAAGGCGCCGCAAAAACGGTCAGACAGTAATCTCAGCGCAGCCGGCGCCGTTGATCAGACGTTCCCTAATCTGAGCCGCGAAAATCACACTTGGTCAATAGCCAACCGGTACTTGGCAGCAAGCAAGTCCGGAATCCCATACTGTTGTACTGCTTAAGGATGACGGCGACCCCTTTCGATACCACCTGAAGATTACCTTGTGACACGGATGCGCGGAAGCGCGAGGTTTGTTCACATGATTGAGGTTGTCGAATCGGGATTTTTACGGGGACTTTAAGGGTTTCATAGACCGTCGAAACCCTTGAGCCGGGCTGCTCAAGACGTGAACCCAAGCCATCGCGTACAGCGCCCGCTACCGACCAGACAGACCTGTCCTGCCGCCTTGTTCAGTTTGGGCTGCGGCTGCACCCGCTGCAACATCGAGAATGTCGACTCGCAGCATCCCTTCAAGTTTAACATCCGCAAGCCACTAAGAAGCTAACAGGGTTTTCCACACATAGCGCACTGGAGTCTATGTGTAATTTAATTTTAAAATGTGTTTCATTTTTGGAATTTTATTGCGCACCTGCGGTACTGCGTGCTTTCAGGAATCGCAGCGGCTACCATTGCCTACCCCTGCTAAACTCCAAAACCAAGGGCGATGACGATTGCATCAAGGATTTTGCGGAGGAATTGAGCGGCAGATTTCTTATGCCATATTTCCCACTAGCGATCACACTCAGATGAGCTGGAGGGCTTGGTATAGTCAACAACCTCGGAAATGGCTTTATTGTATGTGGGTCTTTGGGCGGGTATGTCTGCCTTTGATCATTTTAACTTAAAAAAATCAATGACCTACAGGAGTACATGGAGCGGGTAACGGGAATCGAACCCGTAACTGAAGCTTGGGAAGCTTTCGTGATACCTTTTCACCATACCCGCGCCGTCAGGCCGAGGTAATGAGGCCGGGACGCTCCGTCAAGCGCCTTTCGTGCGCAGTCGTACCATGGTGGTATAGGGCCGGATCAGCTCACACCTTCATTTGAAGCATTAACGATCCGCCCCAAGCCTTTGATTGCTTTCCCTAACGGGCCGCCCGCCGCCGTCTGCGGCCATCTTCGCCGCCACCCGACTGGGTGTTGAAGCTGACGTTCGGCAGGTCGACCACGGCCAGCAGATTCGGGAAGGGATCGGTGGCATGGGGCACCGCGTTGGCGTTTACGAAATGCTCCTGAAACTTGGGCTCGATCGCCGTTTCGACCTTGGTGATCTCGCGCACGGTCTTTTCGATCTGCGCCCGGGCAGCGACGGAACACAGTGCGATCCGTGCGCCGGTGCCAGCGGCGTTCCCCGCCGAGGTGACCATTTCCAAAGGCGCGTCCGGGATCATACCCAGTACCATCGCGTGCTTGGTCGAGATATGGGCGCCAAAGGCCCCGGCCAGAACCACCCGGTCCACCGTTTCGACCCCCATTTCGTCCATCAAGAGCCGCGCCCCGGCATAGAGCGCCGATTTGGCCAGCTGGATCGCCCGGATGTCGCCCTGGGTCACGGTGATCCTTGGGCCGCCGTCAGCGGTGCCGTCATACAGCAGGTAGGAATGGGTGCGGCCTTCTGGGACCATCCGTTCGGTCCCGGTCTGGGCGGCAGATCCCATCAGCCCCTTGGGGTCCATCAGCCCGGCCATGCGCAGCTCGGCCACCGCCTCGATGATACCCGACCCGCAGATGCCGGTGACGCCGGTCACGGCGATGGCCTCGGCAAAGCCGGGGTCGTCTGACCACAGGTCAGACCCGATGACGGAAAAGCGGGGTTCCTTGGTCACAGGATCAATCCGCACCCGTTCGATGGCCCCCGGGGCGGCCCGCTGGCCCGAGCTGATCTGCGCCCCTTCAAAGGCAGGGCCGGTGGGCGACGAACAGGCAAGGACGCGGCTGCGGTTGCCCAAAAGAAGCTCGGCATTTGTGCCCACGTCCACGATCAGGACCAGATCATCCGATGTGTTGGGGGATTCCGCCAAAGCAACGGCGGCGGCATCCGCCCCCACGTGGCCCGCGATACAAGGCAGGATAAAGACCCGTGCGGCGGCGTTCATCCCTTTGAGCGATAGTTCCGTCGCATCGAGCGAGATCGAGTTCGAGGTGGCAAGGGCAAAGGGGGCCTGCCCAAGCTCAACAGGGTCGATCCCCAACAGAAGGTGATGCATGACCGGGTTGCAGACAAAGACCGCCTCGACGATCTGGTCAGGCTCGATCCCGCCTTCCTGGGCAAGCTCAAGCGTCAGCTTGTCGATGGCCTCGCGCACGGCGGTGGTCATTTCGACATCACCGCCGGGGTTCATCATGGCATAGGACACCCGGCTCATCAGGTCTTCGCCAAAGCGGATCTGCGGGTTCATGATGCCTGCGCTGGCCGTCACGTTGCCGTTGCGCAGATCGGTGAGGTGGGCCGCCACGGTGGTGGATCCAAGGTCGATGGCCAGCCCGTAGATGCGCCCTTCGTGAAAGCCGGGCCAGATGTCGAGGACGCGGTAGCTGTCGTCGCGATGACCCTTGTGCAGGGCAACCGTAACGGTCCACTGGCCCTTGCGCAGGGCTGGTTGCAGCCGGCGCAGGATTGACAGCGGGGCAGTGATCTTCTCGATCTCCCACTGCGCTTTGAGGGCTTCTCCAAGGCGTTCGAAGTCCCCCGTTGGCTCGTGCATGTCCGGTTCGGCCACGACGACATAGTAAAGCTTGGTCGCGGGGTCCATTGTGATGGGCTGGTCGCTGGCCGCCTTGCGCACCACCTGGCGGTGGACCTGGCTTTCGGCCGGAACGTCGATGACGATATCGCTCTGGACCGTCGCCTGACAGCCCAGCCTGCGGCCCTTGGCCAGACCGCGCACCCGGTCGTACCGCTCCTCAACGCTGTTCCATTCGGACAGGGCGGTGTCCTGCACAGTCACCCCATGCTTTGAGAACTCCCCATAGGACGGGCTGACCTGGCATTTGGAGCAGATCCCACGACCGCCACACACGCTGTCCAGATCAACGCCAAGCTGCCGGGCAGCGGTAAGAACCGGGGTGCCAACCGGGAAATGGCCGCGCTTGCCCGATGGGGTAAAGATGACGAGTGGATCGGTCATTGGAATGCCTTGTCTATCTGTTGAGGCGGAGATTACTCGAACCGGGGCCGGGCGAAAGGGCGTTCGCGGCATAAGTGGGCAGAGCAGCGTCATGTCGCACCCTCGTGAAGGGGAAATACAGGGTCTTGCGTCGCACCGGGTGCGTTTCCGCCATCCCTTGCGTCATTCGCCCTTTCCCCTTGGGCCGGTCCATGCAATAGGGACGTGCCAAACGCCGCCACAGCAGGGAGAATGCCCGTGGAGATTCGTGAGGCCCTGACATTTGACGATGTGCTGCTTGTTCCAGCTGCATCCTCTGTCCTTCCGTCCACCGCAGATACACGTACCCGGGTCACGCGGGCGATCGGGATGAACATCCCGCTTTTGTCCTCGGCCATGGATACGGTCACCGAAGGCCGCATGGCCATCGCCATGGCGCAGGCCGGTGGCATCGGTGTCGTGCACCGCAACCTCGGGATTGAGGAACAGGCGCGGGAAATCCGCCGGGTAAAACGCTTTGTGTCTGGCATCGTATATGCCCCGATCACCCTGACCCCGGACCAGACCCTGGCAGACGCCAAGGAGTTGATGGAACGCTACCGCGTCACCGGTTTCCCCGTCGTAGGCGAGGGTGGTCGCGTCGTGGGCATCGTGACCAACCGCGACATGCGCTTTGCCGAGGATGACAAGACACCTGTCCGGGTCATGATGACCTCGGACAACCTTGCCATTCTGCAAGAGCCTGCCGATCTCGAAGAGGCGCGCAGCCTGATGAAGGCGCGCCGTATCGAAAAGCTGCTGGTGACCGACAACAAGGGCAAGCTGACAGGCCTTCTGACCCTCAAGGACAGCGAACAGGCCGTTCTGAACCCGGCCGCCTGCAAGGATGATCTGGGGCGGCTGCGGGTCGCTGCGGCCTCGTCCGTGGGTGATGCGGGCTTTGAACGGTCCGAGGCGTTGGTGGCGGCCGGTGTCGACATCGTGGTCATTGATACCGCCCACGGCCATTCCGAAGGTGTGGCCAAGGCGGTCAGCCGCCTCAAGGCTCTGTCCAATTCGGTCCAGGTGATCGCGGGCAACGTCGCCACCGGTGAGGCGACACGGGCCCTGATCGATGCGGGCGCCGATGGGGTCAAGGTCGGGATCGGGCCGGGATCCATCTGCACCACCCGCATGGTGGCCGGCGTGGGCGTGCCTCAGATGACAGCGATCATCGATTCCGCCGCCGCTGCGGGTGATACCCCGGTCATTGCCGATGGCGGGATCAAGTTCTCGGGCGATTTTGCCAAGGCGATTGCCGCTGGTGCCTCTTGCGCGATGGTTGGCAGCATGATCGCCGGTACCGACGAAAGCCCGGGCGAAGTCATTTTGTATCAGGGCCGTAGCTTCAAGAGTTACCGCGGAATGGGAAGCCTGGGGGCGATGGCCCGCGGCTCTGCCGACAGGTATTTCCAGAAGGACGCGGCCAGTGACAAGCTGGTTCCCGAAGGGATCGAGGGACAGGTGCCCTACAAGGGGTCGGCCAGTGCCGTCATTCACCAACTGGTCGGCGGCCTTCGGGCGGCGATGGGCTATACGGGCAACGCCACCGTCGACGAGATGCGCCGCAACTGCCAGTTCGTCAAGATCACTGGCGCGGGCCTCAAGGAAAGCCACGTCCACGATGTTCAGATCACCCGCGAGAGCCCGAATTATCGCGTTGGGTGAATAGGTTGGCGGATCAACCTCATACAGGGGCAGTGGCGCTTTGACCCCCGGCGCCCGCATCGCCGCCGCCATCGAGGTGCTGGACGCCATGCTGGCAGGCCTGCCGCCGGAAAAGGCGCTGACCAACTGGGGTCGGGCCAGCCGGTTTGCCGGGTCCAAAGACAGGCTGGCCGTGCGCGATCACGTTTACGATGGGTGGCGCTGCCAGCGGTCCTGTGCCGCCCTTGGCGGGTCTCACACTGGACGCGGGATCATGATCGGGGCCTTGCGCCACGCGGGCGTTGATCCTGCGACGCTGATGACAGGGGACGGTCACGCGCCCCAGCCCCCCGGACCGCTCGATCAGGGTATCCGGGTCGAAGAACTGCCCGATCCGGTTCGCTATGACATGCCCGACTGGCTAGCCGACCGCCTGCTGACCGATCTGGGACCCCGCGCTACCGAGGCGATGACGGCGCTGCAAAGCCGCGCTCCGGTGTTCTTGCGGGTGAACGGGCGCAAGTCCGATCCCGCAGGTGCTATCGTTGCTTTGGCGCACGACGGGATTGAAGCGGTTGCTGTGCCGGATGTTCCTGGCGCCCTTGAAGTAATCGAAAATGCAAGGAAAATCAAGGCCTCTGCACCCTACCTTAAGGGAATGGTCGAGCTTCAGGACGCGAGTTCGCAGGCGGCAGTGTTGACCTTGCCTTTGCATTCAGGTGACCGCGTTCTCGACTATTGCGCTGGTGGTGGCGGCAAATCTCTGGCGATGGCGGCGCGGGCCGACGTGGTTGTGACCGCTCATGATGCAGAACCGCGCCGGATGGCGGACCTTTCCGCCCGGGCCCTGCGCGGCGGGCATCGGATCGCTCAGGCCCGTACCGAGGACCTGGAGATGCTCCCCCCCTTTGACCTTGTTCTCGTGGATGCGCCCTGTTCTGGCAGCGGGACGTGGCGGCGCGATCCGGCAGGCAAGTGGGCGCTGTCGCCCGGGCGACTGGCTGATCTGACCGCTCTGCAGGCGGAAATCCTGCGGCGGGCCGCCGAACTTGTCCGACCCGGCGGGGTCCTGGGCTATATGACCTGTTCAATCCTTGCGGCTGAGAACGGTCAGCAGATTGTGGCATTTCTCAACGAACATGGTGCCTGGCGCGAAGACAGCCAGAAGGCATGGTTACCGGGACCACAGGGCGATGGCTTTTTTGTCGCGACCCTTCGGGCGCCTGACTAGGCCTGTCCCTATACAGGCGCTGCGCTTTTTCTTTCGCTGTTCACAATTCCTTAAGTATATCCTGGCTTAGTGTGAGTGGGTGCGGTTTCGAAGGTATCAGGGTTTGTACGACAGTGCGCAGGGACCGGATGTGGGCTTGCCACCCAGAACGGGGTGGGGACCGACCAATCGGGGTGACCGTCATGTCCTGTCGGCGGCGGCCCTTTTGGGCCTTTGCGGTGCGGCGCTCCTAAGCGGGTTCTGGAGCATTGGGCCCGCGATGGGGACGTCTGTCCCGATTGTCGCCATGATCATGGTCATCGTCGCGACCGGAATTACCGTTTCCAGCGCGATCGGCCTTCGGCAGCGTAGCAAACTGATCTAAGGCGCCTCCGCCTTTGTCGCGGCCAGCCCGGACCCTTGTTTTGTCACCGATCAAGGCGGCGTCATCGCATGTCGGAACAACGCCGCATTGGTGCGGTTTCTAGACAGGGCCAATCTGGAACTGGCCGATTATTTCACTGATTGCATGGCCGATCCCCCAGCGACCCTTGGCCGCATGATGGCAGAACTGGGCGTTAGGGCGCATGTGTCTGAGGATGTCTTGATGCCCCTCGGTCGGTTCCGCCTGACGGCTAGTCGGGTCGGTCAAGGCGTTTACATCTGGCGGCTGGAAGATGGATCAGGCCGGGGCGAGGCGGCGCTTGGGACCGTGCTTGGGGCCAACGCACTTGGGCTGCCCATGATGATCATCGATACCGCCGGTGAGATCCTTTTTGGCAACGAGGCTTTCCGCCGATTGACAGGAGGGCAGGCCCGCCGCGAGGCGGAGGTTTTTCTGACCCCGCCGACCGAGAACGGGCAGCTTCATTCGATCGCGTCGAACGGGGGGACCATCGACTGTGTCGTAGCCCGCGTGCCGGGCCTTTGGGGCCGGCAAGAGGTCTACTTTATTCCGGTTCCGGCGAAGGGTAGCCGATGGGCCGATCCCCTTGGTTGGGATGCGGTCGAGGACCTTCCGGTGGCCCTTTTGAAGGTAGGTGCAACGGGCGAGATCCGTGCCTCTAACAGAGAGGCCAGGGCCCTCTTGCCAATTGCGCGTGGCCAGACCATGCGACTGTCCGACCTGATCGAGGGGCTTGGGCGACCGATAAACGACTGGTTGGCCGAAACGATCCGGTCGGGCCGTCCCTCAGGGACAGAGTTTTTGCGCGGCAGAGCCTTGGGTCAGGATAGGTTTGTGCAGGTCTCGCTCAATCCGTGCGGCGCGGCGGAAGAGTCCGAGCTTATCGCTGTGTTGACCGACGCGACCGAACTGAAATCCCTCGAGGCGCAGTTTGTCCAAAGCCAGAAGATGCAGGCCATCGGTCAACTTGCCGGTGGTGTTGCCCATGATTTCAACAACCTTTTGACTGCTATTTCAGGGCATTGCGATCTGTTGTTGCTGCGTCACGACCAAAGCGATCAGGACTATGCCGACCTGATCCAGATCCATCAGAATGCCAACCGGGCCGCGGGCCTTGTCGGGCAGCTTTTGGCGTTCTCGCGCAAACAGAACCTCATGCCGGCCGTTATCGATCTGCGCGATACCCTGTCCGACCTGACCCATCTGCTGAACCGGCTGGTGGGTGAACGGGTGGCCCTAACACTGTCCCACGATCCTGCCTTACGCCATATCCGCGCAGACAAGCGACAGCTTGAACAGGTGATGATGAACCTTGTCGTCAACGCCCGGGACGCAATGCCCCAGGGGGGAGAGATCACCATCGAAACGGGAAACCTGTCCCTTGACGCCCCGATCGAAAGGGACCGCGCCCGGGTTCCGCCGGGGGACTATGTCGTGGTTCGGGTTCATGACAACGGGTCCGGCATTCAGCCAGACAGATTGCCCAAGATATTTGAGCCATTCTTTACTACCAAGCGGCCGGGGGAAGGGACGGGTCTTGGCCTGTCTACCGTCTACGGCATCATTAAACAAACCGGGGGTTTTATCTTTGTCGACAGTGAGTTGGGGAAAGGGACGACCTTCACCCTTTATCTGCCTGGCACCGATCAGCCTCTGGCGACGGCCCTGGAAAGCCCCCACCCGGTCGAGCCGGACCCGGACCGGGTCTTTGAGGGCATCGTTTTGCTGGTCGAGGATGAAGCACCCGTCTGGGCCTTTGCCAGTCGGGCCCTGCGGCTGCACGGTTTTTCCGTGCTCGAGGCTGAAAGCGCCGAAACCGCGCTTGGCATGCTGAGTGATCCCGGCGTTGTGGTCGATATCATCGTGACCGACGTCATCATGCCAGGCAAGGATGGCCCAACCTGGGTGCGCGAGGCTCTGCAAAGCCGCCCCGACACAAAGGTTGTTTTTGTATCCGGTTACGCAGAAGAAGCGTTCTCGGATGACAAGGCGATGATCCCGAACTCGGTCTTTTTGCCAAAGCCCTTTTCGCTCAAACAATTGACGGGCACGGTGTCGCGGCAGCTGCAATCAGCCACCGACCCTGGCAAAAGGGCCGACGGCGCTCAAGCCGCGCCCTTGCCGTGTCCGGACGGTGCCCCTAGCCCAGAACCTGGCTGACTTCGCGCAGTATCTTGTAGCGGATCGCGCGGGGGTAGTCCCGGTGGCCGCGCGCCGTTACGACGAACCCGTTCCGGGTGATCAGAACCCTTTGATAAAATCCGGTGATCGCGACCCCCAGGGATTCTATCGCGATCCCGTTGATGGTGACGCCGGCCCGTTCAGCTGCATTGCGCGCCGCATGGGTGTCCGATCCGGCGTTTGGGGTTCCATCGCCCGAGATGTCGATGATCTTGCGGGCGCAATCCGGCACCGCACTGAACTGTGCCAGTGCAAAGGCGATCGCCTCGGCGGGGGCGGTGTCCGACAGGATGAAGGCGCGGGGCGTCGCCCTTGCGGCGGTGGCAAAGCGCGCGACGTCGAGCGCGCTTCGCATCCTGTACCAGTCCAGCGACATTTCCTGTCTATCTACTCCAGACCATTGCATGAGGCTTAGTGCCACCTCGCCCTTGATCAGGGCTTCGATGATCTCGGGGTCGGCAAGGGCATCGGCTAGCCCATCGACCTGCAACCGATACTCTGCCTCATCCACCGAGTTGGACACATCAATGGCCAGCAAAAGGGCCGTTTGACAGGCGGCCAGGGGCCCGGCGCAGAGGGCGGAAAATATCAACGCCAAGGGGGCGATCACCCTGCGCAAGGATCGGGCAAGAGAAACGAACATAGCACCAGTCTGGTCGAACCCGACGCCACTGATCAAGCCATTCTTGTCCGGGCCAGTTGATTTGCGATGAACGCAGGTGGGGGGTAGGTGCAGGTTTCTGTTGCCAGGTACCTGCGAACCCCGCCTCACGCTGCTAGGCGAGAGGGCTTAGTTTCGGCGACTCGAACTGCTTACGCAGCCAGAGCCATTGCCGGAGCACGGTTGTTATTGGCAACTGTACAAATCGGACCGATAACGGTGGTACCTCACCGAGACAAAGCAATTCCCCTTTACACGTTCGTCGATCCTGTTTCGGCCCCATCTGCCCCCAATAGGGTTGTTGGTGGAGCCGCCGGGTACCGCCCCCGGGTCCGATCCGCTTATTACGAGCGCGTTTATGTCCATAGTCCCGAGGGACAGTCTTGATATAGGCCCGGGATCCCTTCAGCGCAAGGACCGGGACGCCCTTTGCCGACTTGTCCGATGAATGGTCCTGTGCCTATCCTGACGTCCAACGGCGGCCGCCTGACCCGGACTTTGTCGGTCTTACCTGCCGCTTATGCCACCACCCGTGACCGGGGGCCGGTTTGGCCAAAGCCCTGTCACTGTCGCCAATCGAGGGCCGCCCGATGCTGATCACCCCGGACTACTGCCGCACCATGGCCCGCTACAACGCCTGGCAAAACAACGGCTTGCGCAAGATGATCGAAGTCATGTCACCCGAGGACCTTGATCTTGACCGGGGGGCGTTCTTTGGGTCGATCCGGGGAACGCTTAACCATCTGCTGTGGGGGGACCAGCTGTGGATGCACCGCTTTGCCGGGCACGACTGTCCGGCAGGCGGCATCCAGCAAAGCGTGACGTTAACTCCCACCATTGCCGTCTGGGGGGCGGAGCGGTTTCGGACCGATGGCCGGATCACCCTTTGGGCCGAAAGGCTGCGGGCCGTCGATCTGACAGGGACGCTTTCCTGGCATTCAGGTGCCTTGGGGCGCGATGTCACCAAACCCCTGCAAGTGTTGGTCATGCATTTCTTCAACCATCAGACCCATCACAGGGGCCAGGTCCATGCCATGCTGACCGCGGCTGGCCTGCGTCATGGCGATACAGATCTGGCCTTCATGCCCGACGTGGAGTGAACGCGGCCACCCGATGATTGCACGCCCGGCCTGCCTCAGGCACAAAGGCGCGACGTCGGCGTGCCCGTCGGCCCGGTTAAATGGAGAGAGAACATGTTCAAGGCATTGGTGGTCGAAAAGGCCGAGGATGGATCAACGCACGCCGCAGTGACCGAGCTGTCGCTGGACCGTCTGCCCGAGGCCGAAGTGACGGTCGCGGTGGAGTATTCGACAGTCAATTACAAGGACGGCCTGTGCATTGGCCCGGGCGGCGGCCTTGTGCGGAACTACCCACACATCCCCGGCATCGATTTCGCAGGCACCGTGGTCGATTCAACAGATGAGCGTTATGCGCCCGGTGACAAGGTCGTCCTGACCGGCTGGCGCGTGGGCGAGGCGCATTGGGGCGGGTACTCCCAGCGGGCCCGGGTCAAGGCCGACTGGCTGGTTCCTTTGCCCGAAGGTCTTAACACCCGGCAAGCGATGGCCGTGGGCACGGCGGGCTTTACCGCCATGCTGGCCGTCATGGCGCTTGAGGATCATGGGCTGACCCCGGACAAGGGCGAGGTTCTTGTAACCGGTGCCGCGGGCGGTGTGGGATCCGTGGCGACGGCCATTCTGGCCAACCTTGGCTATCAGGTGGCGGCAGTGACCGGCCGGCCCGAGACCTCTGATTACCTGATGTCGCTGGGCGCGACCCGGATCGTGGCGCGTGAAGAGATCAACGAAACCGTCAAGCGCCCGCTTGAGGCCGAAACATGGGCGGGCTGTGTCGATGCGGTGGGCGGTCCGATGCTGGCCCGCGTGTTGGGCCAGATGAAATACGGCGCCTCTGTCGCGGCGGTCGGACTGGCGGGCGGGGCGGGGCTGCCTGCAACCGTGGTGCCCTTCCTTCTGCGCGGCGTGAACCTTCTGGGCATCGATTCGGTCATGCAGCCCTATGCCAACCGGGTTCGTGCGTGGGAGCGGGTCGCCCGCGACCTGCCGATGGACAAGCTTGAGGCGATGGTCCAGCCCGCCACCCTGTCGGATCTGCCGCAGCTTGGGGCCGATATCCTCAAAGGGCAGGTCAAGGGCCGGGTCGTGGTCGACATCAACGGCTAGAACAGGCAGGGCGGTGTCCCGGGGGCTTGCACCCCGGGGCAATCTGCCCTCCTGATGCGCACATGACACTCGATATCGCATGGGTCCGGGCCCAGTTTCCCGCCTTCTCCACCCAGTCCCTTGCCGGGCAGGGGTTCTTTGAAAACGCAGGTGGGTCCTACACCTGTCGGCAGGTCATTGACCGGCTGACCCGCTTTTTTACAGAGCGGAAGGTCCAGCCCTATGCCCCCTACGCCGCGTCTGAACTGGGCGGGGCGGAAATGGACGAGGCGCGCCTGCGCCTTGCGGCCATGCTGGGGGTCGAGACCCATGAGCTAAGCTTTGGCCCCTCAACCACCCAGAACACCTATGTTCTGGCCAATGCGGTCCGGCAATGGCTGCCAAAGGGCGCGGCCATCGTGGTGACCAATCAGGACCACGAGGCAAACTCTGGTCCCTGGCGGCGGTTGACGGACGAGGGGATCGAGGTCCGCGAATGGAAGCTGGACCCCGAGACCGGCAGCCTGCGGCACGAAGACCTTGCGGCGTTGCTGGATGACAAGGTCCGGCTGGTCTGCTTTCCCCATTGTTCCAACGTGGTGGCCGAGATCAACGATGTGGCCGCGATCACCGCGATGGCCCATGATGCCGGCGCCCGGGTCTGTGTCGACGGGGTCAGCTACGCCCCCCATGGCCTGCCGGATGTCGGTGCGCTGGGGCCCGACGTCTACCTGTTTTCCGCCTACAAGACCTATGGGCCGCATCAGGGGATCATGGTGATCCGCGAGGACTTTGGCTTTGAGCTTCCTAACCAGGGCCACTATTTCAACGGTGACAGCCTGTACAAGCGGTTCACACCCGCTGGCCCCGATCATGCGCAGGTGGCGGCGAGTGCGGGGATGGCCGATTATTTCGACGCCCTGTCGGTCTATCATGGTGGTCCTGTCGGTGCAGAGGCGGCGCGGTTTTCACATGACCTGATGCGGGCGCAGGAAGTGACGCTGATGGAGCCTTTGCTGGATTATCTTGCTTCCAGGAACTCGGTCCGGCTTTTGGGGCCGCGGGTGGCGTCGCAGCGCGCCCCGACGGTGGCTGTTGAACTGGCGGGATCCGGCGAAGAGGCGGCCCGCCGTTTGGCCCCCTTTGGCATCAACGCGGGGGGTGGGGATTTCTATGCGGTTCGTCCGCTGACCGCCCTTGGTGTTGATCTGGATAAGGGCGTGCTGCGCCTGTCGTTCGTACACTATACCGAAGCGGCCGAGGTTGATCGGCTGATTGACGCGCTAGATCAGGTGCTCTGACACCGGTCTTTTTGGGACCGGTTCGGATTTGAGTATTTGAAACAAAGCGAAGGGGGAGGGTTAGCCCCTGTCCCTGAAAGGCCTATGCGATGACTGACCGATCCCCGATCCTGTTCTGGTTCCGCCGGGACCTGCGCCTGTCGGACCATCCGGGCCTGAGTGCTGCGGCGGCGGCGGGCCGTCCGGTGATCCCGGTCTTTGTGCATGACGAGGTGGTGGAACGGCTGGGAGCTGCGCCGAAGTATCGGTTGGGCCTGTCTGTGGCGGCGCTGGCCCGTGATCTGGAGCGCATCGGCAGCCGCCTGATCTGCCGCCGGGGTCCGGCGCTGGAGGTTTTGCAGGCCCTGGTGGCCGAGACCGGGGCAGGGGCGGTCTGGTGGTCGCGCCTTTATGACCCCGATGCGCGCGGCCGGGACGAGCCGGTCAAGGCGGCCCTGAAAGCGGATGGGATCGATGCCCGCAGCTTTGCCGGCCATTTGTTGTTCGAGCCATGGACGGTCGAGACGAAGACCGGTGGGTTTTACCGTGTCTATACGCCGATGTGGCGGGCGGTCCGCGATCGCGTGGTGCCTGAGCCTCTGGCCCCGCCCGGTCGGCTACCCGCACCCGAGGTCTGGCCTGCCAGCGAGGCGGTCGGGGACTGGTCCATGGGAGCCGCGATGCGCCGGGGTGAGGCGGTTCTGGCGCGCCATGTCTGCGTCGGCGCGGCGGAAGCGGCGGATCGGCTGGCGGCGTTCATGGAGGAGGGCGTGGCGGCCTATGATCAGGGCCGCGACCGACCGGCGATCAAAGGCACCTCTGGCCTGTCGGAGAACCTGACCTATGGCGAGATTTCCCCCGCCACCTGCTGGCACGCGGGCATGCAGGCCCGCGCCGAAGGCAAGACGGGGGCTGAGACCTTCCTCAAGGAGCTGGTCTGGCGCGAGTTTGCCTATCACCTCGTTCATCACAGCCCCCATATCGTGCGCTCTAACTGGAAACCCGAGTGGGACGCCTTTCCCTGGTCAACCGATGCCGATAGCCCCGAGGTCCGGGCCTGGAGGCAGGGCCGCACCGGTATCCCCTTTGTCGATACGGCCATGCGCGAGATGTATGTTACCGGCACCATGCACAATCGCGGCCGCATGATCGTGGCGAGCTACCTGACCAAGCATCTGATGACCCATTGGAAGATCGGACTGGACTGGTTTGCAGATTGCCTGACCGACTGGGATCCGGCCTCGAACGCGATGGGCTGGCAGTGGTCAGCAGGCTCTGGCCCCGATGCCACCCCGTATTTCCGGGTGTTCAACCCGATCAGCCAGCTGGACAAGTTTGACCCTCGTCATGCCTATGCCCGCGCCTGGATCGCCGAAGGCCAGCGCAGCCCGCCGGCCACCGCGCTGTCCTACTTTGATGCCGTGCCAAAGGCCTGGGGCTTGTCGCCCGGTGCCCCCTATCCCGAACCGATCGTCAGCCCCGAGGCGGGCCGCACCCGTGCCCTTGCGGCCTACCAGTCGCGGGGATTCTAGGACGTTGCGGAAAATTGCGATAGCTCGCCGTGACTTCGTATCTGCTGCGGGCTATCTTGCGAAGCTGGCTCAGGTTGTCGCAGACTAAGCCTTGGGGAAAAACCCGCCGAAGTGCCGGGAAAGAATGGAAACTGGAATGATCCTGACATCGACGAAAGGGCAGACAAATCTGCCCCGCTACTTCTCAGCCGTGTTTGAGAAGGTGCAAAGCATTCCGCGCGGCCGCGTGGACATGGTTCTTCCCGATGGCCGTCGATTCCGCGCCGAGGGCAAGGAGCCGGGCTTTGTCGCCGAGCTGGACATCCACAACCCCGACATTTTCGCCCGCCTGATCCGCGAAGGCGACCTTGGCTTTTGCGAGGCCTATATGGACGGCTGGTGGTCCACCCCGGACCTGATGGCCTTTATGGATCTGGTCCATGACGAGGCGGAAGAGATCTACGACGGCTTTCCTGGCCAGGGCCTTGTCCGTGCCTACGAGCGTTTGCGCTTTTGGTTGCAGTCCAACTCCAAGCGGCAGGCCCGCAAGAACATCAGCTATCACTACGATCTGGGCAACGACTTTTACGGTCTCTGGCTGGACGAGACGATGACCTACTCCAGCGCCAAGTTCGAGACCGGACAGGAAAGCATGGAGGCCGCCCAGATCCTCAAATACGCCTCTATGGTTGATCAGATGGGTGCCCAGCCCGGGGATCATGTCCTTGAGATCGGCTGTGGCTGGGGTGGATTTGCTGAATATGCCGCCAAGGAGCGCGGTCTGAAGGTGACCGGCCTGACCATCAGCCAGGAGCAGTACAACTATGCTGTGGCGCGCATCGCAAAGGCAGGCCTGTCGGACCAGGTGACCTTCAAGCTGCAGGACTACCGGGACGAGACCGGCGTCTATGACGGCATCGCCAGCATCGAGATGTTCGAAGCCGTCGGCGAAAAATACTGGCCGGTCTATTTCCAGACTCTGCGCGACCGCCTGCGCCCAGGCAAGAACGCCACCCTTCAGATCATTACCGTTCAGGATCGTCGGTGGGAGACCTATCGCAGGGGTGTCGACTTCATCCAGAAGTACATCTTTCCGGGCGGCATGCTGCCTAGCCCCACTGTTTTGCGCCGCGAGGTTGAGAAGGCCGGGCTGAGCGTTGCCCGCTCCATCGAGTTTGGCGAAAGCTACAGCCAGACTCTGCGCCGCTGGCACGAGACCTTCAACGATCGCTGGGACCAGGTGGCCGAGCTTGGTTTTGACGACCGTTTCCGCCGGATGTGGAACTTCTACCTGACCTCTTGTGCTGCGACATTCCTTAGCCGAAACTGCGACGTGACACAGATAACGGTGACGCGCAGCAGCTAGGCCTGCCTTGGCGTCCCGCAACGCCGGGGCAACCGGATCGAGCAGGAGACGACCATGATAGGGATGCTGACCGCAGGCAAGCTGGTGGCCGCGATCCTTTTTGCCGGACTGGCCTGGTGGACGTCGCAGGTGATCATTCCGCTGTTTCCCGAAGGCTCGGACCCGGGAATGTTTGAATGGGTCAATACGGCAGTCGGGTTTGCGGTGGGCTGGGTCATCGCGGGCAGTCGCGCCGGAACCGGATGGGCGGCCGCGGTCAGCTATGGTCTGACAACGGTCGCGGGCCTCGTGTTTTGGGCGCTGTTCCTGAATTGCTCCGCCGAAATGATCCGCCTGTCCCTGCGCCGGGCCTATGACGGTCCGGTCGAGGCGGTGATCGGGATCTTTGATCTGATGGTCGAGAACGGGCAGATCATGATCGACCCGACGGTGATCGGCACATTGATGATTGGTGGGGTCGTGGCGGCCTTGGTGGTGGAACTGGCCGGGCGGAATTTCCGTTAGGCCCAATCGAGGGCGACCGTCCGTGGCACTTTTCCTGTATGGCACTTTGCGGCACCGGCCGTTGTTCGACCGCGTGGCCGGTTCTGGGACCGATGCCCGCTGTCTACCCGCAACCTTAGCCGATCATGCGGTTGACCGGGTTCAGTATGGCACATTGCCGATGCTTGTGTCCCGTTTGGGATCTGTCGCTATGGGCGAGGTCTGGTTTGACCTAACCGAACGCCAGCGGGCCCGGCTGGATCTGTACGAGGTCGCGTTCGGGTATACGGTGATCGAGGTCGCGCTAAGGCTTGGGGATGGTCGCGACGTCGTGGCAGATGCCTATGCTCCACCGCCCTGGCATGTTCCGTCGGGTGAACCATGGTCCTTGCCAGAGTGGGAGCCGATCGGGGCTGAGGCTGCCTGCTTTGCCGCCGATGAAATAGACACACATGATCCCCCTCTCTCCGGTGACCAGTTGTTTGTCCAATGGCGGATGATGGAACACCGCGCGCAGGCCAGCGTACGGGCCAGCCGGTTGGATGTTCCGGCAACTCGTCGCCGCGCTGGCGGTCCCGAGGACTATGTGGTCCGCCCTGCGGCCCCTTTGGCGGGGGACTTTTTCAAATTCGCGGGTCTGTCCATCGATCACCGCCGTTTTGACGGCGCATGGGCGACCGGGTTGAAGCGCGAAGTGTTGGTCGGGGCCGATGCCGCCTTGGTGCTTCCCTATGATCCGGTGCGGGACCGGGTCCTGTTGATCGAGCAGTTCCGCAACGGTCCGGCCCGCCGGTCTGACCCAAACCCCTGGTGCCTGGAGCCTGTGGCGGGCATCGTCGATGCTGGCGAAACCCCCGAGGACGCCGCCCACCGCGAGGCGGCAGAAGAGGCCGGGGTGACGTTTTCGCGTCTGGACAAGATGTTCTCCGTCTACGCCTCTCCTGGATCGAGCACGGATTTCTTTCACTGCTACCTTGGCTTGACTGATCTGCCCCCGGAGGCGGATTTCCACGGCGGGCTTCCCGAAGAGGGAGAAGATCTGCGCAGCCATGTCATGCCCCTCGATGCGGCTCTTGATCTTGTCGACACAGGCGAGGTCAACGTTGCCCCGCTGGTGGCGATGCTGCTGTGGTTGGCACGCCATCGGGGCCGCCTTTCGCCGGGCTGACCTGTACCCCGGCTCCACCTCTTGAGTTCGGGCCTTTGGCCCCCTACACAAAGAGGGCACGCGGTGCCGGTGTTGATCCGCCGGCTGCAATGAAAGGCCCGTCCATGTCCATCAAGACCGATCTCGCTGCCGCAGTTGGCAACACGCCCCTGATAAGGCTTCGCGCCGCGTCCGAGGCGACGGGCTGCGAGATTTTGGGCAAAGCGGAATTCATGAACCCCGGCCAGTCGGTCAAGGACCGGGCGGCCCTGTTCATCATCCGCGACGCCATCGCCAAGGGCCAGCTTCGCCCCGGCGGCACCATTGTCGAAGGCACGGCAGGCAATACCGGTATCGGCCTTGCCCTTGTCGGCGCTTCCATGGGTTTCAAGACCGTCATTGTCATCCCCGAGACGCAAAGCCAGGAAAAAAAGGATATGCTTCGCCTGGCCGGGGCCGAATTGGTCCAGGTTCCTGCCGCCCCCTATCGCAACCCCAACAACTATGTCCGCTATTCGGGTCGTCTGGCAGAGCAGTTGGCCCGGACCACCAACGAAGGGGTCATTTGGGCGAACCAGTTTGATAACGTGGCCAACCGTCAGGCCCATATCGAAACCACCGGCCCCGAGATTTGGGAACAGACGGGCGGCAAGGTGGACGGGTTCATCTGTGCTGTCGGGTCCGGTGGCACTATGGCCGGAGTGGGCATGGCCCTGCAGCCCAAGGGCGTAAAGATCGGCCTTGCTGACCCGGATGGGGCAGCGCTGCACAGCTATTATACCACCGGCACCCTGCAAAGCGCGGGCGACAGCATCACCGAAGGCATCGGCCAGGGCCGGATCACCGCCAACCTCGAAGGGTTTACCCCCGACTTCAGCTATAACATCCCCGATACCGAAGCCCTGCCCATTGTCTTTGACCTGCTGCAACACGAAGGGCTTTGCCTGGGCGGATCGTCGGGCATCAACGTCGCGGGTGCCATGCGTATGGCCCGCGAAATGGGGCCGGGCCATACCATCGTGACGATCCTGTGCGACTACGGAACCCGGTATCAGTCCAAGTTGTTCAACCCTGCTTTCCTGCGCGACAAGGGCCTGCCCGTACCGGGCTGGCTTGATCAGGGGCCATCCTCCATTCCGGGGGTATTCGAGGATACATGAAACCTGCGCTTTCCGGCTGGTGCATCGCAATCCTGCTGCTTCTGGCAGGACCCATGCTGGCGCAGACGACATCCCCGGACGCAACAGAGCCGGGGCTGACCGAGACCGTTCCCTCGGATGCCGCCCCCCCTGACAGTGTTCCCTCTGACGCGGGGCAGTCCGAAACGCCTTTGGTCGAAACAGCGCAGGGGGAGGTTGGCGCCGTCGACGAGAACGTGGCGGAACTTGGCACCGGTCCCGACTACGCCGCCTGGGAAAGGACAGCGAGCCGAAGCGAAGCGATTTCCGAGCTTGGCCGCGGCAGTTCCTTTGCCCTTGAACGGTTGCGGGCGGATCTCGTCGCCTGGCGTGAACAGTTTCAGGCCGAACAATCTGTCAACGCCGCCCGGATCAGAACCGTTGAAAGCCAGATTACCGCCCTTGGTCCAGTCCCCGACGACCCGCAGGACGAGGCACCCGAGGTCACCGAACGCCGCGTTCAACTGCACGCGCAGTTGACCCGTCTCAAGGCACCGGGCCTGCTTGCCCTTGAAGCCCATGCAAGGGCCGAGGGGCTGATCACGGAAATCGATGCACTGATCCGACAAAGCCGGGAATCGACCCTGCTTGAGCGGGGTGCCTCTCCGCTGGATCCGCGCATTTGGGGGGATGCGGCCGAAGCCTTTATGACCCGGTTGGATCACTTCAAGGACGAAGCCGTCGCGATCCTGAGCAGTGGGACCCGCTGGCAGGACTTTTTGACCAACATCGTGCAGTCCATCGGACTGTTGGCTATTGCGCTGACCCTTATCATGCGCGGGCGCAGAGTGGTCCTGGCGGCACAGGCGCGTGTCGATGCTGCCCAGGGGGCGACCGATGGGCAGCCCCCGATCGGGCAGGGCGCCTGGCGGTTCCTGCTCTCGCTGGGGCAGATATTGCTGCCGTTGATCGGTATCTATGCCCTTCAAAAGGGGCTAGAGGCGACTACCCTCATTGGATTGCGCGGCCAGATCTTTGTCGATGCCTTGTTGCAGGCCGGGGTCTATGTGGTCATCGGGCGCTGGCTAGGCGGGCAGTTTGAGACTTCGTCGATCTTGGGCCATTCGCGTCCCGAAATCCAGTTGCGCTACCGCGCCCGCGCGCGGCGCTACGTTAGTCAGATCGGCTGGATCATGGGGGCAGGGGTGCTGGCAACCGCCTTTCTGTCGACCGGCGAGGCAAGCGAGGCGGGGTGGGCTGTCCTTTTCTTTCCGATCCAATTGGCGTTGGGCTACTCACTATTCCGAATGGGCCGGGTGCTGATGCGCGCGATTCCGGGCGGGGCGCGGTCGAACCCGAAGGAGGTCACCGGATCGGAACACAGCAACGTTTTCTGGCTGGTCGGGCGGGGGGCCATCCTTGTGGCCATTGCCGGCCCCGTTCTGGCAGCCCTTGGCTACGGAGAGGCAGCGAATGCGATCGTGCTGCCAACGGTGATGACCCTTGCGCTTCTGAGCGTGGTGGTCCTTTTGCAGTCCTTCGTTTTTGATCTTTATTCCCTTCTGACCCGGTCCGATGGGACCGGGCAGGACGCGCTTGTCCCGGTTCTGATCGGCTTTGCCCTGTCGCTGGTCGCCTTGCCCTTTGTCGCGCTGATCTGGGGCGCACGGGTTGAGGACCTGATGGAGGTCTGGGCCCGGTTTCGGGAAGGTTATAGTCTGGGTGAGACGCGTGTCTCCCCGACTGATCTTCTCACCCTGCTGCTTGTCTTTGGGCTGGGCTACATGCTGACCCGCCTTCTGCAGGGGGCGCTGCGCAATTCGATCCTGCCGCGCACCCGGCTGGACCTTGGCGGGCGCAACGCCATCGTGGCGGGGGTCGGCTATATGGGGATCGTGCTGGCCGCCCTTGTCGCCGTGCGCAGTACCGGGCTTGACCTGTCGTCGCTGGCGATTGTCGCCGGGGCCTTGTCGGTCGGCATTGGTTTTGGCCTGCAGACGATCGTTTCCAACTTTGTCTCGGGCATCATCCTCTTGATCGAACGACCGGTCAGCGAGGGCGACTGGATCGAGGTGAATGGCCAGATGGGCTATGTCCGCGCCATTTCGGTCCGCTCGACCCGGATCGAGACATTTGACAGGACCGATGTCATCATCCCCAACGCGGATCTGGTCACAGGCCAGGTCACCAACTGGACCCGGGGCAACCTTGTCGGCCGGGTCATCATCCCGGTTGGTGTCGCCTATGGGACGGACACCAAGCGGGTCGAGGTGATCCTGAACGAGATTGCGCAGGATCACCCGATGGTCATCCTGACCCCGCCGCCCTCGGTTCTGTTCATGGGCTTTGGCGCGGATTCCCTTGATTTTGAGATCCGGGCCATCCTGCGGGACATCAACTTCATGCTGGTCGTGAAATCCGACATAAACCACGCCATCAACACCCGCTTTGCCGCCGAAGGGATCGAGATTCCCTTTGCCCAACGCGACATCTGGCTGCGCAATCCCGAGGCACTGCACCCTTCGGCCAACCTAAGAGAAGACCCAAAGGAAGATCCCGCATGACCTTGCCTCCCGCGACCTTGCCCCTCTTTCTGACCGATCCCTACCGGCGCACCACGAAGGGCATCGTGACAGGACATACGCCCGAGGGGGGTGTGATCCTTGATGCCTCCATCTTTTACGCCACGGGCGGCGGCCAGCCGGGGGATATGGGCGTCCTGACCTTTGACGGGCAAGACATTGCCATCGTGGTCACGCTAAAGGGTGAGGCCGGGCAAATCGTCCTCGTCCCCGCCAGCCCTGACATTCTGCCACCTGTCGGGGCAGAGGTGACCCAGACCCTCGACTGGGACCGCCGTCACCGCCACATGCGCATGCATACGGCGCTGCATCTATTGACGGTGGTCATCCCCCTGCCGGTGACGGGCGGGGCCATCGGGGCCGACAAGAGCCGTCTGGACTTTGTCATGCCAGAGCCGCCAACCGATGTGCCGGTCCTGAATGCCGCCCTGAACGACCTGATCGCACAGGACCTGCCGGTATCCGAAGAATGGATCACCGAAGCCGAGCTTGATGCCAATCCCGCGCTGGTCAAAACCCTGTCCGTCCAGCCCCCGCGTGGAGCAGGGCGGATCAGGCTGGTGCGGATCGGGCAGGGCGATGGTACGGTCGATCTGCAACCCTGCGGCGGAACCCATGTCGCCCGCACCGGCGAGATCGGCCAAGTGCAGATCGGGAAGATCGAGAACAAGGGCAAACAGAACCGCCGCGTTTCGCTGTTGTTGAGTTGATGGGGGAGTGCTGTTAGCGTTTTCCAAGGTCAGTCAGGACAAGGCGGAACGATGCGGCAGGTAAGGTCATTAGCGTTGATCGCGGCCATGGTTGCCGGACCGGCCACCGCCCAGACCTACAGCCAGTGCGAAAAGTCCGAGATTGCAGCTATCGCTGCCGCCGTAGAAGGGGCGCATGACCTTGCCTTGCAGGCTTCGGTATTGGTGGGAGACACGCTAGAATACCGCCGCTGGTTCGGCGACTACTCGCGGCGCAATGGCGACTTTTTGCGGCGCAACCTCAAGTCGGTCTACAAGGCGATCGTCGAGCAAGAGATCCACAGCAATTGCCGCAATAGCATCGAAGAGGCCTGTAAAGGCGGGACCTACGCCTTTGTGAATCGCGACACGCCCTGGGTGGTCAACTTCTGTCCGCTCTTCTTTGGGTTGCCGACGATGACGGGGGTGTTTCCCGGCTCGCGCGCGCTTGAGAATGGAACACAAGAGGGCACCATCATCCACGAGATGAGCCACTTTGAGGAAACAGCCAATACTGACGATCTGTGCTATTCACGCGGCGACTGCGAGGCGATGGCCAGAACCGACCCGAACGGCGCCCTGCGCAACGCCGATTCCTATCAGTATTACGCCGAAGACGTGATCTTCTTTCCGCCGACCCAATAGGCCTATTCAGCCGCCGAGGCGATGGTTGGACGGTCCTGTGCCTGCGTCTCGGGTTCGGGCAGCCCTTCGCGGGACAGCAGGATGGCGATGGGTCTCAGGGCAGGGATCTCGGAACAGACGATCATCAGGGCGACCATGATCGGCACCGACAGGAACATGCCCGGAATACCCCAGACAGCGCCCCAGAAGGCGAGGCTGATGATGATCCCAAAGGACGACAGGCGCAGGGCCCGACCCATCAACATGGGGTCGATGATGCTGCCGTTGATGAACTGGATGGCGCCAACGATCACAAATATCGCCAAGGTCGGGGTGGCATCGGCCAGCTGCACATAGGTGACAAGGGCGACAAGCCCGGTTGCCACGATGGACCCGATGTTGGGAATATAATTCAGGATAAAGGTCAGAATGCCCAGCGATACGGCAAGGTCCAGCCCGAACAGATGGGCGATGGCCCAGACCATGACCCCGGTGACAAGGCTGACCAGTGTTTTGACCAAAAGGTAGCGGTTCACCCGGCGGATGATCGACGCCACAATCCGGCCTACCCGGTCCGCCTGCGCTTCGTCCCCGACGAAGTTCACCAGCTTGGTCGAAAACCAGACACGCTCGGCAAAGAGAAAACCGACGAACAGGATGATCAGGACCGTGGCCTGCATCATGCCACTTGCCTGTCCGGCAAGGGTCCGCAGGTATCCCGACACGTCCACCGTAGCCAGCGATGACAGGACCGCCTGTTGCGCATCCTCCCCCAGCCATTTGAACAGGTCCGCCACCGCCGAGGGCGCGCGTTCTGTATAGCTGAGCGTTGTGGTCAGAACGGTGTTGATCTGCGCCAGGATGATCGAGGTCAGGATCAGCAACGCGGTCGAGATCAGGACCACCCCCACGATGCTGGCCAGCCAGTTGGGAATATGGATCGGACCCACCCGCTGGCGGGCGATAAAGCTGATGGCATCACTGGTCAGGCTGAACAGGACAATGGCCGTGGCCAGCGAAATCAGCATGAACCGCGCCTGCACCAAGAGGAACAGGACCACCGCAAACGCGATGATGACAAGGGCAGCAGACTGAACCCGCGTCGGGTCTGGCCTTGGCCAGTCCCGGTTTGGTGGAACGGGGCTGAACGGATTGCTTGCCATTTGCTCTGTCTGGGTCCTGTCACGTGCCGATCAACCGGTCGAGTATGCGTCAGCCGCACAGAAGTGACAATGACCAAGGAAATGATGACTCCGGAGTGTTTCAGGCTATTGCAATTGACCAAGTCTCAAGGATAGACACCGCTTCACGGAGCGGTGGCCGAGTGGTCGAAGGCGCACGCCTGGAAAGTGTGTAGGCGGGAGACCGTCTCCAGGGTTCGAATCCCTGTCGCTCCGCCACTTACACTTGCCAAAACAGATGATGGGCCCTTATGGGGCCCTTTTTTCTTTTTGTTTCAAAGGGGTTTAGCCGTTGCGACCGCCCTTCGGAGACTGGCTAAATACCCAAAATCGCTCTCTGAACCCGCTTTGTCTCTAACCGACCGCCCTTGGCCTTCAGAAAGACGCATTCAAAAAGTATAGTATTTTCAATGTGTTGGTGTTTTTGAGGGAGCGCCCTTTTCGAAGTCTCAAGCGGTATCAAAATACGATGCAAACCGCGGGACGGGTCTTAGGGCGGTCGTTTTGGGCGGTTTCCGGACCTTCGCTGCGTTTTGTATAGAGGTCCGCAGAGCGGGACAAAGCGCCATTTCGCTGCGGTTACGCCAATGACGGCTTTCAGTAAATCGCCTTGAACGAACGCGCCAAAAACGGGCGAAATTGCCCAGTTTCCGCAAGCAACCTTTGATATAATCCAACGGCCTTTCGGTGACCGCCGCACTTTCCAATGAAAGGGACGAGTGACAATCATTTCTGGGAGATTCATGTCGCGGGGCTAAAAGCGGCGATGCTTTCGGCTCGATTTTTTTGTCGTTTGGAACGTATCTGCGAGAAGGGCTGTATGGAGAGTTCAGTTGCGAATGGGTCATTGTGTGGATGTGCGGACTTTGCCTGCGATGCTGAGCGCTGCGAATATCAAGGCAGCGACGCAGACAATTGATGGTCCTGCTGGCGTGTCAAAGACGTAGGCCGCCCGCAGCCCGACCAAAGCCGAAACACTGCCGATTCCTGCCGCTACCAAAGCCATACTTTCGGGTGTGCGGCTTAGGGGTCTTGCGGCTGCAGCGGGGATGATCAGCATGGCAGCGATCAGCAACACACCGACTACCTTAATCGCGACAGCGACTGTGATGGCCAACGCAAGCGTCAGGACAAGTTGTTCGCGCTTTGGATCGATCCCGCTGGCATAGGCGAGATCCTCATTCAGCGTCGCGGTCAGAAGTGCCGACCAGCGCCACCCTATGAGCGCGACTACCAGAGTTGCACCGCCCCAGATGACAGTTAGGTCCAAACGCGATACGGCTAAAATATCACCGAAAAGATATGCCATCAGGTCAATACGGATCCCTGATAGGAACGACACCGCTACCAGTCCAAATGCCAGCGCTGAATGGGCGAGAACTCCCAAGAGTGTGTCCATCGCATATCCCCGTCCCGTAAGTAGGTTCACCGTCAGTGCCATCAGCAATGCGATGACCAAGGCTCCCGCAAAGACTGAGATAGACAGGGCCAGTGATAGTGCAACACCCAGAATCGCGGCATGCGCGGTCGCATCGCCAAAATAGGCCATGCGACGCCAGACGACGAAACACCCCAATGGAGCTGCCGCAAGTGCAACACCAATCCCGGCCAGTGTGGCGCGCATCATGAAATCATCTAGCATTATTCAGCGGTCTCCGTGTGGTCGTGGTGATGATCATGCCCGTGATCATGGTCGTGGCGATAAAGCGCCAGCGCCCCCATTGTCCCCGACCCAAACAGTGCGCGGTATTCCGGGGCCGAGGCAACGACCTCTGGCGTTCCTTCACAGCAGACATGACCGTTAAGGCAGATCACCCGGTCCGACGCACTCATGACCACGTGCAATTCGTGGCTGATCATCAGAACAGCGCAGCCGGTGTCGCGCCGCACAGTCTCGATCTGGCGATAGAAGGCTGCGGACCCTGGTTGATCCAGCCCCTGCGTTGCTTCGTCCAGCAGCAAAAGTTGGGGTTTGCCGATCAACGCGCGGGCCAAAAGGACACGCTGGAACTGACCACCGGAAAGCCGCGACATTTGCGCGTTCAACAGGTTTGGCACACCCGCTTGAGCAAGCGCGCCATCAATAATCGTGCGAGCGGCCCGACCGGGAAGTGCTAGGAACCGCGCGACGGTCATTGGCAGCGTCGGATCGATGTGCAACCGCTGTGGGACATAGCCCAAACGCAAATTGGACCCGCGTGTAACCCGCCCCCGCGCAGGTTTGACCGCGCCAATAATGGAGCGCAGCAAGCTGGTCTTGCCAGAGCCGTTTGGCCCGACAATGGTCACGATTTCACCCGGCTCAATACGAAGTGATACATGCGACAGGACGGCTTTCGCACCATAGCTGATGCTCAAGTCGTCGACACAAACGAGGCTCATGCGCGTTTTCCCTCGGGGGGCTTTTCGGCACAACTTGGGCAAACACCTTCGGCTTCAACCACAGTGCGCTCAATCAGAAACCCCGTCGCACGAGCGGCGGCGCCCAAAGCACCACGTGCGGGGGAGGATTGCGCCTCTGCAACGGCGTCACACAAACGGCATATCATGAAAGCGGGCGCATGGCGCGCGCGAGGATGGGAGCAGGCTATAAAAGCATTTAGCCGTTCAATCTTATGCGCAAGACCATTCGTCACAAGGAAGTCGAGAGCGCGGTAGGCAACAGGCGGCTGTGACCCGAACCCGTCATCACGCAAGCGGTCGAGAATGACATAGGCACCAAGTGCGCGGTGTTCCTGCAGCAATATCTCTAGCACCTTGCGGCGCACCGGTGTGAAGTGGAGCCCTTCGCCGCTGCAGCGCGCTTCGGCGGCCGACAGTCCATCTACGACGCAGGTCGCGTGGTCGTGCTGGGTGAACCCGACCGGCGGGGTCACGCTTTCAGGGACTGTAGGATTGCCACTTGTCATGTTATTACATTTCCCCTAAGAAGTTTGTAATGTTATATAATCACATGGAGGACGCAATGTCCAGAACTCTCCTGCCGCTCTCACTTTCCGCCGCTTTAATGGGAGGAACCGCCTTCGCCGAGGTGCCCCGTGTGGCCGTCGACATCGCGCCAGTCCATTCGCTTGTGGCACGCGTCATGGACGGCGTTGGAACACCCGATTTGATCGTCCAACCCGGTGGCAGTCCGCATGAGTATTCGCTCCGCCCCTCCGAAGCCGAAGCCCTTCAGGAGGCAGATTTGGTGTTCTGGGTCAGCCTCGAGCTAACGCCCTGGCTGGGCGATGCGATCGAAACACTTGCAACAGGCGCTTCGGTGACGGAGTTGCTGGAGGCCGACGGGACAATAGAACTGGATAGCCGGGAAAGTGCCCTGTTCGAGGCGCATCAGGATGGAGAGGATGAAGATGTCTACGCGGAGCATGCGGACGAACAAGGTGAAAGCCAAGGACATGGCGAACACGACACCCACGCCTGGCTCTCGCCACAGAATGCCGCGACCTGGCTATACGTGATTGCCGGGCAACTATCGGCCGCCGATCCGGAGAATGAAGGGGTCTACTTTGCCAATGCAGCCGCAGGCCAAGCCGAAATTGGTGCATTGACCGCCGACATCAACACCATGCTGGAGCCGGTGCGCGGCGGACAGTTCATCGTCTTCCACGACGCATATCAATATTTCGAGTCCGCCTTTGAATTCACTGCCGCCGGTGCGATTTCAATCGGCGACGCCTCCGATCCAAGCCCGGCTCGGATTGCCGAAATCCGCGCGAGGATCGCGTACGAAGGCATTGACTGTGTACTGGCAGAACCGCAATTCAACGCAGGCCTTGTCGCCACCGTGCTGGACGGAACCCAAGCGAAAACAGGTGTTCTTGACCCTTTGGGATCCGATCTTGAGCCAGGCCCTGCGCTCTACCCCCAACTCATACGCAATGTTGCAACCGTGCTTGTGGAGTGCCTTTAACGGCCGTTAATCGCTGGGGTAACCGGTGCGTATCGCGTTGGCGTGGCGAGAGACGCTCGCGTATTGTCGTCATCGCCCACGACGTGGCTCGCCCCAGCGCCAATGCAGCCTAGACACGCGCCGCGCGCCCGGCACTGCACAGACACCAGACTGATACAAGGAACCCCTTTTATGACCGCACCTAGCCTTCCGGCAATCGACCTCTCCGTCTTTGTGTGCGCGCGGGCAAGACCAGGCTTTTGAACCGCGCCATGGACAACCGCGAGCGGCGGCACCTGGGTGGTAATCTGGGTGCCACCACACTGCGCTGTCACCGCCGGTCAAATGATCCGATGCAGGCGTTCGACGCGCTCCCCATGCCGGTTCGCAGATGGTTAACAGAAGCCTCGCTGCCCTGGTCGCCCGCGTCTTGTCGCCGCATTCTGAGCAGAGCCATCTCCAACGGAGAAAGTATTGACGACGTGCTGGCCCGGCTCTACCGGGCTGAGAGAAAGGCACTGACGCGTGACCAGACGTTCGACCGGACGACCGCCATGCGGCAACCAACAGTCAGAAAACGAAACCGGGCATGACGCTCCGACCATCGTTATTGGCCTGGCAACAACTCTGACTCTTTCGTCGCCCGTCTGGGCGCAATCAGATGTAGCGGCGAGAGACGAAATCCCGAGAACGGAGCGACACGCGTCAGGCTGGGGTAGACACCACTGATCGATCTGATGATCCGGCGGGCGAGATTGCAAATATCTATGACAACATTGACGTAGCTTTAGCAGGCCGTGGTGAGCGACCGTTAGGAAATATAAATGGCCAAAGAAGCGGTGAAAGAGGCTCGATCCATACCTTCGTTTGGAATGTGAACGAAAGCCCGCTCCCTCTTGTTTCATACAATAGAACTATTCTTCGCCTGTTCATACGCTCAAGCGTAAATTGGCCGCTTTTTACGAGGCCATTTGCCACTCGCCACACTCTGCCTTATCGAAACGACACGGACAGAAAAGAAACGGTGAAACATGAAGCGCCCGCTTGGTTTGCTCATTAGCATGATCCTTGGTGTTGGCCTCGGGGCCCCAGTCGAGGCGCATCCGCATGTCTTTATCGACGGCGGTGTCGATTTCGTCATGTCGGGGCCGGAGACCCTCGACGCTTTGTCGGTCACATGGCTCTATGATGATTTCGAAACGCTCTATGATCTTTCGTCCCGTGGGATAGAACCGCAGCCAGACGGAAGCCTTTCGGAGGCCGACCGAGAGACGATCCGCGCAGCATACAGCGACTGGCCGGACGATTTTGACGGCTCAGCGCACCTGACTATCAATGGTCAGGCGATCGAAATGGCATGGCCCATCGAGCTTGCGGTCGATCTGGTCGACGGACGCCTGCAACTCATCTTTCTGCGCAAGCTGGAAGAACCGGCCGATCTGGCGGGCAAGGCAGTCGAGGTCGCTTTCTACGAATCTACTTATCTCTTTGCCTTCAAGATCACCAACCAACCTGTCTTTGAGGGCAGCGAGGACTGTGAGGCGACCGTCATGCCGTACACGCCAGGTGAACAGTCGGACGAGGTGCAGCAAAACCTCGCGATGCTGAGCCGCGAGGAGACACCGGACATCGCCAACGTCGGTCAGCTATTTGCAGACAGGATTGTCATAGAATGCGCATAGCAGTTCCGATCACGTTGATCTTGGCGGCGATACTGCTGTTCAGCATCGAAAAATCCGCTTTTCCGAGTGTGATGGACTGGGCTGCCACCCAACAGCGTGCGTTCCAGAACGAGATGGCTGGCGCCGTGCGCGCGATCAGATCAGGCGCACCGGGAGGCTGGGCTTCACTGCTTTTGGCGGCAGGTGCTTACGGCGTTGTCCATGCGGCGGGACCTGGGCACGGCAAGTATCTCATCGGTGGGGTGGGGCTGGCTTCGGCTGCCTCCGCCTCCCGGATGATCACTTTGGCCGTCGCATCGAGCCTTGCACAGGCACTTTGGGCCGTAATTCTAGTCTACGGTGGCTTTTCGCTCCTTCAGCTTTCCGCCAAGCACATGACCGTGCTGGCAGAGGAATGGCTGGCCCCGGCCAGTTATCTTGCCATCGGGGGCATCGGCATTATTCTGGCCTTGCGCGGATTGCGCGAGTTTATACACCGTACCTCTGTAGAACAGGGCCGTACTCCGCAGGGCCACGATGAAAATCATGGCTGTGGTCACGCTCACGGTCCGAACGCCAAGCAGGTGTCGTCGGTGAGAACCTTCCGCGAGGCTGCGGGACTTGTGGCCAGTATCGCCATACGCCCCTGCACCGGGGCTATTTTTCTGCTGGTGATTGCCTGGCAACTGGACATCAAAGCGGCGGGATTTGCGGCCGTTGTCACCATGGGGCTTGGAACAGCCATCCTGACCTCTGCCGTCGCGGTCTCCAGCGTTGCGATACGTGGCATGGCACTATTCTCGGGCGGGCGGGCCGGAGTGTTAGGTGTTGCAGCCCCGGTTCTTCAGGTCATAGCGGGTGTGCTTATTTTGTGGTTCAGCCTCGCGTTGCTTTCGATTTCAGTGCTCTAGGCCTGCGCTGTTTTCGGAGCACAGGTGGTTGATCAGGTAGCGTGTAGGGACTTCGGTGAAAACCGTCGGTTTTTCGAAGTAGCAATAAGTGCCACAAACACTATGTGTTCCATCCCGGATGATCACATAGCCCCTCGTCGGTCCGCGCTTTTCATGGCACGCTGGGTTCTGACCGAGGCGCGGGACGGGAGAGCGACATGCTGATCAAGCTTCACAGTC
>JAQWWH010000068.1 GCA_029255105.1 Flavimaricola sp. | reverse complement strand
AGCGGCGCCCGAGATGCTTGCCCCTCTTGCTGCAGCACCTGAAATCGTCGGTGTGTCCATGGTACCGTAAAGCGTGGACGTGCCGGTGTTCGTCGTGCCCGTGGTGACCGGACCGATGTTCCAGCTTTCTGCGGGTGCCGTTTGCGCCATCGCCAGATGGGGCACGCACACCGACATGTACAAACACGCCAAAGTTCCAAGTCTCAAGGTTCGTTTCGTCATACTAATCAGTCCAATCTTAAGTTCAGCAGCAAAGAGCGATCAATAATCGCCCCTGGGGATCGCACTCTACTCGCCGCAACTACGGGTTGTAACATGCGGATTTCTATGCCAAACTTGGATTGCAGAGGCCCGCCACTTCAGCAATACCATGCCCATGGTAGACCGCCGGGACTGCTACCATGGACATGGTAGAAAGGCAGACTCTTGATGCGTCGTGAAGAACCTTCACCTACTAATCGCTCAGAAGGTGGCTCAAGCGGTAGGAGGTATTCCGTGGCTCACGTCGTCATCCTGGAAGACAATTTGCTGCTGCAAGCCAGGATGGCTAGCATCCTAGACGAAGCTGAATTTTGCGAGACCACGAGCTGCGCCGCAACTGTCGCGGACTGCACAAAGCTGTTGCAGACCCAGCATGCTGATGTGCTGCTGGCTGACTTGCACCTTCCAGACGGGTCGGGGCGCGAGTGTATAAAGCTGTTCAACCAGATTAACCCCGATGGTGTCTCTATCGTGATTTCAGCCCTGTCTGACGGTGAGTCGATCGTTCAGGCGCTTGAATTTGGCGCGATCGGCTATCTCCACAAAGACGACACGTCCTTTCAGATCATTGACGCGATCAAAATGGCCCTGAACGGACAATCCCCCATGTCGCCCTCCATCGCCTATGCGCTGATATCTCGTATTCAGGACGCCAATGTCCCCGCCGCTCCTCAAAAAGCGGTCACTAGGTCTTCTACGACGCTGACGAAGCGCGAACTGGAAGTCCTTAACATGATTGCAAAGGGCCTTTCCTATTCGGAAACTGCCCAATATCTTGATATTTCGGCACAAACGGTCCCGGTTCATATCCGAAATATCTACAAGAAATTGCAAGCTACAAACAGGGCCGAAGCTGTCTTTGAAGCGCGCGCCATTGGTCTTATTGAATGAAAGAGCAATCAAGATCCATCGGGAAGGTCCTGGGTTTCTTTGCGCTCCTCGCTGTCTTGATGTTTGGGATGTTTTCGTTCCCAAACTTCTTGTCAAGCGTTGACAATTATGACCAGAAAGTCCTTGCCTATAGCACTCCAGACGGCGCGGAAATCCCACTGCCCAGCACATTGTTTTCAAGGGGCCAGGCATGGCAACTGGGCATTCAGGGGGAATTTCTAGCAGACCCGAGTGACTGGGATGGGCCAAAAAGTATCTACATTCCGTTCTATGTCGGAAGCCTAAAGCTGTTTTTGAATGGTGTATTGTTATACGATACTTCGAAAATTAGTGGCCAACAGCATATTACATCAACACGAAACGCCATCGTTGAAGTGCCGTTGGCGGAACGAGCTGATGTCCAAAGCGGTACGGATCCTGTTCGAATATCATTCGAAGTCGAGAATGACCGAGGCGGGTTAGCCACGATTTCCAATATATATATCGGTCAGGCCAGTGTCTTCGATCGCCCGCAGTTAATACATGATTTATACTATGATGTATTCCGAATAGGCATGCTAGGAGCCCATAGCGTCCTTCTTGCTTTGCTTTGTCATGCATTTCTTCTGCGCGGCCTCGGCTCTGAGGCGTTGGCCCCAATGCTAATACTGTTGTTCTTTGTGGCCGTCAGTGTTGGAAAGCTGAACCAAGTCGCCCCTGGCCTCTTAGTGCTGAGCCAATTTGCGATATCGTTCTCGCCGTTGGTTGTTTTGGCGTGCCTCAAGTTGTTCCTTGATATCGAGGCTGGGGACCTGGATCGCGGTTTTTCAAGAAAGCAGATTTGGGCGGCTGTCTTGCTCTTCTTGCCAATAGTAATGATAGTCTTTGGATTTATTGATATTGTAAAGTATAATCTGTTTGTGGCCGCCCCGGCCCTTTTGTTTGGCACCTTTGCGCTGTCAGTTTTGTGTATTTCAAAATTTGCGACTTCAACAAGGATGGATGTCGGCTTGTGGGCCAGCTGCGCGACACTCACATGGTATTCCGTTCTTTACGATTTTTTGTGCAGGTTTGGGATTTTTGCTGTTCCAGCCAATTTGGCATCGTTTGCTTTGCCGATCTTCATTGTGGTCATGTCGGCTACTTTCATTAGGATAGTATTGTCCAAGAAGGCGGAGTTGGCGAGCGCAAACAGCGCAATGAAAACCGCGTTGGAGGCCCAGAGCTTGGCATTGAAGGAAGAGTTTGCGCTATCCGCACTTCTCCAAAAACGGGCGACATCTGTGGAAGAGAAGGCAAGGCTGACAACGGAACTACACGACGGAGTCCTGACGTATCTTAGCATCATTAGTGCCTTGTCAGAGGACGGCACGGACGCCAAAGCTGCAAAGATCAACCAGCTAAGTCGGAACGCGATCACTGAAATCCGGATCATTCTTGAAGCCAGACCATCAGATACTCATTCTTTGAAAATTGCCTTGGGCGCCCTTAGGGGGCAATTGGTCGATCCCTTGCGTCACATGGGTATTGAGGTCGAATGGTCGACCGAGGCTTTGCTTGATCATGGTGTTATTGAGCCCAAAACCCTGATGGACATCATTCGCATCATTCAAGAGGCAATTCATAACGCCGTGATCCGAGGGGGGTGCACGTACCTAAGCCTCGTTGCGAAACGAAATGAAAATGATTTCACCATCACAATCATGAACAAGGGTGGGCAAGGGTTCACCGAGGAAAACAAGAAGGGACTGGGCATCACAAATATGATGAGCAGGGCCTCGAGCATTGGTGGGAATCTTGAGATTGAGCCGTATGAGTCCGGCGCCATTCTGTCCCTTAGAATCCCAAATGGAAATCGCACACTGGAAAGCAGTCTTCCGGCTGCGTGAACTTTCGAGATGCGGGGTGCGCGCGAGCCGTTCTTTTCAGCCCTCAGGCGGCAAAGCGACGTGTCTTTGATGAACAAGCATCAATCAGGCATCCAAGTTGATATTTGGGTAGGGCAAGCCGCGCAAGAGTATGGTCAGGTCGGCGAGAGGTGCGGCCTGACCTTTTGGCCACGGCATTACCCGGTTTGATTTGGGGCCAACAATTTTGGCCTGGCCTCGGGGCACCCTAGGTCCCGAAAACATCGTTGATCATGTCTTACACTTCGGCCCGGTGCGGTGTGGGAATGGCAAGGGAGCGGCCCTAGTCCTTTTGACATCGAAGCGACCGCCCGGCAGGGCTGTGTTTGTTACTCTTTGCGCCTTTGTGGACAGGCTCGCCGGTTTTGTTGGTTGCGGCCTGCAACCGCCGGACCGGGGCAAAGAACAGACGCCGTGCCGTCCATCCCAGATCAGCAAAAAAGGGCAAGCAGACCATGGAAGACGCATTCCAGAACCTTTCATCAGGGCTCGAGGCTCCGGCCTTGCGGCATTTTCTCATTACCCCCAACGACAGCGAGGACCTGCCGACCCGCCCGCGCGCCCTGTACTGCAATACCGCAGGTTTCGTTGCGATCCGCGACGTCGATGGGACCGATTTCATTTATGCGGTTACGCCCGGAATGATCCTTCCGATCCGCGTCCAGCGGGTGTTGGAAACGGGGACCACGGCCACGGTCGTGGGGTGGTGTTGATGCGCATCGGGCTTGGACTTGGCCTTGGTCATGCGGGGCTGCGCCGGATGACGGGCACGTCCTGGCCATGGATGCCGGACGATTTTGGCGGCCTAACTGCGTGGTTCGATGCAGAGTTTGGCGTCACGCAGTCGGGCGGGGTGGTCTCGGGATGGGTGGACCGGGTGGCTGGCCTCGTGGCCAACCCGCCCGCGCCGATCAATAGACCCGGCTACGACGGGGCCGCCCGGAACGGAAGGGCGGGGCTTGTGCTTGATGGCAGCGCGCATTTTCTGCAGGTGCCCACCCCGACCTTGCCGACCGCCAATGCGACGGTGCTGGTCTCGGCCTATCTTGAGGCCAGCGTGGGCAATGGGTCATGGAAACGGCCATTCGCCTGCGGCAGCGGTGACAATTCGGCAAGCCTGAACATTGTTCGGAAAGGCTTTTCGCCGAGGGGTGTGGCCGAGTACTCTCTTGGAAGCAGCCCAAAGGACTGGATCGGCTTTGATCGCTGCGCCATCGTGACCAAGGCGGGGACGGCCGGGTCGTTCTTTGTGGATGGCGGTGCCGCCACGTCCGGGGCCTTCGCACCAGAGTGGCAGGTGACGGCTGCCTATATTGGGCGGGGCATCGCCTTTCAGGACCACTGGTCCGGCGTCATCCAGCAGATTGTCATCTATGACCGCGCCTTGTCCGGTGAGGAACGGCAAAGGCTTGAGGGCTGGGAAAGCTGGTACACTGGCAAAGGCGGAGCGAACCTTCCTTTGGATCATCCGTTCAAAGCGGTTGCGCCCTGGACGACCCTCTAGCGGCGTCCCGAACGCCTTGTTGCCCGTTTAACCTTTGGACCGCGCCGTCAGTTCAGCGCGGTTCCAACCGAGGTGACAAGGGCCGGGATCGACTGCTGAATGGCCCGGTTCCAACTGGTGATCGGCTGTTGCTGGACGAAAACGATGTCGTCGGGCCGCATTTCAAAGCGGGGTGCCGTGGTGAAGGCGGCCGCATTGCGGGCGTCGAGATGCCAGGCAGTGACGGCGCCAAACTCTGCGCGGTCGGTGGCGGATCGCAGCACATAGATATGGCCCGGATTGCCCGTCGCCTGGTCGAACCCGCCCGACCCGAACAACACGTCCGCCAGGCTTGTCTGCTGGCCATAGGGCAGGGCAACGCGGCCCTGTTCGCTGACCTCTCCGGTAAGGTAGACATAGTCCCGCACGGTGGCCCCCAGCTCTTCGCGCACAAGGAACATGTCGCGGGCCTCGGTCAGGGCAGCGCGGCGCAGCCCGATTTCCGCAGACAGCTCATCAAGGGCTGCGGCCCGATCCGCCCGCCGCAAGCCGATGATGGACAACTGGTTTTCGTAGAACGTCTGCGCCCGGTCCAGATCGTAGGCGGTATCGACATAGATCGCGTCGCCTGCCAGCACGGCCAAGTTCTGCAGATCGGCCCGGCCGCGAAAGGCCTCAAGCGGGATTTGGTAAAGGGTGCCATCGCGATACAGCCGGATCGTCGCATAAGCCTGATCGCGCACTGTCGTCCCACCGGCTAGTGTCAATGCTTCGGCCAGGCTCGTCCGGGTCAGGGTCAGGGCGCGGACCTGCGCCTCTGCCACCGCACCGCCGACTGTGTAACGCTGCGAGGCAAAGCCGGTGACTTGAACGCCGAAGTTCGGGTCGATGCGCGCATCGATCAATCGCTCGAGTATCCGGCTTTCGGCCTCTTCGACCGTCATCCCCCGCACCGTGACCGCGCCGACCTGCGGGATGGATACTGCGCCGTCATCCCGGACGACCAAGTCCTGATATGTCGTTTGCATCGCAGACGAGGTGGGCATCCCCTCGCTAGACGCACCTTGGGCGAGGGCAAGGCGCAAGACATCACCATCCCCCAGACGATATGGACCGGGCTCGGATCTGGGTGGCAGCCGAAGCTCGGGCCGGGTCGGTGGCATGGCTGCGTAGAGCGGTGCCTCCGGAAGGGAACCCGGTCCGCGCAATTGCCCCGAGCCTGCAGTTTGAAAGAACACTGCCGGCAATGTTTGGGGGGCGTAGGGCTGGCGATTTGCCTGCAACACAGTCTCGGCCGTGATCGGCAAGACCCGTACATCAAGGTCACCCGTTTGCGCGCTGACCCGGCTGTTGACATAGACCGTGCCGCAGGACGACAGGGTCAGCCCAACTGCAAGCCCCCCCAATAGGCGAATGGCCTGCCAGGTTTTGCGAAGCGGGATTTGCGGAGGTGTGGTCATTTTTGTAAACACGTTCAGGTACTTCCCCGACAATCGTAACCATCCCAAACACGCGGGACGCACCAGATTTTGCATGCGCAAAATCAACCTCATCACACAGGACACATGGCTTTGCGTCAAGCGTCAGGTTTTAGGTGCCGGGGTGGTGACTTTCATTCCGGCCCCGAACCGGGTGGGCGACGCAGATCGCGCCCGCCGTTTGATCAAACCGCCCGATCACAACCCGCTTCGACCGGTGCTCATGGTATGTTGGGACGGGTTGCAGTACTCTTGTGATCAGGAAGAAGCTTCTTCTTTCGGACCCTTTGCAAGTTAGGAAACCGTATGACCCTTCTGAGGGTTGCAATGTCTACAGTTGCGGTATTGGTGACAGCTTCGGCGGCGATGGCCCAGGACGTTGCTTATGAGTTGACCAATGTGTCCGGTTTTACCGTCATGCAGGTCTTTACCTCTCCTGCTAATGCTGGCGACTGGGGCGATGACATCCTTGGCGCCAATGTCCTTGAATCGGGCACCACGTCGACGGTCTACATCATGGATAACAGCGACCAGTGCGAATATGACATCCTCTTTGTCTTCGACGATGGCGATGAAATGTCCGACCAGATCAATATCTGCGACCTGGCAAGCTACACGATCGAATAATCGGCCTGCCTTGCGCGTTTGCGCCAAGGCTGGACGCCGGTCCCGCTCTCTTCGGGACCGGCACGCCCCTTTGGGCGCGTCACCGTCCTGTCTCATCGATCCTCATATGTCCGGCATCGGACACGCCCCGATTTGAGCCACCCCGGTTGACCCACCCCCCGGTTGACAAAGCCCTGCATTGGCGTGTCTAGACCGGTATACCAAACACAACAGTCCGGGAGCAGACTTCATGACCGCCACGCTTGCCATTGGCCCCTATAACGCGTCCGAGCGTCCTGCCCTTGAAGAGACCTTCCAGGCCCATATCGTCGCCAACGCCACCGAGGCTTGCGGGCTAGAGGCCGCGACCCGCGCCGAGATCAAGGCAATTGCCTACAAGGGCCATCTGCCCTTCGGCGCGGCCGAGATGGACCTGTTTCCCAACCTTGGGGTAATTGCCAATTACGGTGTGGGCTATGACGCCATCGACGTGGCGGCCGCCTCGGCCCGGTCGATCAAGGTGACCAATACCCCCGACGTGCTGAACGACGATGTTGCCGATCTGGCCATCGCCATGTGGATTTCCCAAGGCCGCGAGATGCGCCAGGCCGAGGCTTGGGTGCGTGACGGCAACTGGGCGACCAAAGGGGACTACCGCCTGAACCGAAAGGTCAGCGCCAGCAAGGTCGGTGTCATGGGCATGGGCCGCATCGGGCGCGATATCGCGGACCGTCTGGCCGCCTTCAAGACCGAGGTGCACTACCATTCCCGCAGCGAAAAGCAGACCCCCGGCTGGACCTATCACGCCGATCCGGTGTCGCTGGCCAAAGCGGTGGATTTCCTGTTCGTGGCCCTTGTCGGTGGGGCCGCGACCCAGAACTATGTCTCCAAAGAGGTCATCGCAGCGCTTGGTCCGCGCGGTGTCCTGATCAACATCTCGCGCGGCAGCACGGTTGACGAAGAGGCGCTTCTGGATGCTCTGGAAAACGGGACCATCGCCGGGGCCGGGCTGGACGTCTTTGTGGGAGAGCCGAAGATCAACCCCCGCTTCCTGACCCTCGACAACGTCGTCCTGCAGCCGCACCAAGGCTCGGGCACCGTTGAAACGCGGGCCGCGATGGCCAAGCTTCAGCGCGACAACGTCGGCGCCCATCTGGCCGGGACGGCCCTGCTGACACCGGTCAACTAGGCCCGCCGCATCGGGCTGGGCAGTTCGCTGCTACTGGCGCAGCCCGGCCGATACCGCCAGCAGGACAACGGCCAGCATCGCGCTGGCCATGCCGTAGTTGATCCGCCTCTGCGCCCTGTCAGACAGGTTCAGCCTGTGCAGGCTGGCACCCGCCCAAAGCCAGGCCAGATGGATCGGGATCCAGATGGCGTTGGCGATCAAAAGCTTGGTGATCGTCTCGTACATCAGGTTTTCGGGGGCATAGGGAAAGCCCGCGAAAAACGTGGTATTCACTGCATAGGCCTTGGGGTTGATCGCCTGCAACATCAGCCCTGCCAAGAGGCCGGGGGCGGTATGGGCGGTGATAAAGGCCACCTTGGCCCCGGCAAAGGCGATGCGGGCGGCAAGGTATAAAAGGTACAGGATCGAGGCCGTCATCAAAACCCAGCGGATGACAGGCACCGCCAGAACCACGGCTGCAAGGCCGGTGATAACCCCCAGCGCCACGATATTGGTCCCGATGAACAGGCCGGTCACATAGCGCAGGCCCGCCCGAAACCCGAACCCCGCCCCGACACCTGCCGTCGACAGAACCCCCGGACCGGGCGTGATGATCAGAAACAGGACGGCAAGGGTAAAGGTGATCACGCGCCGAACACCAGTTGCACCTTCATCGCCCTTGTCCGGTCATTGGCGGTGGCAAAGGCCTCGGCAAAGTCGGCCAGCGCAAAGCTATGGGTAAGGAGGGGGGCCACGTCGATCAGCCCTTGCTGCATCATCCGCACGGCCAGCGGAAAGGCCTCGTGAAACCGGAAAGAGCCTTTGATCGCCAGTTCCTTGGCGGTGATCTGCATCATCGGCAGGGACATATCGCCCGACAGCCCCAGCTGGATCACTTGCCCCCGTGGCCGCAGGGTCGCGATGCCCGCAACCAGCGCAGGCTGCGCGCCTGAGCATTCGAACAGCACATCCAGCGTGCCCTTGCCGGTGGTGTAAGGGGTCAGGGCATCGGGCGCTTCGGCGGTGTTCAGCACGACGTCGGCCCCGACCGTTTGGGCCATGGCCAGCCCGGCGGGGGCGATGTCGGTCGCGATGATCTCGGCCGCGCCCGCACGACGGGCGGCAAGGATAACGAGCACCCCGATCGGGCCGCAGCCGGTCACCAGAACCCGGCGTCCCAAAAGGTCACCCGCCCGGCAAACAGCGTGCAGGGCGACGGCCAGCGGCTCTGCCGTGGCGGCCTGCGCCGGGGTCAGGCCATTGGCGACCACGCATTGGCTGGCGTCCGCGATCAGGCTGTCCCGAAACGCGCCTTGAATATGGGGAAACGGCATAGCCGACCCATAGAACCGCATGTTCAGGCAATGGTTCGGCAGGCCGCGCTTGCACTCGGCACAGGTCCAGCAGGGGCGCGAGGGGGACACGGCCACCAGATCGCCGGGGGCCAGCCCGGTGACCCCTTCGCCCAGTTCGACAACCTCGCCGGACACTTCATGCCCCAGCACCATCGGTTCGCGCAAACGGATCGCGCCAAAGCCGCCGTGGTTAAAGTAATGCAGGTCCGATCCACAGATCCCGCCCCGCCGCATGGCAATGCGCACCTCACCGGGACCGGGCGTAGCGGTGGGGATGTCACCCAGCCGCAGATCCTTTGCAGCATGCACAAACAGGGCTTGGGTCATCATAGTCCTTTCGGCGCACTTGCATCGCCAATTCAATGGTATACCATTTTATCAAGGCGGTTCCGCCGGTCATTGTCAATGCCGGGCGTGGGTCGCAAAGGGAGGATACCAATGGACCTGTTTGATCTTACCGGGCGCACGGCCCTTGTCACGGGGTCCTCCATGGGGATCGGCTATGCGCTGGCGCGCGGCCTTGCACAGGCGGGCGCCCGGGTGGTGCTGAACGCCCGCGACGGCGGCAGGCTGGCCGAGGCGGCCGAGGCTCTGCGGGCCGAAGGGGCGCAGGTCGACACGCTGGTCTTTGACGTCACCGACGCCAAGGCCGTGCGAGAGGCCGTCGACGGCTATGAGGCTGATCGGCCCATCGACATCCTCGTCAACAACGCAGGCATGCAGCATCGCGGCCCGCTTGAGGATTTCGAGGTCGAGGCCTTTGACCGGTTGATGCGGACCAACGTCAATTCGGCCTTCTATGTAGGGCAGGCGGTGGGGCGGCACATGATCGGGCGCGGGGCCGGGCGGATCATCAACATAGCCTCTGTGCAGACCGCGCTCGCCCGTCCGGGGATTGCGCCCTACACCGCCTCCAAAGGGGCGATTGCCAATCTGACCAAGGGGATGGCGACCGACTGGGCCAAGCATGGGCTGAACTGCAACGCCATTGCGCCAGGCTACTTTGATACGCCGCTGAACGCGGCCCTTGTCGCCGACCCGGCCTTTTCGGCATGGCTGGAAAAGCGCACGCCCGCCGGGCGCTGGGGCCGGGTTGAAGAACTGGTCGGGGCCTGCATTTTCCTGTCGTCCCCGGCGTCGAGTTTCGTGAACGGACAGACGATCTTTGTCGATGGGGGCATCACAGCCAGCCTGTGACACCGGCCTGCGTGACACCGGCAAGGAAAGTCCAGCAAGACCAGAGGAGGGTTCCATGCTGACCGATGACCAAAAGGCCTTTTACGACCTGAACGGCTATCTGATGGTCGACAACGTGGTGTCCGCCGATCAGCTGCGCCAGCTGCAAACCGTGACCGACGCGCTGATCGAAGCGTCGCGCGCCGTCAGCGAAAGCAATGAGGTCTATGATCTCGACAAGGGTCATTCGGCCGACACGCCCCGGCTGACCCGGATCAAGCTGCCGCACAAGCGTGATCCGATCTATCACGAGGTGCTGACCCGGTCAGGCGTCACGCAGGTGCTGACGGATCTGCTTGGCCCCGACACGACGCTGATCACGTCCAAGCTGAACACAAAGGCGCCGGGCGGCGGGGCGGCGGTAGAGTGGCATCAGGACTGGGCCTTTTATCCCCATACCAACGACGACCTTCTGGCCTTTGGCCTGCTGCTTGAGGATGTGGACGTCGACAACGGCCCGCTTATGGCGATCCCGTGCACCCACAAGGGCCCGATCCTGAGCCACCATATGAACGGGGTATTCTGCGGGGCCATCGACCCCGACGATCCGCTGTTTGAACGGGGTAAGGCGGTGACCCTGACCGGCAAGGCGGGCAGCATGACAGTGCATCACGCCCGCACCCTGCACGGTTCAGCCCCCAACGTGTCCGACCGGGCCCGCAAGATCCTGTTCTTTGAATTGGCCAAGGCCGATGCCTGGCCGATCCTTGGGGCGAACAGTTATATCCATTCGCTGGGCCAGCGTCTGTTCTGGCAGGACCTTCAGGACCGGACGATCACCGGTCAACCCTGCCTGATCCCCCGACTGGAAAACGTGCCCGTCGTCATGCCCCTGCCGCCTGCGCCGGACAACACCTCGATCTTCAAGATGCAGCAGTCGGGCGGCGCCAAAAGCGCCTTTGCCCAAGGGTAGGACGGGGCAAGGACCGGCAGCGGTGGGAATAGCGCAAGAGCGCCGTTTTCTGGTCAGCACGACCAGACGATGGACAGCCTAAGCGTTGCGGAACACCACCTTCGCGAGTTCCAGCGCGACCGAGTTTCTTGCGCAGTTCGCACTCTTCACGGCCTCCATGTCCGGCGATGATGGCAGCACGTATGGGTTGTGTTTGCCAATCTTGTCCGGTCCGGCATATTCCATCGTCCACTGCGGAAAGGACCGAGTATCGACCATGCCATCCCAGACAAGGGACAACGCCGAATGCCTTGGGTCTTTAAGTATGTGTTCGTAGTAGACGCACCGGACCGCTTCTTCGCTACCCTCCAGAACCTGAAAGAAAAGTCTGTCATGGTACATGAGGACGCTCGTTATTCCCTTGCGCCAGTTATTGCGTCGTGACACGTCCATGATGTCGCCCAGAACGGTTGGTGACAAAGGTGTGCGTGAGAGGCTTATGTAGGCAATCTGGTAAATCACAATTACAACCTTGGGTTGCGTTTAAATTGAAGCCAGTTCGCATGTACCTAAGTTGGGTGCAACCCTTTTCCGTCTGCGCGCCTGTATGCCGCACGGCAAAACGTGACAGGAATGGCACGACCAGAGCGTCGTCTTGGCCAGGTTTCGGCCAATCCAGTCCGACCCGAGGCACCCCCTCCGAAGATCTTTGCGCCGCATGATCACCAGTCCGCTGTCTTGTCAACTAGCGCCCGGTTGGCCTGTCTTGGGGGTGTGCTATTTAAACATGCCAATCGCCCGGAACCACAGGAACAAGCCCAGCCCCGTGGCCAACAGGCCGATGGTCACGATGGCAAAGGCCCAAGGGTTGTCCGCCCCCGGCACGCCGCCGACGTTGATGCCCAACAGGCCGGTGACCAGCCCCAGCGGCAGAAAGATGGCCGCAACGACAGACAAGAGCAGCATTTGCCGGTTCATCCGCTCGGCCCGCTGGTCGATGATCTGATCGTGGACGATCTGGGCGCGGTCGCGGATGGCGTCGAGTTCTTCGCCAAAGCGCCGCACCCTCTCGGCCGCTTCGCGCAGCCGGGCGCGGTCGGTGTCGCGCATCCAGGCCAGATCCTCGATCTCAAGCGTTGTGAGCGCATCGCGCTGGGGGACGAAGTAGCGGCGCAAAACGATGGAACTTCGCCGGAGACCCGACAGGGTGACCCGCGAAATGTCGCGCCCCTGTTCCAGTACCGCCTCTTCGAGGGTGTCGATTTGTTCGTTCAGGGCAGCAATGCTTGGCTCGGCCCGGTCGGCAAGGCGTAGTCCCAGCCGGGCGATCAAATCGCCGGGCGAAACAGGCGCCTCGTCCCGGTCGATTGCCGCGACAAAGTCGTCGATGGCCTGCAAGGGCCGCACCCAGACGCCCACGACCCGCTGCGCCTCAAGCCAGAACCGGACCGAGATCATGTCCTCGGGCTCTGCCCCTTCGTCAAGGTTCACGCCGCGCAGGTTCAGCACGACGCTGTGTCCATGGACCGTACAGCGGGGCCGGGTTTCGTCGGCCGTCAGCGCCTCGATCACGAAATGGTCGAGGCCAAGGGCGGTCAGAAGGCCAGCTGTTTCCGGGTTGTCACGGCGCAGGTGCTGCCAGGAAAAGCCGGGGTCGGCTGGTCCCCGATGCGGCAGGGCGCTTCCATCCGCGGGAGTCCACGCCGCGCCACCCCGTCCGTCAAAGACATAGGCGAATGAGTCTCTTGCTAGCATGACTGTGCCTCCTGTCGGTCCTGCTGGCATCACCGCTACGGATCATCCAGCTACCCGCCCTTGCACCAAAGCCTACGCCCTCCGTCCTCGATCCGAAAGGCGCGTTGGGGGTGCGGTCATCGCAACGGGGCACAAGGCCCTTTGGCCAAAGGCGTCACCCTCAGGTGCTATCGCCGCTGCGCAGGTAAAGCCGCATATAGGTCAGGCCCGAGGCGGTGGCCGAACAGCGGGTCTTTTGCAACAGGATCTCTTCGCCCGTCTGGTCCGAAGCGACAAGGGCAAGCTCTTCCATCCGGTCGCATTGCAGAAGGTTCGACAAAAGGTCGTAGCGCGTCTCGATCCGCGCAATGGCGGCGATGGTGGGCGGGGCTTCGGTCACGATCGTCTCGATCTGGGCGCCGATGGCGGCCGACCATTGGGACTGGGTATCCATAAAGCAAAGGGTCGCCACTGCCGGTGTCTCCATCGCGCCGCCCATGCAGGCCTGCTGCTCGGCCTCGACGCAGGGGGCGGGGTTGGACTGGGTGGCGATGGCATCGTCAAAACAGGCCTCGGCCCGGGGCAGATCAACCTCAGCCAGCGCCGGAAAGGCCACCACAGCACAGACAAGACCGGTCGCTGCGGCCAGAAGAAGACGCCGATGGTACATGGAACACTCCCCGGATTTCCCTTGCTTTTGGTATACCAAATTGACAGCTTGCGGCAAGAGCCTGCCACCGCTTTGGCAGCAACAGGGGGGAAATCAAAATGTCCGACACACGCGCCAACAAACGGTTCCGTTCGCAAGAGTGGTTCGACAATCCGAACAACCCCGGCATGACCGCGCTATATCTCGAACGATATCAGAACCAGGGCTATACGCGGGGCGAATTGCAGGGCGAACGGCCGGTGATCGGGCTGGCCCAAACCGGATCTGACCTTGCGCCCTGCAACAAGATCCACCTGTTTCTGGCCGACCGGGTCAAGGCTGGCATCCGCGACGCGGGCGGCATCCCGATAGAGTTTCCGGTCCACCCGATCCAGGAAACCGGCAAGCGTCCGACCGCCGCCCTTGACCGCAACCTGGCCTATCTGTCGCTGGTTGAGGTGCTGCACGGCTATCCCATCGACGGGGTCGTCCTGACCACCGGATGTGACAAGACCACGCCCGCCATGCTGATGGGGGCGGCCACCGTCGACATCCCGGCCATTGCGCTGAACGGTGGCCCGATGCTGGACGGCTGGTGGAAGGGCAAGCGGGCAGGGTCCGGCACCATCATCTGGGAAAGCCGCCGCCTGCTGGCTGAAGGTGAGATCGACTACGACGAATTCATCAGCCGTGCCTGTGCGTCGGCCCCGTCGCTGGGCCATTGCAACACAATGGGCACCGCCAGCACAATGAACGCCATGGCCGAGGCGCTGGGCATGACCCTGCCCGGGGCATCCGCCATTCCCGCCCCGTTCCGCGAACGGATGAACATGGCCTATGAGACAGGCCGCCGGATCGTGCAGATGGTTCTGGACGACCTCAAACCATCAGACATCCTGACCCGGGCGGCGTTCGAGAATGCGATCGTGGTCAATACCGCCATCGGCGGGTCGACCAATGCGCCGCCCCACCTTCAGGCCATCGCCCGTCATGCGGGCGTTGAGCTGACGGTCAAGGATTGGGAAACCGTCGGCTTTGACGCGCCCTTGCTGGTCAACATGCAGCCCGCAGGCGAATTCCTTGGCGAAAGCTTTTTCCGGGCCGGCGGTGTTCCCGCCGTGATGGGCGAACTGGCCAAGGCCGGCATGCTGCACGGCGGGGCGATGACCGCGAGCGGCCTGACCATGGCTGAGACCCTTGAGGGCTGGCAAAGCCTTGATACCCAGGTGATCCGCCCGGTCAGCGATCCGTTGCGGGCGCATGCCGGGTTCCTTGTCCTGTCGGGCAACCTGTTCGATTCAGCCTTGATGAAAACATCCGTCATCTCGCCCGATTTCCGGGCGCGGTTCCTGTCCAAGCCGGGGGAGGAGGGGATATTCGAAGGTCGCGCCGTCGTCTTTGAAGGGCCCGAGGATTATCACGACCGGATCAACGACCAAAGCCTTGGCATCGACGCCGAAACGGTGTTGTTCATCCGGGGCGTCGGTTGTGTCGGCTATCCCGGATCGGCCGAGGTGGTGAACATGCAGCCGCCAGATGCCCTGATCCGGCAAGGGATCAACCACCTGCCCACGGTGGGCGATGGCCGCCAGTCGGGCACATCGGAAAGCCCGTCGATCCTCAACGCCTCGCCCGAGGCGGTGGTCGGGGGCGGCCTTGCCCTTTTGCAGACCGGGGACAGGGTGCGGCTTGACCTCAACGCCTCGACCCTCGACGCGCTCGTCGATCCCGCCGAATGGCAGGCCCGGCGCGATGCCTGGGTCGCCCCCGAGATCGTCAACCAGACCCCTTGGCAAGAGATCTACCGCACCCATGTCGGCCAATTGGCGGATGGGGGTTGCCTTGAACTGGCGACCGCCTATCAACGCGTGGCGCAGTCCTTGCCCCGCGACAACCATTAAGGAGACAGCACATGCCGTCCATCATCATCACCGGCGCTGGCAGCGGCATCGGCCGGGCCACCGCCGCGACCTTTATCGAAGCGGGTTGGCAGGTTGGCCTGATCGGCCGTCGCGAAGCACCCCTGGTCGAAACCGCCGGGGACAGCGACGCCCTTGTCCTGCCCTGCGACGTCACCAATGAGGCGGAGGTCGAAGCTGCCTTTGCCAAGGCCGCCGCCCAATGGGGCCGCATCGACGCGCTGTTCAACAACGCGGGCGTGACCCTGCCCGGCGCCCCGATTGACGAAATCGACGTCGACGCCTTCCGCAACCTGATCGACATCAACGTCGTGGGCGCCTTCATCGCCGCCCGTGCCGCCTTTGGGCAAATGCGGCGGCAAGACCCCCAGGGCGGGCGGATCATCAACAACGGCTCCATTTCCGCCTATGTGCCGCGCTGGGGATCGGTGCCCTATACGACGTCAAAGCATGCGGTGCTGGGCCTGACCCGGACCCTGTCGCTGGACGGCCGGCCCTTCAACATCGCCTGCGGTCAGATCGACATTGGCAATGCCCTGACCGATATGGCCACCGCCATGACCAAAGGGGTGCCGCAGGCGGATGGCTCCATGGCGATCGAGCCTGTGATGGACGTCAAGCATGTGGCCCAGTCGGCCCTGCACATGGCGACCCTGCCGCTTGAGGCCAATGTTCAGTTCATGACCGTGATGGCCAGCGCCATGCCGTTTATCGGCCGGGGGTAGTGGTAATGGCGGCTAGTGTTTGCCAGATGACGTAGCATTAGTGTTTGGCCTATACTGTCCCTCGGTTTTTCTGGCGAAGGTTCGGGGGGGGCAGTTATGCGGGAGAAAGCTGCCGCTCGGATGGCGGCAAAACTGACAACGTTTTCGCTCGACAATTGCATAAATAATTTTTAGTTTCAAAGAAATTAACATGCAGTGTGAACGGGGTAATATGTCAACAGCGAAAATATGGTTAACCTACGCATGGAAAGACAACGACGATCAAGAAGTTGACTTCATTATCCAGGAACTTGAAGAAAAAGGGTTGGAGGTCGGATTTGATCGTGCCAAACTTTTGGCAGGTCGGCGTCTTTGGGATCAAATAGATGAACACATTTCGGATAGTGAACTGGACGCTTGGGCGATAATTGTAACTAGAAACAGCCTAAAATCAGAGCCTTGCCAAGAAGAGCTGGCATACGCACTGGATCGATCTATTCGTTTGAAGGGTAGCACGTTTCCATTGATTGGAATCTTCCCCGAGCCTCTAGATCGTGAACTGATACCTTCCTCACTCGCCACGCGGCTTTATGTGACGCTGGACAACAACGAATGGGCCGATAAGATAGTCTCGGCAGCTACGCAAAAAGTCCCCGCTAGGACTATTGAAGGCATTCCTTCCTATGTGTCACATCCCGGAAGATAGTATGGCTGCTTCTTGAACAGATTGGGCTTGAGCGTGTAGCAATCCTTCATCGCCTGCAAGGGCGACCTGCTGCCCAAGGCTGATTGCGGGAGTTGCTG
>JAQWWH010000067.1 GCA_029255105.1 Flavimaricola sp. | reverse complement strand
AACAGGCCGATGACGCTCTCGGCCAAGGCATTGTCATAGCTGTCGCCGACGCTGCCGACCGATGTGTCGATGCCGGCATCGGCGAGGCGCTCGGTGTAGCGGATCGACAGGTATTGGCTGCCGCGATCTGAGTGATGGATCAGTCCGCTCCCCTCTGCCGGACAGCGCTGACAGATAGCCTGGTTCAAGGCATCGAGAACAAAGCTCGTGGTCATCGATGTCGAGACACGCCACCCGACGATCTTGCGCGCGAAAACGTCGATGATGAAGGCCACGTAGACCATCCCCGCCCAGGTGGACACATAGGTAAAATCCGAGACCCAGAGCTGGTTGGGGGCTGTGGCCGTGAACTCCCTGTTGACCTTGTCATCGGGGCAGGCCTGCGCGGGATCCGGGACCGTGGTGTGCTTCTTTCCACGCGTAACCCCTTGTAATACATGCTCTCTCATCAGCCTTTCGACCGTGCAGCGCGCAATATCCTTCTGTTCTCGGCGGAGCTGATGCCAGACCTTCCGCGCCCCGTATCGGCCTTTGCTCTTGTCATAGACACGCTTGATGTCCTCCAGATCCTTCGTGTCCTGCTTCGCGCGAACCGAGGCCAGATCAGGGTTCCGGGCAATGGCTGCATGAGCATAGTAGGTAGATGGGGCGATCGGCAGAACACGGCAGATCGGCTCGACCCCAAACTCCCTGCGGTGATCGTCAATGAAGGCGATCATTTGCGGAACGGGCGGTCGAGCTCCGCCATCGCGAAATACGCAGATGCCTTCTTCAGGATCTCGTTGGCTGTGCGCAGTTCCTTCACTTCACGTTCCAGCGCCCTAAGCCGGGCCTTCTGCTCACTGGTCAAGCCATCGCGCTCTCCAGCGTCTCGGGCGGCCTGGATGCACCAGGCGCGCAGCGTATCATGTAAACAGCCAAGCTTACCGGCAATCGCCTTGTAGGCTGCGCTATCGCTCGTGTAGTCCGAGCGGTGTTCGCGATAAAGCCGGACGCCGCGCTCGCGGAACTCGGTCGTGTACTTCGGGGTGTGCTTCTTCTCTTCCATAGGGCTCATCCTTTGAGAGTTTTACTCTCCGGTAAACCCGGGGCGGTTCAATACGGCGACGCCGGAGGATCTGCGCGCCTATCAACTCCACATGACGGACACCGGGGTCACGCCATCGACGTTCAACGTGCGGATCGTGGCGCTCAGGTTCTTCTTCGGCATGACCTGCGGGCGTGAAGAGATGAAGCGTTACATGCAATTCCGCACCGAACCTCGGAAGCTGCCGGTAGTCTTCAGCGTCGAGGAGGTGTCCGACATCCTGATGGCAGCACCGGGGCCCGGGCTCAAGTATCGGGCGGCGCTCAGCATCTCGTATGGTGCAGGGCTACGAGCCGCCGAGGTCTGCAATCTCAAGATCGGCGATATCGACAGCGATCGCATGCTGATCCATGTCGAGCAGGGCAAGGGGCGGAAGGATCGCAAGGTCATGCTGTCACCGGGCTTGCTGAACCTGTTGCGTGACTGGTGGCGCGAGGCCCGCCCAGAAGGCTGGCTGTTTCCGGGCAAACCAAAGATCAACCCGATCTCGCCGAGGCAGTTAAACCGTGCATTCACCTCAGCCAAGCACATGGCCGGTATCAGCAAACCGGCGACGCTGCACACGCTGAGGCACAGCTTCGCGACCCATCTGCTGGAGGCCAACACGGATGTGCGGGTGATCCAGGTGCTGCTCGGCCATGCCAAGCTCACCACGACGGCGCAATACACCCACGTCGCCACCAAAACAATCCGCGACACGGTCAGCCCCTACGAGATGCTGGCCAAGCTGCAGGACCAGACTGTGAAGCGAAGTCTGGAGTGATTGGCTGCCGGGGTGTCCCGGCCCAAGCTGGAGATCGCTGACATATTCCGTGCCCACGGCCCTGCGTGGCGACAGGCCAATGCGGGGCATGTCAGCCTCTCGCAGTTGAAGGTGATGTCGGCGATTGAGGCCTGCCGAACCGAAACGCTCGGCGGGCATGTGGCCGGTTGCACCAAATGCGGCCACCATCACATCGCTTATAATTCCTGCAAGAACCGGCACTGCCCAAAGTGTCAGGGACCCGCCGCGCGTGACTGGATGGAGGCCCGCGCCGAGGACTTGCTGCCGGTGGAGTATTTCCACATCGTCTTCACGCTGCCCGCCGAGATCGCGCAGATCGCCTATTGGAACAAGAAGACGGTCTACGGCCTGCTATTCAAAGCGTCGGCGGAAACTGTCATGACCATAGCCGCCGATCCCAAGCGCATGGGTGCGAAGGTGGGCCTGACCAGCGTCTTGCACACCTGGGGCTCTGCCATGACCCACCATCCGCATATCCATATGATCGTGCCCGGCGGCGGCCAGTCGCCGGACGGCACCAAGTGGGTCGCCAGCAAGCCTGGGTTCTTCTTGCACGTGCGCGTGCTGTCGCGCCTGTTCCGCCGCCTCTTTCTCGACGGGCTGCTGGCCCTACACCAAGCCGGAGAGCTGGCTTTCTATAGCGACCTGGAGCGGCTGGCGCAGACGGGTGCCTTCGCAGATTGGCTCACGTCTTTCCGCAAATCCGAATGGGTGGTCTATTCAAAACCGCCCTTCGGAGGCCCCGAGGCCGTACTCGCCTATCTCAGCCGCTATACCCACCGCGTGGCGATCTCGAACCATCGCCTCGTCAGCGCGGATGCCCACACCGTCGCATTCCGCTGGAAGGACTACCGCATCAAATCCGGCGACCGCCAAAAGGTCATGCGCTTGGCCACGCCGGAGTTCATCCGTCGCTTCCTGATCCACGTCCTGCCCGACGGGTTCCACCGCATCCGACATTACGGCCTGCTGGCCAGCGCGACGCGCAAGGCCAACATCACCAAGATCCGCGCCTTGCTGTATGTCCAGCGCCCGGACCAAGCCACCGTGTCAGGACCCGAAGCCGAGATCATCCCACTCACCCTGCGCGAACCATGCCCCTGTTGCGGCGGTCCCATGCGCATCATCGAGATCTTCCGTCGCGGCCAGAAACCGATGTCGCGCGCCCCACCGAGGGAGCAGGCCGCATGACCGACTGCCAGTCACATATCATCAAGCCACGCTGGCTGCTGCATGCAGGACCGGCCCAAGCCACCTGCGTCGATCAGGTATCAGCACGGTCCCAGACCACAAACCCACCCAGCCCGACGGGCAGCGCTTGGCGACTGGGCGAGGACGCCCGCATCCGCAGCCTAATGCAAAAAGGCCAAATGCCCTGCTGAAACCGCCGTCGCATTGACCGTCAGCGCACTTTACCCATAGCATCGCCAAGACCCTCGCGGCTTCCACCTTGGGAGGTTTTCCAACGCGGGTCGTCCGCCCGCCAAGACGCGAAACTCACGCCGCGACCCGCATCGGAAAACCTTCACCTTTGCCGCCATTCGCCAGTTATTCCGGATTCTGCGTAGCAGCCCGTCGAAGCGGCCATTCGTCCAACGCGCAACATTTTCAGCGGGCGAATGACGGTAGAGCGGACAAGGACGAAGTGAGCTTTCGCTGCAGCTGCGCCAGTGGCTGTTTTGGGAGTATGCTACAGACGGTCGTTGTTGACCGTCGACTTTAGCTAACCGCGCTTAATACGTTTGGTCCGCGACCATGGTCCATGCAACCCAACAAAACAGGTAGCTGGGTCGAGACCATCGCGCCATCGGGTTGCACAACGGCAATCCGTGTATCTTTTTATATTCCAAAAAATCTAAAGATTACAAATAATTAATTTGACTCGGGGCATGGCGGGGCGTCTAGATAAGAAGTTAGCAAAGGAGTGCGACACATGTCCCTGAAGTCATTTTTCCTGAACTCGGGGTCCGTGTTAGCCTTGGTGCTGGCCAGCAGCGCCCAAGCTGATCCGGTCGTTGACACCGCGCAATGCGCCGTGGATGCCGCAGATTGCATCGTGATCACGCAAAGCGCGGGCCCCGAGGCCGACAGAGAGCCCGGCATCGCCGCCAATACTGCCGATGTCACGCTTGATGGCACGCAAACCACCATTCTGGCCTACGAGGACCTTGCCCAGTCGGGCAACGGAAACAGCGCAACCTTTGCCATAACCGGCGACCAGAACACTTTTCTTTTTGCGCAATCGGGCAATTCGATCCTTGCGATCACCGTGAACGGCACCGCAAACACCGTTTCGCTATTCGAACTGGGAGGCGTTGCCGACAGGCTGGCCAGCCTTACGCTGGATATCGCGGGGGATGCGAATACCGTCGATATCCTTTCGCAGCGGGCAGAGATCGCGGCCGAATTGCTGGACATCGACATTCTGGGGTTTAACAATATTCTTGAAGTAAAATTCGAAGATTATGCCGAGATCCTGACCAGCATCATGGGTGATGGCAACGCGGTCGCCATTACACAAAACAACCCGATGATGGACAATGGATACATCGCGGTGACGCTGTTGATCGAAGGTGCCGAAAGCCGCGACAACATCGTCAACATTTTGCAGAGCGGCTTGGAACAAAGTATCGCGGTCACACTCGATGGTGCGGATAACAGGCTTGATCTGAGCCAGAGCATTGACTTCGGCATGAACAACAGGGCCGATGCAACCATTTCCGGGACAGAAAACGACATCGCCATAACCCAAGCAGGGGACATGAACGAAGTCGAACTTGACCTTGTCGGCAACGACAACATACTGCGCTTTTCCCAGGAATTTTTCTCGACTGCCAGCGTCGTGCAACGCGGTAGTTTCAACTCGATGTACTTAAATATCGGCCCTGAACAGAATGCGCGTTTCGATCTGCGCGGAGACTGGAACCACATTGATTTGCGGAGTGGTTGGGGCGGGTTTTATTTCGACACCGGCGAACCAACCATGTACATGACAATTGACGGCAACCATAACCACGTCTGGAACCATACAGAAGGGTCTAGCCGCAGCAGGGTTGCGATCACCGGCAGTCGAAACTCCTATAGTATGATGAGTTTCCATTTTAGTATGTATCCGGTAGGCGAGGCGCTGACGGAAAAAGTCGACATTCTGGGCGACGACAACATCCTGTTTTCCGAGAGATTCGATGACTTTGGCGGTGATCTGACGCTTGATGCGACGGTGCGTGGCGACGAGAACACCTTTATGATGCAGGAGTCGGTGGGGCTACCGTTCTTTGTCGAGGGGAACACGAACCGGATGGATTTCGATCATGTTCGGGCCACTGATTATGATGTCCAGGTTGTGGGCAACGACAATAGTGTGGACATGGATGACTCTGTTCTCGCAAATTCTGCCACGCGGATCATGGGGAATGACAATACACTGAGCGTATCTGACCTGTCTCCGCGTGAGTTGCACAACGAGATCATCGGCGACGGCAACATTTTGACATTCAACGATCAAGCCGGGATCAGCGCGATGTTCGCCTATCAGACGGAGATCTGGGGGTCGCAGAACGTTCTGACAGTCAGTTCGGCGCATGAAGGCAGCTATGATCCTGCCGATTATGTCGGCTCCGTCATCCTTGACGGGGATCGCAACAGGGTGTCTGTGATCCACGGGCTGGCCTCCTTCGACGTGAACCTCGTCGGGAGTGATCATGTCTTCGATGTGACGTATGATCCGGCGCTGAACGCCTATACGCATGCGATCACGTCGGTGGGGTCCGGCACGGCGGTGTTCACCTCTGACAATGGCGTGATGTCGATCAGCCGCTCAGGTGTTTGATGTGACAAGACACCAACAGCGCCGGGCGCAAAGCCTGCGTCCCCTGCTGGCAGCGGTGTGCCTTGTGGGGATGGCTGGCTGCGCTGGCCCACCCGAGGCGGCCGTGCCGGTGTCGCCGCCACCGGCTTTTGCGCCGATCGAGCCACCGCTGGTGATCGCGGTGATCGAAATCGAAGACAAGACCGGCAGCACCCGCCCCTCGGGCAGCCAGAATTTTGCCGATCCGTCGCGCGCGGTCAGTCAGGGCGCTGTCGAGATGCTGATGCATCTGCTGGCTCACGCGCCCTTCGACCAGGCTTATGACCAGATGGACCGGCAGAACCTGGCCGGACTGTTGACCGAACGGCGGATCGCCGAACAGTTCAACCTCAGGCTCAGTGAAACTGCGGGCCTGCCCCCCGCGGACACCGTGCTTGGCGCGTTGATGGCCCCCACGGTCGAGGGGCTGGTCACGATCGATGAATTGCGCCCGGTCGATTACCTGCTGTCGGGGGCGGTTGTCGGCTATGATCCCAATATCGTCGATGACGGTTATGGGCTGATGGTAAACGGCGTCGGCGTGACCGGGCGGCGTCGCACCGACCGGATCAGCGTGATGCTTTACCTGACCGACGTGCAGTCTGGCCGGGTGGTGGCCAGCGCCCAGAAGCAGACGACCGTCGGCGCCTCGCTGCAACGGCTTTCGGCCATGGGCTATCCGGTGGCGGATCTGCTGTTCGAGATCGAGGGCGGCCGCGCTGTCAATGATGCGGTCACGGACGAGCTGATCGCGGCCTTTTATCTTGCGCTGGTGGATCTGACCGCGCAAATGCGCGAGGTTAATTCATGAAAATCCGAGCCGCCGCCCTGATCGCCCTTCTGCCGGTTCCAGCCTTGGCCGGACCGCTGGAATTTACCTTCGTCAATCCGTCCTTTGGTGGCAATCCCATGAACGGCGCGCTGATGATGTCGCGTGCCGACAGGTTCCGCCCGAGCGATCCGGTGCTGCAAAATACCAAGACCCAAGCGGACTATTTCGTCGAGCAATTGCAGCGGCGCGCGCTGTCGAGCCTCGCCACCGCGCTGTTGTCGGATCTGTCCGATGCCTCCGGGGCGGCCGAGGGGTCCTATGTCTTCGAGGATTTCACGCTCGATTACGTCCGACAGAACGACACGATCCGCCTGCTGATTGACGACGGTATGCAGATTCTGACGATCGAACTGCCCTCCTATGCATTCGACACCGACTAGGGCCTGTGGACAATCATCTTGAGGCTATGAGTGTGGCTACGAGGTTCCAACACGCTGCATAGCTGCAATCCGTTTTATCGTATCTTGTAGCTATCCCTCTGAACTCTTTGATCTTTGCGAAGTAATTTTCCACCATGTGCCGCCACTTGTAGACCTCCTCGTCATATTCGCGCTGGATTTTGCGGTTGGCTTTGGGAGGGATCACAGCAGTTGCACCGCGCTGGTCGAGGTCTTGCAACAGCCAGTCCGCATCGAACGCCTTGTCCGCGAGCAGTGCGTTAAATGAAACGCTTTTGATCAGTGGCGCGACGCCTTTCATATCATGCGATTGCCCCGGCAGGAGCAGAAAGCGCACCAGATTACCGAGCGCATCCACCAACGCCACTATCTTGGTAGTCAACCCACCGCGCGAGCGTCCGATGGCCTGAGCTTGAGTCCCCCTTTTGCGCCGCTCGCCTTTTGGTGAACCTGAACGATGGTGCCGTCGATGAGCGCGTATTCAAGGTCGGGGTCTTCGCTCACAGCTTTGAAAAGACTCTCGAATATGCCGGACTTGGCCCACCGGCGAAACCGCCGGAACTGGCTATTCCAATGGCCAAAGGCAGGCGGTAGATCGCGCCAAGGCGACCCGGTGCGCACCCGCCAGAAGACCGCTTCCAGAAACAGACGATTGTCCTTTGCCGTGGCTCCGGCATCGCTGACCTTTCCCGGAAGGTGCGGCTCAAGCCGCTGCCACAAGGCGTCCGACACCACAAACCGTTTCCCGTTCATTCAAACCTCCATTTTGGAAGTTTGAATCAGAAATCACGTCAAATGGGAATCCTGAATGTCCACAGGCCCTAGTACCTGCTCAAGCTTAGAGCAATATTTTATCAAGCCATAAGTGTTCGTCCGACAGCAGTTGCGCGACTTTAGATAGGCGAGGACGTGCTTCGGTACCCACGACCTGGCGCATGACCGGATCGTGGGCCAGTCGGTCGGCGTCGTTGACGTCCTCATATCCGGCCAGTCGCCCGGACACCGACTGCCGGAATAGGCCGTCGAACTGGTGGACCGTGTTCTTGCCGCGCCGGGTGTTGCGTAATGCTGCTGCCGCCAGAACGGACAACCCGAGTGCGTCATCAAGCTCGCGCATCACCAGAAGGCCACCGTCGGAACTGAGCTGGGCACCCCGGAACTCCACCCGTACACGAGGGTCGAAATCGACCCGATCTGCCCGAGCCAAGCCCGCACCCTCTGGGTGATCCATGAAACGTGCCCCACGTAGCCGCCTACACCATGATTTATATGCGAAATACCATACTCTGGACAGCAAAATCATAGATTTACTTGGGGAATGCGGGTCAACGTCAACAGCCGCTCGGCGTTCTGGCTTGAGCGCTTCCAGCTTGTCTTTCAGCGTTCGTGGTACGGAGGTCCGCATGCTTGGCACGTCACTGGTCTTGGGCATCGAACAGGTCGTCCATGTCTACCTGCAGTGCAGTGGCCAGTTTCTTGAGGGTGGCGGCGGAGCCGGTTTTACGACCTGCTTCAATGTCGATGAATTGAATGCGGTTTACGCCTGACTGGCGGGCCAATTCTGCTTGAGACAGCCCGCGGTGCTCACGCCAGACTGTCAAGGGCGCATCGCCAGCCAGCAAACAGTCGACGACCGCGGAGGGGATCAACTCCTCGGTTCCAGCTTTGATACGGGCCAAGACGTCGGCTGCACTATTCAGATCAGCCATATCCTGCTCGATCGCCTTTAGGCGGAGATATTCGTCTTTGGGGATGGTAACCATTTCATTCATTTGGCTCACTCTCTGAAACACTGCCGCGCGACCTCAAGTCCGAGGAAAATGCCAGCCTTGGCGATCCAAGCCTATGCGGTGACACCCTGCCATGGGTTGATCAAGGAAACCCCCGTCGCTGCAAAATCCGCCATATTGCGTGTGACGACAGTCAGGCCATGCTCCAATGCCGTTGCGGCAATCAGCGAATCGCGTTCGGATTTAGGGTCAGGAACATGCAACCGGGCACAGCGCCTGGCGATGGCACCATCGATGCTGAGCGTCCGGTCTTTAAATTCGGGGCAGACCTGGGTTTCGAACCATGCACGGAGCCGCTCACCCTGCGTCGCATCTCGCCGTTCCATACGCAGAATGCCGATTTCCAACTCCATCAAGGTCAAAGCCGAGATGAACATTTCACCCGCATCAATCCCGCTGACCCATGCCAAAACGGTAGCGTCAGCCTTGCCGTCCCCGACCTTTCTGAGTTCGGAGATTACGTTCGTGTCGAGAAGATACATCAGCTGAAGTCAACCTCGCGGGCCTTCAGCCCCGATTTTTCGGGCGCAAACGGAATGCCCGCCAGATCCGGTGCTGCCAAAACTGCAGCCAAGTTTCGAGGGCCACCGCTCAGGCGCCGGTATTCTGCCCAGCTGAGCAAGACATGTGATGGCCGCCCACGATCGGTGATCACGACAGGGCCATCCTCAGCCGCGCGTTTGGCCCGGCCGACATCCTGATTGAGTTCTCGACTCGAGACCGTGTGTACGCCCATGGCATCCCCCAAATACAATGTAGGTTCATTACTACAATTTTAGCTGGACTGCAACAGTAGCTGTATTAACCACCTCGCTCAGCTATTCTTTTTGCGTTGTGACAGTCTGCGCGGATTGTTTCGCTGCCAGAACCTTTCGAACCGGATGACTTTCGAACTTATGTACTCTTAAATGATTACAAAGACTTAAGTGGTAGAGAGAGTTGGGTGCCAGGTTGGCTCCCTCCGCCATTTGCAAACCGCAAACCCGAGATGAGGCACCTGTTGGGGCCTTTTTTCTTTTTGTTTCAAAGGGGTTTAGCGAGGCCATCCGACTTTCGGAGACTGGCATTTCTGCTGGAATCGGTCTCTGAAGGCCCCGCGTCTCTTTCCATCCGCCCTTCACCCAAATTGAGATGGATTGAAAAAGTGTATTACTTTCTGTAGATTGACGAAATCCCCTTTCGCCGCAGTTGAAGCGGGTTCGTGTGCTGTCGGTGCAAACAGAGACACTCGAAGGAGGCGTTTCGCAGCGCAAGCCATCACACTGCTGCGCAAACTCCTGCCTCTCGAAATTCAAATTTCTTTTTGTGTTCGTGGCCTTTTGGCGCCATCGTCTCGGGAAAGAAGTCTTGGTGAGTGATTGTCTTGAGGAAATACCCACTACCGTCACTGGACTTGCTGCACAGCTTCGAGGCTGTCGCGCGTCACCGGAGCTTTACGCTTGCAGCAGATGAACTGTGCCTGACGCAAAGCGCCGTCAGCCGGCAGGTCAAGGCGCTGGAGGATGCCCTCGGTCTGCGCTTGTTTCATCGCCTTCATCGCGCCGTGACGGTGACAGCAGAGGGACAGCGTCTGTTCGAGTCAGTGACGCGTGGGCTGGACGATGTCAGTGCGTGCCTCGCGGCACTCGGTGCCGCGACAAAGGCGCCCAGCTAACGGTCAGTGCATCGGTTGCTTTTGCCTGGTTCTGGCTAATGCCACGGTTAGAACGCTTTGCCGCCCTGCAGCCTGAGATCGACTTGCGGGTGCTGGCGGCCGACCAACCTGTCATGCCAGGTGCGGGTGAAGTGGACGTGGCCATACTTTTCGGCTCTGGTAAATGGGATGGTCTAGACGCGCGGCTTCTTTTCAATGAACGGGTCTATCCGGTGTGTAGCCCCGGCTATCTGACCGACCATCCGGAACTTCGGCAGTCAGCCGATCTCTTGGACCAGACGCTCCTTCATCTTGAATACCCCAGGGCCTCAGCCGGCGAGGTGGATTGGCGACAGTGGCTCTTGCGTCAGGGGGTGAACGGGCAACCGGTGCGCCGGGCCATTCGCCTGAACTCTTACCCGATGGTTCTTCAGGCTGCCGAGGCGGGGCGTGGTGTCGCCCTAGGGTGGAGTTACATCACGGATCAGATCCTTGCGGAGGGCCGGCTGGTCTGCCCCATCGACAAAGCTCTTGAAACCTCCGACGGCTATTACGTCAGCACATCCGGGCGTACACCCCATGGCTCGGCCATCACCGCTTTTCTTGAGTGGATCATGGCCGAAGCGACTGACGGCTCTGATGTTCGCATGCGTTTGGGGAATGCGAGCCATTCGGAATGATCGTTTGAGTGGCAGCTGAAACGGGTGCTAGCTGGTCTCTCACCAATCTCCGAGTTTCAGACATGACCGAACTTTCCCTTGCCGATCCGTCCACCCGCCGCTCTGGCCGCCGCGCGCGTGTCGAGCAGACTGTCATGGTCTCACCGATCCCACCGGGCTTGATCGGGGGGCGCTACAAGCCCCTGACGGACGCTGAGGTTTTGCGGATCCACGAACTGACGCTGCAACTTTTGGAAGATCTGGGCTTGTCGCAACTGACCCCTAGCCTTGAAGCACGCGCCTTGGCGTCAGGGTGCCATGTCGATGGCAACGGGCGGATGCGCTTTCCGCGTGCATTGGTCGAGGATGTGATTGCCCGCGCGCGCCGCAAGTTTACCCTGCACGGCATTGATCCGATCCATGACATCGAAATCGGCGGCAAGCGCGTCCACACTGGCACCGGCGGTGCGGCCCCGACGATCATGGATTTTGAAACTGGCCGCTACCGTGAAAGCACGGTGGCTGATCTTTATGATATTGCCAGGCTCGTGGATCGATTGGACAACATCCACTGGTATCACCGCTCCATTGTAGCGCGGGATGCAAAAACTATACTCGATCTGGACATGAACACCACCTATGCCTGCTTGGCTGGCACTACAAAGTCTATTGCCGTCAGCTACACCGACAGCGCTTCTGTCCGCGCGGTGCAGCCGATGCTTGACGCTGTTGCCGGTGGCGACGGCAAGCACCGCGGGCGGCCTTTCTGCACGGCCGTATGCTGCCATGTCGTGCCGCCAATGCGTTTTGCGACCGAAAGCTGCGACGCGCTCGAGGCGGCCGTGCTGGCTGGCATGCCGATTCTTCTGGTCTCGGCCGGCCAAGCCGGGGCGACTGCCCCCGCCGCTCTTGCCGGCGCGGTCGCGCAAGCTTGTGCCGAGGTGCTGGCGGGCCTGATCCTGTGCCACATTATTGACCCCGATTGCCGCGGTATCTTTGCCGCCTGGCCATTCGTGAGCGATCTGCGCACCGGGGCCATGTCCGGCGGGTCGGGCGAACAGGCGCTTCTTTCGGCCGCCTGCGCCCAGATGGCGAACTTTTATGATCTTCCAAATTCGGTGCCGGCGGGCATGACCGACAGCAAACTTCCCGATGCGCAAAGTGGGCTCAAGAGTGGCTAATTCATCAGTGCACATTTCGTTGCCCCACGCAGTTTAAAGAGGTGGTTCGGTTTATCTGACCGACATTCCCCAAGTGGCTTGCCTCTTGGAGTCAAGGTTGCCCGAAATCGCTAATGGATCAAGAGTTTTGATCTGAGCCCACATTCCCCAAGTAAATCTGTGATTTCGCTGTCCTGAACTCATTATTTCCTATATAAATCATAGTGTTGATGTCTGAGAGGGGCGTGTTTTATGGATCACCCAGAGGGTGCGAGTTTGGGTCGGGGCGTTCTTGTCTTCCCTGGCACGGGCATTCAGGAGAACCTCGCTGGCAAGGCCCGCAAGCTGGGCATCCCGGTCATGAAGTTCGAGAAGGGGGCCTAAGCCCCCTAAAAAGGACATGCCAAGCTGATTTTCAAAGGAATTGCAGCCGTCGAAACCATAAACAATGCCAGCTCTCGCAGCGTTTTTGTAAGTTTAACGGCCTCTCCGCCAGATCAGTCTACAATCTCAACCTGAAGTGAGCTCTCATACGACAAGACATCTAGAAACTTCACTATAGCGTCTAGATCGTCTTCATTGATGACGACCCCATTGAGCGGAGACGAAGACCAAATTCGTAAGCGTTCATAAAAATCCGTACGATCATTTGGGCTCATCGATTGAGGATCAACATAGAATAATGGATCAAGATGAACCCTGATGGCATCTCTCAAATCAACAATCGAGCCTGAGTGGGAATAAGGTGAAGTTTTCAAAACATTATAGAGGGGCGGGGTGCGGAACTTGTAACGATCCGCCTCATCAAGCGTCACATTGAATCGTCCATAATCTACGCCAAAGCCGTTTCGGCCAAAACCAACTTGTGGGAACGGAATTGCATGAAACTTTAGGTCTGAAAAATACGGGCCATTGTGACAACCAGCGCAGCCACCCGAACCGTAAAACAGTAAACCTCCCTTGAGTTCTTCGGTCGAGAGCTTACCGGTTCCAAACACAAAATCATGGAAAGTCGTGTTTTTTACCCTGAAATTGAAACGGATGAATGACGCAATTGCCTCGGCTATATCTATGAATCTCAGATCATCAACACTGATGGATCTTGCCAATGCCAAATCCGGCCCCAATTTTTCGTCTGCTCGAATACGATCCGCAAGCAGCTCGTAAAGCCTATTTGCGGTTTCGACCTCTTCAGCTTGAAGCTTTTGCGTGTCGTTTCGGTCTATCACCATCTCACCGATTTCGGCTGGAGGTAAATGGACTGCAACAACCAAGGGATCTAGTGAGGGCGCCTCATCACCGAACTGGCTTACGAGGACGTCTGAGGAACCGTCAACTTTGCCGTCCCAAAAAAACACATTGAAGCCAACGCCGCCACGCCCCCAAAATGGTAAAGCATTGCGGGGCACGATGTCGCCGCCGTTCAGAACCCGTGCATTGCCTATGCCCTCTCCTTCAGTTCCAATTGCATTCGCAAGTCCATCCGCAGAGCCAAATTGGTCTAAATGACACGATGCGCAGGCAGTATCGTTGTCGAGGGATAAAAGACGACTTTCAAACAGGCGTTTTCCGACTGCAACCAATGTGTCGGGTTGTGCTGAGTAAGTTTCCTCAGACGGGATCAAGCCAGCATCAAGTGCTGCGTCCCGAAGAACAGCCTCACGCAATCCATCCGCCCGCGCGGCCCCAAAGGCAATGGCTGCGGCAACGCAGAAAAATGCAAATCTAATAACGAATTTCATGGGTTTTGATTACATCTCTGAGATCTTGCCCTTTTGCCTCAATGGCAAGGAGGGACATTTCACTAAGCTCATTGTCTGTTAAGCCCCATCTAATAAGCCGTTTACGCATGAGGTCATAATCTTGGCAGTCCAACAGGCCAATTTCGGCAGACTTCAAAGAATCTGAGTTTTCCTTTGATGGGGTCCCTACCAGCTTTTGCTTCGCCAAGAGATGGCTGCGCATGGCATTATCACAATCAAAAGTTAGCGTTCCAAACTCGACCTGAGCTACCTGCATGACACCAATTTTCCACAACGGCAGGCCGATGTAAGCAAGTGCCAGTCCAGCCACAACACCAATGACAAAACTACTTCGCCGCGATACCGAACGCATCAAGCACCTGTGGGGTAATTGTTCCAGTTACCTTTAGATTGTAGTCTGCCTGAAATCTTGACAGAGCGCTCTTTGAGCCGGCACCGATAACGCCATCAATTGCTCCATTGTAATAGCCATAAGCCATCAAGGCAGTCTGGACTTGCTTTGCAATTCTCTGAAACGCCCCGGAGTTTCCTGGCAATACGCGTGCCGCAGCTGCGGGCGGGCTTGGTAAAATTGAAGACGGCGGGGTGCTTGTACCGTTTCTATTTGTGGGCGGGGTATAAAGAGGGGTTGGTGAAGTGGCACGTGGTGCCTTGTATCCGCCCCCTGATGAGGACCGGTGGCTGGAATGTGAAGCATGGCTGCTGTGGCCTGCGAGGGTATACTTATGAGTTTGCCGAAACACCTCGAACATCGACGTTTTCGTGTCATTCGAAATCTTTGGGCCAGATACAGGTGCCGCTGACGAATGGACCCCCACGAAGCCTGCGGCTACCAGTGATGGGATCAAGAACTTTTTGTTCATTGTGCTACAATGCCTTTAAAACCTTTGTTTTCTGAATACCATTCGAAGAAACCTGTGCAGGTCGATCGTAACGAACACCCATCACAAGTCGACAAGTATTTCTGTTTCCAGTCAGAAATCGAGGCTACACAAAACCGCCGGTATTCGGATGGCACAGAGCAAAGCGGAAAATTGTAAAGAAGAGTTTCCATCCCCCTCCCCGTCGCTAGGTCGATTGCTTTCGCTACGTCCACAAACGAAAAGGATGAGTCGTAGAACTCCCTATCCCAATTCATGCGAGCGTAGCCGATATTTTCGAGCTGCATAATGGCCCAAACGGAAGCAAAAGATTGATGTTTTGTAATGTGATTTGCCAAGTCTTCTAGATGCAACACATTTGAATTCAGGAGTACTGTCCGCAGTTCCAAAACGGCACCGCAGGTGCCTAAAATGGCTAGATTTTTTTGAAGCGTTTTATGCGCACCCGCCTTGACGACAATTTGATCATGGGCGGCTGCATTCGCTGCATAGATTGGCACACCCCAAAGAATTGAGCGCATGTTCAATGCAGACAAGCTTGTTCGATCTCTCTTATCGAAATGCTGTCCGTTCGTAAGAATATGAAATCGAATATCCGGTCTAGCGCTTTGTGCTTTTTCTAGAAATTCGAACAGTCTTGCTTTGTGAAGTAGCGGTTCTCCGCCAGACAAGCCAATCGTTGTTTGGGCGGGTGCCAGGAGCACAGCCTGCAAAAAATAATCGAACAAATCCGTATGGTGCTTCTTCGGAGGCTGGGAGCACATTATGCATTTTTGATCACACTGCTCTGTAATGAGAAGGGTGTTGTGTCTTGAGGACGCTCGGATAAGCCGATGCAAGGTATTCCGACCGGGTGTAACGAGAACAACATCCCCATCCAAGCTTTGGGCGTCCGTTGTGTGAACCCGCAGTGAAAACCCGCCAACATCGAAATCTGCGATATTTTCATCATGATATACCAACATCGCGTCGTTTTCAGAGGCAGCTGGAAATCTGCTCGCTTGTACAGTTTGCAAACGAATAACCAATGGCTCCACAATGGGAAAAGGATCGACCTTCAATTGCAGGTCAATCATAGTGTCCTCGGTGCAATTTTGGGGTTATAATTTGGAACGCCGATCCAGATCGCAAGTGATTTTTGAACTGTTGGATCTGCTGAATAGAGAAGGCTGAAAGCATAGTCAAAAAGGTCGAGGTGGCTTTTGCAATGGTCCGTCTGATGCCGCGGAAGATCAACACGACCATAGCGAGAAAGATCATCAATAGGATCCAATCCGCAATAGGCCTTGTAGGCACAATGCACACAATCCGGGTCGTCAAAGTTAGAAACATTGCTGTTCAAGGTTGCAACCCTATTCGCATCAATTCCGTCCTCAAGGGATCCGATAGAAAGATCAATCTTGCCGATCCGTGACACCATTCGAGCTTCATCGGTCGGGTAGAGTTGACCATTAAAATCAATAACAAGTAAGTCCTTGCCCAGCCAATTTGGATTTCTAAGATCAACGTGGTTATTGTGGCCTGACTGTAGGATGCGGCGCAAGATGTGAGTAAGGTAATACTCTTCCATAGGAACATCGGCAGTCGTATTGTATTCAATCAATGCCGCGATGAACCTGCGGTAGTACTGCCGCCAATCAACAAGTGCGCTATCAAACCCGTATTTCTTTCGCGCAAATCCCTGATAGTTTATCCGCCTTAAGTAAATGGATGTAAGACTGCGCGCCGCAAAGGCGTGGATTACCGCAGCGGGATCAGGACAATCTGAAGGATCGATCGTGGGAAGTGCGGAGACCCGATCCACCCCAAGTCTAGTCAGAGCTACATCAAGATTGGCTTCGAATTGTCTTTGAACCGTCGTGGTTTTGGTCCGTTGCTTAAGATGAAACTTTGATGTTCCATCAAACGACGTACTCACATGGGTGTCGGGCGCTTCCAGAAATTGCCAAGCTTCTTCTGAAACTGTTTGTAGATTTGTGCAAACTACGAACTCAGCAGCTTCAAATCGGCTACGACAAAAATTGCGGATCGCATCTAGAAGATCGAGCCGCAATAGTGGCTCACCGCCTTGGAACTCCACCTTCACTTGGTTTGCCTTTTGTTTGTCGAGAAGGTTGATAACTTGTTCGAGTGTGTCCCTATCCCAATCAAATCCTGAAGCGTTTTCCGCTGCCCGCGAGACCTGACAGTAATCGCACATCAGATTGCAACGGAGTGTGGGCACCAAAATGAAATAACTAAGATCCCCAGCAGTATTGATCCGTTTGGCCCATCGTGATGCAAATCCAGAAAAGGCAAAGTCGCCGTCCGTTTCGAATGCCTGGCCGTTATAAGCGAGAAATTCTGCATCTTCGTGAGTCAGAGCGCCCTGGATGTAACGATCCAAAAAGAGATCGTCCGATCTAAAAAAACTTCCAGAATCGTCGCTGAAAAGGAGATCGTTTTCGCCAATCTTGCGAAACTGCAGCGGCCAAACATTCATTGTTGAAACACTACAGAATGAAGCGTCGCACGAAGTTCCTGCCCCTCAAACCGAATTTTCGCTCGATAGAGCTCATATCGAAGAGCTTCATTGATTGTTCCCAATTCAACAGGTGCGAGCGAGCGACAGTGTATCGACTGCCCTACGAGTTCGAACTGGGCTAGTGGGAAGAGGTAGGCCAACCGGTCTACCGCGGGCTGGGCAAATTCCAACAGATGCCTGTCCACCTCAAAAGTGAACTTAGTCGGATCAAAGTTGGTATCATTTTGGGTCATATGTTAAATCTAAACCGACATTCCCCAAGTGGCCTGCCGTCTGACGTCATGATGCCTGATTTTGCCCTTTGCTCAAGCGTTTTCCGCCGTGAGCGGTGTCTGTGGTCGCGCAAAGGCCCGAAGTTGGGCGAAAGGGCCCGTAATCCCGCATCATCCTCGCCTGGCGGCGACGTTTTGCAGCGCGGCGAACGGACGTGTCCTGCCGATTTGCCTTAGTTTGGGTCGGGATCGCGATCACGCGCATAGCGGAGGAGGTCGAAGACGGTGTAAAGTAACAAGGATGGCGCGCACTATCGTGCCGGTGACGCCAACCCGCTCTCACCCGTCGACAGTGTTTTGCAGCGCGGCGAACGGACGTGTCCTGCCGATTTGGCTTAGTTTGGGTTGGGATCGCTGGTCACGCGCATAGCGGAGGAGGTCGCAATCGATGCGATGGCTTAACGCACGACAAGCACCCCGATTTTGATCAGCTTCAGTTGTAGGCTGGTCAAAGGCCAGTCCGCTATAAGGTGGGGGGCCTTTCGTTCCGAACGGGACATATCCCAGCGAGGATTCTCGCCGTGTGGTATGATCGGGAATGGTTGATTTTTCCCCCCATCTCACAGTTTTCGGCGGCACAGCGGTGCCACGCTGCCAAGCGCGTTCAAAGCATTCCGGATGCCAGTGTCGCAAAGCAGCGATGACTGGCAAGCGGGTCTGTAGAACGCATGGAGGGGCATCTACAGGGCCGAGAACGGAGGCTGGCAGGGCGAGGTGCGCCGATGCCAAGACTGTGCATGGACGAGAGACACGGGCGATACGGGCCAAACGCGATGCCAAGCTCAGGGAGTTGCGCGAGCTGGAACACTGGATGAAGGGGGCGGGTCTGATTAGATCTAGCGGAGACCAGTTCTGAACGCAGCGAGAAGCCTGCCGTTCGTCTAGACTGCTATTACTAAGCGCTTTGGGTCCCATCACACGATTTGGGGGGGTACCCCTGCGGTGGGGTTAAG
>JAQWWH010000066.1 GCA_029255105.1 Flavimaricola sp. | reverse complement strand
GGGCGGGAGCCTTCTGGGATGACCGCCGATGTCGTCGCCACCGCCCGGGGCTGGATCGGGACGCCGTATCTGCATCAGGCCTCTTGCCGGGGGGCCGGGTGCGACTGCCTTGGCCTGATCCGGGGCATCTGGCGCGAGCTGGCCGGGGCCGAACCGGAGGCGATCCCGGCCTATACGCGGGACTGGTCAGAACCACAGGGCGACGAGGCGCTATGGCGCGGCGCCCTGCGCCACCTGCGCCAAAAGGGCCCGGGCGACGAGGCGCCGGGGGACCTGATCCTGTTTCGGATGCGCAGCGGTGCCGTGGCCAAGCACCTTGGCATTGCCGCAAGGGTCGGACCGGCCCCCACCTTTATCCACGCCTATTCCGGCCACGGGGTTGTCGAAAGCGCCCTGACCCCTCCTTGGCGGCGGCGCATCGTGGCCCGCTTTGCCCTTGCTGAAAGGATCGCCTGACCATGGCCACCATCGTCCTGTCCGCCGCCGGAATGGCGCTAGGCTCCAGCATCGGGGGTTCTTTCCTTGGCCTGTCGTCCGCCGTCATCGGCCGGGCTGTCGGTGCGGTGGCGGGCCGGTTGATCGACGAACGCCTGCTGGGGGCAGGCAGCGCGCCCGTTGAGACGGGCAAGGTCGACCGCTTTCGCCTGACCGGCGCCAGCGAAGGGGCGCCGGTCAGTCAGGTCTACGGGCGGATGCGGATGGCAGGTCAGGTGATCTGGGCGTCGCAGTTCCTTGAACAGTCCAGTACAAGCGGCGGCGGCAAGGGAACGGGCAGCACCGGGGCGGTGACAGAGTTTTCCTACTCGGTCAGCATGGCCATTGCCCTGTGCGCTGGCCCCATCACGCGGGTGGGCCGGATCTGGGCAGACGGGGTCGAAGTGACCACCGATCAGTTGAACATGCGCGTTTATGACGGGGCCGAAGATCAGCACCCCGACCCCAAGATGGAGGCCGTCGAAGGGGCGGGCGCTGTGCCCGCCTATCGCGGCATGGCCTATGTGGTGTTCGAAGATCTGCCCCTCGGCCCCTACGGCAACCGGGTCCCGCAGTTTTCGTTCGAGGTGTTTCGCCCTGCGCCCCGGCGCCCGCCCGAAGAGGCCGAGGATCTGGCCCACCTGATCCGCGCCGTGGCAATGATCCCCGGCACCGGGGAATACGCGCTGGCCACCAGCCCGGTCTACCTGAGCGGCGCCTACGGCGAACAGACGCCGGTCAACCTGAACTCACCCAGCGGCAAGACCGACTTTGCCACCTCGCTTCAGGCGCTGACCGAAGAGCTGCCGCAATGCGCCTCGGTCAGTCTGGTGGTGTCCTGGTTCGGGGACGATCTGCGCTGCGGCACCTGCTCCATCCGCCCCAAGGTCGAACAGGCGGCGCAAGAGGCTGAGGCGATGCCTTGGCAGGTGTCGGGCGTGACCCGAAATACCGCGCAACTGGTGCCGCGCATTGACGACCGCCCCGTCTACGGCGGCACCCCCTCCGACCGGTCCGTGATCGAGGCGATCGAGGCGATGCATGCAGCGGGACAAGAGGTTGTCTTTTATCCCTTTATCCTGATGGACCAGCTTGCCGACAACACCCTGACAGACCCCTGGACCGGCCTCGTCGGCCAGCCGCCCTTGCCCTGGCGGGGCCGGATCACCGGAACACTGGCGCCGGGGGTTGCAGGCTCAACCGACCGGACAGCAGGGGCCGAGGCAGAGGTGGCCGCCTTCTTTGGCACCGCCCAGCCGGGCGACTTTGCCCCTGTCGCCCAAGGGATCAGCTATTCCGGCCCCGATGAATGGTCGCTGCGCCGATTTATCCTGCATCAGGCCCATCTTTGCGCCGCCGCCGGCGGTGTTTCGGCCTTTTGCATCGGGTCCGAGATGCGCGGCCTGACGCAGATCCGGGGGGCTGGAGACAGCTTTCCCGCCGTGGCGGCCCTGCGGGCGCTGGCCGCCGATGTCCGCACCATACTGGGGCCAGAGTGCAAGATTGGCTATGCCGCCGACTGGTCCGAATATCACGGCTACCAACCGCAAGGGACGGCGGACAAATACTTTCACCTCGATCCCCTGTGGGCCGATCCCCATATCGATTTCATCGGGATCGACAACTACATGCCGCTGAGCGATTGGCGCGATGGCGACGATCATCTGGATGCCGGGTTTGGGTCGATCCACAACCTTGACTACCTGACCGGCAACGTCGCGGGCGGCGAGGGCTTCGACTGGTATTACCATTCGCCCGAGGCGCTGGAGGCGCAGATCCGCACACCCATCACCGATGGCGATGGAGAGCCTTGGGTCTGGCGCTACAAGGACCTCAAGGGCTGGTGGTCCAACCTCCATCACAACCGGATCGACGGCCAACGACAGGCGATGCCTTCGGATTGGGAACCCGGCAGCAAGCCGATATGGTTTACCGAAATCGGCTGCGCCGCCATCGACAAGGGCACGAACGAGCCCAACAAGTTCCTTGATCCCAAGTCATCGGAAAGCTTTTTACCGCGTCAATCCAACGGGATGCGCGACGATCTTATCCAGATGCAATACCTGCGGGCGGTCCATCGGCACTTTGCTGACCCGGTCGCCAACCCCGCTTCGGACATCTATGACGGGCGGATGGTCGACATGGCCCGGACCCATGTCTGGGCCTGGGACGGTCGCCCCTTTCCGGCCTTTCCGGCCCGCTCGGACATCTGGTCTGACGGCGGCAACTACGCCCGAGGGCACTGGCTGAACGGACGCAGCACCGCGCGGTCGCTGGCCTCCGTCGTGGCCGAGATCTGCGCCCGCGCCGGGGTGCAAGCGATCGACACGTCAGAGCTTTATGGCCTTGTCCGTGGCTACCGCGTGGACGAGACCGAGACGGCGCGGGCGGCGCTTCAGGTCCTTATGCTGGCCTACGGCTTTGACGCGGTCGAACGGGACGGCCTTTTGGTCTTTCGCACCCGCGACGGTAAGGCAGACGGGGTGGTCGAGGCGGGGCACCTTGCCTTTGACCCGGGGGCCGAGGCGGTGATCGAAAGGCTGCGCGCCCCTGCGGCCGAGGTGGCGGGCACGGTGCGCGTCGGCTTTGTCGATGCCGAGGCCGACTATGACCTGCGCAGCGCCGAGGCGGTCTTTCCCGACGATGCCCTCGCCTCGGTCACGGCCAGCGAACTGCCGCTGGCGCTTTTGGGCAGCGAAGGGCGGCGGATCGCGGAGCGTTGGCTGGCCGAGGCGCGGGTGGCCCGCGACACGGCCCGCTTTGCCCTGCCGCCTTCGGCCAAGGGCTATGGCGCGGGCGATGTGGTGCGGATCGGGTCAGATGGTACGCAGGCCCTCTGGCGCATCGACCGTCTGGACAGCGCCACATTTCAGGCGATTGAGGCCGTGCGGGTTGAGCCCGAGACCTACCGCCCCCACGAAACCGCCGATGACACACCGGGACTGAAGTCCTTTGTCCCACCCGTACCGGTCGAGGCGGTGTTTCTGGATCTGCCCTTGCTTCGCGGTGACGAGGATCCGATCGCCCCCCATGTGGCGATGACCGGGCGGCCCTGGCCGGGGTCTGTGGCGCTATACTCCGCGCCGCAGGACGAGGGATATACCCTCAACACCCTGTTCCCTTTGGCGGCAACGGTCGGGACCACCCTCACGCCCATGTTCCGCGCCCAGCCGGGGCTTTGGGATCGGGGGCCTGCGCTGCGTGTGCAACTGGTGCGCGGGGCCCTGACGGCGGCGACAGAGGCGCAGGTTCTGGCGGGCCTGAACATGGCCGCCATCGGGGACGGCCAAAGCGATCTGTGGGAGGTGTTCCAGTTTGCCGGGGCCAGCCTCGTCGGGCCGGACACTTGGGACCTGTCCTTGCGGCTGCGGGGGCAGGCGGGCAGCGATGGGGTGATGCCTGCGGATTGGCCGGCGGGCAGCCGGTTTGTCCTGTTGGACGGGGCAGCGGCGCAGATCGCCCTGTTGTCATCGGCGCGCGAGACCGCCCAGCACTACCGCTTTGGTCCGGCGCAGCGGCCTTTGGATGACGCAACCTATCGCTATGCCACCCGGACCTTTTCCGGCATCGGACTGCGGCCCTATTCCGTCTGCCACCTGACGGCGCAAAGGGCGGCGAACGGCGACCTTGCCCTTCACTGGATACGGCGCACCCGGATTGACGGCGACAGCTGGACCCCGGCTGAGGTCGCCCTTGGCGAGGCGGTCGAGCGCTATAGGGTTGAGGTCTGGCAGGGCGGGCTATTGCTGCGCAGTGCAGAGGTTGGGAGCCCCGATTGGGTCTATCCTGTCGGTTTGCAGAACAGCGATGTCCCGGGGGGCGAGGTAACGGTCAAGGTGGCGCAACTGTCGGACCGCTATGGCCCCGGACCGGCCAAGGACCTGACGTTGGTTCTGGCGACATGAGGCCAGTCCTGCCGACCGATCTGGATCGCTGTGCCCGGGCGCTGATGGCCAGTCCTGAACATGTGCGCCGCGATCTGGCGGCCCGGATCATCGGGCGGGCCGATCTGGCGGACCGGTATCGCAAACGGCTGGGCCGGGCGCTTGCGGGGGCGGGTGACGGGACCCTGTCCTCGGCAACCCAAGACCTTTCGATCGCGGCCCGGCCGGGGCGCTGTAGCGCGCTATACTGCGACTGCCTCGCCCTTGTTCTTGCGGCCCTTGGGGACTGGCGCCGCAGCCAAAGAGCCCATCGAAACCGGTGATCGCTGTCATCACGCCTTTATTCTTTCCGAGCATAGCCTATCTGGGTTAGGGTGACGCGCAAATCGAAAGGCAGTCTCATGGCACAGCGCAAGACGCAGATCGCTGAAATCGACCCCATCTGGTCCCGCATCCGAAGCGAGGCCGAAGACGCGATCAAGGCAGAGCCCTTGATGGGCGGGCTGATCCATTCGGGTGTCCTGCACCACAGGACGCTGGAACGGGCGCTGGCCTACCGGATTTCACTCAAGCTGGCTTCGGGCGAAATGTCCGAGCAGATCCTGCGCGAAATCGCCGACGCGGCCTATGAGGAGGACCCCGAACTGGGCGCTGCCGCCCGGGCCGACCTGGCGGCCGTCTTTGAACGCGATCCGGCCTGCCATCGGCTGTTGCAGCCGCTTTTGTATTTCAAGGGCTATCAGGCTGTTCAGGCCTACAGGATTGGCCACTATCTGTGGCTGAGGGGGCGGATTGATCTGGCCCATTTCATCCAGATGCGGGTGAGCGAAGTGTTCGGCGTCGATATCCATCCGGCGGCCCGGATCGGCCGTGGACTGATGATTGACCATGCCCATTCCATCGTGATCGGCGAAACCGCCGTGGTGGGGGACAATGTCTCAATGCTGCATTCGGTGACGCTGGGCGGGACCGGCAAGGAAGAGGAAGACCGCCATCCCAAGATCGGCAACGGCGTGCTGATCGGGGCAGGGGCGAAGGTGCTGGGCAACATCAAGGTTGGTAACTGCTCGCGTATTGCAGCGGGATCGGTGGTTCTGGAAGAGGTGCCCGCCTGCAAGACCGTCGCCGGAGTGCCCGCCCGTATCGTGGGCGAGGCGGGCTGCGCCCAGCCGGCGGTTCTGATGGACCAGATCCTGCACGGGTAAGGTGGGTCAGGACCCACCTTACGAGGTCCCAGACGTGAGAAAGGCGGGGTTTCCCCCGCCTTTTTTGTAGTCAAAGCGTAAGGTGGGTCCTGACCCACCTTACCTGGATCAGGCCAGCATCATCATCGGGTTCTCGAGGTTGGTCTTGATCGCCTCAAGCAGTTGCGCCCCAAGGGCGCCGTCGATGACCCGGTGGTCGACTGACAGGGTGACAGACATCACCGTCGCCACGGCTAGTTCGCCATCCGCACCCACCACGGGCTTCTTGACCCCGGCACCAACCGCAAGGATCGCCCCATGCGGCGGGTTGATCACTGCGTCAAAGTTGTCGATCCCGAACATCCCGAGGTTCGAGATGGCAAAGCTCCCCCCCTGATACTCGTTCGGGGCCAGCTTGCGGTCGCGGGCGCGGGCGGCAAGATCCTTCATCTCGGCTGACAGGGTCGACAGGGTCTTGGTCTCGGCATCCTTGAGGACGGGTGTAAAGAGCCCGCCTTCAATTGCGACGGCCACGGCCACATCCGACGGCTTCAGCTTCAGGATCCGGTCGCCTGCCCAGACGGCATTGGCATCGGGCACCGCTTGCAGGGCAAGGGCACAGGCCTTGATGATAAAGTCGTTGACCGACAGTTTCACGCCACGCGCTTCAAGCTGTCTGTTCAGCTGACCCCGGAACTTGAGCAAGGCATCAAGCTGGATGTCCCGGCGCAGGTAGAAATGCGGGATCGTCTGCTTGGCCTCGGTCAGGCGGGCGGCGATGGTCTTGCGCATGCCGTTCAGGGTGACTTCCTGATAGTCCCGGCCTTCGTACATCTTGATGACCGCATCGGTGGATGGGCCGGTCGCCATCGCCGCAGGGGCGGCTGCTGCTTTTGCGGGTGCAGCAGCAGACGCAGCGGCGGCAGGGGCGGCGGCGGCAGGGGCGGTGGCGCTTTGCGGCTTGGCCGCCTCAATATCGGCCTTCACGATCCGGCCATGCGGGCCAGAGCCCGCGACGCCTGCCAAATCAATGCCCTTCTCGGCGGCGATGCGCCGGGCGAGGGGGGAGGCAAAGACGCGACTTCCGTCAGCGGCGGCCGGTGCAGCGGGTGCTGCGGCAGGTGCTACCGCTTCGGCAGCCGGTGCCGGGGCGGCTTCTGCCTTGGCCTCGGGCTTGGCTGCTGCTGCGGCTTTGGAGGCAGCGCCCATGTCAGAGGCGCTTTCGCCCTCTTCCAGCAGCACAGCGATTGGCGTGTTGACCCTCACCCCTTCGGTGCCCTCGGCGACGAGGATCTTGCCGATGACGCCTTCGTCGACGGCCTCGAACTCCATCGTCGCCTTGTCTGTCTCGATCTCGGCCAGCAGGTCGCCGGAGGACACGGTGTCGCCCTCCTTGACCAGCCACTTCGCCAGCGTGCCTTCCTCCATCGTTGGAGACAGCGCGGGCATCAGGATTTCTGTTGGCATCGCGTCAAACTCCTTAGCGGTAGGTCACTTTTTTCACGGCCTCGACCACTTCGTCAGAGGTCAAAAGCGCGTGCTTTTCCAGATTGGCGGCATAGGGCATCGGAACGTCCTTGCCTGTGCAGTTGATAACAGGCGCGTCCAGATAATCGAAGGCCTCTTGCATGATTACCGAAGAAATGTAGCCGCCGACCGACCCCTGGGGCCAGCCTTCCTCGACGGTGACACAGCGGTTGGTCTTGCGCACGCTTTCCAGAATGCTTGCCGTGTCCATCGGGCGCAGGGTGCGCAGGTCGATGACTTCGGCGTCGATCCCATCGGCTGCCAGCTTTTCAGCGGCCTCCAGCGCGTAGGTCATGCCGATGCCAAAGGACACGATGGTGACGTCCGATCCTTCGCGGGCGATACGGGCCTTGCCGAAGGGAACGGTAAAGTCGTCCATCACCGGCACGTCAAAGCTGCGGCCATACAGGATCTCGTTCTCAAGGAAGATGACCGGGTTCGGATCGCGGATCGCGGTCTTGAGCAGACCTTTGGCATCCGACGCCGTGTAGGGCATCACGACCTTGAGGCCGGGGATCTGCATGTACCAGGCCGCATAATCCTGGCTGTGCTGCGCGCCGACACGGGCGGCGGCACCGTTGGGACCACGGAACACCATCGGAGCACCCATCTGGCCGCCGGACATGTAAAGCGTCTTGGCGGCAGAGTTCACAATGTGGTCAATGGCTTGCATTGAAAAGTTAAACGTCATGAACTCAACGATCGGGCGCAGTCCGCCGAAGGATGCGCCGACGGCGATCCCGGCAAAACCATGTTCGGTGATCGGTGTGTCGATGACCCGCTTGGCCCCGAATTCGTCGAGCAGGCCTTGGCTGATCTTGTAGGCGCCCTGATACTCGGCCACCTCTTCACCCATCAGGTAGACGCGGTCGTCGCGGCGCATCTCTTCGGCCATGGCGTCACGAAGGGCTTCGCGGACGGTCTGGGTCTTGGTCTCTGTGCCTTCGGGCCAGTCTGGCGATTTGTCGGCCTTTGGCGCGGCGGGGGTCTTGGCAGCGGCCGGCGCTGGTGCCGCCTCAGCCTTGGCCTCAGCCACAGCCGGAGCAGGGGCAGCGGCGGGGGCAGCGGCCGCAGGCGTGGCAGAGGCATCTTCACCTTCGTCCAGCAGCACGGCGATGGGGGTGTTGACCTTGACGCCTTCGGTTCCGGCGGCGATCAGGATCTTGCCCATCGTGCCTTCATCGACGGCCTCGAACTCCATCGTGGCCTTGTCGGTTTCGATCTCGGCCAGAATGTCACCGGCTGCGACGGTATCGCCTTCCTTGACGAGCCATTTTGCCAAAGTGCCTTCTTCCATGGTGGGCGAAAGCGCGGGCATGAGAATTTCAGTTGCCATCGATCAAGCCTCCTGCGGAACTTCGATTGCGTAAATGTCTGTCCAAAGCTCTTGCAATGCAGGCTCCGGGCTTTCCTTGGAGAATTCAGCCGCCTCGTTGACGATTTCCTTGATTTCCTTGTCGATTGCCTTGAGGTCCTCTTCGCTGGCATGCGCGCCGGTCAGCAGGATCTGGCGCACCTGTTCGATGGGGTCCCGTTCATCGCGCATCTTCTGGACCTCTTCGCGGGTCCGGTACTTGGCCGGGTCCGACATGGAGTGGCCACGATAGCGATAGGTCTTGACCTCAAGGATGTAGGGGCCTTTTCCGGCGCGGCAGTGGGCGACGGCGCGTTCGCCGGCTTCCTTGACGGCCAGAACGCTCATCCCGTCGACTTCTTCGCCCGGAATGCCGTAGGCGGCACCGCGTTCCCACAATGTCTTGGACTTGGTCGAGCGTTTGACGCTTGTTCCCATGGCATACTGGTTGTTCTCGATCACGAAGACGACGGGCAGGTCCCAAAGCTCGGCCATGTTGTAGGTCTCGTAGACCTGGCCCTGGTTGGCGGCGCCATCACCGAAATAGGCGAAAGTCACCCGACCGTTGCCAAGGTATTTGTCGGCAAAGGCAAGGCCCGCGCCGATTGGCACCTGGGCAGCAACGATGCCGTGACCGCCGTAAAAGTGCTTTTCCTTGGAAAACATGTGCATAGAGCCGCCTTTGCCCTTGGAAAAGCCGCCCTCCCGGCCTGTCAGCTCGGCCATGATCCCCTTGGGGTCCATGCCACAGGCCAGCATGTGCCCGTGATCGCGGTAGGATGTGACGCGCTTGTCGCCTTCCTCTGCAGCGGCCTCAAGACCAACAACGACAGCTTCCTGTCCGATGTAGAGGTGGCAGAACCCGCCGATGAGGCCCATGCCGTAAAGCTGGCCCGCCTTTTCCTCGAACCGCCGGATCAACAGCATTTCGCGGTAGTGGCCCAGTAATTCCTCGGCTGAGACATTTGGCTTTGCAGCGGCTTTTCTTGTCGCCATCGGTCGCGGCTCCTCGATTGTGCAAGATAGTTTAGCTTTAAACCATCTTTACAGGAGTCGTCTTGGCAAGGGTAGGGGCTTTCTTCCGCTGCGCCCTTCGCAGGGTGCATGGCCGGTTTGCATCCGGGGCTGGCAGCAGGGGCTAGCGGATAACGATCTCGTCGGTGCGGATCATGCCCAGCACGTCGCGGGCCTGTTCGTCCAGCAGATCAAGGTCAAGGTAGTCGTCAGACAACCGCCGTGTCAGGTTTTCCATCCGGTCAACCTGGGCTGTCAGCATGGCAAGCTCTTGTCGCAATTGCCGGGCCTCGCCCTCAACCTCGGCGCGTCGGAATACGCCGTAGTTGCCCTGAAGGGCCGCAAAGGTGAAATAGAGCGCCAGCAAAAGCATCGTGACAAGAAAAAGCACGGAGCCAAGGGCTGGGCGGCTGCGTCGGGTCATGGGTCTGCCTCATGGATCGCCTCTAATCGGGCGGTTTGGAGCAGAATCGCACATCTGATTCGGTTTGTGAATCCCGAAAGTGCTAATTTAACGCAAACTCTCGAAAGAGGCCTCGGTTTCAAAGGTCCCCTCGATGGTCTTGCAGTCGTCACGGTCAGGCGTCGCTGTCCGGCTTTCGGCCCGGCATAGGGTGGCTGAAAAGTTTCCCGAGATCTGGCCAAACACGCTGAAGTCGTCGGTTGGTGGCGTGATCGCCGTCATCTCAAGCCTTGCGTCCGCCCCGCCGACATAGCGCGGGGCGTCGTAGCCCGGCACATCGATAACGGCGATCTCGATCACCTTGGCCGGACCGGGGACGGGGCCTGCGGGCAGTTCTGCCTCAATGCGCAATAGACTGTAGTTCTCGCGAAAGTCCTGCCCGGGCAGATGGCCGCCCAGATACAGGCTAACCGTGCCATCATATCGCGAAAGGTTGGCAGAAGGGTCTATCGCGCCAAGTGAGAAATCCAGCGTCTGCCACAGGACCGGAACGCCGTCATAGGTGGCGGGGATCGCGCCGATGATGGGCAGGGGACGATCGGGTTCGCCAACCAACGCGACAAATTCCAGCTCCGGGAGCGTGTCGTCGGTGGTGTCGGTCGCGCCCTCGCAAGAGGCCAGTAGCAAAACGGCCGCTCTGCTAAGACAAAGCAGGGCGGCCGGTCTGGGTGTCATATGGTGCCTCATGGTCATGCCTCGCCCGTTCCAGAACGCGTGCAGCATGAAAGACGGCAGCGGTTCGGGCAAGCCCTGTCAGGGGCTGGCCCGGTGGCGCGGCGTCAGGCCTTGCCCTTGTAGATGTCGACGAGCTTGCCCAGCATATCCAGAGCATCGGCCCGCGACCGCTGGAACGAGTTGCGCCCGATGATCGACCCGTTGCCGCCACCGTCGCGGATCGCGCGGGCGTCGTCGTAGACCGCGTCGGACCCTTTGGCCGCTCCGCCCGAGAATACGATGATCCGGCGGCCGTCGAACACGGACTGCACGCAGTGGCGGACACGTGCTGCCTGGGTCGAGATGTCGATACCCTGCGCCTCGTAGACCTTTTTGGCTTCGGGCAGCATCAGGTGGTCGGTGCCCAGCTTGATCTTGATGATATGGGCACCCAGCAGGGCTGCCATATGGGCGGCGTAGGCGGCCACGTCGATGGCGGTTTCGCCGTCCTTGGTCACACCTTCGCCGCGCGGGTAAGACCAGATCACCGTGGCGATCCCCTTGGAGACCGCCTCGCGGCGCATCTCCTTGATCTCTTCCATCATGTCGATGGCCATGTCGGAGCCGGGGTAGATCGTAAAGCCGATCGCCGCACAGCCAAGCCGCAGGGCATCGTCGACGCTGGCGGTCAGGGCCTGGTTCTTGCCAGCCGTGTCCGACATCAGCGAGTTGGCCGAGTTGACCTTGAGGATCGTGGGGATCTGGCCTGCGAACGTATCGGCACCAGCCTCGAGCGGCCCAAGGGGGGCTGCGTAGGCGCTGAGGCCCGCGTCGATGGCAAGCTGGTAGTGGTAGTGGGGGTCGTAGCCCGCCGGGTTGGGCGCAAAGGACCGGGCTGGCCCATGCTCAAAACCCTGATCGACGGGCAGGATGATCAACTTGCCTGTGCCGCCCAGTTTACCTTCCATCAGGATACGGGCCAGATTGCCCTTCACGCCCGGGTTTTCACCCTCGTAGTTGCTAAGTATCTTCTGGACGGCTTTGGTCGTCTTCATCGCGGGATTCCCTTGCAAAAGTGCATGTTGCGCAGGGAATAGGACGGGCCGGGGGGCGGTTGCAATTCTGTTAGCGCAACCGCCTTTGCTATTTTTTGGACCTAGCCAAGGGCAGCGACACCGGGCAGGACCTTACCTTCCATCCATTCAAGGAAGGCACCGCCTGCGGTGGAAACATAGGAAAAGTCGTCCGCGACGCCCGCCTGGTTCAGCGCCGCGACCGTATCCCCGCCACCGGCGACCGAGATCAGCTGTCCGGCCTTCGTCAGCCGGGCGGCCTCTTGCGCGGCGGCAACGGTCGCCTTGTCGAACGGTGCGATTTCAAAGGCGCCCAGCGGGCCGTTCCACACAAGTGTCTTGGCGGCACCAAGGGCCGTGGCGATGCGGGCCACGCTGTCGGGACCGGCGTCAAGGATCATGGCATCGGCCGGGCAGGCGTCGGCGGGCACGACCTCATTGTCGGCACCTGCCTTGAATTCGCGGGCGACCACGACATCGGTGGGCAGCAGGATGGTGCAGCCTGCGGCGTCAGCCTTTGTCAGGATGTCACGGGCGGTGTCGGCCAGATCAAGCTCGCACAGCGACTTGCCCACATCGATGCCTTGGGCGGCCAGGAATGTATTGGCCATGCCGCCGCCGATCACCAGAGTATCGACCTTGGTTACAAGGTTGGCCAGAAGGTCCAGCTTGGTCGAAACCTTGGCGCCCCCGACAACGGCCACAACCGGGCGTTCCGGCGCGCCAAGGGCCTTTTCAAGGGCCCCCAGCTCTTCCGCCATCAGGCGACCGGCACAGGCGGGCAGCAGACGGGCCAGCGCCTCGGTCGAGGCATGGGCACGGTGGGCGGCCGAAAAAGCGTCGTTGCAATAGACATCGCCAAGCGAGGCAAGGCGGGCGGCAAAGGCGGGATCGTTCTTTTCCTCGCCCGGCGCGAACCGCAGGTTCTCGATCAACAGAACATCGCCGGGGGCCATTGCGGCGACAGCATCGGCATATTTGCCATCGGCAAAGCGGACCGGCTGGCCCAGGGCGGCCTCAAGGGCGGGCAGGGTGACAGCCAGGCTCATCTCGGGGACAACCTGCCCCTTGGGGCGGCCAAAGTGGGCCATCAGGATCGGCTTGCCGCCCTTGGCCAGGATATCCTTGACCGTGGGGACGATGCGTTCGATGCGGGTGGCGTCGGTCACGCGCCCGTCTTCGACGGGGACATTGATGTCCACCCTCACCAGCACCCGCTTGCCGTCCAGATCCATGTCGTCGAGGGTCTTCCAGGTCATCGGTTCTTCCTTGGTTTGCGATCTCACCACTTCGTGGCCTCAAGGGCGGCTCAGGTCAACCTCCGCTGCTTGGCATTCTGGTCCCGCGCGCCTAAGTTGCGCCGAAACTTGCACCAAGGAGCGCCAGATGGCCGAGATCAAAGACCCCGAGAACACAATCGTGATGACGCTGGCAGGCGGCGACGTCGTCATCGAACTGCTTGCCGATGTGGCCCCCCTGCATACCGCCCGCATGAAAGAGCTTGCCCGCTCTGGCGCCTATGACAACGTCTGCTTTCACCGGGTGATCGACGGCTTCATGGCCCAGACCGGCGATGTGGCCAATGGCAACATGGAAAAAGATTTCAACATCCGCCGCGCCGGCACAGGCGGATCGGACCTGCCCGACCTTCCGGCCGAGTTTTCCAAGCTGCCGCATGACCGGGGCACCCTGGGTGCTGCCCGGTCCTCGAGCCCGAATTCGGCCAATTCGCAATTCTTCATCAACTTCAAGGACAACAGCTTCCTGAACGGCAATTACACGGTCTATGGCCGCGTGATTGACGGGATGGAGCATGTTGACGCGATCACCCGCGGCGAGCCGCCGGCAGAGCCGGATCGCATGATCTCGGTGAAGGTGGCTGCTGATGTCGCTTAACCAGAAAT
>JAQWWH010000065.1 GCA_029255105.1 Flavimaricola sp. | reverse complement strand
AGCCCGAGCCCACCGTGACGGAGCCCGAGCCCACCGTGACGGAGCCCGAGCCCACCGTGACGGAGCCCGAGCCCACCGTGACAGAGCCCGAGCCCACCGTGACAGAGCCTGAGGCCAGTGTGACAGAGCCCGAGGCACCTGTGACGGAGCCTGCGGAACCAGCCGAAGTGGCAGAGATGCCCGAAGACCAGATGCTTGTCGGCACCGAAATGTCCGATGATCTGATGGGTGGTGACGGTAACGATGTCCTGCGCGGCGGTGCCGGGGCCGACTTCCTGGTCGGCGGCAAGGGTGACGACCTGATCTTGGGTGGCAAAGATCAAGACGATATCATCGCCGGCGAAGGCAATGACATGGTCTACGGTGCCGGAGGCAAGGACCGGATCTTTGGAGACGACGGCGATGACGTGATCGTCGGCGGCGATGCAGCGGACATGCTCTATGGTGGCGAAGGCGATGACACCTTCATCGGCTTTGATGGTGACGACAATGACATCATCTTCGGCGGTGCGGGGTCGGATACAATCGACCTCTCGGCAATGACCGAGGCACTGGAGATCCGTCTGGGCAATGCTGGTACCGAACGTGGTTCGGTCAGCAGCACCACCCAGGCAGACACGATCTGGAGCATCGAGAATGTGATCGGCGGGTTCGGTGATGACAAGATCATCGCCAGCGAAGCGGCCAACACCCTTGATGGGGGTGACGGCAACGACACCTTCGTGTTCGAAACCACGTCTGCAGCAGCTGGAACCAAGATCCTGGGCTTCAGTGCCGGAGATGTCGTCTGCTTTAGCGGCATCGATGCAAACAGCGCCACGGAGGCTCGCGATGCCTTTACCCTTGCTGGGCGTGACGCGACTATCGGTGCGGGTCAACTGACCTTCAGCCATGATGCCGATGAGGGTGAGAACTTCACCACCATCACCGGCATGACCGACCAAGGTGAGTTCCAGCTCAAGTTGAGCGGGCACATCAACCTGGACGAAGAGAACTTCCTGCTCTGAGTAGGCTAGCTCTCTTACGACGGCGGCGGCCGGGATGTCCCCCCGGCTGCCGTTTCGGTAGCCGGGTTGCCCTTCCCGGCTACCGAACCCAACTCACTCTGAATTTCATGGCCAACAAGCCTATTTTCGGAAAATTCGACGCAGGTCCAACGCGCAATCGGAAATTGGACCGGGGATCGAAAACTGCCCCCCGGTTCACCGAAAGCAACGAAGAGCCGCTCAAGACGGCCAGCAAAAAAGAGCCTTTCAGGGGGAGCGTTTCATGTCATTTCAGTTTTGGTCTGACCTTGCCGCAGATCCGAAATCACCATTTTGGGATCGTATGATCCCCGGCGATGCCAAGGTGACACTGCAAGATATCCAAGTGCAGCTTGCCCGCCTGGTGAATGATCGTGACGAAAGTCGAGAACATCGCGTCGATGACTTTCTGGACTGGCTTGACGACAATGACGTCCACTTTGCTCGCTCGCAGGAGACGACGAAAAAAATCAAGGGAACCAAAGATGGCGATGTGATCACCCTGACATCTTGGAACACCGAAAAGATTGATGGCAAAAAAGGCGACGATCTGGTCCGGCTCGGTGATGAGTTCTGGGACTCGGATCTGACTATTGACGGATCCAAGATCACCTTGACCGACCGGTGGACCGGGCGCGAGACCGTGTTGAAATCGGTTGAGCAGATCGAGATCGGCGGCCATGTTTACGAAGTTGACGCCTTGAGAGATGCGTTGAACGGTGGCGGCGTCCCCATGATGTTCTCTGACGGGTTGGCGCGGGTCAAAGTCAACACGACCGACACCACCCCAAGTGTCTTCTGGGATCAGGTGGTGCAAAGCCTTGTTGCCGAGACCCAACCGGGTCCGACGAACGCCGCCTGCATCTATGCCATGCTGCACACCGCGATCTACGATGCATTTGCCGCCCACGACGCGCAGGCCATGCGGGTTTCCATTGATCCGGATGGCGACAACATCGAATTTCGAGATGCTGCCCCTAAATCGATCGAAGTGGCGATGCATCACGCCGGATACACTCTTCTGTCACAGCTGTTTCCGAACCATCAGGCCCAACTCGATACCCTGATGTGGACGCGCCTTGATCTGTCGCCCGATGAGATCGACACCCCCGAGGCGATCATCGGACGTGATGCTGCCCAAGACGTTTTGCGGCTAAGGTTGGAGGAAAGGGCCGGCCTGAAGGTTGACTATAGCCCCGCGAACCCAAATCCGGACAGTGTGACGGTGATTGATGCCTGGACGCCAGAGTATGTGGGCAACCGCACAGGGCCCGAGGTTCAGACCTTTTTGACACCTGAGTTTTCCTTGTTGAAACCCTTCTCGCTGCCCGTAACCGCCGCTGGCACGACGGATTTCGAGGCTATCCGCCCTCCGATGCCAGAACCGTTATTCCAAGAGAACTTTGCAGACGCGCAACTGGATATCGCGGCGCGGACCATAACGCTTGCGTCGCCTGCAGTGGTTGGCGGCATCAGCTATGGTGCTGGTGACACGATCCCCGTGACCCGCGATCTGATAGGCGATGTCATCAACCCCGGCTTCATCACCCAGGCCGAGTACCTGATCGACGTAAGTGCCAACCTGTCGCCACAAGACCGTGCTGTTGCAGAGTTCTGGGAAGACGGCCCCGGCACGTCCTACCCGCCCGGCACGATGATGACGCTGGCGCAGTTCGTGTCCGCCCGCGATGGTCATGACTACGCCACGGACGCGCAGCTGTTCCTTGCGATGGGCAACGCCATGTTCGACGCAGCGATCGCTGCTTGGGATGCCAAGGTGGTCTTCGACTACGCGCGCCCGGTGCAGGTTATCCGCGATCTTGGCGAATTGGGTCTGATTGGTGAACCCGGAGTTGATGAACTCACAGGCGAGGCGGGTTTTGTGATCTCTGCCTTCGGGGGCTATGATCCTCATACCGGTGAGGGCCTTGGAACGCGCACGATCTTGGCCGAAAACTTTGTCACCTATCAGGATCCGAAGGGGGGGTATTCTCCACCTTTCGCCGAATACGTATCCGGGCATTCCACCTTTAGCGGTGCCGCCGCTGCAGTATTGACTGCCTTTGCAGGTGACACGACATTGGGGGCCAGCACGATCCTGCCCGCAAGCGGCAGCAGCTTTGATCCGACCTTTCCAACAACAAGTATGACGCTGTCTTGGGCCGATTTCGACACCGCCGCCCAGGAGGCAGGATTGTCACGCATTTACGGCGGCATCCATTTTCAGGACGGCAATTCGGCCGGTCTTTATCTGGGCGAAACGGCTGGTAGTCTGGCCGTTGACCTGGCCGAGCAATTTGCGACCGGCACGGCCTCCGACCTCGACAGACCCTTTGCGGATTGGATGATTGGCTGAACGGGGCAGGGAGGTCGCATCGGCCGTTCCGACCCATAGAGCATTCCATGTTGCGATTTCGAAGCGTGTGAAGTCCGCAGCACAGCGCCGCCGGCACCGGTCTGGCCTGTAACCCCTTCGACGGGGAACCCAGACTTGCAATCAGTGACGTCTTCACGCCGATCCTCGCCGGCGCTCGTAACGAGTGGCGCCGACTTGGCGCGGCATCAGTTATGACCGGTGTCACTGCAGGGACCGCCTTACATCCTTTGGACAGCAAAGGAGCTCTACATAAGAGGCGACATTTTTTGCCCATTTATCCTGTGGCCAGAGGCTTGGGGCAGCTCAGTTGATTTGAATCAAGTGACGATCGCACTCGACATGTTTGAATGACACATCCAGAGGCGCCACCGGTGAGGGGACGACTTGAAGACAATCATGCTGGCCAAAAACGTCTCCGAACGGTCGGGCCACGGAGGGGCAAGATCATGGCGGTCGACAGCCTTCGCCCAGCCTCTTTCAATTTCCAGCAGAGTTAGCAGAGAAGGGTCAAAAACATGTCCATAAACTCAATCCTCGTTGCAACGGACCTTTCCGAGCGGTCGGACCGCGCCCTGCAAAGAGGTTTTCGTTTGGCCGCTGAATTGGGCACCAAGGTCAGCGTGGTTTCGGTTGTCGATGACACCGCGCCGGAATGGATGGTGGCGGAATTCGAAGAGAAAACCCGTAAACTCCTTGAGGCCGCGGTTTCCGCCATCGGAACGGGCGTGGAAAACGAGATCATCGTCAAAAGGGGGGATCCGATCTCGCAACTGATCGAGATCGTGAACGCGGGTGATTGCGACCTCGTCGTTGTCGGAAAGCACAGGGCCCGCGGCCTGTTTGACGGGCTGCGGCCGACGACGGTCGAGAGCGTGGTGTCCAGATCACTCAAGCCGGTCTTGCTGGTCGTGGAACCCGCGCATGGCCCCTACGGTCGGGTCCTGGCGCCTGTATCATTCTCGCCGGCCTGCTATCAGGCGGTGGAAAAGGCCCTTTGTCTTGCGCCCGAAGCTGCGTTTCGGATGTACCACGCCTGGTTTGCCCCGTTCGAAGGATTGACGGGTGGACGCGTGTCAAACTTTGCCCGTGCCGTGGAACGGGAGACCGCGGCGCAGGCCGTGTCATGGGCTGAAAAGCTGCCCGCTTCGCTGGAGAAAGTCGTTCTGCTCCATGAGCGTGTGGGCGAAAGCCTGAGCCGCGAGATGCGCAGTTTCTCACCTGACCTGCTTGCCGTGGGCGCGAATACCCGCGGCGTTTCCTTCACCGGCCTTGGGTCTTTCACCGCCAGTATAGTGCGCGACCCTCCGACCGATATCCTGATCGCTCGGGGTGCCGAAATGCAGGGCTAAGACCGGTCTTTCGGGTATGCCTGCAGGACAGGAACTCAGAGCCCGTAGTCTGGTCAGGCCAACTTGGCTAGAGCTGTGCCCGGGAGCGGGTCTGCACTGTCAAAAAGCGTCTCGGTTGCGCCAACGTTTCACCGACTGAGTCGGGAGAAGCCGGTGGCATGGCGACTGGTTCCAATCAGTCTGCCAGCACCCAGTCATCAATGCCAAAGACCCCGATGACGGATCGCCGCGTTTGTGCGGCAGGGCCTATCGTCACTGACAGTGTCAGTCTCGATGTTCTTCATAGGACACATCAATCCCGCAATGTCGCACTCTGGCAGCGAATTACAGGTAAGGAGCCTGCCATGAAAAATGTCCTGCTTGCGGTTTCGGTGATCCTGCCCACCTCTGTTCTTGGGGAAGGTTTTGAGGAAGCTTGGCGCCTTGGCGGGTTCAGCATGCCAGAGTCGGCGTGGTATGAAGCCAGCATAGACAAGATTGTTGCAAGCAATATCGGTGTTTTCGGCCCCGATGGCGGCATGGATGGACGCCTTTCCCTGGTTTCGCTTGACGGAGTCATTGAAGACGCGGATTGGGTGACGGGGTTGATGGACCCAAAGGGTATTTCGAGCCATGACGGGATGCTCTACGTCGCCGATGCGATTGGGCTTCAGGTCGTCTCGATCGCGGATGGCACTTTGGTCTCTACGATCGCGCTTGATGGCGCGACGTTCCCCAACGATGTGGCTGTTGATGCCAACGGCTTTGTCTACGTGACCGATTTTCTTGCCGGTGGTCTGTATCGCTATCACGACGGCTCGGCCGAGGTTTTCATGCCCGCTGGAAGCCTGCCGCTTCCCAATGGGATACTCGCCCGTGACGGAACTCTTTGGATCGGATCATTCGGAGATGAGATGCAGGCGGACTTCAGTGTCGCACAGCCGGGCGGACTCTGGCAGGTGGACATAGCCACCAAGGCGGTATCGCCTGTTGAGACGGCACAGGGGGTGGGCAGCGTCGATGGGATGGTTTTTGTCGGCGAGGCTGTGATCTTTGACGACAATCCAACGGGCATGATGTTCATTCACGATGCGGCTGGCACGCGCGAGCTTGCCTCTGTCGGGCCCGGTTCGGCGGACTTGGGCGTGATTGGCGATTTGGTGATTGTTCCAAATCTCGGCGCTGGCGAGATCGTGGCCTATCAGTATTCGGCGGATTAGGGCGCTCTGTCCCCAAAGCGGTTTGGAAAAATCTGGCGCGGCAGTCGTCTTGCCAGAAGGCTTGTCTTCGGTGTGGCTTGTGCGCCCCTGACGGTCAGCCGCGCTTGATCATGCGGATCGAGCCCCGGTTCGGATCGTATCCGCGCGCGGCCAGCGCGAATGCAACGATGGTGACGCCCACAACGACGGTGCAGGAGGTCCAGTTCATCTGCCCATATGCCGCGAACCGGATCAGTTCGACGGCATGGGTAAAGGGGTTGAACAAGGCAATATCGTGCAGGAGCGATGCGCCGCTCTCTTCCAATTTCCACAGCGGATAAAGGGCCGAGGACATGAAGAACATCGGAAAGACAACAAAGTTCATCATCCCTGCAAAGTTTTCGATCTGCCGTGTGTAGACGGTGATCAAAAGCCCGATCGACCCCAGCATCAAACCTGACAACAGCATTGCTGGCGCGATCCAGATCATGCCAGCTAGCGTCGTGTAGTAGCCGACCAAGGCTGCCATCCCCAGAAAGACATAGGCCTGTAGCATCGACAGGATCGTCGCCCCTACGATCTTGGCAAGTAGCAGGTAACTGCGCGGTAGCGGCGTGACGAGCATCACTCGCATAACACCGGCTTCTCGGTCATAGACCATGGACAGCGCCGATTGCATACATTGGAAAAGGATGATGATTCCGACCAGTCCCGGCAGGATGTATTCTTGGTAGGGTGTGTAGGTCTGATAGGGCGGGATGATCGAGATGCCCAACAGGTTCTGGAGCCCTGTTGCGAAGATGAACAACCACAGCGACGGGCGGACGATCGCGGACAAAAGACGCTCGTATTGGCGGATGAACTTCAGGATTTCCCGCTCGGTCACGGCATAAAGGCCCAGCAGATACCGACGCCGTATTTGTGATGCCCGTTCAGTCACAGACAAACTCCGGCGCGTCGACGCCCAGGCTGTCAAGCGTGTTGGTCCGATGCAGGAACCCTTCGAGCGGGGCCATCCCGATGATCGCATTGGCCGTGGCCAGCAGGATCGGCTGTCTAAGCTGATTGTCCCAGGGACGAAAGCTAAGTTGCGCGCCCTTTGAGCCGTCAAGCCGCAGAGCGTCCGAGCGCAGGAAGGCTTCGATTGCGTCGGGATCGCGCTCGAGCGACTTGGCTTCAGCCGTCAAGAGCGCCCGCATGGCAATCCAGACCGACCAATCCTGCCAGGTCATCCGACGACTGTCGCCGACGGCCGTTTCGAACCGACTATTAACCTGCGGCGCGCCGTACCGTTCAAGCGACCAGTGCCATTCTAGGGGCACAAGGCCGGTGGCACCGACGACGGGTCGGGGTAGGGCGGTCCGATAGGGCAGGTAGCGTGAGAATTCGCCAAAACTGTCCGCTATGAAAACGGCGTCGTACTCGCGGGTATCGCCGGTCAGCAGGGCCACGTTGTTCTGTTCGCGAAGGGCCGGATTGGTCGAGAGATCGAATTCCCGGGTGGCCACGATCCGCAGCCGGAACCGCGCCGCGGCCTCGGCAAAGGAGGCTGCGCGGGCAATGTCGCGGTCCGTCTTGCCATGCAATACAAGGACCCGTTCCCATCGCATCTTGACGAAATGCTGGACCAAGGCGTCCGCAATCATCCTGCCGCTGGCGGCGGTATGCAGCATCCGGGCATGACAGCGGCGGCGCAGCCAATCCTCGGGAGCGGTCGTGTTGATCAGCAGCGGGCCATCCGGGCCAAGCGCTACCGCTACCGCGTCCGCTTCTTTCGCCGGCAGATCGAGAATGAGGTACCGGTTGCCACTGTCGGCAAGCTGGCGGGCCGCCGTCGTCAGGGCTGCCTCGTCAGCAACCCGGACGGCGGAAAAGCTGATGTTGACACCCCGCGCATCGGTCAGGAGCAACAGGTCATCCATCGCCATTTGCGCGGCAATCTGGGGATCGCCCTGCCGGCTGGTTTCGATCCGGGCATAGGCGATCGCCTCATCGTATCGGGGGTCTGGATCGAGGCCGAGAAGGGCAATCCTCACATCTTCCTGTGCGGCCGCGATGCTGCTCCAAAGCCCAAAAGCAATGATGAGGACAATGCGCATCAATCGTCGATCACAACCGTATGGGGCACCTGGCCGACCGGGATCGATCGGATCGGGCGCAAGCTCGCGGTGTCGATCAGTGTGATGTCGTCCGAAAGCCCGTTGACCACCACCGCGAGGGTCTCATTGCGGGTCAGCGCGATTGACCATGCGCGGCGTCCAACCAGAACATAGTCGATCAACTCGTGGGTAGACCCGTCGATGACCGCGACATGGTTTGCCCGCCCCAGCGAGATATAGCCGCGCGCGCCATCGGCCGTCAGGGCCATGCCCACCGGTGTCACGTCTTCGGGTCGGAAGCCCGGCGGCAGAAACTGAAGCACCTCTTTGATTTCCAGTGTCGCACGGTCGATGATATAGATTTCGCTCGACAATTCGGCGGAAACCCAAAGCTCGTTCGTGTCCGGGGTCAGGATGAACCGGCGCGGTCGGGTTCCGACAATGATATTGTCGATCACGGCCCCCGCCTCGGTGTCGATGACATGCACCATGTCCGCCACTTCCGAGGTCACATAGACGGTCGAGCCGTCTTCGGACGTGATCACCCCCTCTGGTTCGGCGCCTGTCGCGACGTCATGGATCACGATCCGGCTGTCGACCTCGATAATTTCCAGCATCGAGTCCTCTTCGTTCGAGACGTAGATCAGCGACTCGTCGGGCGAGAATTCGAAAACTTCCGGGCTTGGACCCGTCGGGATACTGTCAACGATCTCTAGCGTTTCGACGTCGATGACTTCGATCACGTCGTCATCGCCGCAAGCGACGTATAAAAGCGTCCGGTCGGCATTCAGTTTCATGTCGCGGGGCCGGCGCGAGGTTTCGATGGTGGCGATATGCTCGAAGTCCGGCGAAAACACCCAGACATCATGGCTCCGCTCGTTCGAGACGAAGATGCGCCCGGTGTCCCGGGCCATGGCTGGGGTCGCGGCAATCAGCGCGACGAGTATTGCACGAAGCATTGACCTACCTCACGATGAATGTGCCCGCGAGGCCGCGCTCGCGGTAGCCGTCGATCCAGAACGCGTAATTGCCGGGCCGGATCGGCACGAACCAGATGTCGATGCGGCCCTCGTCGTCAAACTCGACAGCGTAAAGGCCAAAGGGCTGCACCTCGAGGTCATTGACCACGACCTGATTGATCCACGAGTTGCGGAACAGGTCTGGGGCCAGCAACTGAAACTCTTCGCGCCCATCATGAACGATTGACCAGCGGTAGTACTTTCCTGTTTCGACCTCGAATTCATTGACCGAAAAGGCCAACTCGTCACTGTCGATTTCCATATCCGTTAGCCGGGTCGCATCGCTTGCAAGGTTGCCTTCGGCGTTTGCGAGAGGCGCCAAAAGGCTGCAGGCAAAAGCCCAGAAAATTCGTCTCATCCCGTCCTCCTCGAGCGTCTGGTCGCCGCCAGTCTAGCACCGAGGGGATATTCCGATTGGCAATGTTTAGAATTGGGTAAAACGTTGCTCGCGGCTGCTAACATTGTCACGGATGATGTGATCATCTATGGATTGCTGCGGGAGGGATTTCATGAAAAGACGTGATTTCAATAAGTTACTTGCGGCAAGCGCAGGGGTGGGGTTGCCAGCGCGCGCGTTTGCCTTTTCGCCACCTGCTGAAGATGTTGTCGTTGGAGTTCAGCTGACTGGCACCGCCAGTTGGGAGATGCAGACGATATTGGACAGAAGGTTTGATGCCAGAAACGAGATCGCGCTTGAACTGATCGACGTGGCGAACAAGCAAGCAGGTCACATCGCCCTTTTGTCGGGGGCAGCGCACCTGATCCTGTCGGATTACATCTGGGTCGCCTCCCTCAGGGCGGCAGGCGAGCCGGTCACTTGCGTCCCTCATTCCCTGGCAGTTGGGGGGCTGATGATCCCTGCTGGCAGCGACATCGGTGCTGTCACCGACCTTCCGGGCAAAACGATTGGCATCGCCGGCGGTCCAGTGGACAAGAGTTGGATCGCGCTTCAGGCCTATTACGCACAACAGACCGGAGACACGCTGGTTGACAAGGTCGAGGCCAAGTTTGGCGCGCCGCCCCTGATCAACGAACTTCTGGGGAACGGCGAGTTGGATGCGAGCCTCAACTTCTGGCATTTCAACGCCCGCGCCAAGGCCGCTGGCCATAGAGAACTGATCTCAGTCGCCGACATGATGACGGGGATGGGGATCACCAATCAGCCGCCATTGCTGGCCTGGGTCTTTCTTGAAGAGACAGCCAACGAAATGGAAAAGGCGTTGGTCCATTTCTTTGATGCGTCTTTCGAGGCAAAGGCATTGCTGGCGTCTGACGATGCGATCTGGGAAGACTTGCGCGACATGATGGGTGCGACAGATAACGACGCGCTCTTCCAAACGCTCAGGGACGACTATCGCGCCGGGATCGTTACGGGCTATAATGACGAGATGATCGACGCGGCCGCCACCGCCTTTGCGATCATGGCGGAATACGGTGGTCCGGAGTTGGTCGGTGATAGCGCGACGATGGACCCAGGCACGTTCTGGGCTGGCTACCGCGCCTAAGCGGGTGGCGGAACGGAGGCCGATGGGGCAGCAGCGCGGCGATCGAAGCTTTTGGATCGAAGCTGCCTCGCTGCCGCTTCTTCTGCTTGTTTGGCAGGCCTGCGCCATGATGGTGGCGCACCGGCTGTTTCCTGCCCCCATTGCCGTGTTCCAAGAGATCTGGTTCCTGGCGACAGAGCGGTATTTGTTCGCGGACCTCGGCGAGACGCTGCGCCGGGCCGCGATTGCCTTTGTCGCCGCGATGACGATCGGGGTTGCCATTGGTGGCGCGCTGGGTCGGGCCAGGACTCTTGACCGGTTGTTCGCGAGCTGGATCCTGATCGGGCTGAACATTCCGGCGATCGTGGTCGCCATCGCCTGCTACATCTGGCTTGGGCTGTCCGAGTTTGCGTTGATCCTCGCGGTCACGATCAACAAGACCCCGCTGGTGGCGGTAACGATGCGTGAAGGGGTGAGGGCGCTCGACACCGGTTTTTCCGAATTGGCCCGGGCCTATCGCGTTTCGTTCTGGCGCCGCCTGCGCCTTATTGTCGTGCCACAACTGATGCCCTTTGTGTTGACCGCGGCCCGAACCGGGCTGTCGCTGATCTGGAAGATCGTGCTGGTGTTCGAAGTTCTTGGCAGCGACGGCGGTGTCGGTTTCCGGATCGGTGTCTACTTCCAGAATTTCGACATCACGGGCATTTTGGCCTACACGCTCAGCTTCATGGCGGTTGTCATCGCCTTTGAATACCTCGTCATGCGACCCCTCGAACAAAGGATCCTCGGATGGCGTCAGGTGTAGCGGTTTCGATAGACATCAGGGCAAAACGGTTCGACGGTGCGACAGGGCTGCTGTTCGATGGGCTCAGGCTAGATGTTGCCGAGGGTGAAGTCCTTGCCTTGGTCGGTCCGTCGGGGGTCGGCAAATCCACGCTTCTGCGCATGATCGCCGGACTTGATACGACTTTTGACGGCGTGATTTCGGTATTTGGACAGCCAGCAGGCGAGGCGGGACCACCGGGCTTTGTGTTTCAGGATCCCCGCTTGCTTCCGTGGCTAAGTGCGGTCGCCAACATCCGGGCCGTCAGCCCGGCCACTACGATGGACGAGGCCGCCGCGCTTTTGGGCGAGATGGGGTTGTCCGGCTTTGAAGCGGCCCTGCCAGGGAGACTTTCGGGCGGAATGCAACGTCGGGTCGCGTTGGCGCGGGCACTGGCCGTTGAGCCGCGGTTACTTCTTCTTGACGAACCCTTCGTGTCAATTGACCGCAAACTGGTGCGCGAGCTGCAAGAGGTGATCAGCCGTATCGCCGAGAAACGTCGCCCCACGATGATCCTCGTCAGCCACGATCCCGAAGACGCAGCCCGCCTCGCCGATCGGGTGATCCTGTTGCAAGGTCGCCCGGCCAGGATCGTTACTGAGACATATCTGGAAACCCCACGCGGCGCGCGCGATCCGGCCAGAATTCTTGAAATCGTGGCAGAGTTGGATTCCGAGGCCGAAGCATGATCGCCCCCGTGCTGGAGCTACGCGATATACGCAAATCCTATGGCGCGTCCAAGGCCCTGTCCGGCATTTCGCTCACGATGCATGAAGGCGAGTTTGTGGGGCTTTTGGGGCCGAACGGGGCGGGAAAGTCGACCCTCTTTCAGGTTGTGGCCGGGCTATTTGCTCCGGATGGTGGCGAGGTCCGTCTTTTTGGCCTCGACCATGCCAAAGATGGCCCGCGCATTCTGGCCCGGCTTGGCGTGGTTTTTCAGGCCCGATCCGTTGATCTTGATATTTCTGTCCATGCCAATCTGCGGTTTCATGGCCGGCTTTTCGGACTTAGCGGACGCGAGTTGGCCTGTAGGATCGACGCGCTTTGCGAACAATTCAACCTTGTTGAGCTTATGAACCGGCCGGTTCGGACGCTTTCAGGCGGGCAGCAACGTCGGGTCGAGATTGCGCGGGCCCTGATCAACCAGCCTGACCTGCTGATCATGGACGAACCGACCGCAGGGCTTGATGCTTCGTCCCGGCGAGATCTGGTGGCGCATGTCCGAGCCCTTGCGAGAACAGAAGGGGTTGCGGTCCTGTGGGCCACCCATCTGGTGGATGAGGTTGGCGATGCGGACCGGATCGTCATTCTGGATCGGGGCCAGATCCTTGCCGACGACACCCCGTCAGAGCTGCTTCGGACAACCGGAGGGGAGGACCTGACCGATGTCTATGAGGCGATCCTGAGCAGGCGGGCTTCTGAAGGGGACAGCCTCTAGCCCAGCCAAGGCGGCGTTTCAGCAGTCCGTCAGGGGGCGTGTTCCACGGATCGGAAGGCCGAGGCCCGATAACCTTGGGCGACCAGCGCCTGTCGCGCCGCTTCAAGTGCTGAAGGTTCGGGGTGCGCCGTGCGCGACCAGACCCAACCGATTTCACCGCGCGGTGCGCCAAGTGCGACCATGTTTGCATCCTCCGCTTCCCAGATTACGACGAGCGGCAGGTTCCCCAAGTGCGCCATCCGGATCAGTCGCACCAGAAATACACCCGGGGCGGTTTCCACCATGATGCCGTCAATCGGGAGGAGCGGACCGTCGAGTGCCCCAACATGGCAACCGATCCGCATGGTCAATCGACTGTCGTCCCGCTCTTCGATCTTGACCGTCGTGCCGTAGCAGTCCTGTTCCAGAAACGTCGGTGTCTGGGCAACTTCGTAGAAGTCGCCAATCAAACGGCTGCGGTCAAAGGACGACAGCGCCACCAGGGGCGTGTCGAGGTCGCGGACAGATTGCGCCTGCGCGGGTAGGGTCGTCAGAAGCGCCACAAAAAAGCTCGCCGCCCGCAGAACCATCATGCACTCCCTTGCCTCAGCCCGATCATCAAGGACGATCCGCCGGCACCTTGCAACGCAAGAAGACCAATATTGGCTATAGGTTTTTCCAATTCTGACACCAGTTAGTCTTGGCCTGAACAACGGCGTTGCGCGAGGGCCCCGAGACACCCGGCTCTTCGCGAGCCCCTTCGACACGGAGACTGCATGCGAATCTGGCAAGCTATCGTCGCCGCTTTACTGATCCTGTCGGCTGGCCTCGGTCTTTTGATCATGTCGGGCAATGCGCGCGACCTGATGGCACCTGGCCTTCAGGCCGAACTGGACGTGCAGGACTTTCCGTTGCCGCCGGATATGGGTGCCGACCCCACCCGCGTGGCGGACTTCATGGCCCAAGAACTGCAACAGCGGTTGGAATCCGATGTCGCGATCCGTCTGATGCTGAATGAGGATCTCGTCGACAAGGTAAAGGATATTGTGTTGCCGCGACTGATGAGTGTCGTGGCGGTTCAGGCGATGATGCATGAGATCCCGGAACTGTCCGAGCTTCTGGACTTGGGAACCTTCCGACGGACGGTCAGCGGCACGGTCTCAAGCAGGGATGAGGCCGCCGACGTGGCGCTGACGGTACCAGGGGCCCTCTTGGCGACAGTCGATGGGGACAGGGTCACGATTGCCAGAACCTCGACCGGCATGAGGGCGCTAGAGCTTGGCGACATGGCACCCGGGCAAAGCCATCATATCGTCTTGTGGTTGGACGAGAGTGCGACCGATGCGGACCTTGGCCGCTCAATCCTGCTTGGCGCCGCGGAAGGCGAGCGCGGCCGGGTCCTGCTTTGGGGCGAGCGGGGGTGGTTTGGTGCCGATGTCGAGGCGCTTCGTTGGGGGGGCTGGGTCATCGGTGGCGTGCTTGCTGCGGTTTTTGTCTTCGGTCTGGCCAGTTTGATGTTGCCGTTCCTCAATCGCAGACACGCGCGACATACCGGGCCAAGCGTGCAAGCAACCTACCGATCGTAACCTTTGTCTAAACGGACGGCCTGTCCGGGCACAGACGACCAGTCGGTCATTGCGGCTTACTTGGCGTAACAGGGGCCTCGGCCGAACCGAACGTCAGCATCGAAGGTTCGAACTGAAAGACCCGCTCGCCCACCGAAGCAGAGCCGCCGGGCTGGGCGGAAACGCTTTCCGCCTCGATTTCCTGCGCCAGTGCTTCTGCAGTTGCTTCGGGCAGGACCTCTTCGGCATCGACCGTCCCCTGAATGTCCTCGCCCTGGGCAATTTCTCCCAGCGCTTCGCTAATCTTGACCCTCAGGTCCTCGGAAAAAGGAAGCCGATAGGCGCGCGGCTGACCCACTGGATAGTTTTCGCTATCAAGTGCCTGCAGCCACAGGAACACACGACCGTCTTCGCCCTGCAACAGATTGGGTTCGACGATCTCTGCCCAAAGCATGCGAAAACTAGAGGGGATGGGGCCGTCGGATGGCAGGCCACGCAATTCGCCAACGCTATGGAATGTCGGAGGAATAAGGGCGACCGTGGCCACCGTCGCCAGCCCCTTGAACAGCCAGTGCAGCCGCGACAACAACAACAGATAGGCCAGAAGCGACGCCACCAACGCATAGGCCGTAGTCAGGGACAAGATCGTGAAGGTCATTGCTCGATCACCTGTCCGGTCGCGGCATCAATCTGGCCGCCTTGCTGGTTTCCGTTGGAGGCACTGTTGGGCGCTTTCCCCCCAGTGCGTGTCAGCTCCACCAGATTTCTGGGCGTGTTATTGACGTTTTCCACCTCACCATCGGCCAGAGTGAAACGCACAGCGGTCACTTCGTCGCCGGTCCCACCCAATTGCAGGGTCTGGTAAAAGACGACTTCGACAGAGGGGTTCAGTTTTTCGACCTTTACCTCAACCGGCAGCGGCTCGGCCCCGTTTGCGATGTAATGCACGATGTTGACGATGTATTCGCCGTCCTGCAGGCCCCGGAAGGCAACGGTTTCCTGGTTCAGAGGGTTTGAGATTTCCTGGTTGTTCAAAAGGATAACGTCCTTGAACATACCCCGGTCGTCGCGTTCCAGATGCATCAACCCCGTTTCGCGCTGGTTGTACCACACGATGTTTCCGGCCGGGTCCATGACGTAGGTGTCAACGTCATCGGGATTGTTGTCGGGCCATGTCACGGTGATCATCATCTCGGCCTTGGGGTCGATCTTTCCTTCGTCGGCAGGCTTGTTGATCATTGCGAACGAGATGAAGAACATGAAGGTGATGGCCTTCAGGGAATTGAACAGAAGGGCCGAGAATATCTCGAATTCCGGTTCCTGTTCCTCTTCAAACATTTCGCTCTGCCCTGGCCATGAGGGGGAGCAGGGACACTTCGGTAAAGCTTACCGCAGTCTGGCTGATGTCAGTCACCAGGGCATCGGCAATGTTGTACTCCAGCCGCAAAAGGATGCCGCCGATCAGGCCGGCAATGGTCGTCAAAAGCGAGACGGCCATGCCCGCAATCATCTTTTGCAGCGCGCCGCGCAGGGTATCGACGTCGAAATTCGCAAGATCCCCCATCGAGTTCAGCATCATCACAAAGCCGACCATCGTCCCAAGCATGCCAAGCTTGTACAGAAGGTCCGCCCCATAGGTGCCGATCTTTGTACGGCGGCGAAAACTGGCGCCCAGACTCATCATCAGAAGATGGGCGTTGCCTTCCACTTCTGACGGGTGCTCGCGCGAGCGGATGACGTCGGACACAAAGCTGTCGATGAGACCACCACCAGCCGGCAGCGCGGGCACTTGCGTACTCGTGGCGAGTTGCACTTTCCAATTCAATGCCCGGCGATACTCGCGCGACAGCTCGACCAAAATCCACAAACAGTGGGCCGAGAACCCAATGTAGAGCACCGCGATCAGAACCGTGATCTTTGACCTGTCGGCACTGAAAAGATAGGTCAGCAGCCCATAGTCATAGGACACCACCGCCCCGACCACGATCAGCGCCATGAGAAGCGCCCACTTCAGGACCGCGTCATAGGCCCCGTCACGGCCCGGCACCAAGATTGCATCTGCAAGTTGCGTCATCTTCTGTCCTATCTGAAACCGCCCGGCGTTTCGCGACGGCGAAACACCCAAGGCTCTTCGAACTTGACGCCGGGCTGCCACAACCCGACACCTGCCTGAATTGCTTCGGCCATCTGGACCAAATAGGCGTCGGTCTCTTCTTGAAACGCCAGCGCCACGCCTGCTTTGACCATTTCTGCGTTCAGATCCTGGCCCCCGCTTTCGCAGACGCCAAAGCGCCGGCCGAAAGGATCTGGATCGCCATGGAAATAGCAGACAACCTCTCCTCGGCCCGCAAGCAGCTGCAAATTGCGAAAGGCAACGTCGTAGCAGCCCCAAAGTTCACCGTTCAATTGACAGGTCTGCCGCCGATCCGGCGCATCAATCCCCCAAAGAATGACCCGCTGGTTTCCGAACCTCAGGATATCGGCGTCAATCACTTCGGCCGTTCCGCGGATCTCGGTAGCATTGGTCTGGGCGCGGGCAGGGGCTGACATCAGGGCAATGCACAGCAGGGGTATTGAAAAGATCAATATCGAGAATTTGCATAAACGCGCGAGGTGGCCGCTATCAGAGGTCATAGGCAGTCCCTTTCGGATACAGGAGAGGCCAGAAATGCGGATCATGTTGGCGGCAGCCCTGGCCATTGCTGCGGGCCCAATCTTTGCAAACCCAGTCTTTGCGGATCCGGTCGCCGACCTGATTGCCGGAACAATCGATGCGTGTCGGGGCTGCGACTTGCAGGGTGCGAACTTCAAGAAGGCCGATCTCTCCGGCGTTGACCTGACTGGAGCCAATCTGACGGATGCCAGCTTTCACCGCGCCAACCTGCGTGGCGCGGTTCTGGACGGGGTGACGGCCAGAGGCACGAATTTCAATCTGGCCGACCTGACGCAGGCTCAGATGACCGGGGGCAATTTCGTGCGCGCGATGTTCTACGGTGCGCAGATGTCGGGGGCCAACCTTAGCGCCTCCGACCTGACAGAGGCGCGGTTGCAGACCGCGCGCCTTACCTCGGCGAGCCTGCCGGGTGCGGTGCTTGACCGGGCGCTTCTGCGCGAAGCGGTGGCCAACAATGCCGATTTCAGCATGACATCCCTGCAGGAAACCAATCTCAACGGAGCGCGGCTGGGGCGCAGCCTGTTTGACGGCGCCACCATCAACTTTGCTGGCTTTGTCCAAGCCGAAGCGAACAGGGTCAGTTTTGTCAATGCAACGGTCTCGTACAGCGACTTTTACGGAGCAAATCTGAGGCGCAGCATCGTGACGGGCGCCATTTTGACCGGAAACCGCTTTGCCACCGCAGCAACCCGCGAAGTGGATTTCGACGCGGCCACCATGAGCCGCAACATCATGGCGAATGGGCGGATGCAGAACTGACCTCATGGTGAGGTCACCGGGGCATAGGGGGCCAGGACTTCGTCATATCGGGTTTGGCTTTCGAAATAGCCCGTGTTGACCTGTTGGGTCTCTTGATTGACGGCGGACTGTCCCCGTTTGCGCAAATAGCTCGCTTCGATCGCGATCAGGATGCCGCCGTCAGGCGATCGGCCCGTGCATAGTTCATGGACGAACTGGTTTCCGACCGGCTGTTCGCCCTCATTCATCGGGATATCGGCACATTCGAGCGACCAATGGTCATAGCGCGCCTTGAAATTGCGGATCAAGGTGAATGCCGTCCGCCGGACGAGGTCACTGACGCGGTCGTCCGTCACGATCCGACGGCCCTGCACGATGCCGTCCGGATCGACAAGCATCGACACCAGCACCGGATGTGCATAGACCGACGTGCCGCCCTGAAGGGCCTTGTACTCAAGCTCCAGCGCCCGGGCGACATAGTCCTGCTCATCGTCATAAGTGAACTGGAGCTCGCGCAGGCCTGACCCTTCGGGAGTGCAAATCAGGAAATCCGCAAAAGAGGCAAGCTCTCGGCCCGGCGGTCCGCCGTTCGTGCCACAGGTGATTTCGCCAACCTCGGAATCTGGGACCTCCGTGACGGGCTGACCCAGGGTAACGTCCCAGATGGAATAGACGGGAAGGACCTGATCCTGAGCAAAAACCGCCTGAGCCGAAAGGCCGAGGCAGAACAGGGTTGAAAGGATCGTGCGTGGGTCCATGTATTTACTGCAGGCTCGAGCAGACATAGGCATCGGGGTTGTCATAAAATTCGGCACATTCCGCATAGGTCGCTTCGCCAAGGCCGATCACATAGGTCTGCAAATAGGCGACGACATTGGCGACGTCCCTGTCGCTGAAAGTCTTGCCACGCTCGGGCGCTGTGCCGGGGACAAAGTCGGAAAGCTCCATTCCAAAACAGCGGCCATCGCGATAGGCGGCCCTGTCGTGATAGGGCATTGGAGTGCCCGGTCGACCACATCCGATAACTTCCCTCAGCGCCTCTGTATCCAGTTCTGTCTCACGCAGATTGGGCCCGACCGGTGCCTGCAGATTTGTCCCCGACTTTCCGTCGCCGGCCCATCCGTGGCAGCTCACGCAGTAGCCGACCGAGCGAAAGACAACTCTGCCACGTTCAGGATCACCCCCCAGGCCACGCGCCTGATCGTTCGCCTGTTGGGCCTGGGTCATCGGGGCGTCCAGCGTCACAAGGGTCAGCGCGACAAAGGCCAATTTCACAAATGCCTGTGTCAAGGCGCTGGCCAATATGACAAGGGTACGTCTTAGGAGCATGTCGTTACTCTGGTCTGGCCAAGAAAGAGATAAAAATGCCGGGCAGCCGAAGCCGCCCGGCACAAACGCGAGTTTGCGATCAATCGAGACCGAAGACCCACAGCATGTTGGCCGGCTGGATGTTCTGGAGCTCTTCATAGCCAAAGCCCGCAACACCAACGCCGCCACCCACAATTGCAACATATTGCTTGCCGCCTGCGGTGAACGTGATTGGTGGCGCCTGGAACGCGGTGCCGACATTCATCGACCACTTCTCTTCCAGAGTGACCGCGTCATAGGCGCCGATCGTGCCGTCCAAATGGGCGGTCCAGACCAGGTCGGGCGTCGCCAGTACCCCACTATACATCGGGTAGGTCGTGGAGTGAGTTGCCACCACATCGCTCGAGGCCAAGTCGACGGCGTTGATCGCGCCGGTCAACGGGCCGCTGCCCACACCAGCACCGCCTGTGAATATCTCCCCAGCCCTGACATCGGCCGGATCAACAGTCCTCACCGACAGATCCGAACAGCCCTCGATCCCCACAGCATACGCAATGCCGAGTTCAGGATTGTAGGCGGTTGGGAAGAAGTTGGTGCCGCCCTGAATGTTCGGGCAGGTCGTTGCGGTCGCGCCAGCACGGTCGATAGCGCCGATCGCATAGGTCTGAAGCGATGCGTCCGGGTTATACTCGAGCGGCAAGCCGGTCTTGGGGTCGATGCCTTCCGTCCAGTTCAGATTGCTCACATAGGTGGTCGAGTTGATGTAGGCCCCGTTAGAGCGGTCAAGCGTGTAGAAGATGCCGTTCCGCCCGAAGTGCGCCAGGACCTTGCGATCTTCGCCATTGATCTGGGTGTCCATCAGAAGCTGAATGCCAACTTCGTCATAGTCCATGTAGTCACCCGGCGTGTACTGGAAGTGCCACAGCAATTCACCGGTATCGGCGTCCAGCGCCACGCTGGAGTTGGTGAAAAGGTTATCGCCTGGGCGATACTCCGGGTCGTACATCGGCACAGGGTTACCCGTGCCCCAGTAAAGCGTATTGGTCTCCGGATCAAAGGAGCCTGCCACCCAGGCTGCGCCGCCGCCGGTTTTCCAGCAGTCAGGGTTGCCTGCTTCTTCGCACAACCAGGTCTCTGATCCCGGTTGGCCTGGCTCGGGTACCGTGTAGAAGCGCCATAGTTCTTCGCCGTTTTCGGCGTCGAGTGCCGCGATCCAACCACGGGTCGCCCAGTCACCATAGGACTGACCAATGATGATCTTGTCGCCAATAACCTGAGCTGAGTTGGTAAAGCCTTCGCCTGGCTCCGTGGCGGCCTGCACATCCCAGACCACATCGCCGGTTTCATCGTCGCAGGCCACAACACGTCCGTCATTCAACACTGTAATGACATTGGTCCCCGACAGTGCGAGGCCGCGGCTGGCCAGAAGGATGCCGCGGCTGGGGTCCTTGTCGATGCCGGTGTCGCAGATCCAGACCGGTCTCGCAGCTGTGCCGCTGGACAAATCGAACTTGTAGGGCGTGCCCCAGGGGTCCGAAACATAGATAAAGCCATCGTTGACCAGAGGCGTTGCTTCCATCGAGCCGACGCCGAAACCGGCGGGTTCTGTCCCGCCGAGTGGCGCTGCCATGATAAGCCGCAGGTCGGCAACGTTGCTGGCGTTGATGTCGTTCAAGGTCGAATACCGGTTTGAATCGAAGGTCTTGTGGACCATCAGCCAGTTACCGGCCTCAGCCTCTGTCCCGGCTGCCAACAGGCGCTCCAATGTAACTTCTTCAGCATAGCCGACACTTGCCGAGACAACGACCGTAGCCGCAGACACCCCGGCAATCCAATGTTTCATACTCATTTGATGCCTCCCCGCACAAAGTTGAGTTGAGATTAGACGTGGGAGGATGTTGGCATCATTGAGTGTTGGATTTTCCTATACACATTATTGGCTTCCGGCGCGGCAACGGGCCGGTCTTTGGCTCAGCCACTGAATGGGAGCGGCTTTAACGGGTCCAAAAGAGGCGTCGCGTCCCTTAGCGCTGCAAACGAAAAACGCGGCCGCGGGGATCGTCCCGGGCCGCGCCTTCAGTTTCGTCTGGCCTGTGTCAGGCTTGAATTGCTTCGCGAGGGTCCAAGAGACTCAGGTCGCACGCACCGCTTCGTGGGTTGGGCCGGGCCTGGTCGCCTTGCGGACAACGATAGGCCGGAAGGTTGCCGTTCCTAAGCCTTCGATCCACGCACAAAGAGAAAGCGGATCAGGGACAAGCCAAACAACGCCGCCCCCGCATAAAGCGCGTACCAGTAGCCGACGCGCAGGTCGGACTCCATCTTCATCTTGCGATGCGACATCGGATCGGCGAATTCGGAATCGCCGATGAAACTGACGCCGATCCCGTCCGCTCTCAAATTGCCAATCCAGTAAGCGAGACCGACCGTCGTCAGATAGGACAGGCCGACCAGCGCAATCAGTACCGCCGCAAGCGGTAACTTTATCCGGCCGACCGAAACCTTGATGTTTACGAACAGACTGGCGAACAAAGCCGCCATGGCAACGCCGAAATAGGTCCATACGAACGGCGTGAAGAACGAGGGCATGGCATAAAGCGACGGATCGGCCTGAACCCTTACCTGCCGAACAACTTCAACACCCCAAGGGTGCAAAACGAGGTCATCGGTGCCCTCGATTACCGCAACGTCCGCGACCCACCACGGCTGAAACCATGAATAGACCATGAACGCCGTCGCCGCCACGAGCAGGACACGGAAAATCCAAGCTCCGCTACCTCCACCAAGAGTCAAAACCCCATCTGTTTGTGCCATAATTCCTCCCAGTCTCGCTTGTTCAGCGACCTATAGGCATGCGCTCATCGTGCTGAATTCATATCGTTTTTGGTACGATTTCCGATCAGACGTACCAAAGCGTAGCAGTGCAATTTTCATTGGGTCAAGCCACGGGCGCGGCGATGAAGTCGGCCCCGAAAGGACTTTGGACCAGATCAAAGCCCAAGTCGGGGACAGTCGTCACAGCGACATTCAGTGGAGAACCCTTGAACGAACAGGCGACGGGCACAGCCGACCCGATGGTTTGTATTGTTCTATTTCAATACCTTGGGGGTGGTTGGTTGAGACGAGAATAAGGCGTTTCCCATTCTCATGGCATGGCTGGAACCGGGCTTTTCAGTCGGGCAATCTGCATCACTTGTCGACCTTTCAATGGACCGTTCCTAAAGCCAATTTGGTATATTGGAAAAGCAAATGGTATTCGCGCGGGCCATCAATAGCGGCACCCATTCAGTTGCCGGCAGTTCCGTACAATTGTGCTGTCATACATGTCCCGTGACGGGCTGTGACGCTTGCTCACAGACGGGAGCACGGCCGCGCAGATGAACGCGTTACATCGCGATTTCGGGCATCAATTCCGTCGGCACGGGCAATTTTTCGAAGTGCAGCGTGGAGGCAGGGCAATTAATGCTCTGGTCGACGTAGGAACAAAGCCGGGACTGGAATTCCTGGAACGGTCGCAACGACGTCAGGTGTCGCGGCATGATCAAAACCGCGTCGCGCCCGATGAGTTCGAGATCGTAAAATCGCAGACGGTTCATGGTCTGGTTCGTCAGATTGGGCAGGAGCGAGGAGGGGCAGTGGCAGGTCGCAAGCCCCGCCGCCACAATATCAATTGCAACCTGGTGTGTTGACGAACGGAAGAATGGGGCCGAGCTGGGAAGGTTGTTGCGGTACCAGGCTTGGGTTCGATTGCCCCATGGCACAGCTGCGGTGACTTCGACATGCCGATCAAGCGCATGGTTGGTATTTGACGTATGAGCCGGGTTGCAGAGCGCGTCAAAGACCTGTTCGGGCGGCACCGATTTAGGGACCGCCCAGATGATCCTGTCATAAAAAAGATGTCGGATCGAAAGTGTGGCCTTGTGATCCTCTACATTTGCAGCACTTACGACGCCACAGTTCAGCTGATGCGCATCGATCATCTCAACAATATCTTCGGAGTTGAGAGCAAAGACATGTTCAAACCGGGTGAACTGGCCGATCTCAACAGCGATTGCCGCCGCAGCCTCCGTAAACCTGCCACGCAGGGAGGGTGTGGCACCGAACCGCAGCAGGATCTGATCGTTTCGAAAGCTTTGGGTATGGTCTGTTTCGTATTGCTTGCGACGGTTCAACAAATCGAGGGATGCGCGAAACTAATGGTCGCCAGCTGGCGTCAATTCAACATTCTGGCCGCGCCGGCGGTAGATGAGCTGGGTTCCCAGCTCTTCTTCGAATTTTGCCAACTGCTGCGAGATAGTTGGCTGCGAAAGTCCAGTGAGACGCGTTGCTTTGCTGATTGAACCTGCAACGACGACCGCGTTCAAGAGCTCGAGGTATCGGAACGTGATATTCATCGCTCATCCTCCTAAGAGGATGCTATATCAATGCAGAATATTGGCAAATCATATTCTTTGCGGCGTACTTCAGTAGGCCGAGCGAAGGGCCTGCTGCCGTAAAGGCCATGTTACCTGGGGCGGGCAGGGCGATTTCACAGTCCGGATGTTTCAGCCCCGACAAAGCAAACTGGTTGCGCGCAAGCTTGGTGACCTTAGACCCAGATTTTTTGCTAGGCAAGACTATCCCGATCGTCGCAGCACCCCAGTTTTGGTCAACGATTTCTGACAGCACGACATTTTCGGCGGGGATGCGGACGCTGAGCTGCTTCCGGGCCTATGTTCACTTGGCGTCGATCGTTAGCGTGAGGAGTTCCGCTATCGATGCGACGACCTTTGCAAAGCCTGGCAGCTTTTGTTGTCCTTCACACTTGTCGGGATCACAATCTTCCGCAACCACCGGCGTCAGGACGTTCAGCCTCAATCTCGATAATGTTCGATGCCAAGATCTCGGCACCGGTGGAAACGGGGGCTACAACGACTGCGCCAAGGACCACGATGGCCGCAGTAAGAAGAAGCCAGTCAGCGGTCACGACGCCGGCCTCATCTGTGACGAAGGTTTTGATGAGGTGCAGCATTGGGTAATTCCTTGTAGATCAGATGCTTGGTTTTGAAAGGCCCGAAAGTGGACGAGATATTGATTACCGCCAGCTTGTTGCGGGGCATAGGGGAAAGTGACGCAAATTGGGCTGCGACGCGACAATAAAGGCTGAATTGGGGCAATTGCGACGTCATTGCGTTCACAGGAATCTTGGCCCATTGTTTCCTGAATGGCTGCAGATGCCTCCTGCCAGATTTCTGGTATCGCTTGTTTTGGGGGAGGCCGTGGGTTTTGGGGCCGACCACTGTTGCCTAGCCCGGCCCAATGGCGCCGGGACGAAATGTTGGGATCTTGTGTTTGCTATGGATCGCGGCCCGGTTGCCGTATCCGGATCAATTCAAGAAGAAGTAATGTATTGGTGCCAAAACCCACGCCAACCCCCCACGAATCGCCAGGAAGCCCGCCGGAATTCAGGCGGAAATGCGTCGTTCTGGTAAGCTGTGGCCTTTGAGCCTCCGCGCGAGCCTGTCGCGCTGATCGGTAGATTGGCCGCGTGCTCCTGTCGCAGTTGTGGCCTGAGGGTCGATACCGACGCGACCGGCGAGATGCCGTCTTAGTGGGAAGGTCAGGTTGCGGGCTCGAAGGTCGTCAGGCCTCCGCTGACACTGCTTCCCAACTGTTGTGCCCGGATCACAACATGAATTCTCCAATTCGACTCGCGTGACAAAGCAGCTGAGCGACGATGAGACATGAATTTTTGGTTCTCTCGGACCTTCCAACACCCTGGTCGGACCCAACTGATCCGACCTGTCCGGGCGAATGCAATCCTTGGCCAAGTTGCTTCTACTACTTTAGTCCGAAAAGCGCCTTCGACCTAGGTCTCTAGCAAATACACGTCAGAGGTGAGACGTTTGATCAAAGAAATATGAATTATTCAGATTTGCTGTCCGGTGGGGCGGCAAATGATTGGTAAGATCTGCCGTTGGTCGTGGCGCGATTGTAATTCACCTTGCCTGCAGCGCAGATGCGAAGTTTTTGACGTTATGGGTTTTGGGATTTTGGTGACGTTGTCCGCGCATTTTGGGCGCTTCTGGTTGGGGTGGCATAAGTTCCCAGTTTGAAGTGACTTTGAGTTATTTGGCCATCGCTCCGAAAAAAAGGGGAGAAAGTTGCAGTCAGTCCAATCAAGAAAATAGCCAACAACACTATTGCGCCTGATTTACTTTGTTGGGGAAGGCGTGAGGTTCTGGTTTCTCTGTATTTGTAAGCCTCAGATTTTCTGGCGCATTAATCGACGATCATTCGTTCGCGAAAGCATTTCTCTAGTGGTTCGATGAGCATTTATCAGGTGGGCAATTTATTATGCGGGAACGTATTCTACTGACCGGCGGAGCCGGGTTCATCGGCTCTCACACCTACGTGAAACTCGTGGAAACGGGTTATGATGTTTGGATCGTCGATAACTTTGAGAATGCGAGCGAGGATATACCTGATCGACTAGCGTCGCTGGTAGGCGAGGCGCCACGCATCATCAGATGTGACCTGCGGGATTACGATAGTATCAAGGCGGTATTGGGTTCGGCCCATTTCGACGCCGTTGTGCATTTCGCCGCGCGCAAAAGTGTTCCCGAAAGCGAAACCAATCCAATCGGTTACTACCGTAGCAACGTCGTGGGTCTCGTGAACCTGATTGACGGCATGCGGGGTGCCGGGGTGCGGAACCTCGTGTTTTCCTCAAGCGCGGCTGTCTATGGTGCGACGACAAATGTGCCAATTGCGGAAACCACTCCTTTGGCGCCGCTGAACGCCTATGCGGAAACCAAACGTGCGGCTGAGGATTTCATTCGTTACGTGGCCCGGGCCCACCCCGAAATGAGGGTAGGTGTTCTGCGTTATTTCAACCCCGTCGGTGCGCATCCATCGGGCGTGATTGGTGAGGCGCCCGCCCAACCCCCAAGCAACCTTGTTCCCGTCCTTGCCAGGGTGGCGACTGGTCAGCTCGATGAGCTGAAGGTTTTTGGCGGCGACTATTCAACAAGGGATGGCACAGCGATCCGCGACTACATCCATGTGATTGATCTCGCGAAGGGCCATGCGTTGTCTCTCAAGGCGCTTCTGCGCGATAAACAAAGCCATCTTGTGAACCTCGGCACCGGGCGGGGATACAGCGTCTTGGAGATGCTGGAGGCCTACGGCCGCGCGGTTGGTCGGAATTTGCCGTATCGCATTGTCGATCGCCGGGCGGGGGACGCTGCGGTTTCCTATGCCGACATAAGGCAGGCAAAACAAATCCTCGGCTTCGAGGCAGAGCAAGGGCTTGCCGAAATGTGTCGGAGCAGCTGGCGCTATTACAGTCAGGAAGTTGGCGTCGATACGTCAGGGGCGGATGATCCACGCCCGATCATTGTAGAGCCCAAAACTTCGAGGCTCAGCTCTGCCCTTTTTGAGCCCGGACAGGGACCGCTTAGTGGGGCTATTCAGCGGGACGGGAGCGGGCAGTGGTCTCGAAGTGCACGATTAAAGACGCCGCCTGGCTACGAATGATCGTGTCATCGCAACGGATCGCATGCTCTAGCAGCGATTTCAGTGCGGGGTCTTTGCGCCGGGCAATCCACAAAAGCACCTTCTGGCGGTCCTGAAATGTTCCTTCACGGAAAATCTCGACCGCAGAGCGCATGCTGGCGGAAGCTTGCGGGCTTATGCGACCAAGGGAAACGTCGTTTGCAAAGTTCCGGGGAAGCATGGCATCCGGGTCTCCTCGAAGCTCTTCATACCATTCCTTGAGCTGCTCGCCTTCGATACTGTGAAACCTTCCAGTGATGTATGTCGTTGTGGCTGCGATAACGCCAAGTGGCCCCAGCAAGGCAATCGGCAAGAGATACCAGTCGAGGGCTTCGGCCTCGTCCACGCTAAAGCGGACAAGTGCTGAAAGGACGATGATGCCGAAATAAACGAAAGCGATCTGTTGGTTGCTGCTCGCTGCCATAAAGGTCGCGGTCCAAAGACCTCCGCTTACCAGGATGAAAACCGGGGCCAACGGGATCATGCCACTGCTTGCTTGAATGGTTTTGAACGTCGCTTGGGCTTTATCGAACTGGCCGTTTTGCCGATCGCCTCGCTGACCTCCGGCAGATACTCCATGATTTCGTCGGCCTCCATGTCGTTTCGGCAAGCAACGCAAAACACAAGCTCGGGTTTGCAGTTGGCCCGGTAAGCCACAATTGTCATGGCCTCTGGGTCAAAGCCTTGCTTTGCCGCCGGTTTCAAGACGACGCCCTCGGCAGACGCGCTCGAAATGGAGCGACGCATTTGATCAATCGTGATTGAACGAATGTTGGAAGAGGCTGCAATCGGCTCAGCGTCGCCGGAGAAAAGGACAAAGTCTGCAGACGGCGCGATAAGCCAAAAGACCCGTTCAAGATCTCCGGCGAAGCTGGTTGGTTCGGATTTGCTTAGCCGCTTGAGGGCTTTGATCACCACCAAGGGTGTCATATCCCCGCGCATCGCAATCTCGGCCTCGTTCCGCTTGAGCGCTAGGAGTGCAGCGTCAGCCGCCTTTTGTACCATTGTGAGGTCGCCACGAAGCCGGTCGATGGTTGACCGGGCAGCTGAGAGTTCTCCTTCGCGCAGGTCTCGGACACTTCCGAATATTGCGACCGCAATTGCAGAGAGGGCAGGCCAGAAAAGAACCTGCAGAGAATAGAGGTGAAGCATCTCGTCGACCCCCCGCGAAGGCACGTCAAATGCCGCATATGGAGCAATCAACAAAGCGAGAACGGTCAGGCCGGACACAACGCCGTGATACGCCGCAGCTACCGCACAAACGATCAGCATAGGATGAAATGTAGCAGCTTCGTAGCCGATCTCGCCCCAAAGCAGCCAGGGCACCCCGTAAAGAACAATCAGGGTCAGTATGCTATATGCAACGGCGCGCAATGCTGGTTGGTGGCCGAATGTCGACTTTGTCATAACCAATTCTCCCCACGCGTGTTAGCTTTTGGCGATTCGTTATTTGAATCAAGAGAATGATGGTCCAACCTATTTCGATGCGCTCGTATTCAGTCCGCGAAAATCAGCGATCTGTCCTCTGGCTGCCCACATTGTGTGCGAGGCTGATCCTCGTCTTATCGTCGATCTGTTTGCCGCCAGCGGCTTTAGCGCAGTCTGCGGGTCGGGATGTCCTCGCCCTGTACGATAGTGTGCACGAGGAGAGCGTGGCGGAAACTTACGTCCACCGCTTCCTCGAGCTTCCCCTCAATCACATGGGTTTGAGGCTCACTTACTGGGATGTCGCGCAAGGTATGCCCGACTGGTCGGATTTCCGGTCCGACTATGTCGTCTCGTGGTTTCGGGAACCTGTGGCACAGCCCGAACCCTACCTTGCCTGGATGCGCGAGGCATGGCAGCGGGGCATCCCCATCGCATCCATGGGCCTATCTGGCATGCCCGCGTCCGGCGGCGAGGCTGTCGCCAACGATTTCTATGAAATTCATGGTTTGGCGCAACGCGACTTCGTGTTGGTAACATTCGACGCCTCCGTCTCTCACTTTGACGAGGACGTCGTTGGTTTCGAATGCTCGCCTGATGCAGTGCTGCCGCCGTTTCCGGTTCTGGTCCCGACAAGAGAAGATGTTACGAGCTATTTGACACTTCGTTCTGGTCTGGAGGGCGACAAAGGCGAAAGCAGCCTTGTCACGATCAGCGACGCCGGGGGCTTTGCCCACGCGAACTACGCTATTTGTTTGCTACCCGAACTCAACCGGGTTCAATGGCTTGTCGATCCATTCGCCTTTTTTGAACGGGCCTTTGACCTTGAGGTTCGGCCCGTACCCGACACAACGACGCTTTCGGGACGCCGGATCTTTTTCAGTCATATTGATGGTGACGGCTGGAACAATGTGTCCGAGATCCCGTTGCCGTGGAATGAACGGCCGCTCTCGGCCGAGATCGTCAACGAACACCTCTTGCGGGCCTATCCAGAGATTCCGGTCGGTGTCGGGGTCATTGGCGCCGACGTTGATCCCGCTTTCGGTGCGAGTGAAGATGCAACCCGTTTGGCACGTGAGGCCTTTGCGTTGCCGAACGTCGAAATCGCTGTGCATGGATACACCCATCCGTTCTACTGGTGGTATTTCCGGGAGTACGACCGTCAGGCCGAACTCGACCTCGTCGATGAACAGATACAGGAGCTGGAAGGCGCTCCCATCGACGATCTGTTTCAATGGTTCGGGGGAGAGCAGGATAACACGAGCCTTGCAGCGCTGTTGACATACGACATCTTCCTTCCGCGCGCTTACCTTCAGCGGCCGTTTACCCTCGCGGAAGAGATTGATGGGGCCATTGCGCGCGCCAATTCGCTCGCGCCCGAAGGAAAGACCGCACAGGTCTATTACTGGACCGGAGACACACGCCCTTTCCCAGAGGCGATGGCGGGCACTGTCGCGGCCGGGATCCGCAATATCAACGGGGGCGATAGTCGCTTCGACAATCAATTTCCCTCAATGGCCTATGTGTCGCCCGTCGGACGACCTGTTGGCGCCTATTGGCAAATCTATTCGGGCAACGCCAACGACAACACCTACACCGATGGCTGGACCCAGAACTACCACGCAATGCGCCTGGTCGAAGAGACGGTGAAGCACACGGGTGCCCCAAGGCGACTGAAGCCGTTCGACATTTATTACCATAGCTTTACTGGTGAGCGGTATGCGAGCCTCGAAGCGATCGTCCATCTTTATGGAGTGGCCGCGTCGGACGAGTTCATTCATGTATTCCCCTCGCGCTATATCGATGTCGCCAATGGGTTCTATTCCGCCGAGATCACAAGGACCGGCGAGAACGAATGGACGATCGGCGATAGAGGAGGCCTCCAGACTCTTCGGATAGACCGGCCAGGCGCACTCAGGGTGGATTTCTCATCGAGTTCGGGCGTGATCGGACAGCGAATGATCGGTGATGCGCTTTATGTGAGTCTGGATCCCGGCAACGAGACCCCACGCCTGAAACTGACCAATTCAGAGCCAGATAGCCTGGTCCCGAACCTGATTGAAGCCAGTTGGGAGGTCACGCGCTTTGCCGTCGATGGATGCGATATCGACATCACGGCCAAGGGCTTTGGCGCCGGCCTTATTCGGATCGACGGAATTGACGCCCCCAAGGTCAATGTGGTTGCCAGAAGGGATGGTGGGATTATGGTGGATGAGGACGTGATGACCGAGAACGGTCAACTGGATGTCAGGTTACCGACCGCCATCGACCAGACGACCGCCCTCACCATTCGATGCCGGGAATAAAGAGTTTGATGCGTATGGGCGGCGGATTTTTCGTTGTGATCCTGGCGGCTACGCTGGGGCTTGCAGCAATCCTGCTGGTGCCGGGCCGCACAGATCACGCTTGGTTTCTATTGAGAGACGGTAACCCCGAGGCTGCCCTTGTGGCAGCAGAGGCCGCACGGGCCGAGGCGCCGTTGGACGAGCGGTCAGCATGGGTTCTGGCATTGATCCAGACCCATATGGGCCTGACCGACGCCGCCGAAACGACTTTGCAAGAACGATTGGAAACCAGCGGTGGCTCGCAGGCGGCGATCCATGATCTTGCAAGGCACCACCTTTCGATGGCCAGACCCGAGCAGGCGATCGCGCTTTTTCTGGCTCTGCCTCCGCATAATCTGACCGAGGAAGAACAACGCTATGTCGCGGGCTGGCTTCGCGCAGGGCGCGACACGGAAACAGAACTCAGGTTCCTCGCCGCGCTCTGGAACGAAGAGAGCCTCGACCTCGCCGCAGGGCAACGCTACGCGGCGCTTCTTGCAGCAAACGGCGATCTCGAGGCGAGCCTGAGAGTTTACCGAACACTGGACGACAATGGCGAGCTCATCGACCCGGTTGCACGACAGCAATTTCAGGCACTCCTTAATCAAATCAGCAGCACGGAGTAGGCCGCCACAATGAGGGAAGGTCGGTGGCTTTGACAATACGCCAGACAGTTGCCCAAAACCCTGTTTGAGCAGGCTTTCCTCAAGACATTTGTCATGGAACGCAATGCGCCCGGGTTTTCGGCCAATGACCGGTCCGAAAGATAGTGGGAGCTAATAGTATAGTGATAGGATGGACGTTGGCACCAGGGCCTATACCACTTATGTTTCTACCACATGTAGTTCACACGTGCTGACAAGCCTCGGCCGGGCAGCGCGCACACCGAAACGATCGGAGCAACGCCCGTGCCTTGGAACATAGATGTCGGTACTCAATTCAAGCGACTTTGGGAGCGGGCCGGGGACTTTGTTGGTGTCTTGCCGTTGGTTGCCGTCACCATTGCCGCAGGATGCGTCAACACGACCAGCGCTTCCGGTGATGCGAGCCATCAGGTCGTGCAACCATTGCTTGAAACCACCTCTCCTGAGGTCAGCATGATGCGGGCGACAAACCTCGAGATCCGGCAATTCTCGGTTCAATTGACCAATACAAATCTTGCTGCCATCGACCGTTCTGACACGGAACTTGTCATTATCGATCCGACGGGGATCGACCGGATGGACATCGAACGGCTCAGGGTCCAACCGGACGGGTCCCGGCGGGCAGTGGTGGCCTACATCAACATCGGTGAGGCCGAGACTTACCGTGATTATTGGCGGAGCGAGTGGAACTCCCGCCCGCCCCGCTGGTTGGGGGCCGAGAACCCCGATTGGGCGAACCACTACTACACCGCCTATTGGGAAGCTGAATGGCAGGCCATCCTTTTCGGGACGCCAGGCTCCATTCTAGACCGCATACTCGCTGTCGGTTTTGACGGCGTGTTCATGGATGGCGTCGACAAATACATGGTCTGGCCGAACCGCGTCGAACGTTCCAAAAGGGACATGTACGTACTGGTGGACCGGATCGCGAATTACACGCGGGCGCGGACGCCCGGCTTCCTCGTCATCCCGAACAATGCCGAGGATCTCCTCGACAATGCTGGATATCGATCCACGATCGACGCCATCGTGAAAGAGGATCTTTTCTTCGGTGTCGGGGGGGAGGGGCGACCGAACGATCCAGGTCTTGTCAACTGGTCACTCGGGCAGCTCAGGCTGGCGACAAACGATGGCCTTCCGGTGCTTGTGATCGAATACGTCAATGATCCCGGGCAAAGACGCTACGTCGTGGACCGGCTGCAAGAGAACCGCCTATTGGGAACCTTTGGTCCCCGCGACCTGGCGCGGCCGACGCTCCCGATCCCCGCAGGGGCGAATGCGGTTAATCAGCTCCGCAACCTTCCCGCGCGGGAGTGACCACCCCTCGTCGCGCTCATGAATATGTGCGCATTGAGACGCGCCAGAACGGACTGGGCGGCGAGCAGCCCTGCCAAAGCGCCTACGGACGCGCCGGCAAGGTAGCCAAAACCAAAATAACGGTCCCCCAGCGGCAGCGCGAGCAGTGAGGCGACGACAGTCCCGAACAGAAACGCGGCCTGCACGAAACAGAACAGACGTCTCGCATCCAGAAAAATAAGCACCATTGACGACAAGATGATGATCAGGTGCATGACCGATCCCAAGGCGGCGATCTGCATGACCGAGACCTGACGCAATTGAAGGAGGTTCGTCGCCGCCAAGAACGGAGCCCCGAAAACGAATGCAGTCGCAATCACGACCTGCATCGCGGTAAGGATCGTGACCCCCCTCATTGTCGTTGCCTGCAACTCCTTCGCTGACATCTCGAGTTCCTGAAGCGCGGCATGGCCCTCGATCAGAATGTGATGCCGCTTGAGCGACCGAAAGACCGAGGTCTCAAAGAAGACGATAATAAGCGCAAAGCCCGGGATGAGCGCCAAGAGACCAAAAAAATGTGGCGTGTCGTATAGCTCTGCTGCCCGGAACCCCGAAGGATTGGTCTCGCCATACTCTGATAGCCAGATGACAAGTGTACTCGACCAGATCGCAAGTGTGCCCATGAAGGCACCGCCTGAAAGGTACCGGAACTGAGACATGCTTTTGAACAAGTTTCTGACAGCCCTCTTGATCGACGTCCTAGGAAAGGGGAAGGCCGCGAGAAATATGGCGGTCAGCGCGCCAAGGCTGATCGCGAGCCCAGCGGCATAGGCCAGCGCCATTGTCGTTGCCTCGCCCATCCACAGGCTGACGGCGATGGTCCCAAGAACTCCGGCAAGGGTGCCAACAAAGTAGCTCAGGAGCACGCCGCGGACTGCGAACACGGCGCTGCAAAAGGTCGAAACCGTCCAAATCATGGCGACAAGCGCAGCGTATAAGGTGCCGACGAAGACCGTTTCTTGCGGTTGGCGAAGGATCACGCCGAAGACGATTACGGCCAGAAGTGCTGCAAACGCAGCTGTTATCACGAAGCTGGCGAAAAGAAGATCTGGCGCTTTCTGCGGTTCCCGACTGTAAAGCGCATCGGCAAAATACCGGGTGGCAGGCAGCAGGACTGCCGCGCTTGCAATCGAGGCGATCGCAAAAACGTAGATCGTGATGAGCCGGAAGTCCTCTGCCACGTCCGGACTTCCGATTGCGCGCGAGACCGCGCCGCTTACCCCGACTCCGAAGATGGTCAAGAGCCAATGCCCTGACGCCAAAAGGGCTCCGGTAAAGACAGCCGTCAGGCCGCCGGCGAGCCCGCCTTCGATCGCCAACCGTTCTAGTCTGAATCCGATACCCGCCACGTTACACCTTTGCCCGGTCCGAACACGTTGGGGCGTTCGCATACTTGTGATACAAACCGGCATAGGCTTCGCGCATCAGGTCGAGGCTGTAGCTCTCGCACACGCGGGCCCTGAGTGCAGCGCCTTTGGCCCGCGCGTCTGCTGGATCGGCAAGCAGTTTCAGGATCGCTGTCGCGGTGTCCTGAGGCGACATAAGCGCGGTCACGTAGCCCCCCGAGGCGGGTGCATCGCCACCCAGAAGAATGTCACGGCAACTGCCAACATCGCTGGCCACACAGGGCAATCCGGCAGCTCCCGCCTCTAAAAGAGTAAGAGGTTGACCCTCGCTCAGGCTTGTCAGGACGACCATGTCCACCTGTCCCAGGATCTGCACCACCTCGCGCATACCCAGAAACTCGAGCCGCTCTCCGATCCCAAGCGACGACACCAGTTTGTAACATTGACGGGCGTAGTCCGGCTCTTCGTCATCCGGCCCCACGATCCAGGCCGCGACGTTGGGATCAGACTTAAACACAATATCCATGGCCCGGATGAACGTCTCAACGTCCTTGATCCGCACCACACGGCCGATAAAGGTGATGATCTGGCGGCCACCCGGTGGTTTGAGGGATATGCTTGTGAACCGATCAAGGTCTATACCATTGGCAATCACCTGCGTCTTTTCGAAAGGAGCGCCTAGGCCGCGCTGCGCGGTTTGGCCACTTTGGGAGAGGCTGATGATCCGGTCGCTGCTTTCGTAGCACAGGATCCCCATGCACTCGAATGCCCGGACCCAGACATCCCGCGCATCCCGCCGGTGATCCGACAGATACGGGGCGTTCCCAAAGCTGTCATGCAGGGCACTGGACGCCATAAGTTCGACCGTTCGCTCATTCGTGTAGATGCCATGCTCGGTCAAAAGCAGGGGCCGTCCGGTCCGCTGCCGGGCGGCTGCTCCGAACAGTCCCGCGTACCCGGTTGAGATGGTGTGATAGACCCGTGCAGGTGGTGCCGGGCAGCTGAGTACCTCTGCCACGCTGTTCAGAAGCGAATGCCAGACCCAGAAGAATTGCTGAAAGGACGTCGCAGGTGCGAGGCTGTCGTACATTTCGCGCGTGAGATCCCAGTATTCACGATCGCTGACGGGCTGTTGATGGCTGGATGTCGACATCAACGCTACGAAATCCCCGAAATCCTCCAAAGACGCCTCAAAAAAGGATTTGCGCAGCAATTCCGCAAGCGGTCGCTTGCCCTGAAACAAGGCCTTTGGCAGCTGACGCTCTCCTTTGAATACGATCGTCGTGTGCCCCGTTATATTCGGCAAAGTCTCGTATTTTGATTTCAGATCAGCGTCGGAGGGTTGGATCGAAACAATATGGAATGTCGTCTCTGGTAGTGAACGCATAAGCGTGTGGCACCAACTGCTCACCCCGCCTTGCACGAAGGGGTAAGACCCCTCCAAAATGAGGCAAACATCTGCAACGTGCTGCTTCGCAGTATCGGACGACAAAAACGTCTCTCGCATAATGACACGCTCGCAGCTATTCCAACGCGATAATCCGGTTAATTGCGACCAGAGTCGCAATTCATCTTTGCACATGAACTGCAGAGTATCCAATCTTGATATCAGAGTCATTTGGCCAGAGGCGGGGCAGGGTGCGAGTTAGCACTTTGGCTTCATCATCTGGACCGCCAAAACGACATCGCCCGCAACCCCGGGCCGAGGTGCGGGCGATGGTTTGACGTTGGTCCGATACTGGTAACCCGCGATTGGGGGTAGGCCTACCTGGACCTCCGTCAAAACTATTGCGCGGTGATCACGGTTATGACGAGCTGCCCATCCATGCGGATCGGGCCATCCTCTACCGAGCCGAGTGTGTATTCGAACCCGCCCGTCATCATGCCGCCGGCTTCGGAGTGCACCATCAGCATCAACATCTCGCCCGGTGCGACTTCTTCGGTCAGGATCGCAGCAACGTCCACGTTGTCACCCATCCGCAGCGGGGCATATCCGACAACCGGGCCGGGCTTCATTTCGGCGTCTGTCCGATGCACGACATTGATCCCGGTTTGTCTGACCGTGCTGGCGGGGACGCCTTTCTATCGGTCTAAGGGTATTGGGGGCTGGAGCGGGATTGGTTCCGTTCACCCCGCCGATAGCTGTGCCTGCGGCTCTGCCGTTGTCCTGCAAGGGTGAGGGGTACGAGGACTGACGGGTCGGGCCTGAGACCGGAAAGGGATGAGGTGGAGGAGCGCGCTCAAGTCTGCTTTGCTGGAATTGAGGCGCCGCGCTACAGGTGAACGGCCACAAGGTGAAACGCGCGTCGCGGAATTGCAACTTCGATTGCCACAGTCAGGGGATGTCATGCCATTGGCCTGTTGCAGGCCGTCACGGTGACTGCAGCGAAATCAGCCTTCGAGCCCAAAGTAGCGGATGCTGTGCATTGCATGAATACCAAAAACGGTGTGAGACAACCAATTGAAATCCGGGTAACATCGACAGACTTTGTGAAAAGGTCGCGTCAAGTCATAGGAATCAAGTTGTTTTGCGAATTCTGGTAACAACCAACGCCCTGGTCAGCCATTTTCTTCCTTTGATGCCAATCGCACAGAAGATGAAGGAACGGGGCCATGATGTTCGCGTGGCGGCTGTTCCTGAACTTGGTGCCGAAATCAGGAAGCATGGCTTTGATCATCTAGAGTTCAATGGGTGGACAGATCCGGAGTTTGAAGACCTGAACCGGCGGGCCCAAAAAGTCAGGCGTGAAGACGAGGGCAAGCTCTTTATGTCTCAATTCTTCATGGGCTTGGCGGCACGTTCTGCGATTCCCGGATTGTTGACGGAATTAGAGAAATGGCGTCCTGACCTGCTATTCCGCGAGTCGACCGAGTTCGCAGGCTTGATCGCAGCCAAGAAACTGGGCATCCATCATGTCCGCTTCGAGATCGTGAATGGCGAGTCCGAAGAGTCTATCGCTTCAAATTATGCGACGGAAATGGACGCGCTGCGAACCAGTGTGTCATTGCCTGCAATCGGAGAAGGTTACCTTAGAGACGAACCGGCCCTCAGCGCCCATCCCAAAGTTCTCGACGATACTATGAGGATAAACAGTCGGGAACCGTACCGTTTCAGAACCTCCGCGCTGCCCAAAGTACCAGTGGCAGGTCGCCCCGAATGGCTTCTGGATCGCAACGTACCTTTGGTTTACATGACCTTTGGGACGGTGACCGCGGGCGAGGGTCGTGCCAGACATATCTATGATGCAAGCCTGAAAGCAGTCGCAAATCTGCCGATTACAGTTCTTATGACTACTGGAAAGGACGCACCGCCCGATCTGATAAAGAACGTACCCGAAAACGTTGTCGTGAGGGACTTTGTAGATCAGGCATGGGTGCTCAACTACGTGGATTTGATGGTCTGCCATGGCGGCTCCGGAACCGTTCTGGGAGGGTTGGCCGCGGGTGTGCCGATGATTGTGGTGCCAATGTTTGCCGATCAACCCGACAACGCCCGATGCTTGGCAGCAGCAGGTCTGAGCATAACGGTAGAGGATCAGGATATTGGAATGCTTGGCTCAAGAATCTTGGACGTTCTAAATGCCCCTGAGAGAAAGATGGCCGCCGAACAGGCCGCTGATGAATTTTCAAGATTGCCTACACTCGATGACGCTTTGACAGAGTGCACGACAGTACTCGCCGCAAAAAACTGAGACATGGCTTCGACCATTCGCAACACGCCAGCATCCCGATAACTGTCATTGCCGCAATGGCAGTCAATGCCTGCTTCGTCCGCCTGGCCGAATTAGCTGAAGTGCGCCGCAAAGGTCCGATTCCCAAGTTTTGCGAACGTCGACGCCTTGTCCCTACTTCAGGCGCGTCCACGACCTTTGCCGCAGGTCCCTCTCAAAGCGGCTTGCGGCGACACTGTATGCTTGGTTCAGCTTGTTACCGGATGGGACAGCGGCCGGGTCAGGCGGACCCCGCCAAGGGCACATAATCCCGGTCGTATTTGAAGTAGCGCGGGCCGACCAGCTTGATCCCTTCGGGCGTCCGCCAGAGCGGGTTGCAGGGCCAGGCAAGGGTGATCAGCCGTTGGCCGTATTTCAGGGAATCGGTGGTCACCGGATCGCCGCTGTCCGCCTCGACAAGGGAGATCAGGTCGGGGGTGGTCGCAAGGACCGTTCCGTCCCGTTCGGCAATCAGAAATTCGTTCTGAAAATCAAGGCGGAGGGTCTGGTCGCGATACTCTTCTACCCCCGACACAGTGGCCTTGCCCCGGGCAAAGCCGCCTTCAGTGCGTCGTTCGATGTCCATGATCCGGCCATGGAACAGGATCTGCGCCCCCAGCAGCTCTGCCAATGCGGCGACAGGATCGGCGTGTGCGGCGCGGGCGCTGCGCAGGGTTTCCCCCACTTTGGCGCAAAGCGACAGGGTCCCCCGCACCACCGCCTCTTTGGCGACCTTGCCCGACATCGGGTAAAACGCCAGCAGCGCCGATCCCCCCATTTCGATCGTGGCCGCCCGGGCCAGCCGCTCTGTCCAGGCGTTTGACACGGTATCAAGGACGAGGGAATTGCCCTTGTCATCGCATAGGACCATCGGTGTTGCGGAGACACCCGACAGTGTAAAGGTCACCATCTGCAATTCCGGAAAGGCCCGGCCCATGCCGTCGCCGTCAATGAGCGGCAGGCCAGAGGCGGCCGCAACGACAAAGGGCGTGGTCGAATTGACGCCCCCCGCCTCGCCGCACAGGACTGCGTCGATCTTGCGGCCCATCACCTTTTCAAGCGCCCGAAAGGCGTTCATCAACTCGTCGCCCTGGGGCAGCTTCTCGGTCATGACAGTGGGGGCCCCCATCATGCAGACCGGGACAACGAGGGCGTCGTCGTCCAGTTCCGAGACATCCATGAGGTTGACCGGCCCGTACTGGCGAATGGCCTGCTGGGCCATCAGCTTGCCCACATAAGGGTCACCTCCGCCGCCGGTGCCAAGAACCGCCCCGCCAATGGCGATGTCCTCCATGTCGGCCACGTCGATTTTGCGCAGAATGGTCATGTCAGCTCCTTTCAGCCGTGCACCGGGCCAAGGGCCAGGGGGGTGAATGTGAGGTCGGGATAGCCAAAGGCCTGAGGGCCGACGACCGCCATCGCCTCGGGCGTTTTCATCAGGTCGTGGACGGGCAGGCCGATCACCGCGACCCGCTGGCCGTAGCGCAGGATCTCGGTGGTGATCGGTTCCCCGGTTTCCAGGTCAAGGTTGATGATCAGGTCGGGAACCATGATGACGGGCGTGCCGTCGACCCAGAGGACAAGGTTCTCGTTCTGGATGGCGATCCGCCCTTCGCAGCCCTGCCAGTCGCCTGAGCCTGCGATCTTGGCCTCGCCCCGGGCAAAACCGCCCTTCAGCTCGCGCCGGATGTCGGTGATCTTGCCGGTAAAGAACAGCGTGGCCCCGGTGGTCGCGATCACCCGGTCGACCACGTTCAGCCTGCGGGCGCGGGCATCAAGCACGGTCCGCCCGATCTGCAGGGCCTGTGTCATCGTGTTGGGCACCGCTGTGCGCCGGACGAAGTCCATCCGCATCGGCGCAATCGCCAGACCTGCCGCCGCCCCCATCGCGACAGAGGTGTCGCGGGCGAACCGTTCCAGCCAGTACATGTCGACCACATCGCGGAACACGACCGTATTGCCCTTGTCGTCCGCGATGGCGGCGGGGGCAGGTTTTGCCCCGTAGATGAAGAACGTCGTCATCTGCACTTCGGGAAAGGCCCGGCCCATGCCGTCCCCATCGATGACGGGCAGGCCCGCCTGTGCGGCCGTGATCACCGGCTCCATCGAATTGGCCCCGCCGATCTCGGCGCAGATCAGCGCCGACATCTTGACGTTGGCAACGTCTTCGACGGCGCGCATGGCGCGGTAGCATTCCTCGCCCTGTTCGATCTTTTCAACGCCGACAACGGGGGCGCCAATGCCGCCGACCTCGCCGATCCAGGCGTCATCCGGCAGCGCCTCAAGTGGCAGGATGTCGACCGTCGCCCCTTTGCGCAGCAGTTCGCGGGATCGTAGCATGCCGACATAGGGGTTTCCCCCGCCGCCGGTGCCCAGAAGGGCCGCCCCGATCGAAAGCGGCAAAAGGTCCGCTTCCAGCAGGGGGTAGGCGTCTTTAACCGACATGAAGTTCACCCACCGCCTTGACCCGCACGCGGGTCGCGTTGCCGGGCAGGTAGGCCAGCGGGACATCCTCCACATCGACGATCTCGATCGTATCGCGGCGGGCCCCTGCGGCCACGGCCGCTTCGGTCGCGCGGGCCTTGGCATCGTTCAGCGCCTCGTCGCGGCCAATCTCGGCCAGGGAATAGACCCGATCAACCTCACCGCTGACCTGGGCGATGGCGGCCCCCACCGCATTGGCCACGGCGAAATGGTTGGGCATGATCAGCTCAAGCCCCGCAATCGGCCCCTCAACCAGGATCGAGCCGCCACCAACCACGATGACGGGCAGGGGGTCAGCCGAGATGCGGGCGCGTTCCACCGAATCCTCGAGCATAAAGGCAATGCGGTCCCGCGCCTTGCGGATCAAGTCCGGGCTGAGGCCCGCGACCTTGCTCTTGTCACCAAGGTCGGCGGCCCCATCGGCCACGATGATGTCAGAGGTTGTCAGCGTCTCTCCCCCGAAAATCAGCGCCTCGGTGACAATCCTGTAGCCCACGGACTGCGGACCGACCGTCAGCGCGTCCGGACCATCGACGACAAGCGATCCGCCCCCCAGCCCGATGGAAAAGACGTCCGGCATGCGAAAGTTGGTGCGCACGCCGCCAACCTCAACCGCGACGGTGGCCTGCCTCGGAAAGCCCTTTTGCAAGGACCCCACGTCCGAGGTCGTGCCGCCGATGTCGACGACGATGGCGTCCTGCACGCCGGACAGAAACGCTGCCCCCCGCATAGAGTTGGTGGGGCCGGAGGCAAAGGTCAGAACCGGGAACCTTTCGGCAAATTCGGCATCCATCAGGGTGCCGTCGTTCTGGGTCAGGTAGAACCGGCCGGTAAAGCCTACATCGGCCAGCGCACCGCGAAACGCCGCGACCACATCGCGCGACAGGTCGCGCAGGCAGGCGTTCATGATGGCGGCATTCTCACGCTCGAGCAGGCCGATGCGGCCGATGTCCGAGGACAGGGTGATATGCGCATCGGGCAGGGCCTTGGCCAGGATCTCACCAGCCTGCCGCTCAAAGTCGGTAGAGACGGGGGAAAAGACCGCCGTCACGGCGACCGAATTCACACCCCGTTCCCGGATCTGGTCCGCGATGTGGACAAGCTCTGCCTCGTCGATCGGCGAGATGACGCGCCCGTCGAATTCATTGCCGCCATGGGCCAGAAACCAGTGGTTACCGATCACGTCGCGCAGGTCCTCGGGCCAGTCGACCATCGGGGGCAGGGACGCGGTGGCGGGCAGGCACAGGCGGACAGCGGCGGTCGGTGCAAGGTCGCGGCGCTGTACGACGGCGTTGGTGAAATGGGTCGTCCCGATCATGACCACGTCAACGGCAGAGGCCTCCATCCCGGCGGCGTCAAGGACCTTGCGCAGGGCGTTGACCACGCCGGTCATCACATCCTTGCTGGTCGCGGCCTTTACGCCTGCGATGACCGTGTTGCCATCCATCACGACGGCATCGGTATTGGTGCCGCCCACGTCTATGCCGATCCGGATCATGTCTGTGGTTCCTTCGATTGGGCCTGGGTGCGCAATGCAAGCAGGTCTTCGGCGGTTGGTATCTCGCCGTTAATGAGGGGGATCTTGGGCCTCAGCGCCTCTTCCTCGGCCGAAATGACTGGGACAGAGGCGAGCAAGAGGCGGGTGTAGTCGTGTCGGGGATCGGCAAAGACCGAAGCCACCGGGCCCGTCTCGACGATCTTGCCAAGGTAAAGGACACCGACGTCCTGGGCAAAGTTGCGCATCAGGCTCAGGTCATGGCTGATGAAAAGGTAGGTCAGGCCAAGCTGGTCGACGAGGCCCTCCAAAAGCTCGATCACGCGGGCCTGGACCGACACATCAAGTGCCGATGTCGGCTCATCCAGCACCAGAAGGCGGGGTTCAACGGCAAGGGCGCGGGCGATGGCGACGCGCTGTTTTTGCCCACCCGAAAGCTCGTGGGGATAGCGGTCGGCAAAGTGGCGTGGCATCTGCACCATTTCCAAAAGCTCGGCCACGCGCGCCTTGCGGTCATCGGCATAATGATGGGCATCCAGCGCCACGCGAATGGATTGCCCCACGGTCCGGCGCGGGTTCAGCGACGCGCCGGGGTTCTGGAACACCATCTGGACCTGCTGGCGATGGGCCAGCGTCGCCTGCCGCCCTAGGATGCTTTGCCCGTCGATCAGGATGTCGCCGGATGTGGGCGGTGTCAGCCCCATGATCATCCGCGCAATGGTGGACTTGCCCGATCCGCTTTCGCCTGCAAGGCCGTAGACGTCGCCCTTCTGGATCGCAAAGGACACCCCGTCCACCGCCCGCACCTCTCCGGCAGAGCGGCCAAAGGCCCCCTTTAGGGCATAGGTCTTGACCACGTCGCGCAGTTCCAGAACCGGAGCGGTCATCGGTCCCTCCCGGTCAGGCGCGGCACGGCGGCGATCAGGTCGCGGGTATAAGCCTGCCGCGGGGCCTCGAAGATCCCGGCGGTTGGCCCGTGTTCGACAATCTCGCCCTTGTTCATCACGTAAGTGTAGCCAGAGGTCTCGCGCACGACCCCCAGGTTGTGGGTGATCATCAAAAGGGCCAGACCCTTTTCGGTGACAAGGTCTTTCAACAGTTTGAGGATCTGGGCCTGCGTTGTGACATCCAGCGCCGTCCCCGGCTCATCCGCGATCAGAAGGCGGGGTTCGGACAGAAGCGCCATCGCGATCAGGATCCGCTGCCGCATCCCCCCCGACAGCATGATGGGAAAGGAGGCCGCGACCCGCTCAGGCTCGCGCATGCGCACCTGGGCAAGGACGTCGAGGACCCTTGCCTTACGCTCTTTGCCGGACCGGTTCCGGCCAAGGCGGCGGTCGGCGTATTTCAGGATCGTCCCAAGCTGGTCGTAGATCGTGAACACCGGGTTAAGCGAGGACATCGGGTCCTGAAACACCATGCTCATCGCGGTGCCCCGCAGCTTGAGCCTTTCGCGTTCGGGCAGGGTCAGAAGGTCGCGCCCGTCAAAGAGGATCGAGCCGCCGTCAATCCTGGCCGGGGGCTGGGGCAGGATGCCCATGATCGTCTTCATGGTCACCGACTTGCCCGACCCGCTTTCGCCCACCAGCGCGATCTGCGCCCCTTCGGGCACGTCAAGCGAAACCGACTTTAGCACCTCGACCCGCCTGCCATAGGTGGTGAAGGACACGCTCAGGTTCTGGACGGACAGAAGCGCTGTCATCGCACGTCCTCGACATCGAACATGTCGCGCAAGCCGTCGCCCAGAAGGTTGAAGCCAAGGGCAACAAACAGGATCGCGCAGCCGGGCAGGACGCTTTCCCACCAGTAGTCGGGCAGGAACGACGCGCCCGAGGCGACCATCGTCCCAAGGTCGGGGGTGGGCGCCTGGATGCCCAGCCCCAGAAACGACAGCGCCGCCCCGATCAGGATCACGAACCCCGCGTCCAGCGATGTCTTGACCGCAATGGCCGACACGCAATTGGGCAGGATTTCGCGAAACAGGATATGCGCCTTTGACGCGCCCAGCGTTTCGGCCGCCTCGACAAACTCCTGACTGCGCAATTGCCGGGTCAGCGAATAGATCAGCCGGGTGTGCCAGGTCCACCAGAGAAGGGCGATGGCGAGCATGGAGTTTGTCAGCGACGGGGTGAGCACTGCGGCGACCGCCAGCGCCATGACAAGGGGCGGAATGGCCAGGGCAATATCGGTGATCCGCATGATCACAATCTCGACCCAGCCGCCAAAGTATCCAGCGAGCAGGCCAAGGACCACGCCAACCGGGATCGCGATGCCCAGCACCACGACAGCCAGAAGCAGCGACACCCGCAGGCCAAAGATGACGCGCGTAAAGATGTCCCGCCCCACGTTGTCAGTGCCAAACCAATGCACCGCGGACGGGGGCTGATGACGGTTGCGGAAATCGACGACCGCGCCAACATGGTCTGGAAAGGGGGTGATGTAGGGCGCCAGCAACGCCAGCGAGACCGAGCTGATCACGATGATCGCCCCGATCACGGCCGTCGGATTGCGCGAGAACCGGAACCAGTTCTGCCAGGCGTTGGACAGGGCTTCCTGCTGGCTCATGTCCGGCTTCCCCTGATCCGGACGCGGGGGTCCACGACGCCGACAAGCACATCGATCAAAAGGTTGACGAAGACAAAGAACGCCCCCGACACCATGACAACACCCATGATGGCGTTCAGGTCCTTCTGGACGATGGCCCGGATCCCGTAAGAGGCCATGCCCGGCCAGGAAAAGATCAGCTCGACCACAAAGGCGTTGCCGATGAGAGAGGCAAATTCGAGCCCGGTGATCGTCAGGGGCGGGACAAAGGCGGGGCGCAGCATGTATTTGAACATCCGCAGCCGGTCCGGCACGCCAAAGGCGCGGGCGGCCTCGATATAGTCCTGCCGGCTGACGTCGATCATCGAGGCGCGGGTGATCCGGGCGATCTGGCCCATCGTGGCTAGACCAAGGGCGAGGGTGGGCAGCAACAGATGCCGCGCGGCTTCGCCCATCACGTCGAGCCGGCCCTTCAGAAGGCTGTCGATCAGGATCAGCCCGGTGATATCGGCGTCAAACGACATGCTCGCCGGGAGTCGCCCGGTGGTGGGCAGGATATTGAGGACATAGCCCGCCAGAATTTGCAGCAGAAGCGCGAGGAAGAAGGCGGGCAGAACGGCGGAAAAGATGGCGATGGCGCGCACAAGGGTATCGGGCCATCGGTCCTTCCATCGCGCCGCCGCCACCCCGAGGGGAACACCAAGGACAAAGGCAAAGAGGATGGTTGAGATCACCAGCTCAAGCGTTGCGGGAAAGGTCTTGCGGATGTCGGAGTTGACCGATTGTTCGGTCAGGAGTGAACGCCCCAGCTCGCCTCGTGTCAGGCCGGTCAGGAACAGGCCGTATTGTTCGACCATCGGCTTGTTCAGGCCCAGCTTTTCTTGCAGGTCTGCCACCTGCTCGGCGCTTGCGGTGGGGCCAAGGGCCATGCGGGCCGGATCGCCCGGCACGATCCGGGCAATCGTGAAGATCACGATCGACAGCCCGAACAGCACCAGAAGCGACCAAAGCAGCCGTCTGACAAGGAAGCCGAGGAATTCCATGGCATCCACCAATGGGGGGTTTCAGGATGCCTCGCCCCTGCCTTAGGGCGGTCGGGGCGAGGCTTTGGGCAGGGCCGAAGTTACATGCAGGTCCAGCTGTAGCGAGAGAAGTCGTAGTCAAACGACTGCATGGGAACGGCGTTGAACCCGTCCAGGCAGTTGTCCATCGCGTGCTGAACCGTCTGGGCCAATAGCGGGACGCTGACCATCTGTTCGGCCAGGTTGCGCTGCACTTGCTTGTAAAGCTCGGCCTGTTCGGCGACGTCGCCGGTGGCGCGGGCTGCGTCGATCAGGGCGTCGATCTCGGGGTCCTGCAACCACTCCATCGACGCCCAGGTGCCTGCGGCGTCTGAATGGTACTGGGTAAAGAACATCGAATCCGGGCTTGGGTAGGTGGGTCCAAAGAAGATCTGGTTCAGGTTGGGGGTGGTTTCGACCTGGCTTGCGATCTCGGTCACCCGGTTCCAGGGGTCAGGCTGCTGAGTGATGACAAAGCCCAGCGTTTCAAGATTGGCCTGCATCAGAAGGCTGATCTCTTCCTCGAACAGGGTCCCGGCCACATAGCCCAGCGTCAGTGGGATCTCCTGACCGGCATAGGCCGATTGCGCCACTTCGGCGGCGGCCATCTCAAGGTTGTAGGACGGGCCTTCAACATCGCCTGCGTGGAAGTCTGCGAAGGCTTCGGGCAGGACGGTGGTCATTGGATCACCCGGAAAGATGACCTCGCGGATGGTCTCAAAGTCCGTTGCATAGGCGATGGCGCGGCGAATGTGCACGTCATCGGTCGGGGCGACCTGGCTGTTGAGCTTGAAGTAGAATGCAGTCGCGGTCGGCTGGCTGACCACCCGGAACCGGCCCATGTCGACAAGGGCGGCATAGGTATCGGGGGACTGGAACTGGCTCGACATCGTCAATTCGCCGGACGCGGCAAGGGCACGCACGGTGGCTTCGTCATTGGTGACGATCCAGCGGACCTCGTCGATGGGGCTTTCCGGCATTTCGCCATAGTAGTTGGGGTCGCGTTTGATGATCATCCGCGATCCGCGATCCCAGCTGTCCAGCAGATAGGCGCCAGAGCCTGCGACATTGGCCGACAGGTAGGTCTGACCGTCGTCATCGCCAAGGTTGGCCTCGACCACCTCTTCGTTGACGATCATCAGCGCCGGGACCGTTGCCATGAAGGGGGCAAAGGTCTTGGACAGGGTGAAGGACACCGTCTGCGCGTCAACGGCAACGACGCTGCCGGACTCGACCACACCTGCAAAAAGGTTGGCGGGGCCTTGGTTGATGCGCAACAACCGCTCGAACGAATAGACCACATCAGATGCCTCGACCGGCGATCCATCGCTGAAGGTGGCATCCGAGCGCAGGGTAAAGGTCACTTCGCTGGCGTCATCCGACACCACCCAGCTTTCGGCCAGCTGTGGGACAAGGTTGCCCGATCCATCGACCGTCACCAGCCCGTCATAAAGGTTCACCGCCGCCATATAGTCGGTGTAGTCGCTGATCTTGGCCGGATCGATGGTGCCAAAGATCTGCACGGTGTTCATTGTCACCACGGTCTGGGCGTTGGCCGCCCCCGCAGCAAGCAAAGCTACCGACAAGGCTGTCGCCGCTGTCGTCGTCAAAAGTCGTGTGGTCATGGTATCCCCCATTGGACAAACCTGCGGGACCGGTCGCGCGGCCCTCTGATGGGTCAAGCCTCTGCCCTTGGGGGCCTCTGCATCAATGGGATTGGAGTCTAGGTTTTTGCACCATTTGGCTAGGTTCTGTGCGGCCTGTTGGAATATGCCTTTTTGACGGTCGGCAGGCGCTGGGCCAGGACGATCACGACACGATGCGCAGGGCCTCTGCCGACCTGATCGCCTCGCTCCGGTTGGCGCAGCCCAGCTTGCGGTACAGGTTGGACAGGTGAAACTTTACCGTCGCCTCGCTTAACCCCATGATATTGGCGATCATCTTGTTGGTCGCCCCTTCAGCAAGGGCATGCAGGATGCGGGTTTCCTGCCGGGTCAGCCCATGGGCCTTGCCGCGCCGCGCCCGGCCGGGTCCGGCCTCCTGCACCTGGCGCAGGACACGGCGCAGTATGTCATTCCGCTCCAACCCGTCCTTGACGCGTCGGGTCGAGGTGAGTTCGGCCAGAAAGACCCGTTCTTCGCTAAGCGTGGCGATGCTGCCAAGGCTGGCGGCGGTCGACAGTGTCTTGCGCAACTGGGCCTGCGCCTCGGGGAGCCGGCGCTGGCGGTGCAGGACATGGGCCAGCCAAACCTCGGCCCCGATCCTTTGCCGCCCGGTCAGGTGGGGATTGTCGAGCATGCCGCCGATCCAGCGATCGAGCCGGGCCCGTGTCGGTGTGACCTGCGCCAGATGGCGCAGCCAGACGAGGGCCAGGGCAACCTCGTCCCGGTCCTGCAAGGTGGCCAGCCGGGGGCCACCTTCCTCGACCCAGGCCAGCGAGATCCGGGTGTCCAGCCCGGCGGCCTTGACCATCGCCTCTTGCCAGCGATTGCCGTTCTGCAGGACGACGATATCGCGGATGTCGATCAACATGCCGAACTGGTCCGATCGCTCCTGCCGGACCCGCCACCGGTCGAGAAAGCTGCGGGCGGCGACGGTCGAATAATGTTCGGCCAAAGCCTGACTGCCGTAGATCAGGACCATTTCGATCAGGGTTGGCCAGATCTCGCCACTGGCCAGATCGTCAAGGTCAAGCGACAGAAACCGGCTTAGCGGTTCTGCCTCGCCCCCCTCATAGGCAATGCAGGCGGTCAAAAGGCCTAGCAGGCGGGTATCGCCCGGACTGTCATACGGCACCCGCGCCATATGGGCGGCGGCACTGGCCGCACGCTTGCGGGCGGTCCCGGCATCGCCCAGAAGCAGCTGGATGATCGCCCGGTGCAGATCAATGTAGAACGACAGGATCGGGACGTTTGCGCGGGAATAATGGGCGCCAGCAAGGACCGCCGTATGATCGGCCTCGGCAAAGCGGCGGGCGCGGATGTAGAATTCGAGGACCGCGTTGTAGAAGGACCCGCGCCGCAGGTCGTCATCCGCCGGAAGCTCGCCCAGCATCTGGTAGGCGTCGTCCAGCAGATGCGCGTCAAGGTCGATGTCCTCCCAGGTTTGCAGCAGAACCCGGAACAGCCGAAACTCAAGGCTGTAGCGCTGGGCATTGCCAACCACCTTGCGGGGATCGTTGGCCTCGTCCCCATAGCGGTCCCGAAGGATGCGGTGGGTCAGCGAGACATCGCCACGCTTGATCGCCTGGATCGCCCGGCAATGCACGATCAGCTCGTCCTGCCGGGCCATGTCGGGGGGGAAGCCTGCCAATATCCGGTCAAGTGCCTCTGACCCGAACAAATGGATCGCAAAGGGGCCGCGGGCCTGTCGCAGCGTGTCGCTTGCCGCCTGCCATGCGCCCAGCGACTGAAAGATGCTGATGGCCTCTGGCAGCTCGCCAATGGCCGCAAGCGCCGTGGCGATGGCGCGGGCCTGTGTGGGGTCCTGACTACGCTCTGCCAGCAGGTCGCTGATGGCGCGGCGCAGGGGGCCGACACAGGCGGCCAGCGGCCGTGGTAGGGTCAGCGGCAGGTTAAGCGGGCCGGGACCGGTCCCGTCTTCCAGAAACGGGATGCCCTGAAGGGCGGCGTGGTCCACAGCCTTGCCCTTTAGCGCTGCGTCAAGTGCGACAAGCCGGGCCGATGCCAAGGGCCGCAAAAGATCATCGCGCAGAAACGCACTCAGCGCCACGTCCATGGCGGCGCTACCCTGCGTGGCAGGCATCAGGCAGGGCCAGCCGCCGGTCTTTGCAATGATGCCTTCTGCCTCTGCCTCGGTCAGATCATAGCCTGATTGCACTTCGGGCGCGTCGAACAGCAGGTCAGTCCCGGTCAGACGGGCGACCTTGCCATAGACCTCGGCCCGGGCAAGGCCGGGGATCGCCGTGGCAGGACGCTTGGCAAGGATCAGGCGCGAGATGTCGTCGGGCAGGGGGCCCGTCAGCTCCTGGTGCGGCACGTCCCACAGGGCAGGGTCCGCCGGTGCCGTGCTGCCCTGCCATATCGGCAGGCCAAGGGCGCGGGACAGATCCTCCAGCAGCCACGATTTGCCGGTTCCGGCCGGGGCGTCGATCACCACGACCGGGAATGTGAGACCGGCGATACGGGCGATCAGCCCATCGCGGGATAATCGTGATGATCCTGGAAAACGGGTGTCCATGTTCAGGCTCCGCCCGGAAGACCAGCGTTGGCCCCGGGGCCGCACAACTGTCCCGCTACAGGTCCGTCGGGTCAAGGGTGTTGTCGCAAACGGGCGGGGCTTCGCCTTGCCGCTTTGCCTGTTCGCCGGTCACGGCAGTGGCCCTTATGCGGTCCGTCAGAACAGGAACAGGCGGCTTTCGATATCCGTCAGGTCGGTCAGCCCCTCAAGCGTCAGGCGGTTGTCATTGCCAAAGTCAAACTCAACCCTTGTCGGGGATGCATCGGCAAACGTTGCCACGATCTCGGCCCCTGTCAGGCCGCCAAGTCCCAATGCCAGCACATCGAGGAGGAGGCGATCGCCTTCCGCCATGCCGAAATCCCGGATGACGTCGGCGCCGGCGCTGAAAACGAATGAATCGGCACCTTCGCCTCCGAACAATCTGTCATTGCCGTCGCGCCCTGTCAGGGTGTCGTTGCCTGTCCCGGCGTATAGGATGTTCGCCCCGCTATCGCCTCGCAGATCGTCGTCAAAGTCCGTGCCTTGCAAATCTTCTATCGAACTGTAGCTGTCCCCCGCAGCGTCACCGGTGTTCAGGCCCGCCGTCGCCAGGTCAGCCAGAATGCCCTCGGTGCTGTTCCAGTAAGAGGCGCGGTCGGTGCCGGTGCCGCCATCAATCCTGTCCGCCCCGGTGTTGCCAAGCAGAATGTCATTTCCAGCCCCACCCAACAGGACGTCATCGCCCGCGCGGCCATAAAGCGTGTCGTGCCCCGCGTCGCCGATCAGGCGGTTGGCCAGTGCGTCGCCTCTCAGGTCGTCGCTCAGCTGTGTGCCCTGCACCTGTTCTATCGACAGGAAGGTGTCGCCTGCGGCGTCGCCGGTATTGTGGATCGCGTAGCCCAGGTCGGCCAAGATCCCCGTCAGGCTGTCCTCATATGTCGCGCGGTCTGTGCCTGTGCCGCCGTCCAGAATGTCGGCCCCGCCGCGTCCCAAAAGGATATCCTGACCGTCACCCCCAAGGATCCGGTTGGCGTTCGCATCCCCGCGCAGGTCGTCATTGAACTGGCTGCCTTGCAGGCTCTCGATCAAACTGTAGATATCGCCAGCTGCGTCGCCGGTATTGAAGGCCGCTCGCGCAAGGTCGGCAAGAACGCCCTCTGCACTGTCCAAGTATGACGCCAGGTCGAATCCCTCGCCACCCTGAAGGCGGTCCGCCCCTGCGCCGCCGACAAGGGTATCGTCGCCGTCCGCGCCCTGAAGGGTGTCATCCCCGCCCCGTCCGGAAAGCGTATCCTGGTTGCCCCCGCCATAGATGAGGTTGGCCAGATCGTTCCCACGCAGGTCGTCATCAAACTCCGTGCCCTGCAAACCCTCGATCGAACTGTAGGTGTCTCCGGCGGCATCCCCTTGATTGAGGTCGGTAAATTGCAGGTCCGCCACGATGCAGGCGGCGCTGTTCCAGTAGGACGCCCAGTCGTGACCGGACCCGCCGTCCAGAAGGTCCGATCCGGCATTGCCGACGAGAAAGTCGTCCCCATCGCCACCCCGCAGGGTGTCATCGCCGTCGCGTCCAAAGAAGGTGTCGTTCCCGGCGTCGCCCAACAGCAGGTTGGCCGCGGAATCTCCGCGCAAGTCATCCGCGAAAGCGGTGCCCTGCAGATCCTCGATCGAGCCGTAGATATCGCCCATCGCATCGCCGGTGTTGAACCGTATGTAGCGCAGGTCGGCTAATACGCCCTCAGCGCTGGCCCAATAGGCGGCCCGATCGGTGCCGTCCTTGCCCAGAAGCCGGTCTGCCCCCGCCATTCCGATCAGGTGATTGTCGGCGTTGTCACCAGTCAATGCGTCGTTGTGATCGCTGCCCACCAGTCCTTGCAGATTTCGATAGCTATCGCCCATCGCATCGCCCCTGTTGGATCTTTGATCCGACATATCGGCACGCACGCCGACCGTTGCAGTCCGGTAAGAGGCAAATCCGGTTCCCCCGTTTGCCACAAGACGGTCAGCGCCCGCTCCGCCATCCAGAAATGCCGTTCCACTGTCGGCTTGGAGCGTGTCCCGCCCCGCGCCGCCATACAGCAGCACATTGTCGCCAGCGCCAGCAATCAGTGTGTCGTCGCCCTCGCCTCCGAAAATCGTGTCGTTCCCCCGGATTCCACGGATAATGTCGTTGCCGCTGTCGCCGTGAATAAGGTCCGCGCCGACCCATCCAAGGATGGCGTCATTGCCGTCACCGCCGTAGATCGTATCGGCCCGCCCCCACCCGCCGCGAATGGTGTCGTCCCCCGCTCCTCCAAACAGCATCTCGGATGACCCTGACCCGATGATGACGTTGTTCAGGCCATTGCCGGTCAGCACGATGCCGTCGGGGGTTGTGTAATAGGGGGCTATTAGATCCTCGACATTGTCCGGCAAGGCAAAGCTGCTTGTCGAATAGACAATGTCGCGCCCTTCATCCGGGCTTTCACAGATCGTGACGCCGTCGGCGTTCACATAGTATCGGTCATCTCCGTCCAGACCCTGCGCGATGTCCCCGTCCTGATTAAGGTAGAAGGCATCGCTTTGCCCGGTTCCGATGGGCCCCGTTGCAATATTGGCCTTTTCGACAAGGGTCTCACGCAGTGCGTCCCTGGTCCCGTCGAATTCGGGCAAAAGCGCCAGGTTATTGAGCTGATCGGGGTCGATCAGCATGTCGTAAAGTTCTTCCGACCCATCCTCATAGGCCATGAAAGCGAACTGCGGCGTTCGCATCATCACGCTGCCAAACATCCAGGTCATCGAGATGCCGTCACCATTGGCCGGGCCGGTCCCGGTCACAAGCGGCATGAGGCTGTCGCCTTCGAGATGCGACGGCGGGGTCAGACCGCCCATCTCGGTCAGGGTTGGATAAATGTCGATCAGGTTGACGATGTCGCTGACGATGGTGCCAGGGTTGTCGTTGGCGGCCGACTTGATGATCAGCGGCACTTTGGTGGCCTCTTCCCACAGCGTGAACTTCCCCCAGAGGCCCTCGCGGTCGCCCAGATGATAGCCGTGATCGCTCCACAACACGATGTTGGTGGTGTCAAAGTTTCCACCTGCGTCAAGCACGTCAAGAAGACGGCCGAGTTCGGCGTCCATATAGGACACACTCGCCAGGTAGCCCTGCATAAAGACCTTGGCGGCGTCAGGACTGTTTGGTGTGGGATGCTTGCGCGAGTCTTGTAACTGGTCGCGGATGAAGGCCGGAACGTTGGACATGTCGTCACCGACAAGTCCGGGCACCACGATGTCCTCAAGGGGATAGAGGTCAAAGTATTCCTGCGGGACGATCCAGTCGAGATGCGGCTTAAGGAGGCCAAGGTTCAGAAGGAATGACTTGTCCGGATCTTGGCTGGCCAGGAAACGGATCGCATCGTTTACTGTCTGGTGATCGGCCAGACTGTCGGGGTCAACGCCCTCGGGCAGGGCCTGGACGAACTTTGTGTTCGGCGGGTCCTCCCGGTAACCGCCAAGAACCTCATAGTGCGAAAAGAGCTGTTCGTGAATGGCGGCCGGAATGTTGAAGGGGTGCAAGTTCTTGCCGTACCCGGCCACGTCCCAACCCGCTTGCAGGAAATGGGCAGGGTAGGTGATCGCCGGATCTACGAATTCTTCCCAGCTTTGATCGTTGGCATGAACTCCGGTCGTATTGGGATCCTGCCCGGTGAACGTGCTAGTTCGGGCCGGATTGCAGATCGCCTCCGGGGTATAGGCATTTTCGAATGTCACACCCGCTTCGGCAAGCCGCTTCAGGTTGGGCGTATGCACATTTGCGGAATAGACCGTATTCGGACCAATCCAGTGGGCCAGATCGTCAACGCTTATGACTACAATATTTGCCATGCCAAAATTGTCCCAACCCACCAAAACGTTAGCCCCTAGACCACGATTCTGAACGTTTCAGCTTCGGGTGGGCGACACAAGACAAAGGCGACCGTTTAGGGTATAGAACATATCCCGAGGAATCAAATTCAGAAAAGTTGGATATGCCGCCAGCGGGGAAGGACCTGATCGAAGCTCGAAACATCTATCGACTGGCCACATGGTCGGATTTCAGCGAAGATCACTGAGATTTCATTCATGCAGCCTGCCCAAATTAAGGACAAAACCGATGCGCGATTTGGTCAGGATGCTGTTATCCAAAGGCAATATTGAAAGAATTGTCAGTTCACGCCTCCTGATCAGCAACCTTGCCCGGAAAGTCAGGGCTGACCGGCTGACCTACCTTTCTCACAAGAAGATCTATCGCCTCGAAACGGCGCTGCGCGACCTGAATAGGGAAAAGGTGCCGGGCGGCTTTGTTGAATTCGGCGTCGCACTTGGCGGGTCCGGCATCCTGATCGCGAAATCCGCCACCGAGGCAGGCCGCCCGTTTCATGGCTTTGACGTCTTTGGCATGATCCCGCCACCGACGTCCCAAAAGGACGATGCAAAGTCCAAAGAGCGTTACAAGATCATCTCGCAAGGCCAAAGCAAGGGGATCGGCGGCGACGCCTACTACGGCTATGTCGAGGATCTGTATGGTCAGGTGTGCCAGACCTTTGAACGTTATGGGGTCGGTTGCAGCCCGGAGCGTGTGATGCTGCACAAGGGCCTGTTCGAGGAAACCTGGCCTCATGTGACCACTGGCCCGATCGCCTTTGCCCACATCGATTGCGATTGGTACGATCCGGTCAAGTATTGCCTTGAAGCTTTGGATCCGCTTCTTTCGCCGCAGGGGCAGATCCTGTTGGACGACTATAATGACTATGGCGGGTGCAGGGCGGCCGCGGACGAATTTGTGGCGGCGCGCCCCAATTACCGGTTTGAGGATGGGGTGAACCCTCTGCTTATCAAGCTTTGATAGGGTGCTACCCCATCAGGGCGGCAGCAGATCCGGGCAGGCCTGTGTGGCGCGTTGACTTGGCGCGGGCCACGGCACCAAAAGAGTGTTGTTGCCGACTGCCTTGGTCAATCTGAACGACTACGTTCCCCTTTTTGTGACCGGTGTCGACATGACCATGCGCGGCCCGCATTTCGACAAAGGGGTAGCAACTGTCGATGACCGGCTTGAACCGACCCTCGGCAGCCAAAGTGACGACCGCTTCAAGGGCTGCGCGGCTTTCCTTGGCCACCCCACCGATCAAGCGTTTTCCCTTCAGGCGGGCCTTCAGCCCTCCAAAGATCATGTCTGACGTTTTCCCGGCAATCAGAACCATGCGTCCGCCGGGCCGAAGGGCCTTGTTGGCCCGGGCAAAAGGTACGTTGCCGATGGTGTCGACGACCATGTCGTAACGGATGCCTTCGTGTTCAAAGTCCACACGGTTGTAATCGATCACCCGGTCCGCCCCAAGGGCCATGACCATCGGTGCATTCGCGCTGCCGCAAACCCCGGTCACGTCGGCCCCCAAAGCCCGGGCGATCTGAATACAGGCCGATCCGACGGACCCAGAGGCCCCGTTGATCAGCACCTTCTCACCAGCATGCAGCGGGGCCTTGTTGACGAGAAAGTCGTAGGCTGTCGTCCCTCCGAAGGGGATGGCTGCGGCCTCTTCAAAGCTGATGGCGTCCGGTTTCGGAACCAGGTTTCCGGTCGCAGGCATCACGATGTATTCTGCATGTGCGCCGAAACCGGCCCCTGGAAATGCGATGACCGCATCGCCGGGCTCGTAGGTCGCAACCCCGGCACCGACGCTTTCGATGACCCCGGAAAGTTCTGTCCCAAGGATCGGTTTGCGGGGGCGTCTTATACCGAACACCAACCGGCCAATCAGGCCCATGCCCCTTGGCAAAGTCAGGCTTCGGGCCCGCCAGTCACCGGCACTTACGGTCGTGGCAAAGACCTTGATCAGGACTTCGCCGGGTTTTGGCGTTGGGGTCGGGACTTCGACTTTGGTCAGGACCTCGGGCGCGCCGTAGCGGGCGTATGTATAGGCAAGCATGAGCAGTCTCCTTCAGGCCCTTGCGGCCGTGGATGTGAGAATTTTGGAAGGGATGCGCCCGCCTCTGATCAAGAGCCAGAGGCCAAAGCCTATTTCTGCGATCGACACGATGACAAGCAGGCCGATGATGGCGGCGTCAAGCAGGGCGACATCGGTGTAGGTCAGTTCGACGATCCCCTGGACCAGGTATCCAAAGGCCCCGATGAACAGGCCCCAGCCCAAAAGGTTTGGGACATTGCCGGAGTTCAGGACCAACCAGCCGAGGGCAAGAAGATGCATCCCGAAGAACAATTGCCAGACGAAAACGCCCATCGCATGCGCATCAAGACTGTATTGAACAAGGGCGTGTAGCGTGGCCGTATCTAGCGTCGTCGAAGTCAACAGGCCGTAGGGCATCACCCAGAGCAAAATGTTGATCCCCATCACACCGATCATCCCGAGGCGCGAGATCAGGGCGACCATCGCCATTCTGGGCCCCGTGGCGCGGAACAGTTGGTAAAGGATGACCGTGATGGCAAGTTCGAACAGGATCACGGCGCAGTCGGCCAGCACGCCCAGCCGGAACAGGCCCGTATTGGCAAGGAGGTTGGCCGCAGATGTCGCCCCGTCGGCGGCAACGATCTGGGCAGGCACATATGCAATGCTGAAGCCACCGCAGACTGCGATGGCAAGATATAGCGCACCTGCCATGCGGGCTCCGGTGGCATCCCATGTATTCGGGTCGGTCATCTTGGTTCCTTTCTGTACGGGATTGGGATCGGTTGATGCGGCAGGTCTACGCTGTGACGCGTCCTATGCGAATTGACCAATTTTCTAATTTTGATATGCATATCCGCATGGATTGGCGCGCAGTGAAATTTGACTGGAACAAGGCGCGGGCGTTTCTGGTGACGGCCGAGGAAGGATCGCTGTCCGCCGCTGCCCGCGCCTTGGGGATGGCGCAGCCTACTCTTGGCCGACAGGTTGACGGGCTTGAACAGGAACTGGGGATCGTTCTGTTCGAACGCGTTGGGCGCGGGTTGACCCTGACGCCCAGCGGGTTGGAATTGCTGGAACATGTACGCGAAATGGGAGAGGCTGCTGGCCGCGTATCGTTGGCGGCCCTCGGCCAATCGCAAGCGCTGGAAGGTAAGATCAGCATTTCAGCAAGCGAGACATATGCCGCAGTCCTGCTGCCACCGATCGTCGCGAAACTGCGCCGCGAAGAGCCCGGCATCCAGGTCGAGATCGTGGTCGCAAATCACGCAAGCGATCTGCTGCGCCGCGAGGCCGACATAGCCATTCGCAACTTTCGCCCGACCGAGCCCGATCTGGTCGCCAAAAAGATCGGGATGGCAGAGGCGGTCTTATATGCCGCGCCCGACTACCTCGCCGAACTTGGGCACCCCTCAACCCCCTTCGACCTGCGCCACGCGGACTTTGTCAACATGGATCGCACCGGAATGATGCTGAAGGGGTTGAACAGCCTTGGTCTTGGGTTGACCGAGGCCAACTTTCCCCTGCTGACAGAAAGCTATCTGGTGATGTGGGAACTGGTCAAACAGGGTGCGGCGATTGGTATTCTCGATGCCTATATCGGGGACGCTGAACCGGGCGTGGTCCGTGTCCTCCCCGATCTGGAACCGCTGGCCTTTCCGATCTGGCTTGTCGCGCATCGCGATGTCACGACCAGTCGCCGCGTGCGTCGGGTTTATGATTTTCTTGCCAAAGAGTTGCGCCGCTAGGACTTGTCCGATGGATGCAGGTCAGGCACTTCGGGTCAGCCGCGCTGCAACCCCCAGGGCACTTGGCAGAACGGCCAGCAGTCGCATGATGCCTCCCCGGGTCATACTCCCTTCCAAGAGAGCTTCGAAACTGCGGGCGGCAAGGATCTGTCGATTGAAGTGCCGTCGCAGCGATTGGCGATACTCGGTCTGAGATCGGCCTGCCAGGAGGCATTCCCCCAGACACCGGGCCGACCCAAGGGCAAGTGACATCCCTTCACCGGTCAGCGAAGGGGTGACGATGGCCTGCTCACCCACCCGCCACAGGCTGGGTTCGTCGTCGGGCGCGCTCCACAGGCGGTAGCCATAGGGGACAGCGCTGACGGTGAGGGGTTTGGGGAAAAGCGACCGGGCCCCGGTCAGTCGATCCTGCAAGGAAGGGACATAGCGTTGCAGCCAGTCGCGGTAGGTTGCGGGGGTCAATTCGCGGGCCCGCCAGACGGCGGGGTCCATTGCGATGCTAAGATTGGCAACCCCATCACCGGTTGGCATCAACCCGGCATAGCCGCCTTCGAAAAAGTGCAATTCAACGCTGTTGCCAAGGTCTGCCATCGCACTGGGGGTCAGGCTGAGATGCTCTTTGATTCCGATCTTGGCATCCTTTCTTTTCAGGACGCTGCGCCGGGTAAGGCCCCGGACTTCGTGTTTTCCTGTCGCGATGACAATCGCATTTGCCGAAAGACTTTCGCCATTGGCAAGATCAACCTGCCCGCCCCGGACGGCCGTTGACCGGACGCCCAGCCGGATGTCGGCACCCGCCCACGCCGCATGGTCGCGCAAAGCGGGGTCAAGGGTCCGGCGCGACAGCCCCGCTGCACGAAAGGGCAAGGGGGCCTGGGCCGATCTGTCGCCCGAGAACAGGGTGCAATGCTCGATCCATCTTGCGCCGAGCGACTCCAGATCGACGCCGAGGCCTTCCAGTTCCCGGCAGGCCGCGCGCCCCAGAAACTCACCACAGACTTTGTGAGTGGGTTCGGCATCGCGTTCCAAGACGACGACCGATCGACCGGCCCGAGCCAGATGCGCCGCCGTCGCGGCACCTGCCAGCCCGCCGCCGATGACCAGGACCTCTGCGGTTCTGTCAACCATCGGCTTTGCGTCGTCCGACACCCCAGCGAAAGGGGAACCACCACGAAATCTTGACCCCACCAGGGGGCACTCCCGCCGCGCGGACCGCCGCCTCAAGATTGGCTCGGCTGAAGGCGCGCCAGACCGAGACAGGGCCGTCGTAGCGGACGAACCTGTGCACCGGCCAGATCGCAAAGATCAGCTTTAGCCCGTATGCCGAAACGGGATGTCTATGCAGATCGTTGATGAACCAGCCCAGGCGGGCGGTCTGCTCCATCCAGCCTACAAAACGGACAAGGTCGGCATCGTCGAGGTGGTGCGCGAACAATGAGCTGATGATGATATCCGGGTATCTGTCGGCGGGTATGTCAAACAGATCGAGCACCTCGAATGCGATGCCGTCCTTGGTATCTGTGGCGGCCTTTGCGGCCAGTATGGTCGACGGGTTCAGGTCAATTCCCAGCAAGTCGGTCTCGATCCCGCGACGTTTGCCCCAGGCTTTTATCCGTCGCAGCATGTCGCCATGCCCACACCCAACATCAAGGAGCGAAATCCGGTCCTTGCCTGCGGCGACATCGTCCAGCCAGCGTAGGGTTGGCCTATAGCCAAGACTGACAAGGTTGACCCGTTCCAGGTCGCGCAGGCACCGGGCGAGGTCGGCGTCGGAGACCTCTTCGATATCCATCAATTCGTCGCGATGCACACGGCCGGCCAGAACGAGCTTGACGTCGGTCATGGCTGAGCCTCGCGAAACACCATGCTTTCGACGCTGATGCCCGGACCAAACCCGATGGAGACGCCGGTGCGCCCTTGGGGCGGTGCGGACAGCATGCGTTGCAAGACAAAGGGAAGGGTTGCGGATGACATGTTGCCAAAGTCGTTCAGGACCCCGCGCGAGGTGGCAAGATCGGCGGGTTCAAGGCCCAGGCTCACCTCGACGGCGTCCAGAATTGTCCGCCCACCGGGATGTATCGCCCAAAGGTCGATGGCGCGCCCCTGTGCCGCCTCTTGCAGCACCTTGAAATGACCGGGCAGGTTCTTGGTGATGGCGCGGGGCACCCGTCCAGACAGCCACATATCAAACCCGTTGTCGCCAATATCCCAGGTGATGTGGTCCCGGCTGTCGGGGATCATGTCAGACCGAAAGGCATCAAGCGCAAACCCTTTGGGGTCTGCGCTGATCAGCGCGGCAGAGGCCCCGTCGGCAAACAACATGAACATCAGGGCGGTTGTGAGCGGGGCAGATTCCTGAAAGTGCAGGCCGCAAAGCTCTACGTTCAGGACCAGAACACGCGCCTTTGGGTCGGCAAGGACGATGTGGTGTGCGGTCTTGTAGCCGTTCATGGCGGCATTGCAGCCCATAAAGCCGATCATCGTCCTCTCGACAGTCGGGCTAAGCTGGTGGTGCGTGATCATGTGGTGGTCTAGGCCGGGAGCCGCGAACCCCGTACAACTGCAGATCACCAGATGGGTGATGCCGCGCTTCCAGTCGGGCCCCTGACGACGGGCCAGATTCTCGATCGCGCGGTCGACCAGTTGGGGGGCATCTTGCGAATAACGTTGCATCCGTTGACCGGTCGTCGGAAAGGCCCCCGGCCGGAAAAACCCTTCGGCATCGTAGCGGTTGCCCCAGGTGGTCGGGTCGGCCGGTTCAAGGCTTGAATAACGATGCGAGATGCCAGAGCGGCGGGCCATCTTGGCAAAGGTCTTGCTTTCAGCCTCGGAGTTCAGAAACCGTGGCGCGATCCGCAGATAGCTTTCGTGCACGTCATAGGCCGGAACACCGGTTCCGATCTCATTGAGATATACTGCCATGCCGCCCCCTTTGTTGCTTGTTGTTGGTGACATACCGTGACGGGCCTCTGGACGAGCCACCGGACGGGCCTCTGGACGGGCCTCTGCACAGGGCAAATCCCCCGAACTCTACCCAGATGGGCGTGTCAGGGTGTGTCAGACAAGACAATACAGACATTCTGCCCTCCAAACCCGAACGAATTGCTGAGGACATGGTGGGCCTTAGCCGCGCGCGCGGTGTTTGGCACAACATCGAGCGGGGCATCGGGGTCGGGTGTATCAAAGTTGATGGTCGGAAGCAGCGTTTGATGCTGCATCATCAGCAAGGAGGCTACAGCCTCGATCGCTCCGGCCGCACTCATGGTGTGGCCGATCATGGATTTTATCGACGACACGGGCAGTTTGTTGGTCCTTTGACCAAAGACGTGGTGCAGGCCCAGGCTTTCCACCCGGTCGTTGTCTCCGGTCGAGGTGCCATGCGCACTGACATAGTCGATGTCGTCGGGCTCAAGTCCAGCATCCCGAATGGCGGCCGCCATCGCTTCGCCAACGGGGCCGGCATCAGGGCGTTGGCGAACGCGGTGGTAGGCGTCCAGTCTTTCGCCGACGCCCCGAATGTAGCCAAGGATATTTGCACCACGCTGCGCCGCGACGGTCCCACGCTCCAGCACAAGTGCGGCCGCGCCTTCTCCGGGAACGAACCCGTCCCGGGTTTTGTCGAACGGGCGCGAGGCGGTTTCCGGCGTCTCGTTCCGGCGGGACAAGGCGGACAGCAGGCCAAAGCGTAGCAACATCTCGGGGCTCACCGATGCGTCCGCGCCTATGACGATTGCGGCGTCGGCGTCGCCACGCCGGATCGTCTCGACCCCGATCTGGATGGCGCTCGCCCCCGAGGAACAGGCGGTAGAGATGGTGACGGGCATTCCCAAGGGCCGCAGATGCCGTGCCAAATGCTCGGCCGTTTTGCCAAAGCGCAGCTTTGCGAACAGCGGGCGCATCTGCTGATCCGCGGCAGCGCGGATCAGGGCGCGATCGTTGATGTCCCCATCGTCGCAACGGGACGCCATGTCGATGCGGTCGGGCCATTCCATCTGAACCGGCGGGACCCCCACGATCAGCTTTCCGGGAAAACGCGGGCCAGCGGCATGGCCGCTTTGGGCCAGCGCCTCTGTCATCGCCAGCATGGCCAGATGTTCGGTCCGGTCCGTTGGCCGCAGGGTCGGGTCGCAGATACTTTCGACCGTTGCCGCAAATCGGGTCCGCAGGCCGTCGGTTGCAAAGCGTCGGACCAGGGCCGCGCCCGATTGCCCGGCCAGCATCGCCGCCCAGTTTGCCGCGATGCCCTGGCCAAGGGATGTTACCATTCCCATCCCTGTCACCGCAATGCTGCTGTTGTCCGGCCTGTTCATGGGGCGGCCTCTAGCAGAGCGGCGGCGACACCGCAGCGGTCGCTGCCTGTCGTGGTCAGAACCCGCTCTGCCGCCCCGGCCTGAATGCTGAGTGCGGCCAAAGCCACTGCAAATGGAAACGATGCCTCAAGACCGTGCCCTGCAACGTCAGCGGTGGCCAGAATGCGGGCGTCCTTTGACCGTCCTTCAAGCGCGGCCCATTCCTCGGTGGTCGAAGGTTGGGCACCGGATGCCCCGGAAAGGATCAGGGTGGCGTCGCCGCCGTGGGGCAGGGCAGAGATGCACCCTCTCAAAGCGTCCTGCCCGTCGACCCCTCCGGTCCAGGCGGCTTTGATCCCGGTGATCCTTGCCAAGGGCGGGACAGCCCGCGCACGCGCCACCTCCTCGGCCTCGACCAGCACAAATGCGGCCATGCTGCCGGGGCAAAGGCCGTTGCGGTCCGGGTTGAATACCGCGGGCATGGTCCCGGCATGCAGCAGCCCGCCCGTGGCCAGCGCAAACATCAACTCGGCCCGGTCAGCATCCAGAACGCCCCCGACAAGGATGCGATCCGATTGGCCCGCCACGATCCGGGACACCGCGTCCTCAAGCGCCTCGACCCCGGCGTGTTCCTCGCCCATGAAGGTCCTCGCCCCGCCGCCGACGCCCAAAACGATGGCGATGTTGCCCGCCAGCAGATTGGCCAACTGGCCCAGCAAAAAGGAGGGGCGGATACGTTTCGACATACTTTCGACAAGCCCCGCCTGAGGGTCCCCCCGGACCAGAAGTTCGTCGAGGACTGCCAGGTCCATGTCGTGCTCGCGTCCGCCGCCATTCGCGGCGAGGTTCAGGCAAAGGCTGTCTCGTTCGTCTCCGGGCGGTATCCCGGCGCTGTCGAGGGCAAGTTTTGCAGCCGCAACACCCAAAAGCTGCCAGGGCTCCATTTGCCGCCGATCGCTTCGCCCCGGAACAAAGTCCTCGGCGTCGAACGGGGCGGCCTTGACCAGGTGGAACGGCGCAAAGGACACGCCATCCGCAACCGGTCGCTTTTCATCCAGAAGAGCTGCAAGATGGACATCCTCGTTTGATCCGCAGGCCGACAGCAATCCGACGCCCGTGATAACCACATCTCGCCTCACCCTGAGTGCGCAGGCAGGGTCGCGTTGCAGGTGGGTCGTGCCGACCTCAGGGGGCGTGCCAGACGCATCCTTGGCCGGGGCGGCATCTATGCCGCGCTTTTTTGGGATATGAGCAATTCGATCCGCGCGCCAAAGCTTTGCATGGTGATGTCGGTCATCTGCAACGGTTCCTGCCCATCGCTCTCTTCGCCCCAGGCCTCAATCGGCAGATCAATGTCGAACTCTTGCTCCAGCGCGAAGACCAGATCAAACATGTCGACGGAGTCCAAACCAAGATCCTCCACCAGACGGCTGGCCGGAGTGATGGAAAGAGGATCAAGATCGGAGGTCTTGATGACAATTTCCACAATTTTATCATAAGTTTGCGTCATGAGCTCTCACGTTGGTTCGGCATGTCTAGCACGATGTCATGCTGAAAGGGGTTGTCAATGCCTTTCGCAGAGGGCCGATCGGGTGGGTCTCGACCCGGTTCACCCATGATGGTCGGCATCGGTTTCGGTGCGGAACCTTTCGGCCCAACGTCGCTTGATCGTCTTTGCGTGCTGTCCGGTCGGCTTTGACGGCCACGCCCTGCAGACCCGGGTCCCCCCCGATCTGACTGCAACACCATGGTCAGTCAACGCGATGCGGCCCGCGCTAGAAGGCTAATCCAAAGTCTGTCGATACCGCTTTAGCGCGACGGCCACGATGACCAGCATGATCAGGGAAATGTTCGTCAGATCCCCAAGGATGTCAGTGATATCAGCCCCCTTCAACATCACCTTGCGCACGAGGCGCAGGAAATGCGTCGCCGGGATCGCGCTGCCGATGGCCTGCGCCCATCCCGGCATGGCGGCGAAAGGGAACATGAACCCGGACAGCAGGATCGTCGGCAAAAGCGTGAAGAACGAAATCTGCATCGCCTGCATCTGGCTTCTGGCGACGGTCGAAATCAGGAACCCCAATGCCAGGTTGACGACGATGTAGAGGTTGAACCCTACAAAGAACGCAAGCCGCGACCCGATGAACGGGACCCCAAATAGGACCTGCGAGGCGATCAGAAAAACGATTGTCTGGACGTAGCCGACAAGGACATAGGGCAGGATCTTGCCCAGCATGACTTCGAGCGGGCGCACCGGGGTCGCGATCAGGGCCTCCATCGTGCCCTTTTCGGTTTCCCGGACGATGGCGACGGCCGTGATCATCACCATGGTCAGGGACAGGATGACCCCCAAAAGCCCCGGCACGATGTTGATCGAGGTGTTGCCTTCGGGATTGTACTGCCGGTGGATCACGACACTGATCGGAGGAGGGGTGCCTGCGGCATAGCTCAACGGGCCGGTCAGGGTCTGAGTGACAGCGGTGTTTATGATACTGGCCATCGCCGCCGCCCCGCCGCCAACAGCGGTCGGATCCGAGGCATCGGCAGACAGCAAAATCTCGGGCGACAGCCCGCGCAGGATGTCCCGCTCGAAGTTGGGCGGCACCACCACGACAAAGTTCGCCGACCCATCGCGCAGCGCCTTGTCGCCAGCCTCGGGGCTGGTCACGATACCTTGGAAGTCAAAATAGGTCGAGCTTTGCATCCCAGACAGGATCGCCCGCGTCACCGGGCCCTCGTCGGCCATCTCGACCAGTGTCGGCAGGTGGCGCGGGTCAGAGTTGATGGCGTATCCAAATATCAAAAGCTGCATGATCGGGACGCCGATCATCATCACGAATGTGATCTTGTCCCGACGCATCTGAACGAACTCTTTGCTCAGAACAGCGAACAGACGGGCAGGGGAGAACCGCCACCTCATGACTTGGTGCTGACGAAGTTGTCTTCGACGCCGGTCATCAGGTAGATGAACGCCTCTTCCAACTCTGCTTCTTTATGGACCCAGGTGTAGACGCCCTCAGCGTTGTAGCGGGTGGCGAGGGCCAGAAGCTTGGCCTTGTCCGTGCCCGAGAGGTGCAAAACCGCCCCAAACCGCGCCACCTGTCCGACATCGGGGTCCTTGCGCAACGCCAGCTCAAGATCGGCCAGCGCGGGACCGGTGACACGCCATGTGTGCAGGCCGATCATGCCGGGGATGTCACTGGCCGGTCCGGCAATCAGCTTTTTGCCATAGGCGATATAAGCGATGAAATCGCACTGGACTGCTTCGTCCATGTAGTGGGTCGATACCAGTACGGTCACGCCTTGGGCAGACAGCTTGCGGATCTCGTCCCAGAAGTCGCGGCGTGCCTTCGGATCGACACCTGCGGTCGGTTCGTCCAGCAGCAGCAAGGCAGGCTTGTGGATCATACATGCGGCAAGAGCCAACCGCTGCTTCCAGCCGCCCGAAAGTGTTCCGGCCAACTGGTTCGCACGATCCGCTAGCCCCAGATTGACCAGCGCCTCGCTGACCCGGGACTTGCGAGAGTTGAGCCGGTACATCCGGGCGATAAAGTCGAGGTTCTCGCGAATGGTTAGGTCCGCATAAAGCGAAAACCGCTGCGTCATGTAGCCGACGTTTTCCTTGATGCTGTTCTGTTCGGAAAGGATGTCGAAGCCGAGGCAATGCCCCGCGCCGGCATCAGGGGTCAGCAGGCCGCACATCATGCGGATGGTGGTCGTCTTGCCCGATCCGTTCGGCCCGAGAAAGCCGTAGATGGCCCCCTTTGGAACCTCCATGTCAAAGTCGTCGACGACCTTTCGCCCATCAAAGATCTTGGTCAGGCCCCTGACAGAAATGGCCAGTTCAGCAGTCACTCTTGCGGTCTCAGCGTAAGGGGTTGGCCGGGTAACAATTCACCGGCATTGTCGATTGTCGCTTCGGCCCGAAACACAAGGCGGGCGCGTTCTTCGCTGCTGTAGATGATGGGAGGCGTGTACTGGGGTGTCGCCGCAATGCGGGTCAGATGCGCGACAATATCGTCGGGGCATCCGTTGCAGTCCACATCAAAGGCCGCACCAAGTGCGATGCTGGCCCGATCGCTTTCCGGTACAAAGAACAGGGCGATAAGGCTGTCATGGGGAAGGATCGACACCACCGGCGCGCCGGCTACGGCAACTTCGCCCTCTTCGTAAAATACCCTTTCGATCCGACCACTTACGGGGGCTTCGACCGCCCGATCCTCAAGCGCAGAGCGGGCGTCATCATACAGCGCCTGCGCCGCCTCGAGTGTGGCTTCTGCCGCTATCCTTTGGGAACTGCGGGCAGGTAATTCCGCGACTAGCAACTGGGCCTGAAGCTGGGCCACCTTGGCGTCCGCGCTTTGAAGGGCGGCGGTATCCGCATCGACACGGGCCTGCGAGATTGAGCCGCTGACAAGAAGTTGGCGTGACCGTTCAAGCGTCGATCTGGCCAGCTGCTGATCCGATTTTGCCTGATCCAGCGATGCAACGATCACGTCGATCTCGGCCGCCCGGCTGCCGGTTTCGAGGTTCTCAAGGTTCGCCTGCGCGACGGCAACCTGCGCCCGTGCCGAACGCAGGGCGGCGGTCTGGTGGGTGTCGTCGCTTTGGAACAGGGTCTGACCGGCCTGGACGGTTGTGCCTTCCTCGGCCTGGATCGTGACGATCCGGCCAGTCGCGGCGGGGGCGACATAGACATAGTCGCCTTCCGCATAGCCGTTGTACTCAACCACCACCGGATCCCCGAAACCCGAAAAGACAGAGCCGACAATCGCGATCACCCATTGCGGCAACGTACTCATTTCAGTGCTCTTTCTGCGGTTCGAGCCCGGCCATCAGAATTGTGATGTGATTTTCGATCAGCCGGTCCATTTGCAGTCCGTCGTCCTTGGCGATCCCAAAGATCTCGAACAGGATGATATGGGCGAGGATCGGACCGATAACGGTCCGTGCCGTCATTTCGGGGTCCACTGACCTGATATATCCCCCCGCGACCCCCTGTGCCAAAAGGGCCGAGATGGCGGGGATTGAGCGGTCAAGAACCGCCTCGCGGAACAGGGCGGCAATATTCGGGGCTGCGGGTGCTTCGTGCAGGACAATCAGCGGCACCGCTCGATTTCGCTGCTGCCCCATGACCTGCCCCATCAGGCGCAGGATTTGCGCCAAGGCAGGTCTTGGGTCGCCTTCGAAGCTGGTGATATTCTCGAACAGGACTTCGGAAAGGGGCGCGATGGCCCGGTTCACAAGGCCGACAAGGATCGCCTCTTTCGATTCAAAATACAGATAGACCGCGCCTTTCGAAATGCCGGCACGTCGGGCGACCTGCTCAACACTCGTTCGTGCAAACCCTTGTTCCATAAAGAGGGAAAGGGCCGCGTCCAGAACTTCGTCAGGCCGGGCTTCGGCCCGGCGGCGGAACTTTGGAAGGGGTGAGTCGCTGCTTGACATGCGCAATAAATAACTGACCAGTCAGTTATTAGCAAGAAAACCTGCCGCCTGGGGATTGCGAGATCCATCCTCACCGATGACTGTCTCGGACAGAAAGGCCGTCAGGAACGACCGCTGGGCGTTGAAAACCGGGCTTGGTTGGGTGGCGCGACGACAGGGATACAGCGGTCACAGACGTTGAGGTGCCCGCCGGATCGATACTGTCCTTGCGTCAGAAGCGGCGGGCAAAGAAGTTCAAGCGGCTGGTCGACTTCTGCTTGGAAGAAAACCGTTGTTCGGCACGGGTCACCGCCCGCTCGAACACCTGATTGACGTCACCCATCTCGGCCAGGATCGGGCGGATCGGTATTCCCACCGAAACCTCCAGATCAAAAGGGGTGCCGTCGGCATGTTCCGCCATCCGCTCGTCCAGAATATCCTGGACATCGGCCTCGAGCCTGTTGGGCGCCATGGGTCTCGCCTGTTTCGAGACGATGACGAAATTGCCCCGGCCCAGATAGGTCATCACATAACCGGCCCGTCGAAACGCGTCGTCCAGCGCATCGCCAACCTCGGACAGGACATTCAGAAAACCGCTTCGGCCCGCCTTGGCGCAGATTGCCTCGGCTCCGTCCAGCTTGGCCCCAATGACCTGAATGCCGCCAAGGCCCATTCGTGACAATTGGGTCAGGTAGTTGCAGGCGGCCACGGGGTCGAGGAAACGCCCGTTGCCGCCGACCTCAAGGGGCGACCGGTAGCTGGCCCACTCAACGCGTTCGTCAATCTCGGGGTCTTCGACCGGATCGGCAAAGACCGCGGTGTCCCAGGCTTCGTTCAGCGATTTGGCTGCGCGTAGACGCGCGCCAAGCTCGACCAGGTCGAATGGCTTGGTTGCGCAGTCGGTGGCCCCCGCCTCGAAGGCCCGGTCGACAAAGCCGCGCTCGACCATCCCGGACAGCATGATGATCGGGGTTCGGCGATGGGCAGGCATTGCCCGGATTTTGCGGCAAAGCTCTATGCCGTCCATCTCGGGCATGTTGATGTCGAGCAGAAAGCAGCCGCATCGCGGACCAGCGGCGGCGGCCATGCTAAGCGCCTGAGCCGCTGACATCGTGGTGTCGATGTCGGTAAAGCCAAGCTTGGCGCAGATTCTGGGCAGCACCTCGATGATGTAGGGGTCGTCATCGACGGCAATGATGCGCATATCCACCTCTCGAACGGTTTGGTGACCATGACAGGTAGGACTGACACGGCGCGACTTATCTTCGAATTGGTTCGGCGCAGACGTGGGGCCGATCCCTTTGTCTTTCGGGCCAAGACGGCACTTGCATCAGATGACATCGGTTCGAAGTCGCCACGATGCGGTCATGGTGGCCTTTCTTCACTGGACGATCCCCTAACAACAAGGCGGTTTTGCGGCGATGGTATTGGGTGGCGTCCTCGCCCTGGCATGCAGCCAGTCTGGGCCCAGTCTCGTACTTGTCCAGCGTCGCATGAGATTCACGCCGCCTGCAATTCTTGGATCGAAGCGGGATGGTCGTCCGTGAAACCGCCCCGCGCCTTGGCGTGGCAGCCGGATTTTGTGCCGCAAGTCGCGTTCGAGTGGAACAAAATCATCGTCTTGCGGTCCTTGATCGGGATGAACAGGACATTGTTTGGCAGCGTTGGGCGGGTCTTGCGGCGCACTATGGCTACGCTCTGGGCGCTGTGCCTGCCAGGTGATGCAACCGCTTGCGCAACGGGTCGCGAACAGGGCCTTCAGGAACCGGCTAGAGGATATGGGACAGGAAATCCGCGCTTCGGTCAAAGCGGGGGTTTGAGAAGAAGGCGTTGGGCTCGTTCGTCTCGACGATTTCGCCCTGATCCATAAAGATCACCTTGTCGGCCACCTGACGGGCAAAGCCCATCTCATGGGTGACACAGATCATGGTCATGCCACCTTCGGCCAGTTCGACCATCACATCAAGGACCTCCTTGATCATCTCTGGGTCCAGCGCGGAGGTTGGTTCGTCAAACAGCATGATCTTGGGCTTGACGCAAAGCGCCCGGGCGATGGCGACCCGCTGTTGCTGACCACCGGACAATTGCAGGGGATACTTCAGCGCCTGTTCGGCAATACCCACCCGCGACAGGTGGGTCATGGCTATCTCTTCCGCCTCGGCACGTGGCATCTCAAGGCCCAGCCGGGGGGTAAGGGTGCAATTGTCCAGAACGCTAAGATGCGGAAATAGGTTAAAGTTCTGGAACACCATCCCGATCCGGGACCGGACTTCGCGGTGGTTTCTGCCCTTTGGATCAACTTCGACCCCGTCAACGACAATGCTGCCCTCCTGATGCGTCTCAAGCTGGTTGATGCAGCGGATCAGCGTGGATTTGCCCGACCCGGACGGGCCGCAAATGATGAACTTCTCGCCCTCGCGCACGCTCAGGCTGACGTCCTTGAGGACGTGGAACTGCCCGAACCATTTGTTTAGTTTGACGATCTCGATCATGCGCCCCGGCTTGGTCATCAGCGGTCCCGTCCTGCGGCAAGTTTCTTTTCCAGCCCTATCGAATAGGACGACATGGCAAAGCAGAAGACGAAGTAGATCAGCGACACCACGAAGAAGGGCTCAATGAAAAGACCCAGCCAGTCGGTGTCTTCCCCGATGGCGCGGGCCATGTTCATCAGGTCAAACAGGCCGATGATCGACACAAGGGTCGTGTCCTTGAACAGGCCGATAAAGTTGCCGACGATCGCCGGGATCATGATCTTGAGGGCCTGCGGCAGAACGACCTGCGATGTCGTCTGCCAATAGGTCAGACCCAATGCATCTGCGGCCTCGTACTGGCCCTTGGGGATCGCCTGAAGCCCCCCGCGGATGATTTCCGCCATATAGGCGGCGGCAAACAGGCAAACCGCGACAATGGCGCGCAAAAGCTGGTTCACCTCTGTCCCGGCGGGCATGAACAGGGGCAGCATCGTGTTGAACATGAACAGGATGGTGATCAACGGGACTGAGCGGAACAGCTCGATGAACAGTGTCGAGAACATCGCGATCACCGGCAGGTTCGACCGCCGCCCCAGCGCCAGCATGATCCCGGCAGGCAGGGAAAAAGTGATGCCGATGCCCGAAATGACCAGCGTCAGGAACAGCCCGCCCCAAAAGCGTGTCCGCACCTCAACAAACGACAGGGATGAGATGATGAGGCAGGCAATGATGAACACCGCCAGTGTTGCCATCCGCCGGGTCAGGCGTTGCCGCGCCTCGTCCGCGTCGGCCTGCCCAAGGCTGTCGACCACAAGGACGCCAATGGTCTTGCCCTTGAACGTCTCACTTAACGCGGTGGCCCAGACCCAGATCAGGCCGGTCAGACCGGCAGCGATAAGGGCGGTCCAGATGATCCCCTTGTCGCCCCCCAGAAAAAAGTAGCTTGCCAGCAAAGGGTAAAGGGCGACGGCGCTCAGGCCGATTGCGACCTTGGACATAACGCGGGGCATCCACAGGGGCACCATCCACAGGACCAGCGCCAGGACGCCGACATTGATGCGCCAGACCTGATCCTTGGGGTAGAGCCCGTAAATCAGGTTCTCGAACCAGACAAAGACGCCCGGCCAGCAGGCGCCGGACCGGCCCACAGCATCCAGGCATTCGCGGCGGCTGTTCGCGCTCCAGACCGCGTTGAAGATCGCCCAGTTCAGGACCGCGCCGACGACGACAAACAGGATGTAGGCCCCCAGGATGGTCATCAGCGTGTTGGGGATGTCCCGAAACAGGTTCTTGCGGATCCAGCCGACGACCCCGGTGCTATCCAGCGGGGCAGGGCGGTCGGGGGCGGGAACAAAGACTTGCAGATCGTTGGGCACCCTATCGCTCCTTCAGCTGAACGCGTTTGTTGTAGACGTTCATGATCGCGGACACCGACAGGCTGACGGCGCAGTAGAACCCCATGGTCATCGCCACGATGGGAATGGCGCGGCCCGACTGGTTCAAAGAAGTGTTCATCCAGACGCTGACCAGATCGGGGAACCCAATGGCGATGGCGAGCGACGAATTCTTGGTGACGTTCAGGTACTGGCTGATCAGCGGCGGTATGATGACCCGCATCGCCTGCGGCAGGACAACGCTGCGCAGGGTCCAGTTGGCGGGCAGGTTCAATGCGCCTGCCGCCTCAAGCTGACCCTTGGACACCGACTGGATGCCAGAACGGACAATCTCGGCGATAAAGCACGAGGTGTAGACCGAGAGGGCCACGATCAGGGCGCAGAAGCTGGGTGGAACGCTCATCCCGCCGACGTAGTTGAACCCCTGCAGGACCGGCATATCCCAGCTGAGCGGCTGTCCCAGGAAGGCATAGCCAATCGTGGGCACGCCTATGACGATAGCAATGCCGCTCAGGATCGAGGGAAAGGCTTTGCCGGTCTTTTCCAAACGGCGGCTGGCCCAGATATGCAGTGCGATGGCGCCAATCACAGAAGCCAGAAGCACCCACATAAGGATGGCAAAGCCGGTCTCGGGGACTGGGGCTGGCAGGTAAAAGCCGCGGTTGTTCAGGACGAGGCCATTCAGGATTTCGACGCTGTCCCTTGGGCGCGGCAAAAGGTTGAAGACCCCGAAATACCAGGCGATGATTTGCAGCAATAGGGGGGTGTTGCGCATCACCTCGATATACGACCGTGCGACAACGCCAATAATCCAGTTATTGGACAGTCGGGCAAGGCCGACAATCAGGCCAAGGATGGTGGCAAAAAAGATTGCGACAACGGCAACCAGAAGCGTATTCATGATCCCGACAAAGAAGACCCGAAGATAGGTGTCGCCTTCCTGATAGGGGATCAGTGTAAAGCCGATGCCAAAGCCGGCCGACACGTCAAGAAACCCGAAATCCGCAGACATGTTGCGGGCCTGAAGATTGACCATCGTGTTGTTGGTCAACCAGATCAAGGTCCCCACAACCAGAACAAAGGTCAGCACCTGAAGCACAATCGCCCGGATGCGGGCGTCATAAAGCGCGCGGCTGAATCGGCTGCGCGCATCCGAATTGCGAGCGGTCTCGGTTATTGCCATGGGACAGTTGGCCTTTCGGGGAAGATCAGGAAAGAGCGCCGCCCTTTTAAGGGAGGATAAAGGGCGGCGCTCGCGGTCTACTTACCGGAAGGGCGGTGCGTAGATGATCCCACCTTGGGTCCACAGGGCGTTCAATGTGCCCTCACGCGGGATGCCGATGGGCGTGTCGGCGCCGACGTGTGCTTCGTAGATCTCGCCGTAGTTGCCGACCGACTTGATCACATCGACCATGAAGGTCGGGCTCAGGCCAAGGCCTTCGCCGATGTTGCCTTCGGACCCCAGAAGACGGGCGATGTTGGGATCGGCAGAGGTCATCATCTCTTCGACGTTCTCAGAGGTGATACCCAGTTCTTCGGCGTTGATGATGCCAAAGACGACCCAGCGTACGAGGTTCGCCCAGGCGTCATCGCCCTGCCGGACCACCGGGCCCAGCGGCTCTTTCGAGACGGTTTCGGGCAGCAGCGCGTGTGCCGTCGGATCCGGGAAGGCGGACCGGCGAGCGGCCAGACCGGACTTGTCGTTGGTATAGGCATCGCAGCCGCCGCCAAGGTAGGTTTCAACCAGAACGTTGACGTTCTCGTTGGTGACAGGCGTAAAGCTCATGCCATTGGCGCGGAAGTAGTCGGCCAGGTTCAGCTCGGTCGTGGTGCCGGTCAGAACGCAGATGGTCGCCCCGTCCAGTTCAAGCGCCGAGGTGATGCCGCTGTCGGCCGGGACAAGAAAGCCCTGACCGTCGTAAAAGTTCACTGTCGTGAAATCGAGGCCAAGTTGGGTGTCGCGCACGGCAGTCCAGGTGGTGGTGCGGGACAGCATGTCGCTTTCCGAGTTGGCCAGCGCGGTAAAGCGGACCGCCGAGGTCACCGACTGGTATTCCACCATGTCCGGGTCGCCAAAGATGGCAGCTGACACGCCACGGCACAGATCGACGTCCATACCGGACCATGTGCCGTCATCGGCAAGCGCATAAAAGCCGGGGGTGGGCAGACCCACCTGGCAGTTCAACATGCCCCGTTCTTGCACGGCGGCCAGCGTTTCTTGTGCAAACACCGGCGCGGCGGTACCGACGGCCACGGTTGCTGCAATCGCTAGAGTATTTAGTCTCATTAAATTACCCCTGTGGTTAGTGCCGGCTCTTTTGGCCCGCAGACACAACAACCTCGGCATGGGTGCTCATTATCCAAAGGTTTGAGAGGGCATTCCCGGGTTTGGAAATCGATTTCGCGCCTTGTTTTTGCTTTTGCCTAGGCATTTGCCCAAAAATTGACCCCTCTTGAATCAAATTTGCAGAGTTCCGGGGCTGTCGGACCGTCGCCCATTGGGTCGGCCCGTGGTGCTGTCTAGGGTCGGATCAGGCCAACAGTGGCCACAATGGAGAATACCCTTTGTCTCAATTGAATTTGGATTTCCTGCGCAGGTCCTTTCCTGCACTTGGTGGCTCTCAAGTGTTCCTCGACAATGCAGGCGGATCGCAGGTTGCCCGTCAGGTGGCGGATCGTCTGACCGAATATCTGTTCACGGCCAACGTCCAGTTGGGGGCCAGCTACCCCGCCTCGGTCAAGGCGGGCGAGATGGTCCATGCAGGCCGCTCGGCCTTGGCGACGCTGTTCAACGCCAGCCGTCCGGAGGAAGTGGTGATGGGGGCGACCACCACCCAGCTTTTGGGTCAGCTGGCGCAGGCCCTTTCGCAGGACTGGGGGCCGGGGGACGAGGTGATCGTCACCAATTTCGATCACGAGGCCAATATCGGCCCCTGGACCAAACTGGCGGGCAAAGGGATCGTGATCCGCGAATGGAAGATGCGGCCGGGCGAACATGTGCCCAACCTTGATGATCTGGCGGCCCTGTTGTCAGACAAGACCAAGCTTTTGGCGGTCACCCATGCCTCCAACATTTACGGCACGATCAACCCGGTCCGCGAGATGGCCGATCTTGTGCACAAGGCCGGCGCCCTGATCTGTGTAGACGGGGTGGCCTTTGCCCCCCACCGCGCCATTGATGTTCAGGCGCTGGACTGCGATTTCTATGCCTTTTCGGTCTACAAGACCTATGGCCCCCATTTCGCCGCCCTTTACGGGCGCTATGACGCGCTTTTGGCGGCGGGCAACATCAACCACCGCTTCTTTACCCGCGCCAAAGTTCCGCAAAAGATGGAGCCGGGGAATGCCAGCTACGAACTGGCCTATTCCTGCCTTGGCGTGATCGACTACCTTGAGGCCTTTGCGCAGGCCCACGGCATCAACTCCGAAGGGCGGGCCGCGGTAGAGGCGGCGTTTGGCCTGATCGCGGACCATGAAGAGGCGTTGTCGGGCAGGCTTTTGTCCTATCTGCGCGGTCGGCCCGACTTGACGATTGTCGGGGCCGAGGTGGCTGACAAGGCGCGCCGGGTGCCGACGATCTCTTTCGCCATTCACGGCCGCAGCTCGCGCGAGGTGGTCGAGGCCGTAGACCCTACCGGTCTTGGCATCCGTTATGGCGACTTCTATTCCCGCGGGTTGGTCGACGACCTTGGGCTGGATAACCCGGACGGGGTGATCCGGGTGTCCGCTGTCCACTACAACACAATCGACGAAATCGACCGCCTTATCGCCGCGCTGGAGGCGGCTTGACCATGCTCGACACCATCATCAAAGGCGGCACCGTCGTCACCGCTGCGGACACCTACAAGGCCGACGTGGGCATCAAGGACGGGCGGATCACCATCATTGCGGCAGACCTGACCGACGCGGCCGAGGTCATCGACGCGACCGGTCTTCTGGTGATGCCCGGCGGGATCGACAGCCACGTCCATATCGCCCAGCCCTCGGGCGATGGGATCACCATGGCTGACGATTTTGAAAGCGCCACCCGTTCGGCGGCCTTTGGCGGGCACACGACGCTCTTGCCGTTTTGCCTGCAAACCCGGGGGCAAAGCCTGCGCGACGCCGTGTCATGGTATCACGGCCTGGCCGAGGGGAATTGCTATACCGACGTCAGCTTTCACCTGATCATCACTGATCCGACGCCGCAGGCGCTCAATCAGGACCTGCCTGCGCTGGTCGCGGATGGCTACACCTCGGTCAAGGTGTTCATGACCTACGAGGGGATGAAGCTGACCGACAAGGAAATCCTGCAAACGCTTGCCGCCGCCAAAAGCAGCGGGGCGCTGGCCATGGTGCATGCCGAAAACGACGACGCCATTTCCTACCTGCGCGATGTCGCCGCCGACCGGGGCGAGACTGCGCCCAAGTATCACGCCACCACCCGGCCCATCCCGGCCGAGCGTGAGGCGACCCACCGCGCCATCGCGCTGGCCGAGATCATCGATGTGCCGATCATGATCGTCCACGTCTCGAACGGCGATGCGATCGACGAGATCAAGGCAGGCCGCGCCCGGGGCAGCAAGGTGTTTTCCGAAACCTGCCCCCAGTATCTGGTTCTGACCGCCGACGATCTGGACACGGACGGCTTTGACGGGGCGAGATTCGTCTGCTCTCCACCGCCCCGCGACACCGCCAGCCAGGTCGCCTGCTGGGCAGGGATCGAGCAGGGGGTATTTGACGTCTATTCCTCGGACCATTGCCCGTTTCGCTACGATGACAGCGAAGGCAAGAAGCATCCTGACGGGCTCAAAAGCTTCAAATGGGTGCCCAACGGCATCCCGGGGGTCGAGACGAGCCTGCCGATCCTGTTTTCGGAAGGAGTGTCCAAGGGCCGCATAGACCTGCAACGCTTTGTCGCCCTGTCCTCGACCAACCATGCCAAGATGTATGGCCTTTACCCCAAGAAGGGCACGATTGCCGTGGGCTCCGATGCCGATATCACCCTGTGGGATCCCACGCGGCAAGAGACCCTGCGCCAGGAGATCCTGCACCACGGCGCGGATTACACCCCCTACGAAGGGATCGAGGTGACCGGCTGGCCGGTCCGCACGATCCTGCGGGGCAAGACCCTTGTCGCGGACGGGACGCTGATGCAGGACAAGGGCGTCGGCGCCTATCAGGGCCGGGCCTTGTCCGGCCAGCGGCTTGAGGGTTAGGGAGAGGCTTCCGGGGATGGCAGCGCGGTGACATCAAGAACGCCATCGGGGGCCATGGTGAAACCGGCCAATGCGGGCGCAAGGCCTATCGTGCGCACGGGGTTGTACAGATACAGCCAAGGCGGGTCCTCCTGCAGCGCGGCATAGGCCCTTTGGTAGATCACCGCGCGGGCCGCGTCATCGGTGGTTCCGCGCGCTTCGTCCAGGCAGGCCTCAACCGCTGGATTGTGATAGCCCTGCCACCATGACCCCGCGACGCGGGCGTCGAGCTTTTCATAGATCACCCGAAAGGTGCTCATCGGGCTGGAATCAAAGACGCACATGTCCCCGATCTCTTTGCGGCGCACCATATGGGCGTAGGCTTCGCGGTCCTCGTGATAGGTGACGTCAAGGGTGACCCCGACCTTGGCCAGTTGTTCGGCGAGGACGCCGGTCAGGGCAACGGCCTCGTCCGGCAGTCGGGTCGGGCAATCCACCTTGAGCGTCAGCCCGCCGCCGTAGCCCGCCTTGGCCAAAAGGGCGCGGGCGGTTTCGGGGTCATAGGGGGCCGGTGTGCCGGGCACGGCTCCAAAGTGGACGTCGCTGACAAAGCCATGCAGCGGAACCGCCGCGCCGCCAAGCACGTTGCGGATCAGGGCAGGGCGGTCCACCGCCAGATGCAGCGCACGGCGCAGGTCGGCCGAGGCAAGCGGACCGCGTGCTGTGTTGAACAGGTAGATGATCGCGACGGGGTCGACATGATTGGTCAGGATCACCTGCGTTGGTTTCGCAGTACCGCTGACCCGGCTTGCCACGTCGACCTTGCCATCCTGCAAAAGGGCAAGACGCGTCGCTGGGTCGGGTACGGCAGTCCATTCGACAATTGGATGGGGCGGGGGACCGGCAAAGTGACCGTCATGGGCGATGGCCGTGACATGGTCCGCCGTTTGGTCCGATAGCCGGTAGGGCCCAGAACCGATCAGGGCATCAAGATGGCCTGCGTCGAGCCGGGGCAGGCAGGACGGGGCCACGATGAACCCCTGCGCGAGGATATCGAGAAGATCCGCGATCGGGCGGGATAGGGCGATGGTCAGGGTCCGCGCATCGGTCGCCTCGATTATGGCGTCGCCCAGAAACTGATGCCAGACGCCGGGCGCGCCAAGGGTGTAGCCCTTGTCGGGACGAGCCATCCGCCTGAGGTTTGCGCAGACGTCCTCAGCCGTCAGGGGGCTGCCATCGTGGAACACTAGCCCGGGGCGCAGGACAAAGGTAAAGTGGCAGGCGTCGTCCGAGACTGTCCAGCTTTGCGCCAGTCGCGGTGCGAAGCCTGCACCGTGCCGCCGGACAAGGCTGTCGCACAGGGCCTGCAACAGCGTCAGGACATCGGAGGCGTCGGTGCAGTCGTGGGGGTCGACAAGGGCAACCTTGGTCTGCGCGATCCTGAGGGGGGGCATCATCGGGCAACCTCCTGTCTGTTTGTGTCGCGGCGGCGCCGTACGCTTTGCCTCTGCCCCTTTGGACCCTAGCGGGCCACGATCAGATCGACCTCGACCAGCGCGCCGACGGCAAGGCCGGTCACTCCGATGCAGGTCCGGGCCGGTAATTGGTCGGATTGGAAATAGCGGGTATAGACCGCGTTCATACGGTACAGGTCCTGAAAGTTGACCAGATAGACGCGGGCAAAGACGACCCGATCAAAGCCGCTGCCCAGCCCGTCAAGCACCAGCGCGAGATTGTCCATAACGCGGGCGGTCTGTTCCTCGATCCCGCCAGCGACAACCTTGGTCGGATCGTCGGGCAGGGTCGGCATCTGGCCGGTGATAAAGTGAAAGTCGCCCGCGCTGACCGCATGATGAAACGGGCCGACCGTCTTCGGCCCGCCGTCCACAAGGTGTCGCATGATCTCAAGCATCAGAATGTCCTTTTGGTAAGATACGGGCAAAAACGGCCCCCTCGGTTGCGAGTTTGAGCAACGAAGCTGCACCAACGAAAGGCGCAACAGTCAGAACCACGCCCAAATTCAATCGGCTCGGCCGGACCAGGCGCCGAATGGGTCAATTCAGCCAATTGGGCGTCAAGGACGGCGGTTTATTGGGCAATCGGCAAACATGTCGCCCGCTGGCGAAAGGGGCGCTACAGCCAGCCGCACGCGCGGTAGTACCGCTCTGCTGTGGTGGCGACGCGCTGGGTGACAAGGCTTCGTGGGTCGACGCTGTCCGCACGGATGGGGAAGTCGGTGCCGAACTGGGTGGCGATGGCAGCAGGCAGCCCGGCAATGGTCAGGTTCGCGATCAACTTGCGAAGCGCCTCGGAAACGGCGGGCTTGTCCCAATAGTAGCGAATGCGGTCGCTATAGCTGAACAATTGCAGGATGCGGATGGCTTCGGGCGTGCCCTGATAATAGTTCGACCAGTCCGAAGGGGCGTCCTGCATGGCCCGGACAACGGCCTCCATCACGCGGGCGGGATCAGGCAGGCCAAGAAGCGCCTCGATCTGGTCGAGGGCCATGATCCCTTCGCGAAAGCGAAAGGTGATCTCGGGCCCGACCTTGAGGATGACGGAATGGTCCGCGACCAGAGCGGCAAGGCTGTCGGTGGCTTGATAGTCGGTCGAATGCGCCTCGAACGCGAGGCCGTCATATTGTCCGATAGCCTTGGCAAGGCCGGCGGCCTTGTCGCCATCGTAGTGAAATATGCTGTCGTGGGAAAAGTCGACGCCGGGCTGGACCACCACGGCGATCGCCCGATCGATCCCCTGCGGGACCCCCCGCGCAGCAAACGCGATCTTGTGAGTGTCAATCGTCTCTGCCAGCCGGGCCGGGGATGTGACCGCGATGCCTGCCATATCATCAGCCTCCCCACCCGGCACCGGAACCTCCGTTCCGATGACATAGCTTAGAAGGCCGGGGTCGGGTGCATGGGCTTCAGCCACAGCGCAAAGGTCGGCTGACCGTTCAGCAACCTGCTCAAAGCTGGGCACAGGCTCGCCCCCGCAGGGCATGCTGGCGTCCAGGTGGATTTTGGTAAAACCAGCCTCGACATAGGCTTTGACCAGTGCGAGGGCCCTTTCCATCGCGTCCGCGGCAGGCAAATGCTTCCATGGATTGGGGCCCAGATGATCGCCGCCAAGGATAAGCTGGTTTGCGGCCAATCCGGCCGCGTGGGCCTTTTGACGGATACTCGCCGCGTAGGCGGCCGGGGTCAGGCCGGTATAGCCCCCGAACTGATTGACCTGATTGCAGGTCGCCTCGATCAGCACGGGCAGGTTGCGCGAGGCGGCAAAGCCCAGAAGATCGTCCAGGACATAGGCGTTGGCGGTACAGAAGCTTGGCAAGGCCTGCGGGGTTCCGGACCGGTTCAGGGCGACGAGTTTCTTGAGGTCCATGATCAAACTCCTGCAGGTTCAAGATACGGACGAATGTCGTTCAGGGTGGGGTTCCACTCCATCGGACCGCGCCGTGTGACGTGAAGGGCCCCAGCCACATTGGCCGCCCTCAAGGCATATTCGAAGTCCCGCCCCTGGTCGAGCAGACCCAGAAGAGTGCCGCAAAAGCAGTCTCCGGCCCCTGTCGGATCGACCTCGTCCACCAAAAGGGGCGGCACCGTGATCAAGGGGCCGCCGTTCGACCCGATCGCGCCCATGGCCCCGCGCTTGACCACAACCACCTTTTTCCCAGCGCCAAGCATGTCGCGGATGAATGCCTCAGGCGTGGTTCCGGGATAGAGGGCCTCAAGGTCCTCCTGGCTGGGAAGAAGGATGTCGGATGCGGCCACGATCTGGTCGATGTACGGCCGGATCAACGGATCTTGCATCAATTCCGGTCGGATGTTGGGGTCATAGCTGACGCGACCTACGGACCGGGCCTGATCGACAGCCTCAAGGATGACGGCCCGCAGGTGGGGATTGCCAAGCGATGCGCCCGAGACATGGAAGAGGGCGCCGGGCATGATGACGGGCACTGCCTCGATCTGATCTGCCGCCGTGCCGTCAAGATGGAACACAAACACCCGGCTTCCGTCCGGGTGGTACGAAACGAAAGCAGTTCCTGTCGTTTTGCCAGTGCTGCGCGCAACCTGACGGACGTCAACCCCGTCTGGCCTTAGGCGGTCGATCAACAAATCCCCGAACGGATCGCGCCCGACACAGCCGAACAGCTGCACTTCCGCCCCGACCCGGGCTGCTTGATCGGCAAAGATCGCCGGGGCGCCACTGGGGTAAGGACCTGAAAACGCGACCGTTCTGGCCAGACCGCAGCCGGGCGCATGCGACACGAACTCTACCAACAGTTCGCCACCGGTGATGATCATGGGTCCCTCGGAGTGTGCCTTGCCGTCCTGTAGACCGCCCAATACCCATACAGACGTACACACCAAACTTCCATTGCCGTCAGTATCTTGTTGCCACGATCGAGGACGGGCGACTTGGCCTCGCGCAAGGCATCAATCTGCCGGTCGAAAGGCATCGGTTGTCTTGATACTTTATTGTTTCCAAATACGAAACAATAAAGTATCAAGTTTCCAATATGGAAACAATAGAATTAGGACTTTGCTAAGCAATTGTTTTTGCAGTTTCAGCGGATTTTGTTTTACCCGACGCCCCCTTCGTTTCCTGTGCGGAATTGCTGAAGTTTGCACCCCGAGAGGCCTCAACTGTGATTTTCACTCATTGTTTGACAGGCATTGGGCCGGAAACCGCACATCTACCCTGGAGCGTCTGGATCATACCAGCTCCGCCCTGTTCGTTCCAATTGGATAAGCCTGACGGACCTCTACATGATGGTGCCACGGGAAGGACACATTCTACCTGTGGACGAATCGGATTCAGGCCATCTGAGGCCCAGAAATGGGCGAGTTGCTGGGAATAACACAACTTAAAGGAGAGTAAACTGTGTCAAAATACCCTCATTGTGGCTATTGATGGCGCATTTGGATAAAGGAACACACTGTTTCGATTTTGAACTATCCCTCTTTGTCAACGAAGCGCATCAACGCCCAATCTCGACAATGGCATACCTAATAAATTGAGTTTGTTTGGTTTTGCCGATCCGGGGCCATTAAGTCGCCCTGCGTCGGCGTGGCGATTCGCAGACCTTTCCGGTTGGTCTTTACAAATTTGCTCGCCTGCAAGCACAAAGAAGCCGGTGTACTTAGGCGGATTCTAGCCTAAGTTGAGACTACAACGCGTCGATTATTTGTTGTGCTGCCTTATTTGATGGAAGTGAATTCATGAAGCCTATTGAAATCTGTCTTGCCGACGACCACCCGGTTCTGCTGTTGGGCATCGTTTCATTGTTGAATTCAGAGCCAAATCTCAGGGTTGTCGGGACTGGGGGCGATGCGAGTAGCGCCCTGGCGCTTAGCAAGAAGCACACGCCCGACATCATGTTGATGGACCTGAACATGCCTGGGGATGTGCTTAACACCATCAAGCAAATCTCGACGAGCGGTGCCAAGACGAAGGTTCTGGCCTTCACCGCCGTCACGGGTGTTGACTATGCCATCGCGGCGCTTGAAGCGGGGGCTGCCGGATACGTATTGAAGGGCAGCAGCATCACCGATCTCAAAGAGGCTATCGAACAGGTGCACGGCGGAGAAAGCTATATTTCGCCAAGCTTTGCCTCCAAGGTGGTGTCGGGCCTTCGCTCTGCATCCTTGCGGCGGACAGCACGCGAGGCCTGCCGTTTCAGCGTCCGCGAAGAGCAAGTGCTGCGCCTGCTGTTGCAGGGCCAGACGAACAAGGAAATCGCTGATGTCCTTGCGATCAGCGACAAGACAGTCAAACACTACATGACGGTCATCATGCAAAAGATGAACGTCCGCAACCGGATCGAAGTCGTGCTTGCCGCCCAGGAACTTGGGTTGGCGGATACCGCGACCGGTCATGGTACAGGGGTGGCCTGATCGGCCTGTCCTGATCCGGACAAAGTCCTCATCGATGGCTTTGGTCGCCCGTTTGGGCCGGCCATCCTGCTACTGGGGCAAAAGCTCGACCGTCAAGTGAAGATCCTTTCCACCGCGATCGTTGTCGGTCAGCGAAATGACACCACCATAGACAGCCAACCGGTTACGGATGCCCTGTAGTCCGAGGCCGCTGTTTTTGGTCATGGACGACTTTGGCGTGTCGGCCTTGGTGTCTTGGTCACTGATCGTGATGTCGATCGTCTTGTCGTCTGCTGTCGCAACCACTGTGACGCCGCCCGGCGAGGCGTATTTATAGGAATTGCTCAGCCCCTCTTGCACGAACCTGTAAAGGCAAATGGCAAGACCCGCGTCAACTTTGGTCGGCAAGTGGGCAACATCCGCCACGATCGTATCACCTGTCATCTTCTGGTGTCGCGTCACGGCCAACCTCAGGGCGTTGCTCAGGCTCAGGTTGCGGATTTCAGGTAGGATCAATCCGCCCGAGATGGCCCGAAGATCGGACATGATGTGTTCTGCCAGATCTCGTTTGTCCATCGCGATGTTCTTTGGTGGCGGCCCATCGCCACGGCCAAGGGTCAGCATCAACAGGCTTAGCATCTGGACAGGTCCGTCATGGATTTCGGCGCCTAGAATGTTCAGAAGCTGTTCGTTCGACTGAGTGGCGGCAATCCTTTCGCGCACCGCACGCTCGCGGTAGTGCTTGTTAAGCTTGGCAAGGTTTCGCGCCACCTCAAGCTGGTGCGCAAGGCGCGAGCGAAGTAGCATGGCGATGAAGGCGAGTGCGGATAGCCCCAAGAGACCGCCACCAAGCGACCACCAGACGGTCGCCTCTGCCGATGCCATCTCTTCCAGCATGGCGGTCGCGTCGGTGTAGACTTCACCAATGGCAACTGGCGTCGTGCTGTTTGCACCGTAAAGCGGCACGTAGACTTCAAAGTAGGGAACCGGGATCGGAACGCCCGGATTTTCGACGTTCTCAAGGTGCAATTCGATCCCGAGATCGCCGTTCAGGGCTGCTTGAAACTCTTCGCTGCCCAAGGCGCTCTCAAATCGGCCTTCCAGAGTTGTAAAGGCCACCTCTCCCTTGAGGTCCCAGATCACCAATCCGATCAAGTGTTTCCCAAGCGACGTATTGCCAAGAACTTCATTGACCCTGTCGTTATGAGCCGACGTCAAAGTCCCTTCTTCGGCCAATTCTGTGACAAGCGGGTCCAGGATGCCTTGAGTATAGGCCTTGTTCGCCATTGCGGCGGACCGGGATTCTGCGTCGCGAAATTGCTGAACGATGGACAGACCCAACAGATAAAGAATGAGACCAAACGCGATGATCGCCGCGAGAAGGTAAAATACATCCTCAACGCTGATCAGCTTGGATTGAGGAGTTGGCGCATCCAGTGGCCTGGCTTTCTCATCATCGACGAGGGCCGATTGGACCTCGGGGGCTTGGCCAAGAATCGCCATCTCAATACCTTAATCATTTTCAAAATGTGGCAGTCCGAAAGGTCTGACCTCGACCATGCGTGGGTCAAGGGCCGAAATATATACTTCGTCAGTAACATAAGTGAAATCAAAGGGCTACGTTAATTTCTGGCCGTCGTTTCTGCGCGGCTCAGCTATAGGCCCAACGATTCCATCAGACTAAGGTCCAATTTCTTTCGCGCACTTGGTCCCAAATTTTGTCCAACTTCGCGGCCTGATGTCCCAGCCCCGGGGTCGATAGGTTGTAGGCCATAGGGTCGCATTGTCCGTCGCACTTAAGCTGGCTGCCCAGCACGCGACGTCCAGACAAGACCGATAACAATTCTGTGTGCGCCGCAGCGGCCACAAAAATCTCGCGACGCCAAAGGCGGCGCATCCAATGGGGGACGACATTATGGCCGGCAACACCTTCTTTCACGTGAACCAGGCTGACCTGGAATTCATTCTTCGCCAAATCAGAGTTTCCGAAGCGCATTCAAATGGTACGGATCTGGTTGAGGCTATCATGGCCGAATACGGCGTGTCCGCTGGGGACGCCAATATTCTGCCCGTCGGTCTGCGGACGGTATCGGGCACGCTGAACAATCTGGCCAACCCGAATTGGGGTGCCGCCGATCAACCGATCCCGCGTCTGAGCACGCCGGACTTCCGGGACATTGGTGTCGGTTCGATCGACTTTGACGGTCCGGCTCCCGGCAGCATGGACCCATTGGTCCAAGGTGACTATGGCGTTGCCGGCAACGTCGTCGACTCGTCCCCGCGGACGATTTCCAACCTTGTGGTCAACCAGACCGTCGACAACCCGGCCGCCGTTGATGCCTGGTTCAACAACCCGCTTTCCCTGGCCAAGTTCCAAGAGGTCCACGGGGCAGATGCCATCCCGCTGCGTCCGGGTGAAGCGATGGCCACAAACGGGGTCTACGTCACCAACGACGACATCACCTACATTCCCAACCTGTCGCCCGACATCGGCCTGTCGCCTAGCTACAACAGCTGGATGACCTTCTTTGGTCAGTTCTTCGATCACGGCCTCGACCTGATCCCAAAGGCTGAAAACGGCACCGTCTATATCCCGCTGAACATCGACGATCCGCTCGTCCTGGGTGATGATGGTATGTATAGTGGCGTCGTGAACGGAGTGGCTCAGGGCGACGACCTGCCGACCCACCTGCGTTTCATGGCCGTCACACGCGCCAAAGTTGACGCGGACAACAACGCAGAGAACACGACAACGCCCTTTGTCGACCAGAACCAGACCTACACATCACACCCGTCGCACCAGGTCTTCCTGCGTGAATACATGCTGGACGCCGACGGTAAGCCGGTCGCTACGGGTAAGCTGCTTGACGGCCAACAGTCGGGCACTGTGCCCACCTGGGCCGACATCAAGACCCAGGCCCGCGACATGCTGGGAATCGAGCTTAACGATTTCAACGTGCACAACGTCCCGCTCCTGATGACGGACGAGTATGGTGAGTTCATCCGCGGTGCCAACGGCTACCCGCTCATGGTGCTCGAAGCTGACAATTCTGTCGTCGAAGGCAACCCGCTTGCTCCGATCGATGCGATGCTTGCCGTGCCGTCGGGCCATGCGTTCCTGCACGATATTGCGCACCATGCAGCGCCACAGACAGGACAGGTGGCCGACGCCGACACCGACATCATCGATGATGGCAACTCGGCCACCTACGACAACGAAATGCTCGACGCCCACCATATCACTGGTGACGGGCGCGGGAACGAGAACATCGCGCTGACGGCGGTCCACTCGGTCTTCCACTCTGAGCATAACCGCCTGATCGAGGCCAACCGGGCGACCATACTTGAATCGCAGGACCTTGCCTTCCTGAACGAATGGCTTGTTAATCCGGTCACCGATTGGCCCGCCGATCAGGCTGCGATTGACGCGCTGGTCTGGGACGGCGAGCGGATCTTCCACGCGGCCAAGTTCGTGACCGAGATGCAGTACCAGCACCTCGTGTTCGAAGAATTCGCCCGCCTCATCCAGCCCAACGTCGATCCGTTCGTCTTTACCAACACGCCCGACATGGATGCGTCGATCATCGCGGAATTCGCCCATGTGGTTTACCGTTTTGGCCACTCGATGCTGAACCAGACCGTTGACCGCCTGGACAACGACCTGAGCATGATCAACGGCGACACTGATCAGCTGACCCTGATCGACGCCTTCCTGAACCCGCAGGCCTTTGCTGCCACCGGTACCGATGTTGAGGAAATCATCGCCAACATCGCCCGCGGTGCGGTTCGCGATATCGGCAACGAGATGGACGAATTCGTCGTCCCCGCCCTGCAGACCAACCTTCTAGGCCTGCCGCTTGACCTTGCTGCGATCAACATCGCCCGTGGTCGGGAAACCGGCATGAAGTCGCTGAACGAAATCCGCAAGGAATTCTACAACGACTACGGCCTGACGGACCTCAAACCCTACACAAGCTGGCTCGACTTTGCCCAGCACATCAAGCACCCGACCTCGATCATCAACTTTATCGCGGCCTATGGCACGCATAGCCTGATCCAGGGCGCCGAGTACCTGGAAGAAAAGCGGGCCATCGCTACAGCAATCGTGACAGGTCAGGATGCGAGCTGGGAGTTTGTGTCATCGACCGGCACAATTGGCGGCACAATCACCGCCTTGGGCATTACTGATCGCTTGGACTTCCTCAATGCGACAGGCGCCTATGCCACCACTGAACTTGGCGGCATGAACAATGTCGACTTCTGGCTTGGTGGTCTGGCGGAAGAGCTGAACGAATTCGGCGGCATGCTGGGATCGACCTTCAACTTCATCTTCGAATACCAGATGGAGCACCTGCAGACCGGCGACCGTTTCTACTACCTGAGCCGGACCCAGGGCACCAACCTGCTGGACAACCTCGAGCCGAACACATTCACCGACCTTGTGATGCGGAACTCGGACCTGTCGGATCCCTATGCGACCCACATGAACGCCAGCATCTTTGTGACCCCGGACTACATCTTCGAACTCGATCGGCAGATCGCCGAGGGCCATGATGTTGACCCGGTGCATGAAGACGCCTTCCTGCAGATGATCGACCCGAAGGTCGTGCGCATCCAGACCGATGTCTTTGATGCCAACGGTCACGACTTCGGCGGTACGCTTAAGTTCTCGGGCGGTGAGCACGTTGTGCTTGGCGGCACCGAGGGCAACGACAGCCTCTACGGTGACAAGGGGATCGACGCCCTCTACGGCGACGGCGGCGACGACTACCTGAACGCAGGTATGGAAGCTGACCATTACTTTGGCGGCGACGGTAACGACATCATCGAAGACCCCTTCGGCGACGACTTCATCCGTGGTGAAAACGGCGATGACGTTATCGCCGCTGGTACCGGCCTCGACCTTATCTTCGGTGGGCGCGGCAAAGACTACATCATCATGGGAATGGACGACAAGGAAGCCTTCGGCGGCGACCATGACGACTTCGTCCTGGGTGGTACCGGCAACGAGTTCGTAGCTGGTGGCGAAGGGGACGACTGGATCGAGGGTGGTGACGGCTTTGACGTCCTCGCTGGCGAGCATTCGGAACTGTTCTTCAACAGCCCGATCATTGGCCACGACATTCTCTGGGGCCAGGGCAACGACACGGACTATGATGCGGAATCCGGCGACGACATCATGGTGTCGGGTCCAGGTATCCAGCGCTTTGAGGGGATGTTCGGCTTTGACTGGGCGATCGCCAAGTACGATGTCGCCGGTGCCAACTTTGACTTTCAGGTGCCGATCTTCACCAGCGTCCAGGGCAACATCCTGCGGGACCGCTTTGACCTGGTAGAAGCCGCGTCGGGCTGGGATGCCAACGACACCCTTTACGGGGACGACCGTGGCCGTGCTGATGCCGCTGCAGAAGCAGCGTTTGACGACCACATCCTCGACAACGCCGGTATTGATCGGATCGACGGCCTGCGTGAGTTGCTGGGTCTCAACGGTGTCGCCGATGCTTCCTTTCGGGACGGCAACATCCTGCTCGGAGGAGACGGAAGCGACGAGATCATGGGGCGCGGCGGCTTTGACGTCATCGACGGCGACTCCTGGCTGAACGTGCGGATCCAGATCGATATGGGGGAAGGCGTCTTCTACACAGCCGAATCCCTGACGACTGACACCTCCGCCGCTGGCGAATTCGCAGGTCGGGTCCGCGACATGGATGGCAACGTCATGTTCGAAGGCCGGTCGCTCAACGAACTCATGCTGACCCGTGTGATCACACCCGGACAGCTGAGCGCGGTCCGCGAGATCCTGTCGGCCGAAAACTCTCTCGACGACGTCGACACGGCCGTCTTCCGGGGCAACCGCGATGAGTACAACATCGAGGGCCTGGATACGATGACCATCGGTGGATTGGTCCGTAGTGCAACCGGGGTAGCCGAGGACTTGAATGGCGACGGCTTCATCTCGGTCGAGGATACCGGCGATGGCAATGGGCGTGTCTTTCTCAACGAGACGGGTGTGCTGACCGACGAAACAGACTTGGTCAAGAACATCGAAGTGCTTCGTTTCGCAGACCAGAGCGTGAACATCATCGGGGTCTCTGACATCCGCTGGAACGGTGTAGAGCCAGCCCAATGGGATCTGCCAGGAGCCGGAATTGCGCTGGCCCAGCTGACCACGAACGGTCAGGTGACCCAGACCTTCTCTCTAGCAGGTGCAAGCGCGGCGGGAATTGAAGTCGATGCCAATGGGCTGGTGACCGCTTCGGCAGGCCTAGCTCCAGACACGACCTACGAAGTGATCGTCAACGTGACGACGGCTGGAGGCACCTATCAGGAGACCTTCAACGTCGTAACCGGTGACAGGGGCGGTCAGGACTTCACGGTTCAGGCGACGAGCGGTGACGATGTGTTCTACGGCCACAGAGGTGCCGATACCCTTATGCAGGGCGGTGCGGGCGA
>JAQWWH010000064.1 GCA_029255105.1 Flavimaricola sp. | reverse complement strand
TCGCCCGCCCTTGGGCACGTGGCCGGGCCGCGCTGGTCTACGATGGGACCGGGCGCAAGCTTGTCCTGGCGCTTAAACACGGCGACCGGACCGAGATTGCCCGCACCGTTGGCCCTTGGTCAGGCGACGTCGGACGACACCGCTTGGTGGCAAGTCCCGAGAGGACCGATTCAGACATATGTCCGGAACGATTACTCCCCATCCCCGACGCAACGCGATGAACGGGAGACCGGTCCTACTGGTCGATGATGTCATGACATCCGGCGCTACCCTCGCGGCCGCGGCCGAGGCTGCCCATACCGCTGGCGCAACAGAGGTTTGCGTACTGCTACTGGCCCGCGCGACAAAAGCACCCTAGATAAGGATGGAAACGTCGACTTTCCGGGAAATCTGTCATGAAAACTGTCGAACTTTATACCTCGCCCTATTGCGGCTACTGCCACGCGGCCAAGCGATTGCTGACCAACAAGGGCGTCAGCTTTCAAGAGGTGGATGTTATGGCCAACCCCGACAAGCGCCCCGAGATGGAGCGTCGTGCGAAGGGTGGCCGCACAGTACCCCAGATATTTATCGGCGGGGTTCATGTAGGTGGCTGCGACGAGCTGCACGCGCTTGAGCGGGCGGGCAAACTCGACGCGCTTTTAGCCGCTTGAGGACCGCCCTTCTTCAGCTGTCGTCGGGGGATGACCCGGCCGCCAACCTGGCGATGACCCGCGCCCTGCTGCGCGAAGCCGCCGGGCAGGGTGCCGGGTTTGTCCTGACGCCTGAGGTCACGAATTGTGTGTCGGGCAGCCGCAGCCGTCAGAACGATGTCTTGCAAAGCGAGGCCGAGGATCAGACCCTGATTGGTCTTCGGGCCGAGGCACAGGCGCTGGGCGTGTGGCTGTTGATCGGTTCGCTTGCGCTTAAGACTGGCGATCCGGACGGACGATTTGCCAACCGCTCTTTCCTGATTGACCCGGCCGGGGATATCGTCGCCCGCTACGACAAGATCCACATGTTCGATGTCGATGTTTCGGCGGCAGAGACCTACCGCGAGTCGGCAGGGTTTCGCCCCGGTGATCAGGCCGTTGTTGCCCGGACCCCCTTTGCAACGCTGGGTCTGACTGTCTGCTACGATGTCCGCTTTGCCCATTTGCACCGGGCACTGGCAAAGGCTGGGGCAGAGGTTCTGACCGTGCCTGCCGCGTTTTCGCCCGTGACGGGTGCGGCGCATTGGGAAACCCTTTTGCGGGCGAGGGCGATCGAGACGGGCTGCTACGTTCTGGCCCCGGCGCAATGCGGCACCCACCCCACGACGACTGACAGCATCCGCCGCACCCACGGGCATTCGTTGGCTGTTGCGCCCTGGGGCGAGGTTCTGGCCGATGGTGGCACTGATCCCGGCATCACGATTGTTGATCTGGACCTAGTCGAAGTGTCAAAAGCGAGGGGGCGTATTGCCGCCCTGACCCATGACCGCCCTTTCAAAGGACCGTGATGCCCACACCGTCCGACAACCTTGCCATATCCCTTTTCAGTGAGATCCTCACTGTCGATCAGCTTGCCCGCAACAGTCTCGCCAAGGTATTGCCCAAGGGGATGGAGCTGTCGCATTTTTCCGTCCTCAATAGCCTTGCCCATGCCGGGGGCGAGCGGACGCCGGCACAGCTTGCCCGGACATTTCACCTGACCCGTGGCGCCATGACCAACACCCTTGGCAAACTTGAATGGGCTGGTTGGGTCCATATTCGGCCGGACTGGGATGATGCCCGGCGCAAGCTGGTCTCGATCAGCCCTTCCGGTCTTGCCGCCCGCGATGCCGCTGTGGCGGCGATCCTTCCGATGTTGGGCGATGTCGTCGATCAGGTCGGTGCAGAAAAGGCCCGCGCAGCGCTGCCTGTCCTGCGCGCCCTGCGCACCCGGCTTGAGCAGCAGTAAACGGCCCAAGCGCTCTTAGGGCTTCGTGCTCGCTGTCACGTAGTTCACCGACAGGTCCCGGTCTGACAGTCGCCAGGACCAGTTGATCGGGTTGAACTGAAACCCCTTGCGATCAACCGGATCAAGGCCCGCTTTTTGCAACAGGCTGAACAGCTCATCGGGGGTGATGAACTTGGCCCAGTCGTGGGTGCCCTTGGGCAGCCAGCGCATCACCCACTCAGCCCCAACAATCGCCATCGCAAAGCTTTTGGGATTGCGGTTGATGGTTGAGCAGATGTGCAGGCCACCGGGTTTCAGAAGCATCCGGCAGGCGGTCAGATAACCCAGAGGCTCGGCCACATGTTCGACCACCTCCATATTCAGAACAACGTCGAACTGTTCGCCAGCCGCTGCCATGTCTTCGGCGGTTCCGACGCGGTAGTCGATCGTCAGGCCCGATTGCTCTGCATGGACCTGCGCTACAGGAATGTTGCGCGGGGCGGCGTCGACGCCCACGACCGTGGCTCCAAGCCGGGCCATGGGTTCGCACAACAGACCACCGCCACAGCCGATGTCGAGGATGCGGAGCCCTTCAAATGGTTTGGGTTGGTCAAGATCCCGCGCAAACTCTGCCGCGATCTGCGAGGTGATGTAATCCAGCCGGCAGGGGTTGAGCATGTGAAGCGGTTTGAACTTACCCTCAAGGTCCCACCACTCTGCGGCCATTGCCTCAAACTTGGCAATTTCCTGAGGATCGATTGTGGATTGGGCGGTTTGCATCCTTGGCTCCGTTCTGTCACGTCTTTGCAATAGCAGGTCTTGCTAACGGGCTATATAGGACACTCATGGACAAGGTCTCAGGTCAAAAGCGCGCGGTGTCGCATCTTTATCCTCCTATCGATCCCTTCGATCAGAGGATGTTGGAGGTTGGTGACGGGCACCGGGTCTATGTTGAACAATGTGGCAAGGCTGACGGGATACCGGTTGTCGTGTTGCATGGCGGCCCGGGCGGCGGATGCAGCCCGGCCATGCGTCGCTACTTTGACCCCGATGTCTATCGCGTCATTCTGTTTGATCAGCGCGGCTGCGGGCGGTCGCGCCCCCATGCGAGCGTTGAGGCAAATACCACCTGGCACCTTGTTTCGGATATAGAGCTGATCCGCGAGACCCTTGGGATTGATCGTTGGGTCGTCTTTGGCGGCAGCTGGGGGGCAACCCTGTCTCTGATCTATGGGCAGACCCATCCTGACCGCACCCTCGCGCTTGTCCTGCGTGGTGTCTTTCTGATGACGCAAGGAGAGTTGGACTGGTTCTATGGTGGCGGCGCGGGCAAGTTCTGGCCCGATCTTTGGAGCAGGTTCACCGATCTTATCCCCCCAGACGAACAGGGCGACCTGATCGACGCCTATCACCGGCGCCTGTTCTCGGGCGATCTGATGCAGGAAACCCGCTATGCCCGCGCCTGGGCGTCATGGGAAAACGCCCTGGCCTCAATCGACAACGACGGAGCGGGTGGCGAAAGCCCGGCGGAATATGCGCGCGCCTTTGCCCGGTTGGAAAACCACTACTTCCAGAACGCGGGCTTTCTGACCGAGGACCAGCAGATCCTGAACCGGATGGACCGAATTGCCGATATTCCGGGGGTCATCGTGCAGGGCCGCTATGACATGATCTGCCCGCCTGCTGCGGCGCACAAGCTGGCCAGCCTCTGGCCCAAGGCCAGACTGCACATGGTGCCCCGCGCGGGCCATGCCTTGTCTGAGCCGGGGATCAGTGCCGAGCTGGTCCGCAGCATGGACCACTTCGGGCGCAATTCCAGCCTGCTGGCGCTGTAGCCTTTACAGAGGCTTGAGTTTCGCTACGGTGAAACTAGGGGCTGATTGGGAAGGAAATACATTTGTCGACGGTACTCAGGATAATCCTGCAGCGTCTGGCACTTGGCCTTCTGACGCTTGTGATCGTCTCGATCGTCATTTTTGCAGCCGTAAACAGCCTTCCCGGCGATTTTGCCCAGGCCATTCTTGGTCAGGCGGCTACACCCGAGGCTGTTGCGGCCATCCGTACCCAAATCGGCCTCGATGATCCGCCGGTAACGCGGTATATGCTTTGGCTCTACGGGGCCGTGCAGGGCGATCTGGGGATCAGCTTTGCGCAGGCGAACTTTACCACCTTTACCGGATCATCCAACAACGTCACGGTGGCCGACCAGATCGCACCGCGATTTGCCAATACGATGTTCCTTGCGGGCGTGACTGCCGCAATTGCGGTCCCGCTGGCTGTGACACTTGGCATTCTGGCCGCGCTTTATCGCAATTCGGTTTTTGACCGGGCAGCGAACATCTTCACTCTGTCCTCAATCTCAAGCCCCGAATTCTTTGTGGCCTACGTCCTGATCCTGTTTCTGGCCGTCCTGAACCCGATCCTGCCGTCCTTGTCCAATATCTACGCAGATATGGCGATGGGGGCCCGGCTGAAGGCGACACTGCTGCCGGCGCTGACCCTGACGCTGGTTGTGACCGCGCATATGATGCGGATGACGCGGGCCGCGATCATCAATCTGCTGGCATCCCCCTATATCGAGATGGCCCGGCTCAAGGGGATTTCGCCCCTCCGTGTCATCCTGCGCCATGCACTGCCCAATGCCTTGGCCCCCATCATCAACGTGATTGCCCTGAACCTTGCCTACCTGATCACTGGTGTCGTCGTGGTCGAGGTGGTGTTTGTCTATCCCGGCATCGGCCAGCTGTTCGTCGACAGCGTCAAGATCCGGGATATCCCGGTGGTGCAGGCCTGCTGCCTGATTTTTGCCGCTGCTTATATCCTGTTGAACCTGACGGCGGACATTCTGTCGATCCTGTCCAACCCCCGGCTGAGGCATCCGAAATGAGTGTCTGGCTTTGGATCGTCCTCGCCTTTGTGGGCATGGGTGTGCTCGCCTGGGTCGGGCGTCGGGTGGGCCAGATGGCCACGTCGAACGCCCCGCGTTTTCGGGACATGCCCTATGGGGTCGCCTTCGGCTATGTCTTTGCGGCGGCCTGCATCCTTGGCGGCATCTGGCTGTGGTTTCTCCCCGGCGCTGTATTCTTTCGCTGGGCAGTTCAGGGGTTCGTCCTGTTCGCCATCGCGGCCTTCGTATTCCGGCTGGTGTTTCGCCATGTGGGGACCGCAGCGACCAAGCGGCTGTTCCGGGCGATGCCCCTGACTGCTGCCTTTGGCATTCTGGTCATCATCATCTACGCCGTCCTTGCGATTTTCGCCGGGGCCATCGCGCCCTATGGCCAGTCCGAGATCCTTGGGGCGGCCAATGTCGTGCCGGGGGGCGATCCGGCGATGGGGGGCAATCCGCTGTATCCCCTTGGGACGGACCAGATCGGACGGGATATTCTGTCGCGTCTGATTTACGGGGCGCAGAACACCGTTGGAATCGCCTTTGTCACCACGCTGATCGCCTTTTTCCTCGGTGGTTCGCTCGGCTTTCTGGCGGCCACGGTCGGAGGTTGGCTCGACCAATTGCTGAGCCGGGCGGTTGATGTGCTGATGGCGATCCCTAGTCTGATCTTTTCGCTTCTGCTGATGACGATCGCGTCCGTCTGGGCGGATGGTGAGAAGGCCCTGCTGACCGTCTACATGATCCTGATCATCGCCGTGATCGACTCCACCCGTGTGTTCCGTCTGGCGCGCGCCGTTGGGACCGGCATCGTCGTGATGGACTATATCGAGGCAGCCCGCCTGCGCGGGGAAGGCATGGGCTGGATCGTGTTCCGCGAAATTCTGCCCAATGCGATGGCCCCGTTGCTGGCCGAGTTTGGCCTGCGCTTCTGCTTTGTGTTCCTGACCATCGCGTCGCTGTCTTTCCTTGGTGTCGGCATCCAGCCACCGCTGGCGGACTGGGGAACCATGGTGCGCGACCTTGGCCCCTTCATCAACTTTGCCGCCTTTGCGCCCTTGGTTGCTACCGCCCCCTTGATGGCAGCTGGTGCGATTGCCCTGCTGACGGTTGCCGTGAACTTTGTTGTCGACTGGATGTTGCAGAAATCGTCGGGGTTGAAGGAATGAGCCGTCTCCTCACCATTTCGGACATCTACCTTGAAGGGCGGAGTGAAGAGGTCTGGCAGCCGATCATCAACGGTGTGAGCCTGACCCTGGACAAGGGCGAAGTGCTGGGGCTGATCGGTGAATCCGGCGCGGGCAAATCCACGCTTGGCCTTGCCGCGATGGGATTTGTCCGTGACGGGGTGCGGATAAAGTCCGGCACCGTCAACTTTGACGGGACAGAGCTTACCACTGCCTCGGCCGAGACCAAGCGCGGTCTTCTGGGCAAGCGTATCGCCTATGTCGCCCAATCAGCGGCGGCCAGTTTCAACCCGGCACACAGGTTGATCGACCAGCATATCGAGGCCCCCGTTCAGCACAGGGTCCGGTCCCGTTCCGAAAGCATTCAGGACGGCATGGACCTTTATGCCCGCCTTCGCCTGCCCGACCCTGACCACATCGGGTTCCGCTATCCGCATCAGGTGTCCGGCGGTCAGTTGCAGCGGGCGATGACGGCGATGGCGATGGCCTGCCGCCCCGACCTCATCATCTTTGATGAGCCGACGACGGCCCTCGACGTCACCACCCAGATCGAGGTTTTGGCCGCGATCCGCGAGATCGTGGAACAGTTCGGGACGGCTGCCATCTATATCACCCATGACCTTGCGGTCGTGGCCCAGATGGCCGACCGCATCAAAGTCCTGCTCAAAGGGGATGAGGTCGAAGAGGCCGACACCCGCACCATGCTTTCTACCCCGAAAGAGGATTATACCAAGTCGCTTTGGGCCGTTCGCGGATTTACCCGCCCGGTCAAACCGCCGGTCCCTGCGGGGCAGACCCCCTTGGTGTCGATCCAGGGTGTGACTGCGGCCTATGGCAAGGCCAAGGTGCTGGAGGATGTCAGCTTTGACATTCCATCGGGCCGGACGGTTGCGGTTGTGGGCGAAAGCGGATCGGGCAAGTCGACGGCAGCCCGCTGTATAACCGGCCTGTTGCCCCCTGTTGAGGGGCAGATCCTGTTTGACGGCGCACCATTGCCTGCGACCTACAAGAAGCGCAGCAAGGATCAGCTGCGTCAGGTCCAGATGATCTACCAGATGGCCGATACGGCGTTGAACCCGCGGATGAGCATCGGACAGATCATCGCGCGCCCTGTGCAGTTCTACATGGGTTTGCGAGGCTCAGCGCTGCGCAACCGGGTGAACGATCTTCTGAACCAGATCGAACTTCCGCCCGAACAATACGCCCATCGTTTGCCGTCAGAGCTGTCGGGCGGGCAAAAGCAGCGGGTCGGCATTGCCCGCGCGCTGGCCGCCGAACCGCGGATGATCATCTGTGACGAGGTGACCTCGGCGCTGGATCAGCTGGTGGCCGAGGGGATCCTGCGTCTTTTGGCCAAGTTGCAGGATGAACTGGGTCTGGCTTACATGTTCATTACACATGACCTCGCTACTGTCCGGGCAATAGCCGATTCGGTCGTTGTCATGAAGGACGGCCGGGTCGTGGAACAGGGAACCAAGGAAGAGGTGTTCAACCCACCGCACCACCCCTACACCGACCTGCTTCTCAGCTCTGTTCCTGAGATGGACCCTGACTGGCTTGACAATCTTTTGTCCAGCCGAGGAGTTGATAACATCGGGGACGAAGCTGCTGATAAGATATCAGTCGAATCATAAGAAACGAGAATGGCCAGTTTACGGCCGGATCGACACAAGGGAGAAACCAGATGAAACAGATCAGCAGACGCGGATTGCTCCGCACGGGCATGGCCGCGGGTGTGCTCGCAGCAACCGGTGTACCGACACTGGCACAAAGCCGGGGCGGCACGCTGCGCCTTGGCCTTGCCGGTGCGAACACATCGGACAGCTGGGATGGCCGGACACACTCGGACACCTACATGATCGTCTGCGCCATGGGCGCAGTGTTTGACTGCCTGACCGAGATTGCCGCCAATGGCGAACTGGTGGGCGAGCTTGCCGAAAGCTGGGAAGCAACGGCCGACGCCAAGACCTGGATCTTCAACCTGCGTCAGGGCGTTACCTTCCACAACGGTGCGGCCTTTACCGCCGATGACGTTATCGCATCGCTCAACCTGCACGTTGCCGAAGGGTCGCAGTCCGCCGCTGCGCCCATCGTTGCCGCCATCACCGAGATGACGAAGCTTGGTGATTACCAGGTTCAGTTCGTGCTTGAGGCCGGCAACGCCGACTTCCCATTCTTGCTGTCGGATTATCACCTGCTGATGTACCCGCATGGTAGCATCGAAGAGGCGATCGCCAACGGGATCGGTACGGGCCTTTACCGCAACGTCAGCTTTGATCCGGGCGTCCGCACCGTGCTTCAGCGCGTTGACGGTCACTACAAGGACGGTCAGGCCGGTTGGTTCGACTCGATCGAAGTCATCGCTATCAACGACGGCTCTGCTCGTATGACGGCGCTGATGACGGGTCAGGTCGATGCGGTGAACAACGTGGTCTTCCAGACCGAGCCGCTGATGCGCGCCAATCCCGCCATCGAGGTGATGGATGTCACCGGGAACCAGCACTATTCCTTCCCGATGCTGACCAACCTGTCGCCGCTGGACAACGTCAACGTTCGTCAGGCGCTGAAGTATGCCGTTGATCGGCAAGAACTGGTGGACAAGGTCCTTCAAGGCCACGGTGCTGTCGCCAACGACCATCCCATCGGCCCGGCGAACCAGTACTACTTTGCCGAGCTTGAGCAGAACTCCTACGATCCTGACCGCGCCAAGGCGATGCTGCAGGCCGCTGGCCTTGACGGTCTGAACATTGACCTGTCGGTGTCTGACGCTGCCTTTGCCGGTGCTGTGGATGCAGGTCTGCTCTATCAGGCCAAGGCTGCTGACTGCGGGATCAACATCAACGTCGTCCAGGAAGCCGCCGATGGCTACTGGTCCAACGTCTGGCTGAAGAAGCCGTGGTGCGCCTCCTACTGGTCTGGCCGCGTCACCGAAGACTGGATGTTCACCCTTGGCTATCAGACAGGCGCCGCCTGGAACGATACCAACTGGGAGAATGAGCGCTTCCAATCCCTGCTTCTTGAAGCCCGGGCCGAGCTTGATAGCGCCAAGCGTCGCGAGATGTACTACGAAATGCAGATGCTTTGCTCGCAAGAGGGCGGCGTGGTCATCCCGATGTACGCCAACTTCGTCACAGCAAACTCGACCAAGCTGTCGCACCCCGAAACGGTTGGCAACGTCTACGACCTGGACAGCAACCGCATCGCAGAGCGGTGGTGGATGGCCTGATCCATCCTGAAACGAACAGAAGGGGCCCCGTTGTCGGCGGGGCCTTTTTTCATGTCTGCCGGGCTGTTCCGACAGGGTCATTCAGACGGCACTTGCAGACTCGATCCCTTATGCGTATATCCCCTTCAACAGCGGCGCCTTGGCCTCCACCCCCAAGGCTCCACCGGGAAATATCAACGGGCCGCGCGCCCGTTTTTTTGTGCTTATGGAAAACATGACAAACGACCTGATCGCCAAGGCGGCCATTGACCGCCGCATCGCCGAAATCGTCCAGCCCGTGATCGAGGATCTTGGGTTCGAACTCGTGCGCGTTCGTCTGATGACCGGCAAAGAAAGCACGCTCCAGATCATGGCGCAAAAGGCCGACGGGTCGATCGAGGTGGACGAATGCGCCACGATCTCGACCGCTGTCAGCGCGGTTCTGGATGTCGAAGATCCGATCCTTGACGCCTATACCCTCGAAGTTTCAAGCCCCGGCATCGACCGGCCACTGACCCGCCTGAAGGACTTTGACCTTTGGGAAGGCAATGTGGCCAAGATCGAAACCACAGAGCTGATCGACGGACGCCGCCGCTTTAAGGGCGTGCTGGCGGGGACCGAAGGCGACGAAGTGTTGATCGAGATCGAAGAAGGGGCTGAAGCCGTCACCATTGGCCTCAAGTTTGATTGGCTTAGCGATGCAAAGCTTGTCCTGACAGACGACCTCATCCGCGAGGTTCTGCGGGGCCGCAAGGACAAGGGCCAGATCGACGAGGCCCAATTCGATGAAGTTCAGACCATCATTGATGGTGAGGAAGATGATAGCGCGCCGCGCAAAGGGGAGATCCACTGATGGCCATTACATCCGCCAACCAGCTTGAGCTGTTGCAGACCGCCGAGGCGGTTGCCCGCGAAAAGATGATTGACCCCGGTCTGGTGGTCGAAGCGATGGAAGAAAGCCTCGCCCGCGCCGCCAAGTCGCGCTACGGGGCCGAGATGGACATCCGCGTCCACATCGACCGCAAGACCGGCAAGGCGACCTTCACCCGCGTCCGCACCGTGGTCGAGGATGACCTGCTTGAGAATTATCAGGCTGAGTTCACGGTCGCGCAGGCCAAAGAGTACATGGAAGACCCCAAGGTCGGTGACACCTTTGTCGAAGAGGTCCCACCCGTCGAGCTTGGCCGTATTGCTGCCCAGTCCGCCAAGCAGGTGATCCTGCAAAAGGTTCGCGAAGCCGAGCGTGATCGCCAATACGAAGAATTCAAGGATCGTGCCGGAACCATCATCAACGCCACCGTCAAGCGCGAAGAATACGGCAACGTCATCGTCGATGTCGGCGCTGGCGAGGCGATTCTGCGCCGCAACGAAAAGATCGGCCGCGAAGCCTATCGTCCGGGCGACCGCATCCGTTGCTACATCAAGGATGTGCGCCGCGAACAGCGCGGTCCGCAGATCTTCCTGTCCCGTACCGCGCCCGAGTTCATGGCCGCCCTGTTCAAGATGGAAGTGCCCGAAATCTACGATGGCATCATCGAGATCAAGGCCGTTGCCCGCGATCCCGGTTCGCGCGCCAAGATCGCTGTCATCAGCTATGACAACTCTATCGATCCAGTCGGTGCCTGCGTCGGTATGCGCGGCAGCCGGGTTCAGGCTGTGGTCAATGAGCTGCAAGGCGAAAAGATCGACATCATTCCGTGGAACGAGGATATCCCGACCTTCCTCGTCAACGCCCTTCAGCCTGCCGAAGTCACCAAGGTGGTTCTGGACGAAGAGGCAGAGCGGATCGAAGTCGTCGTGCCCGAAGAGCAGCTGAGTCTCGCCATCGGCCGTCGTGGTCAGAACGTGCGTCTGGCCAGCCAGCTTACTGGCCTCGACATCGACATCATGACCGAAGAAGAAGAAAGCAAGCGCCGTCAGGCCGAGTTTGAAGAGCGGACCAAGCTGTTCATGGATACGCTTGATCTGGATGAATTCTTTGCCCAGCTTCTGGTCGCCGAAGGCTTTACCAACCTCGAAGAGGTGGCCTACGTCGATCTTGATGAGCTTTTGGTCATCGATGGTGTTGACGATAGCACCGCCGCTGAACTTCAGGCCCGTGCCCGCGATCACCTTGAGGCGATGAACAAGAAGGCGATGGATCACGCCCGCGAGTTGGGTGTTGAGGACAGCCTTGTCGCCTTCCCGGGCCTCACACCCCAAATGATCGAGGCGCTGGCCGAGGATGGGGTAAAGACGCTGGAAGACTTTGCCACCTGCGCCGACTGGGAACTGGCCGGTGGCTGGACCACCGTCGACGGTGTTCGCACCAAGGACGAAGGGGTTCTGGAAAAGTTCGAGATGAGCCTGGAAGAAGCTCAGGATCTGGTCATGACTGCCCGCGTCATGCTGGGCTGGGTCGATCCGGCTGAACTGGAACAGGCCGCCGAAGAAGGCGACGTAGAAGAGGAGGCGGAGGCCTGATCCCAGGCCTCTGACAACCAAGATGACCCGTGGCGGAAAACATGACGACACCGATGTGGCCGAGCGCCGCTGCATCGTCACGGGCGAGGTTCAGCCCAAGGCCGGGCTGATCCGGTTTGTCCTTGGTCCGGACAATCAGGTTGTTCCCGATATTCTGGGTAAACTCCCAGGTCGGGGTATGTGGGTGACATCCACCCGCGAAGTGATCGAAAAGGCAGGCAAAGGACAGTTCTCCCGGTCTGCCAAGGCTCCGGTCATCGTGCCCGAAGGTCTTCTGGACGAGGTTGAGCGGCAATTGGCCCGCCGGGTCGTTGACCTTATTGCACTGGCCCGCAAGGCCGGTCTTGCGGTATGTGGGTTCGAGAAGGTAAAAGCGTGGCTCTCCAATGACCAGGTCCGGGTGCTTTTGCAGGCCAGTGACGGGTCAGAACGTGGCAAGACGAAACTCTGGACACCAACCGGTGCCCGTTATTACGGCTGTTTGACATCCCAGGAATTGGGTTTGGCATTCGGTCGGCAAAGTGTGATACATGGCGCGCTCGCATCTGGTGGACTCAGCAACCGTGTTGTAGAGGAAGCCGCGAAGCTTCGCGGATTACGCGAGATTGACGGTGGGAAAACGCCCGCCGGGAAGGATACAGAAGTTTGATGAGCGATACCGACGGCAAAAAACCCCTTGGCCTGCGTGGCGCCCCGTCCCGACCCGGGAATGTGAAGCAAAGCTTCAGCCATGGCAGAACCAAGAACGTCGTGGTTGAGACCAAGCGCAAGCGCGTTGTGGTGCCAAAGCCAGGCGCCCTGACCACCGGTGGCACCGGCCCCGCGGTCAAGGGTGACCCGTCCAAGAGGCCGGCAGGCATCTCGGATGTCGAGCTGGAGCGTCGGATGAAGGCCCTCGCGCTGTCCCGCGCCCGTGAGGCCGAAGAGGCTCTTCAACGCGAGGCCGAAGAACGCGAGCGCGCAGAAGAGCGTAGTCGTCGCCGCGCCGAGATCGAGGCTAAAGAGGCCGAGGAGCGGGAACGCGAAGAGGCTTTGAAGGCAAAGGCTGAAGAAGAAGAGCGCAAGAAGGCCAAACTAGAAGAAGCCGCCCGCAAGGCCGCGGCGGATGCTGCTGCGCCTGCCGTGCAGGATGATCCGACCTCCAGCCAGCGCGCAACGTCAGCACCCCGCAAGCCGGATCGCGAGCGTGATCTGCGCAGCGAAAAGACTGTTGCCAAGCCCAAGACAGACCGCGAGGCCGATGGCCGCCGTGGCGGTAAACTGACATTGAACGACGCCTTGGCCGGCGGCGAAGGTGGCCGTCAACGGTCCATGGCCGCGATGAAGCGCAAGCAAGAGCGTGCCCGCCAAAAGGCGATGGGCGGAGCTCAGGAACGCGAGAAGGTCGTCCGCGACGTTCAGCTGCCCGAGGCGATCATGGTCAGCGAGTTGGCCAACCGCATGGCCGAACGCGTTGCTGACGTCGTCAAGGCGCTGATGAAGAATGGCATCATGGCCACTCAGAACCAGACCATCGATGCCGATACCGCCGAACTGATCATCGACGAGTTTGGTCACAAGGTTGTCCGAGTTTCGGATGCAGACGTGGAGCAGGTGATTGCACAGGTCGAAGACAAGTCTGCCGATCTCAAGCCGCGTCCCCCGATCATCACGGTCATGGGTCACGTTGACCACGGCAAGACGTCATTGCTTGATGCAATCCGCAAGACCAAGGTCGTGAATGGTGAAGCCGGCGGGATCACCCAGCACATCGGTGCCTATCAGGTCGAGGTCGGTGGTTCGCTGTTGACCTTCCTTGATACCCCAGGCCACGCGGCGTTCACGTCGATGCGGGCCCGCGGGGCCCAGGTGACCGACATTGTCGTGCTGGTTGTTGCCGCTGATGACGCTGTCATGCCGCAGACCATCGAGGCGATCAACCACGCCAAGGCCGCCAAGGTTCCGATGATCGTCGCGATCAACAAGATCGACAAATACGAGGCGAACCCCGACAAGGTCCGTACGGATCTTCTGCAACACGAAGTGATCGTGGAAAAGATGTCGGGCGATGTGCTGGACGTCGAGGTTTCGGCCACGACCGGTCAGGGCCTTGATAACCTGCTTGAGAATATCGCTCTTCAGGCCGAGCTTCTTGACCTTAAGGCTAACCCCGATCGTCCTGCCATGGGTGCGGTGATCGAGGCCCAGCTAGATATTGGACGCGGCCCCGTAGCCACGGTTCTTGTACAGAATGGTACACTTCGCCAGGGCGACATCTTTGTCGTTGGCGAAAAGTGGGGCAAAGTTCGTGCCCTGATCGATGACAAAGGCGACCGTGTTGCGACGGCTGGTCCGTCTGTCCCGGTCGAGGTTCTGGGTCTGAATGGCACGCCTGAGGCGGGCGATGTCCTTAACGTGGTTGCCACCGAAGCGCAGGCCCGTGAAATCGCCGAGTACCGCGAGAAAGCCGCCAAAGAAAAGCGCGCCGCCGTCGGTGCCGCAACAACGCTTGAGCAGCTGATGGCCAAGGCCAAGGACGATCAGAACGTGTCCGAACTGCCAATCCTGGTGAAAGCCGACGTGCAGGGCTCTGCCGAGGCGATCGTTCAGGCGATGGAAAAGATCGGCAACGAAGAAGTGCGCGTACGCGTCCTGCACTCGGGTGTTGGTGCCATCACAGAAAGCGACATCGGCCTTGCCGAAGCGTCTGGTGCACCTGTGTTCGGATTTAACGTCCGTGCCAACGCCAGCGCCCGCCAGTCTGCCAACCAAAAGGGTGTCGAGATCCGCTACTACAGTGTGATCTACGATCTGGTCGATGATGTGAAAGCGGCCGCCTCTGGTCTTCTGTCGGCAGAGATCCGCGAAAAGTTCATCGGCTACGCCAGCATCAAGGAAGTGTTCAAGGTTTCCGGTGTTGGCCGCGTTGCAGGTTGCCTCGTCACCGAAGGCGTTGCACGCCGTTCGGCTGGCGTCCGGTTGCTGCGCGACGATGTCGTGATTCACGAAGGCACGCTCAAGACGCTCAAGCGCTTTAAGGATGAAGTGGCTGAGGTTCAGTCGGGTCAGGAATGCGGCATGGCCTTTGAGGCCTACGAAGACATTCGCCCCGGTGATGTCATCGAGATCTTTGAAAGAGAGACGGTCGAACGGTCACTCTAGGAACGTTTCGGTCCTGAAACCAAAAAGGGACGGCCAAGCGGCCGTCCCTTTTTGGTTCTCATGCCTCGCGTTACCGCTTAGCTATGTTGGGGCACACTGGCCGACGCGACAACAGGCTGTCCTTCATACATCCGCTCTCCCACGCGAATGACGACATGCCCGTTTTCAAGCTGGCGAACCAGCAGCCCCTGAACTGACACGCAGCTTCCTAAGATGATCGTGCGCAACATTACGAAACCCTTCCCCCAATGAGTGTAATTTAATTATAGCTTAAAGAATGGGCTGGTGAAGAAAAAAAAGGACACATTTCTGACCCTTTTGGAAAGGACGCCTATCTGTTCACCCGCCAAATAACTGTGCCTTAAAGCCAGTCGCGAAGGATCGGAATGAGCGGAATATCAGCAGTCGGCATGGGGAAAGCGCTTAAGTCCCGTGCAAATGCCCATTTCAGCACCTGCCCTTCCCGTGCGATTGGGGTTCCCTCCCACCTACGACAGGCAAAGAGCGGCATCAGCAAATGGAAGTCGGGATAGGCATGAGAGGCGAAAGTAAGGGGGGCAAGGCATGACGACCACGTCTCGATTCCCAGTTCTTCATGCAATTCCCGAATCAGAGCCGCCTCTGGCGTTTCCCCCGCCTCTACCTTGCCACCGGGAAATTCCCATAGGCCAGCCATAGATTTTCCCTCTGGCCGCTGGGCAAGAAGGACTCTCCCATCCGGGTCGATCAGGGCCACGGCAGAAACCAGAACGACCTTCATCAGGATCGGTAATCCGCGTTGATCTCAATATAGCGGTGCGTCAGATCGCAGGTCCAAACCGTCGACTTGCCCGCGCCAAGGCCCATTTCGACGGAAATGACGAGATCCTGCCCCTTCATGTAGCCCGCGGCTTGCGCTTCTGAGTAGCTGGGAGAGACCCAGCCGTTTTCTGCAACGAGGATATCGCCAAACCGGATGACCAGTTTGTCCCGGTCGGCCTCTGCCCCGGATTTGCCGACGGCCATGACAATGCGTCCCCAGTTTGGGTCTTCACCGGCTATAGCCGTCTTGACCAGCGGCGAGTTGGCAATGGCCATCGCGACCTTGCGGGCATCGCCGTCAGTTGCCGCACCACTGATCTGCACCTCGACGAACTTCGTCGCGCCTTCGCCGTCCCTGACCACCTGATGCGCCAGGTCCATCATCAAGCCCTCTAGCGCGATCGCAAACTCGGCGTTTCCGGTTACATCGACACCTGACGCCCCGGTCGCAGCCATCAGCAGCGTGTCAGAGGTCGACGTGTCGCTGTCCACGGTAATGCAATTGAACGTGCGGTCCGTGCCCTGTGACAGTAGTGCCTGAAGAGCGTCAAACCCGATTGCCGCATCGGTAAAGATGTAGACAAGCATCGTCGCCATATCCGGCGCGATCATGCCAGACCCCTTGGCAATGCCTGCGATGGTGACCGTCTTGCCGCCGACTGTGACCGTCGCTGCGGACCCCTTTGGAAAGGTGTCCGTCGTCATAATCGCCTTTGCGGCCCCTTCGATCCCGTCCGCCGACAGGGTGTCGCGCAACTCTGACAGCTTTGCGGTGATCCTGTCGTGAGGCAAAGGCTCACCGATGACGCCGGTCGAGGATGTAAAGACGCGGGCCTCTTCGATGCCGAGTGTCGATGCGGTCACCTGGCAAATCGCAGCAACGGCCTCTGCCCCGTTTCGCCCCGTAAAGGCGTTGGAGTTGCCAGAGTTCACCAGAAACGCCGCGCGACCCGTACCCGGGCCGCCGGTCTTGGACTGACAGTCAAGCACGGGGGCGGATCGGGTGGCCGAGGTCGTATAGACCCCGGCAACCGTCGTACCCTCGGCCAGTTCGGCCAGCATGACGTCTGTTCGGTTTTTGTATCGCACCCCGGCGGCCACTGCGGCATAGCGAACGCCACCAATGGCGGGCAGGGCTGGAAAGGCAGCGGGGGCCAAGGGCGATTTGGTCATCTAAGTTTACTCTGACAGAAGGCCAAGGTTCAGAAGAATAGAAGGGTCAAAGGCCCCATCTTCGGGTCGCACGACAACCGCTGCATCCAGCAGACCAGACAGCAGATCCTCGATCGCGTTCTGCCGAACCTGAGACTCCAGCTCTTCGCGCACCTCTTCCAGGGTCGGGGGCACCATGTCGCGCTTGTCGTTCAGCTGGATGATATGCCATCCAAACTGCGTCTGAACGGGGTCAGATACCGCGCCTACCTCGAGGTCTGAAACGGCCTGCTCAAACGGCGGTACCATCATGCCCAGACCGAACCAGCCAAGCTCACCCCCATTGGCGCCAGAGCCGGGATCGAGCGACAGTTCTTGTGCGAGATCGGCAAAGGCCTCACCCGCGTTCAGGCGGGCGACGACAGCTGCCGATTCCTCTTCGGTTTCGACAAGAATGTGCGAGGCGTTGAATTCCTGCGCAGGACCGGCCCCAAGGACCAGCTCGTCATAGACGGCCTGAATGGCCTCGTCCGTCATCGCCTCTTCTACGACCGAGTTGATGACCTCACCGGCCAAGAGTCCGCGCCGCTCATTCTGAAGGGCAATGGTGACACGGGTCGGGTCGGCCTCAAGAGTATCGGCAAGAACCTGCTGCTGGATCAGCTGATCCAGAACGCCGTCAAACAGCACATCATCCGGCAACTGCTGGTATTGCGGTGGCAGCTGGCTGCGGGAAATGATCATCTGGCCCAGCGTGACTTCGGTTCCGTTCACCGTCGCAACGACAGTGTTTGGGCCGGGAGCCTCTGCATCCTGTGCAACCAGAGGCGGCGCAATAGCCAATAGAAGGGCTGTTGAGGCCATTTTGACGGTGAATTTCAGCATAAAACGTTTCCTTCCTCGGTCGCGCGGGCGCACGACGTTGACACTGTGCCAGCGCCCCCTTACATCGCCAGAAGGCTCCGAGGGGGCCGCGCTTTGACCCTTTCTTATGCCTCAGGCACTGGGGCAGCAAGCAACCTCCTCATCAAATTGCAGTAGGCAGGTCGGAGAAGACGTCACATGTTGGGTTTGGGATCGATTGCCAAGAAAGTCTTTGGCACGACAAACGACCGTCGAATCAAGGCGGCGCGTCCGGTGGTTGCAAAGATCAACGCACTGGAGCCGGAGTTCGAGAAGCTCTCTGACGAAGGCCTCAAGCAAAAGACCGAGGAATTGGCAAAACGGGCCATGGGCGGAGAAAGCCTTGATGACCTGCTGCCAGAGGCCTTTGCCAATTGCCGCGAAGCCGCCCGCCGGGCCCTGGGTCTGAGGGCGTTTGACGTTCAGCTGATCGGTGGGATTTTCCTGCATCAGGGTAACATCTCGGAGATGAAGACAGGTGAGGGCAAGACCCTCGTCGCGACCTTCCCTGCCTACCTCAACGCCCTGACCGGCAAGGGTGTCCACGTCGTGACGGTCAACGACTACCTCGCCAAGCGCGATGCGGAATGGATGAGCAAGGTTTACAGCGCCCTGGGCCTGACAACCGGTGTCGTCTACCCCCAGCAGCCCGAGTCCGAGAAGAAGGCGGCCTACGCCGCTGACATCACTTATGCGACGAACAACGAGCTTGGCTTTGACTATCTTCGCGACAACATGAAGTCCGAACTAAGCCAGATGAACCAGCGCGAGCACAACTTTGCCATCGTGGACGAAGTTGATTCGATCCTCGTGGACGAAGCCCGGACGCCTTTGATCATTTCAGGTCCAAGCCAGGACCGCAGCGAGCTTTACAAGTCGGTCGATCTGCTGATCCCGCATCTCAAGGACGACCACTTCACGTTGGACGAAAAGACACGCAACATCAGCTTTACCGACGAGGGCAACGATTTCCTCGAAGAAAAGCTGCTTGAGGCAGGTCTGCTGCCGGAGGGTCAGTCCCTTTATGATCCCGAATCGACAACCGTCGTGCACCACGTCAACCAGGGTTTGCGGGCGCACAAGCTGTTTACCCGGGACAAGGACTACATCGTCCGCGATGATAACGTCGTCCTGATTGACGAGTTTACCGGCCGCATGATGGTCGGCCGCCGCCTGTCCGACGGTCTGCATCAGGCCATCGAGGCGAAAGAGGGCGTGTCTATCCAGCCCGAGAACGTCACCCTCGCCTCTGTGACCTTTCAGAACTACTTCCGCCTCTACAACAAGCTGTCGGGCATGACCGGCACGGCCCTGACCGAGGCCGAGGAATTCATGGAAATCTACGGGCTGGGCGTGGTCGAGATTCCGACGAACCGTCCGGTGGCCCGTGTCGATGAACACGATCAGGTGTACCGCACTGCGCGCGAAAAGTTTGAAGGCGTCGTGAAGGCGATCCAAGAGGCGCACAAGAAGGGTCAGCCCATTCTTGTTGGCACCACCTCGATCGAAAAGTCCGAATTCCTTAGCAACCTCTTGCAGAAAGAGGGCATTCCCCACAACGTCCTGAACGCCCGTCAGCACGAACAGGAAGCGCAGATTGTGGCCGACGCCGGTCGGCCCGGCGCGGTGACCATCGCGACCAACATGGCCGGTCGCGGGACCGACATTCAGCTGGGCGGCAACGTCGAGATGAAGGTTCTGGAGGCCGTCGCCGCCGATCCGCAACTGCACCCCGACGAGGTCCGTGCAAGGATCGAGGCAGAGCATACAGATGACAAGAAAAAGGTAATCGAGGCAGGGGGCCTTTTCGTGTTGGCCACCGAGCGGCACGAGAGCCGCCGGATCGACAACCAGCTGCGCGGCCGGTCGGGCCGCCAGGGTGATCCGGGACGCTCCTCGTTCTTCCTGTCTCTTGAAGACGACCTGATGCGCATCTTTGGGTCCGAGCGGCTGGACAAGGTCCTGTCGACCCTTGGCATGAAGGACGGCGAGGCCATTGTGCACCCTTGGGTGAACAAGAGCCTTGAGCGCGCGCAGGCCAAGGTCGAGGGCCGCAACTTTGACATCCGCAAACAGTTGCTGAAGTTTGACGACGTGATGAATGAGCAGCGGAAGGTCATCTTTTCGCAACGCCGCGAGATCATGGAAAACTCTGACCTGTCCGAGGTCGTGCAGGACATGCGGCACCAAGTCATCGAGGACCTTGTTGCCACCCATATGCCCGCCCGAAGCTATGCCGACCAGTGGGAGACAGAGGATCTTCAGTCCCGCGTCCGTGAGATGATGAGCCTTGACGTCCCTGTCGCCGAATGGGCCGCCGAAGAAGGTGTCGACGATGCCGAAATTCGCGAGCGTCTTGAAAAGGCTGCCGACGCGCTGATGGCAGAAAAGACCGAGGCGTTTGGCGCAGAGGTCATGCGGAACATCGAAAAGCAGATCCTGCTTCAGACGATCGACGCCAAGTGGCGCGAGCATCTTCTGACGCTTGAACATCTTCGTTCGGTCGTTGGTTTCCGTGGCTACGCACAGCGTGATCCGCTGAATGAGTACAAGACGGAAAGCTTCCAGCTGTTTGAAAGCCTGCTTGATAGTCTTCGCAGTGACGTCACGCAAAAACTTTCCCAGATCCGTCCGATGACCGAGGAAGAACAGCGGTCGATGATGCAGCGCATGGTCGAACAGCAGCGACGGGCCAACCCGGCTGCAGCTACGGCCGCAACACTCGCGCCGGTGGGCGACGCACCGACTGGCACCCCGCGAGACGGTTTCGACGAAGCTGATCCCGCGACATGGGGCGATCCCGGCCGCAATGACGACTGCCCCTGCGGCTCGGGCAAGAAGTTCAAACACTGTCACGGCAGGCTGGCCTGAGGGCCGGGCTGACGCCTGCGGACTTTGTTTGGGGTCGATTGATGCAAAATTTGCATACAATGCGCAAATTTTCCCGCGCTGGCTAAGCGGCCCGTGGCATCGCCGCGCGTTGCCACTGATTAAGGCACAAAACGTCAGCTCTGGGCCGCTCAAGCCTACAATTAGTGGACGGGCCTGATCTGACCCCTTCTGTGCCGTTGTCCTGACATGTTTTAGCCGCGGAGATTCCCCTATCGGGTCCCTTAGCGAACAACATGAAATGACAGATTGTCTCCAAGTCCCAGACGGATCAGGAGTCGGCGATGTCAAGCGCACGGAAGTACCTACTGGCAGGCGGAACCTTTGCCACAGCCATGTCCATCGGCTTTGTCATGCAAAACGGCGATGCCCTTGCATCCCGTATGGTAGACAATCAGGCCCTTGATCAGGTCGCTCAAGAGATAGAAGCAGCAGCCCTTCCCGAGGTCCCTGCTTTGACAATGCCAGAGCCGGCCCAGTCCGCTGTGTTGGACCTACCTGCAATGGACACGGTCCCTGCCCGCCCCGACGCCCCTGTTCTTCTGGCTGCGGCTGACCCCGAGGCCGTGGTGACAGATGCGCCCGCTCTCTCAATGGTGGATGAGATGGATTGCACGGTGACGATGATGGCCGAGGCAGGCCCTGCGGCGACTGCCAATCTTTACATTGATGCCCCCTGCTCAGTCGACACGTCAGCCACTATCCATCACCAAGGGATGATGTTCACCATTTTGACCGACTCCGACGGTCTGGCAAGCGTGGTCGTGCCCGTCCTGTCGCAAGAGGCCGTGTTTATCGCGGAAATGTCCGATGGTGGCGGCGCTGCCGCCATAGTCTCGGTTCCCGATTTTTCTCAATACGATCGTGCTGTCCTGCAATGGCAGGGTGAACCCAGCATGGGGATCCACGCACTTGAGTTTGGGGCAGGATATTCCGAGGAGGGTCACGTCTGGGCCGCTGCGGCCCGCGATCCTATGTCCGCACTGACAGGCGAAGGCGGGTTCCTGACGCAGTTGGGCGCAACTGAAGCAGATTCGCCCTTCCTCGCAGAAGTATACACCTATCCCTCTAGTCTTAGCAGCCGTGACGGACAGGTCGACCTCAGCGTAGAGGCTCAGGTCACGCCGACCAACTGTGGTCGCGCCATCTCGGCCCAATCCATTCAGGTTTCGCCGGGCTCTGCACCCTTTGCTCTGGATCTCACCATGACGATGCCGGGCTGTGAGGCCGTGGGAGAGTTTCTGGTGTTGAAAAACATGTTGATGAGTCTGACACTCGCCTCAAGATGATGCACCGACGACTCTGTCCGATCCTGAAAGTCATGCAGAGTGCGGCGATATTCGCCGCACTCTTTCTTTGTGCGCACCCGGCTCTGGCGCAAAGCATCCGTATTGAAGTCCCCGATGGTGGCCTCGTCGTAGTAGGGGAGGTCCTTGGTTTTGACGGAACCTATCTCCGCCTTGATACTCCGCAGGGCGAAGTAACGTTGGACTACCGAATCGTGGATTGCACGGGTGCGGCATGCCCTGACCCGGAAAACTTTGTTGAGCTGATCCGGTTTTCAGGGACCAACCGTCTGGGCGAATTGATCCTGCCGGCGCTTGTCGAAGGGTATGCACGCGACAAGGGCCTGCTTTTCGCTCGCATAGAAGAGCGGGCGGGACAGTTTCACTATGATCTGCAAACGAATGACGGTCAGATTTTGGCCCGAATGGGCTTTCGACTGACGACATCCGAAGCAGGGTTTGCCGATTTGATCGGGCAGGAGGCTGACATCGTGATGTCGGCCCGCCAGATTACCGATGGCGAGGTGACACTGGTGCGGGATGCGGGGATGGGCCGCATGGAGTTGCCGGGCCGTGTTCGCATTCTGGCTTTTGACGCCCTTGTCCCGATCGTTGCGCCGGAAGTCATGGTTTCTAACATCACGTTGCAGGATCTTGCGCGAGCTTTCGCAGGAGAGGTGGCCAATTGGTCGGAACTTGGGGGGCCCGACCTGCCTGTCCGTTTGCATCTGACGGCCCCGGACGACGGTCTGGCCCAAGCCTTCGAAATGCAGGTCTTGGCTCCTTCGGGCAAAGAATTCTCAAGCGGTGTCATCCGCCACGATGCAGACTCAGACGTCGTCGATGCGGTGATGAGCGACCCCGGCGCGCTCGGAATCGCTTCTTTCGAGGCGATCGGCGATGCGGCGGCTCTTCCGCTAAGCGGCTCGTGTGGGTTGCAATCAAGGGCGACGCTTATGGCGTTGCGGACCGGGGACTATCCGCTGACGATGCCGCTGTTCCTGTATCTTCCGGTCCGCCGTCTTGGCGCATTTGGGCAGGATTTTCTCAACTGGACCGTCACTGCCGATGCGCAACGGATCCTGCGCCGGATCGGTGTGCCGGGCCAAGAGGCCCTGCGCATCCCCTTGGCCGAACAGGGAGAGCGGCTGGCCGCTGCGATCCTGTTGTCCGGGCAGGAGGTCGGATTGGGCGAGTTGCGGCGTCTGGTTCGGGCGATGGATGATCATGACCGAATGTCTTTGACCTTTCGGTTTGCCGAAGGTGCCAGCGGGCTGGACCCGACTTCCTTGGCGCACGTGAGATCTCTGGCGCAGTCCATTCTCGATGGCCGCTACAATGACAAGAACCTGCTTCTTGTAGGCTTTAGTGATGGCATTGGCCCTGCCGAGGCGAACCGCGCCCTGTCTGCCGAAAGGGCCGCATCGGTGAAGGCGGCCGTTCTGGCGGCATTGGGGGGCACCTTGCCTGCTGGTGTTGGCCTGAACACCGTCGGGTTTGGAGAAGCCATGCCGATGGGGTGTGACGCTTCGGTCTGGGGCCGTCGAACCAACCGCCGGGTCGAGCTTTGGGTTGCCTCTGCCAACTGACGGTCAAAGCAGGCCGTGACTACGAAAGCTAAGTTCCTGTGATTTTCCAATGATTATGTGGTCGTGCACCACCAGCCCGAGGGCCTGTGCGGCAACCTCGATCTGCTGTGTCATCGCGATGTCGGCCTGAGAAGGGGTTGGATCACCCGAGGGATGGTTGTGTACCAGGATCAGGGCCGAAGCGTTCAATTCCAGCGCCCGTTTAACCACTTCGCGTGGGTAGACGGGCACGTGATCGACCGTCCCCTGGGCCTGTTCTTCGTCTGCGATCAGGACGTTCTTGCGGTCCAGAAAGAGGATGCGAAACTGCTCAGTCTCGTGGTGCGCCATGACAGTGTGACAGTAATCAAGTAGGGCGTCCCAGCCTGACATCACATGCCGAGCCATCACCCGGGCCCGAGCAAGCCGCTGGGCGGCGGCTTCAACAATCTTGATCTCGGTTATGACCGACGGGCCGACACCCTTGACCTTGGCAAGCTGATGGGGAGAGGCGGACAGAACGCGGTTGTAGTCGCCGAAATGGTCCATCAGCAGGCGGGCCAGGGGTTTCATATCCTGCCGAGGGATCGCGCGGAACAGTACCAGTTCAAGCAATTCGTAATCTGGAAGCGCTGCAGCCCCGCCCTGCATGAAGCGATCACGCAGCCGTTGCCTATGATCCGCGATGTAGGAAGGAACCTTGCCCGTAGGTTGGGGGGCGACAGGTGCGTCGTCGCCGTCCAGAAACGGCAACATTGCTTCGTCAAATGAAGAACGGGCAGGCATGATCCATGCCTACCCGTCTTTGGTTACCCAATCGTAAAGATCGCCGCGTTCTGGTCAGCCCTTCATCGAATCCCAAAAGGTTTTCACAGCCGAAAAGAACCCGGCGGACTGAGGATTGTTCTCGGCGCTCAACTTGTCGAATTCGCGCAGCAGTTCTTTTTGCTTTGCAGTCAGGTTGACCGGCGTTTCTACGGCAAGCTCGATGAACATGTCGCCGACTTCCTTACCACGGATTGCAGGCATCCCTTTGCTGCGAAGGCGCATTTGGCGGCCAGATTGGCTACCTTCCGGGATCTTGACCCGGGACTTGCCACCGTCGATTGTCGGGACCTCGATATCGCCACCCATTGCGGCGGACGTCATCGATACCGGGACCCTGCAAAACAAGTGGTTTCCGTCGCGCTGGAACAGGGCGTGCTCTTTGACCTCAATAAAGATGTAAAGGTCGCCCGTTGGGCCGCCGCGCATTCCTGCTTCGCCTTCGCCGGCTAGGCGGATACGCGTCCCGGTCTCAACCCCGGCAGGGATGTTGACGGACAGCGACCGATCCTTTTCGACCCGGCCTGCACCATGGCAGGTCGTGCATGGGTTCTTGATCGTCTGGCCCATGCCATTGCAGGTCGGACAGGTCCGTTCGACGGTGAAAAAGCCTTGCTGAGCGCGCACCTTGCCCATGCCCGAACAGGTCGGGCAGGTCTGGGGTTCGGACCCGCCTTCGGCACCCGTCCCACTGCAGGATCCACAGGACACGGCCGTTGGAACGTTGATGGTCTTTTGCATCCCTGCAAAAGCCTCTTCCAGCGTGATCCGCAGGTTGTAGCGCAGGTCATTGCCACGGGCGGCCCGCGTGCGACCACCGCCACCACGGCCACCCATCATGTCGCCAAAAAGGTCGTCGAAAACGTCCGAGAAGGCCGAGGCAAAGTCGGCCTGGCCACGGAAACCGCCGCCGGGCCGCCCGCCGCCGCCCATACCGCCTTCAAAGGCGGCGTGGCCATAGCGGTCGTATGCGGCCTTCTTGTCCGCGTCCTTCAGGACGTCATAAGCCTCGTTGATTTCCTTGAATTGCGCTTCTGCATTCGGATTGTCGGAATTGCGGTCGGGGTGAAATTCTTTCGCCTTCTGGCGATAGCCCTTCTTGATCTCGTCGGCGCTTGCGCCTTTGGAGACCCCGAGCAAGTCATAGTAGTCCTGTTTTGCCATGCGAGGTCGTCCCCTTGCAGAACGGAAAAGACCAGCCCGCCACGCTTTGGGGCGGGCTGGTCTATGTTTTCGGTTCTATGTCCGCTTAGCGGTCACGCTTTTCGTCATCGAGGTCTTCGAAGTCGGCATCCACGATATCGTCATCGTCGCGCGAGTCTGCTGGCTGGGCCTGATCACCCTCATCCTGGCTAGCCTTGTAGATAGCCTCGCCCAGCTTCATTGCAGCCTCGGTGACATTCTGAACGCCCGACTTGATCTTCCCGGCATTCTCGCCCTCAAGATCATCCTTGAGTGCAGCAATGGCCAGTTCGATCGCCTCGATCGTCGTGGGGTCGACCTTGTCGGCATGCTCTTCCATCGACTTCTCGGTCGAATGGATGAGGCTTTCGGCATGGTTCTTTGCCTCGACCAGTTCCTTGCGGCTCTTGTCGGCTTCGGCATTCTCTTCGGCGTCGCGCACCATCTTTTCGATCTCGTCATCCGACAGACCGCCGGACGCCTGGATCGTGATCGTTTGCTCTTTGCCGGTGCCCTTGTCCTTGGCGGCCACCGAAACGATGCCGTTGGCATCGATGTCGAAGGTCACTTCGATCTGGGGCAGACCGCGCGGTGCGGGAGGAATGTTTTCCAGGTTGAACTGGCCCAACATCTTGTTGTCTGCGGCCATCTCACGTTCGCCCTGGAACACCCGGATCGTCACGGCGTTCTGGTTGTCTTCGGCGGTCGAGAAGATCTGCGACTTTTTCGTCGGGATCGTCGTGTTGCGATCGATCAGGCGGGTAAAGACACCCCCAAGGGTTTCGATCCCCAGCGACAGCGGGGTGACGTCCAGCAGCACCACGTCCTTGACGTCGCCCTGCAGAACACCGGCCTGGATGGCTGCGCCCAGGGCCACAACCTCGTCAGGGTTCACACCCTGATGTGGTTCCTTGCCGAAGAACTTGGTGACTTCTTCCTTGACCTTGGGCATCCGCGTCATGCCGCCCACAAGGACGACTTCGTCGATGTCGCCCACGGACAGACCGGCATCCTTCAGCGCGGCCTTGCAGGGGTTGATCGAGTTTTTGATCAGATCGCCGACAAGGCTTTCCAGCTTGGCGCGGGTCAGCTTCATGACCATGTGCAGCGGCTGGCCGTTCGAGCCCATCGAGATGAAGGGCTGGTTGATCTCGGTCTGGGCCGAGGAAGACAGCTCGATCTTGGCCTTTTCGGCCGCTTCCTTAAGACGCTGAAGCGCCATCTTGTCCTTGGTCAGGTCGACCGCGTGCTCTTTCTTGAACTCGTCAGCCAGGTAGTTGACGATCCGCATGTCAAAGTCTTCGCCACCAAGGAAGGTGTCGCCGTTGGTGGATTTGACTTCGAACAGGCCATCGTCGATCTCGAGGATGGTCACGTCGAACGTACCGCCGCCAAGGTCATAGACCGCGATCGTCTTGCTTTCTTTCTTATCCAGACCGTAGGCTAGGGCAGCGGCTGTCGGCTCGTTTATGATCCGCAGCACTTCAAGGCCGGCGATCTTGCCAGCGTCCTTGGTGGCCTGACGCTGGGCGTCGTTGAAGTAGGCAGGCACCGTGATGACAGCCTGCGTGACTTCTTCGCCAAGGTAGCTCTCGGCGGTCTCTTTCATCTTTTGCAGGATGAAGGCGCTGATCTGGCTGGGCGAATACTTTTCACCGCGCGACTCGACCCAGGCATCGCCGTTTCCACCATCAACGATGTTGTAGGGAACCAGCTTCTTGTCCTTGGCCACTTCGGCGTCGTCAGTGCGACGGCCGATCAGGCGCTTAACAGCGAAAATGGTGTTTTCTGGGTTGGTGACGGCTTGCCGTTTGGCGGGCTGGCCGACAAGGCGCTCATCGTCGGTGAAGGCGACGATGGACGGCGTGGTCCGTGCCCCTTCAGCGTTTTCGATAACGCGCGGTTTGGAGCCATCCATGATGGCAATACAGGAGTTGGTCGTCCCGAGGTCGATCCCGATGACTTTGGCCATATTTCAAATCCCTCTCGTCAGGCGGTTTGAGGAGCACGGACCCGTTCCGGCACCCGTGCAACTGGAAGTTCGACGTTTCGGACCATGCCTCTGCGTCGATCGCTGGTTATATAGGGAGCGGTCCGGGGGGCTGCAACCAGAACAGGCGGGCAGGTGGCGGCATTTGTGACAGTTCTATTGGCAAAGTACGGAATACCGGGCAGTTGCAGCAACAAGCGCACACCCTTTCCCGAAGGTTAACGGGCTGCACCCCAACTGATAGAGGCATGCCGACGCGTATAGTACTCACCCAGCAGGCCGATCATGATCAGGGCGATTCCCGCGAAGAGAGGATAGCTGATCGAGCTGAAGTGCGGATTGTAGTTGATGAACACAAAGCCGCGGCATTGATCGATGGCATGAAACAGCGGGTTCCAGTCAAACATCGCCAACATGTAGCCGGGCAGAGTGTTGGCCACGAACATCTTGCCGCTGGCTATCATGTTGGCCCGTGAGTAGATCGTCGTGGCGATATTGGCAAAGTTCGGGGCCCACGGCTTGATCGCCATGATGATCACGCCGACACCAACCCCGGTGAACCACGCCAGCAGCAACATCCCCATAGCCCCGACCGGATGGTCGATCACGATGGGGGCAAACAGGACATGGTAGCCAAACAGCACAACGAACAGGGACAGCAGCTGAAGGTACAACGAGCCCAGCGCAGCGGCGCATAGCGTCACAAACGTGTTTAGTGGGGCGTGCTGCATCATGGGCGACGTCGGCCCCTCAGCCGAGGCAACAGCGCTGACGGTCTTGGTATGCACCAGAAACAAAAAGATACCGCTCATTAGGTAGAGCATGAAATCGCCGCGCAGCGCACTCTGCCGCATGCCAAGAACAGTGAACATCACGTAAAAAATGGCCACAAATATTATAGTCTGCAAAATGTTCAGAAGCAGGCCAGCCACGGCATTGCGGTGTGACTTTCGGACGTTGCGGACGACGCTGTGGTAAATCAACTCGAACGTAAACAAGGCGCTTCGCGCCTGTGTGTTCCGACGACTGACCTGAAACATCAACGTGATCCTGACTCGTTTGCTCTGCCTGTGACGGGTTCATTGTCCCGTGTGCCGGCTTGGGAATAACATGAATTCCTTGCCGATCGCTTTAGGGCCAACCATAAGGTCTTTGTCCTTTTGGATCAACAAAATCGCAAGACGTCCCAACTTCGAAAGAGAAATGGCATGAATTTCGACACACTGGCTGAAACGATGCGCAGGCTGGCATTGGAAGCAGGAGACCGGATCATGGAGATCTATGCCGACCCTGATTTCGAAGTCAGGTCCAAAGGCGACGCCAGTCCGGTTACCGAAGCAGATGAGGCGGCTGACGCGCTGATCTCGGCCGGTCTTCGTTCCGCATTTCCTGATGTTGCGCTTGTGACGGAAGAACAGGCGGACAGCCACGGCCAGACCGCAACGACGTTCCTCATCGTAGATCCTCTGGATGGCACCAAAGAGTTCGTGCAGCGCCGGGGCGACTTTACCGTCAACATCGCCTATGTCGTCGACGGGGTCCCGATCCGGGGTGTCGTCTATGCGCCCGCGAAAGGACGCCTGTTTTATACCAACGCAGTCGGTCAATCCGTAGAAGAGACCGGACAGTTGGAAAAGGATGCCGTCGGCGTCACCTTCCCCATTTCGGTCAGCGCATCGCCCGACAATGAGGCACTGATGGTGGTGGCGTCAAAGTCCCACAGGGATCAGGCTACCGATGACTACATCGCCAGATATGGCGTCCGCGACATGACAAGCGCGGGATCGTCGTTGAAGTTCTGTCTGGTCGCGACCGGCGAGGCTGACCTCTATCCACGCCTGGGTCGGACCATGGAATGGGATACGGCGGCAGGCCACGCCGTTCTTGCCGGTGCCGGTGGTCAGGTCGTGCGGTTCGATGATCATACCCCGCTGACCTACGGCAAGAACGGTTTTGAGAACCCGTTCTTCATTGCCCTCGCTCCGGGCGTCACGCTCAAGCCAGCTTAGCCGGATAGGCTGGTGCGCGCCCTGCCATGATCGCATCGTCAGTCAGCGTCGTCGTCGTGAGCCGGGGCCGGCCCGAGGCGCTGACACTTTGTCTGACGGGGCTGGGTCAGCTGATCCATCCCAACTTTGAAATCGTCGTGGTCGCCGATCCTGATGGCCTTGCCGCGACTTTGGCTGCTGGATGGGGCGATCGGGTGAAGATGGTGTCCTGTGACGTCCCCAATATCTCGATCGCTCGAAATCTTGGGATCGAACGGGCAGCGGGCGAGGTTGTTGCGTTCATTGACGATGATGCGGTGCCCGAACCGACCTGGCTTGCTGCCCTGACCGCCCCTTTTGCCGATCCAGAGGTCGCAGCGGCAGGGGGCTTTGTCCGGGGGCGCAACGGTATCAGCTTTCAATGGCGCGCCCGCGAGGCTTTTGCAGATGGCACTGCGGCAGAGTTGAATGTCGACACTGATCAAGTCTTGCTGCGTCGCGGGGTGCGGGGACGTGCGATCAAGACGGAGGGCACCAACATGGCCTTTCGCCGCCAAGTCCTGGCCGATTTGGGTGGCTTTGACCCTGCTTACCACTTTTATCTGGATGAAACTGACGTCAACATGCGCCTCGCGGCCAAAGATTGTCTGACCGCAATCGTCCCGATGGCGCAGGTCCACCACGGGTTTGCGGCAAGCCGCCGCCGCAGAGGGGACCGCGTTCCGCTGGACCTGTTCGAGATCGGGGCAAGCCTCGTCGCCTTTGTCCTGCGACATGGTGCCGGGTTGGATCACGACACCATCCGGCAATCAGAGCGGGATCGGCAGCGAAAGCGGCTTCTGGGCCATATGGTGGCGGGACGGATCGGGCCAGAGGATGTGGGCCGCATTCTTGCAACTTTTGATGCAGGTTGGCGGGATGGGCAGACGCGCAAGCCGATTGGGCTGACGCCGCTTGGTCAACCAGCCGTTTCATTCCAGAAATTTACGCCGACGACGCACAAGGGACACGTGATCCATGGGTGCCGCCCTTGGCAGCGCCGCTCTGCCCATCGGAAAACGCTGGCGGCTGTCGCGGGGGGGTATCATGTCAGCCTGTTTGTCTTCAGTCCCACGATACGCAGGCATTCGATCCGTTTTACCCCGCAGGGCTACTGGCTGCAGCGGGGTGGATTGTTCGGGGCCTCAAAGAGAGACCAGCGCGTGATACGTTTTTGGAACTTCTCATCAAGGCTTCAAGCAGAAGTCGAAAACGTGACTAATTTTCGTCAAATACCCCAAATATACTTTAATTAGTTTAGCCAGGGGGGATATTAGTGAGCCCAGGGCGTTCTCCCCGGCATTTCGCCAAGTTCTTTTTGTCTAAGCGTGGTACCGTTCAGGCCCGATGGTGATAGAACGTTGCCAGTGGTTGTGAAGGATAAGTCATGAAGAAACGTGTAACAAAAGCAGTTTTCCCTGTCGCTGGACTAGGAACCCGTTTCTTGCCAGCCACAAAGTCTGTGCCAAAGGAAATCATGACCTTAGTGGACCGGCCGCTGATCCAATACGCCATTGATGAAGCCCGCGCCGCCGGTATCAAGGAGTTCATCTTTGTGACGGCCCGCGGCAAGTCTGCCCTCGAAGACTACTTTGACCTCGCCCCCGAGCTTGAATCAAAGCTGCGCAAGGATGGCAAGGACGAGCTCTTAGAGATTCTCAAGACGACCAACATGGATAGCGGTGCGATTGCCTATATCCGCCAGCACAAGGCGCTGGGCCTTGGCCACGCAGTCTGGTGTGCCCGCCGCCTGATCGGTGATGAGCCTTTTGCCGTCATGCTCCCTGATGACGTGATCGCGGCGGAAAAGCCCTGCTTGCAACAGATGGTTGAGGCGCACGCCGAAACTGGGGGATGCATGGTCGCCGCAATGGAGGTCCCCGGCTCGAAGGTGTCTTCTTACGGTGTCCTTGATATCGAAGAGGACATGGGGTCCATCGTCAAGATCAAAGGCATGGTCGAAAAACCGCCAGTGCACGAAGCACCATCTAACCTTGCTGTCATCGGCCGCTACATCCTGACGCCAAACATTCTCAAGAACCTCAACTCGATAAAGCCGAGCGCAGGTGGCGAATTGCAACTGACCGACGCGATCGCCGCTGAGACCGCTCAGGGGAACAATGTCTTTGGGTATCGGTTCCGGGGAGAGCGTTTTGACTGTGGTTCTAAGGCGGGTTTCCTGCAAGCAACCGTTTCGTTCGGTCTGGCCCGTCCAGAACTTTGCGAGGAATTTGGCCAGTATCTGCACGACATGGTGGCAATGCGAAACGCCGCGCAATAGGCGATGTCCTGAGGGCCGATGACGGAACCGACGCCTTCTGCCCGACTTCTTGATCTCTCTCGCCTTGTATCGCGGTCTGGGCGGGGGCTTACCGGCGTTGACCGGGTAGAACTAGCCTATGCACAGGCCCTTTCGGCGGACCCGGTCCCGCTTTGGGGTCTTGTCAAAACGTCTTTGGGCTACCTCTTGTTGGATCGGCAAGGTGTCGTCGCCATCACCAAGGCCGCGACGACTGACAGCTGGGGCCAACCTGACCTCTTGTCCCGTCTCTCTTATCGTTTGGATCACCGGCGTCAGGCGGGGCAAAGCCTCGCCCGTTCGCTTGCCGTGGGGCGTTCGACGGGGTTGAGACTGCCGACCCTCCTGCAACGCGGCCTGCCGGCTGGGATGGCCTATCTCAACGTTGGACACAGCAATATCACCGACAGGATGTTTCGGGCCATCCGCACCGTCCCAGGGTCGCGGATTACGGTCATGATCCACGACACAATCCCCCTTGATCTGCCCGATATGCAGCGCGCCGGCACAGTTGAACAGTTCGCGGTCAAGCTGGACCGCGTCGCCCGCCATGCCGATCTGGTTATCTGCCCTTCACAGGTCAGCCGGGCGGATGTTTTGCGCCACATCGGCCCCGAGGCCCGCCCCAAGGTTCTGGCCTTCCATCTGGGACACACACCGGTTCAGCCGGACCCTGCGGATTTGCCGGCCGGGCTGGACTTGCAGACACCATATTTCGTCGCCTTGGGTACGATTGAGCCGCGCAAGAACCACGCCCTGCTTTTGGATGCATGGGATGCGATGGGCCTTCAGCGGCCGAATTTGTACTTCTGCGGCAGAAGGGGCTGGCGCAATGACGAGGTTTTTGCCCGCCTCGACAAAGGGATCAATGGGGTCGTCGAATTGCCCGGCCTGTCCGACGCAGGGGTCGCCGCACTCTTGCAGGGTGCGCAGGCCCTGGTGTTCCCGTCCCTTAGCGAGGGGTTTGGCTTGCCGCTGATCGAGGCTGCTGCGCTGGGCGTACCGGTGATTTGTGGCGATCTTGCCATCTGTCACGAGGTGCTCGGCCAGCATGCCGTTTACCTGTCGCCGACAGATTGTTATCAATGGATCAAGAAGATTGAGGCAATGGCGCTAAGACCACGAGCATCTATCGCAGGACCGGCCTTTGACCCCCCCAAGTGGGACGATCATTTCAAGGCCGTGTTAAGCGTGACATGATATTAAGGTCCAAGGCCGCCCGATCACTGGTGCGATGAGGAAACGTGTTTGGGGTTCTTCCAGTCATATGGGCTGAGGCTACAGCGCAAGAGGTGGCGCATCCGCGCGCGCCGCAAGGCGCGTCAGCTAAGTGTTGTCTCCGACAACTCTGCCGGAGTGCAACCCGACGACATCCTCGTGTTTTCCACCTTCCGGAACGAGAATGTTCGCCTTCCCTATTTCTTGGACTACTACCGCCGGATCGGGGTCAGTCACTTTTTCATGGTCGACAACGACAGTGACGATGGCGGCAGGGAATTCCTCGCCCAACAGCCCGACGTGTCGCTCTGGAGCACGACAGGCAGCTATAAGCGGGCGCGTTTCGGGGTGGACTGGATCAACTGGCTGCAGATGCGCCATGGGCACAACCACTGGTGCCTTGTCGTCGATCCTGACGAGTTGTTGGTTTACCCCTTTTGCGACACCCGCCCCATTCGGGCGCTGACCGATTGGCTTGACGCGTCGTCGATCAAGTCATTCGGGGCAATGCTGTTGGACATGTACCCCAAGGGCCGCCTTGAAGACGCGCGGTACGAGCGTGGGGCTGATCCTCTGGATCTGGCGTGTTGGTTTGATGCGGGGAACTACACCATCTCGCGAAATGGCCGCTTCGGGAACCTGTGGATTCAGGGCGGACCACGGGCCCGCAAGTTCTTTGCTGATGAACCCGAGCGGGCGCCCGCGCTGAACAAGATCCCTTTGGTCAAATGGGACAAGCACTATACCTACGTCAGCTCGACCCACATGCTTTTGCCGCGCGGGCTTAATCTCGTCTACGATGAGTGGGGGGGCGAAAAGGCCTCGGGCGTGCTTCTTCATACCAAGTTCCTCGATACCTTCGGCAAGAAGGCAGAAGAGGAGCTGGCACGCAAACAGCACTACGCCAATAGCCATGAATACAGGGCCTATGCGACTGGCCCGATCGACGACCCCGATCTTTGGTGCAAGTGGAGTGAGAAGTATATCAATTGGCGCCAGCTTGAGATTCTGGGGCTCATGTCCAAGGGCAACTGGGCATGACCGTCGGGATCGTGATGCTGGTTCACACCGCGCTCGACCGGGCAGAGCAGGTAATCCGCCATTGGGTTGCCGCCGACTGCCCAGTCGTTGTCCACGTGGACAAGACGGTTGAGCGAGCGATCTACGATGCCTTTGTAGACTCCCTTGCCGACCTTCCGACGGTCTTGTTTTCAACCCGGCATCGCTGCGAATGGGGGACCTGGGGCATCGTAGCGGCCAGTCAGGCGGCGAGTGAGCTGATGCTCAGGACATTTCCGCAGGTCCGGCACGTCTACCTCGCCTCTGGCGCCTGCCTGCCATTGCGACCGCCGCAAGAGTTGAAGCGTTATCTTGATGCCCGCCCGATGACGGACTTTATCGAAAGCGCGACAACGGCCGACGTTCCCTGGACCGTGGGCGGCCTGTCGGAAGAACGGTTTACCCTGCGCTTTCCGTTTTCGTGGAAACGGCATCGGCGTCTGTTTGACCGATACGTCAGCCTTCAACGACGCTTCAAGATGCACCGAAGGATCCCACCCGGCCTTGTGCCCCATATGGGCTCCCAATGGTGGTGCCTGACCCGTCGCACGCTTTCGGCCATTCTTGAGGACCCGGATCGCAAGATCTACGACGACTATTTTCGCAAGGTCTGGATACCGGACGAAAGCTACTTTCAGTCTTTGACGAGGCTCTATTCCCAGCATGTCGAAAGCCGGTCCCTGACATTGTGCAAATTCGACTTTCAGGGCAAACCGCACATCTTCTACGACGACCACCTCCAGTTGCTGCGCCGGTCCGACTGTTTCGTGGCCCGCAAGATCTGGCCCCACGCGGATCGCATTTACGAGGCGTTCCTAAACCCGGATGGCCGCAGCGTGGCCGAGGCAGAGCCTAATCCGGGGAAGATCGACCGGGTGTTTTCGAAGGCAGTCGAACGGCGGACCCGGGGTCGTACCGGCCTTTACATGCAAAGCCGATTTCCCAACGAAAACTGGGAAAACGGTGTGACTGCTGCCCCCTATTCTGTGTTTGAGGGGTTTACTGAGCTTTTCGAGGACTTTGAGGCCTGGCTCTCGCGCGCGACCGGCGCCAAGGTTCACGGACATCTCTACGCCCCTGATCGCGTTATGTTCGAGGCGGGACAAACCACGTTCACGGGGTCCATGTCCGACAGCTCGGCGTTGCGGGACGCCAATCCCCGCATGTTCCTGACAAACCTGATCTGGAACACTAGGGGCGAGCGGCAATGCTTTCAGTTTGGTCCGATGGACCAACAGGGCATCAGCTGGGACATCGCCAAAGACCCGAATGCCCAGATCTCGGTCATATCGGGGGCCTGGGCTGTGCCGCTGTTCCAGTTGAACCGCAATTTCGCGGAATTGCGGGCCGAGGCCGCGCAACTGCAGCGGATCGAATCTGAACACCTGCGCGCCCTCCGCTCACCCTATGCCAAAGCGCGGGTTCGCATCTGGACGATGGCAGAGTTTGTCGAAAGCCCTATGGAGGCTTTGCAGAGCGTGGTCGACCAGATCGGCACCAAGGGGCCCCGCCGCCTTGCCGAGGTGCCGCGCATGGTCGATCTGACTGGCTTTGGCCAGTTTCTACAAAACCTCAAGAACCAGGGGATGCACCCCTATCTGATGGGTGATTTTCCGGTGGAGCCCCCGCTGAAGAACCAGCCCCCTGCCCCCCGCAAACCTTATCTGGTAAAGTAGAACATGGCCCGGTTCGACTATTTCATCGTGTTTGCCGAAATGCGGACAGGTTCAAATTTCCTGGAATCGAACCTGAATGCCTTTGACGGGGTGTCCTGCCTGGGAGAGGCGTTCAATCCCCATTTCATCGGCTATCCCGACAAGACCGAAATCCTTGGCGTGTCGCAGTCGGCGCGCGATGCCAACCCGACCATTCTGCTTGATCGCATCAAGGCCGAAAGCATGGGCCGTCCGGGGGTGATCGCCGGGTTCCGCTTTTTTAATGACCACGATCCTCGCGTCCTGGATCAGTGCCTCGCCGACAAACGCTGCGCCAAGATCGTACTGACCCGGAACCCGATCGACAGCTATGTCAGCCGCAAGATCGCGTCGGCGACCGGCCAGTGGAAACTGACCAATGTCACCCATGCCAAATCCCAGGCTGTCCGGTTCAACGCCGCCGAATTCACCCGCCATCTGGACGCTTTGCAAGGCTTTCAGGTGCGGATCATGGGTGCGCTCCAACGCTCTGGCCAGACGGCGTTCTATGTCGACTATGAAGACATCCAGGACCTTGAGGTCATGAACGGACTAGCGGCCTGGCTAGACATACCCGCCCGGATCGAAGGGCTCGACAAAAAGCTCAAGAAACAGAACCCCGAACCGCTCGACTCTAAGGTCGCCAACTATGACGAAATGGTTGATGCGCTCGCCCGCCTTGATCGGTTCAACCTGACCCGAACCCCGAATTTCGAGCCAAGACGCGGACCCGCTATCCCGACGTACCTTGCCGCCTCGAAAACCCCGCTGCTGTATCTGCCTGTACGTTCTGGCCCGGAAAAGGCGGTGGCTGATTGGTTGGCAGCCCTCGATGGCGCAGATGTGCGGGACAGGTTCACCAACAAGACCTTGCGAACCTGGATGACGCAACATCCCGGGCATCGCAGCTTTACCGTTTTGCGCCACCCCCTGGCGCGCGCCCATGGAGCCTTCTGCGACCATATCCTGCCGGTCGATGGGCCCGGTGCCTTTACAGAGATGCGCCAGAGCCTGCGCCGGTCGTTCGCGCTACCACTGCCAGAGGGGGCGATTGGGGATGACTACGATCTCGCGGCGCACCGCGCGGCCTTTGGCGTCTTTTTGACTTTTGTGAAGGCGAACCTGAATGGTCAGACCCACCTTCGCATTGATCCCGCATGGGCAAGCCAACTGGTCCTATTGCAGGGGTTTGCAGGTTTTGCCCCACCCGACATGATCCTTCGCGAACAGACACTGGCGAAAGATCTTTTCCGACTGGCAGAGCAGGTAGGCCGGCCCGATGCCCCAGCACTCACCGCTTCGACGGATCCCCACAGGTCTGTCCTTGAAGGGATCTATGATCCGGCACTTGAGGGTGCGGCTCGGGATGCATACCCGAGGGACTACGAAGTATTCGGATTTGGCAACTGGACCTGACGTGGGCGACAACCGGTATCAGGCTGCCTGAATAGCGGTCGTGTCCGTCAGGATCGTGTGCAATGTTGCAGGATCGTCGTTGGCCCGCAGCTTGGCCCTGATATTGGCGTCACGCAGGGTCCTGGACACCAGGGCAAGCGCCTTGAGGTGATTCACCCCAGCATCCGCCGGGGCAAAAAGGGCAAACACAAGATCGACAGGCTGACGATCAACCGAATCGAAATCAAGTGGACGTTCCAGCCGTATGAAAAGCCCGCAGACGTTGTCGATGTTGGCAAGCCGCGCGTGGGGCAGGGCAACACCCTGTCCCACACCGGTTGGCCCAAGGGCCTCACGTTCCATCAAAGCATCGACAACTGTAGACTGGTTCAGGCCATAAATGGACTCGGCCATGTCTGCGAGGTCGTGAAACAGGCGCTTCTTGCTGCTCGTGGCGCCAACAAGCTTTACGCTGTCGACCTTGAGAATGTCAGCCAGTTGCATGTCGTCGAGGTCCTGTCTGCTCTTGTCACCCGGTTAGCCGGCTGCCCTTGGATCAATCCAGCCGATGTTTCCGTCTTCTCGCCTATAGACGACGTTGATCTCGCTGCTCTTCTCATTGCGGAATACAAGAACCGGCGCGTGTGCCAATTCCATCTGCATCACCGCTTCCCCCACCGACAGGGAGGGGATCTTTGCTTGTAACTCCGCAACGATGATCGGGCTATCGGGGGCTGCCCCGGACTCGTCCTCGTCCTGTGTTGCGGCGAGGATATACGAGCCTGCGTCCGAAAGTTCAACCGGGTCTGGTCGGGCCTTGTGGTGGTCCTTCAACCGTCGCTTGTAGCGGCGCAGCTGTTTGCCCATTTTTTCGCACCCGGCATCGAAAGCAGCATAGATTTCATTGGCCCGGCCCGTCGCCTGAGCCGTCAGGCCCGTGGACAAGTGCACTACCGTTTCGCAGACGTACTCATGCCCGCTACGGGAAAAGACGACATAGGCTTCGGTTGGCCGACCGGCATACTTGTCGACAGTTTCGCCCAACTCTGTCTTGACGTGGGTTTGGAGGGCCTCACCGATGTCGATTTGCTTTCCGCTGATCTGGTAGCGCATCTCGTTTCCTCTTCAGTTAGTCGCAAGGATTCATGACGGCAAAGCAAATTGCTTTGGTCGCAGATGAGTCGCAGCGATGGGAATTGATGAATTGGTATATTCGGTCAGTGCTTTAGGAGATCGGACAAAGACGCCCGGCAGGTTCTTTTGGCAAGGATGACCAATGACTCTCATCCCCTCCATTTCGCCTTACACGACCCGTAGTTGTCAATGATCCTGTGCAGGTTGTTTTTGGCAACAGTCAGTTCACACGAAAGGTCTGCCCCAGATATACCCTGCGCACGTTCTCATCGCGGATCACCTCATCCGCGGTGCCGGACATCAGGACCTTGCCGTCGTGCAGGATATAGGCGCGATCTACGATTTCGAGGGTCTCGCGCACATTGTGATCGGTGATCAGCACGCCAATGCCCCGGTCGCTCAGGTCGGATACCAGCGATCTGATTTCGCCAACCGCGATTGGATCGACGCCAGCGAATGGTTCGTCCAGCAGGACATACCTTGGCCCGGCGGCGAGGCATCGGGCAATCTCGACCCGGCGCCGTTCACCGCCCGACAGGGCAAGCGCAGGCGCACGACGCAGATGCTCGATGGCGAATTCGGACAACAGTTCTTCCAGCCGCTCGCGCCGGGTGCTGTGATCTGGTTCGGCAATCTCAAGAATCGACAGGATGTTGTTTTCAACCGAAAGTCCGCGAAAGATCGACATTTCCTGGGGAAGGTAGCCGATACCAAGCCGCGCCCTGCGATACATCGGTAGCAAAGTCGCGTCGCGGCCATCGACCATCACCTGGCCGCCTTCTGGCATCACCAGCCCTGCGATGGCATAAAAGCAGGTCGTCTTGCCCGATCCGTTGGGGCCAAGCAGGGCGACAACTTCGCCTCGGTCAAGCGACAGGCTGACGTCGCGGATCACCGGCCTCTTGCGATAGCTTTTGGAAAGGTTGTTGACCCTTAGGCCCGCCTGGCCTTCGCGCACTGTAAGCGTCGTGTTCTGGTCGGCCATCAGTTGGCCCCTTGCTCGAACACCGTTCTGACCCGGCCATCCATGCGGGCTGTCCCTGTCTGAAGGTTCACGACCATGCTTTCGGCTGACAGGGCGCTGTTCCCTTGGGTCAAAAGGACATCGCCAGTCAGTGTCAACTCTCTGGCGACAAGGTCGTAGACGGCATTCTGGGCCTCTGCCGCCTCGGTCTCGGTGGCAAAGGTCACGCCGCCCGATGCTGTCAATCTTGCGATCTGGCCGGTCAGTTCGTCATAGACAACCTCGACCGTTTCGGCCGAAACCCGCAGGCTCCCCTGCCCGATCAGGACGCTGCCGCTGAAGGTGGCACTTCGGCTGTCCTGATCGACAGTCAACTGATCGGCCGTAATCTCGACCGGAGCGGTGGGATCAGCGGTGATTCCGCCCAAGGCGATGTTGGTTTGCGCGGCGGCCTGAAACGGGATCAGCACCAGAAGGGCAAGCGCGGGCAGACGAGGCAACATCACGGTCATAGGTCCTTATGGTTGGGGTTGGTATAGCAGGCGGACACCGCCATTGAAAACCATCTGCGATCCCTCCCCTGACTGGGAGGTCGAGAGCACGAGACCGCCGGCACTGAATTCTCCGTAAGGTGCCTGCGCCTCAAGCGCGCCCATCGAAGTCACGGTTCCGCTGTTGAGGTCAGCGACAAGGCCTGCGGTTTCCAGGACATAGCCGCTTGAGGTTGTGACGCGGGCAAGGCCTGTCAGACGGGCGATCTTGCTACGCGGTTCGATCTGCCCTTGTCCGGCTGTAATCTCGACCCGGCTCCCATCGGTCGCGTCGATGATCGCCCGTATGGTGTTGACGCTGAACGAATCCCGCTGACCAAGATCGGGCCTGATCTCGTTGGCGTTGATCGAAATGACAGAGCCGTCGTCAGCAATCCCGGCAAAGTGCGGATCGCCGATCCTTGGGTCGATGGCAATCGCCTCGATCTCGGCGAAAGGGATCGCAGGGTCTGGCTCCGGTCCGTTGGCAAAGAGAAACATGGTCGACAAAAGGGCAAGGGCACCCAGCGGCAAAAGCACTTTCAGCCCCGCCACGAAGTGAGAGTAAAGGTTCCCTTGCCTGTCCATCAATGCGCGAAAATGTCTATTTCGGGCCAGCCCGCCAGATCCAGCTTGGATCGGGTAGGCAGGAACTCGAAACAGGCCTGTGCCATTTCAGTGCGGCCTTCGCGGGCGAGCATGGCGTCTAGCGCAAGACGCAGCTTGTGCAGGTACAGGACATCCGATGCCGCGTAGTCAAGCTGCGCCGCTGTCAGGGTTTTGGCGCCCCAATCGCTTTGCTGCTGATGCTTTGAGATGTCGACACCGCAGAGATCGTTCAAAAGGTACTTCAGCCCGTGCCGGTCGGTGAAGGTCCGGACAAGTTTGGACGCGATCTTGGTGCAGTAGACCGGTGCCGCCAACGCCCCGAAGGCATTGTAAAGGGCGGCAATGTCGAACCGGCCAAAGTGAAACAGCTTGAGGACGTTTGGGTCTGTCAGCATAGCGCAAAGGTTCGGCGCCTCGGTCTGCCCGATGGCCACCTGAACAAGATGACACTCACCATCGCCGCCCGACATCTGGATCAGGCACAGCCGGTCCCGGTGCGGGTTCAGCCCCATGGTTTCGCAATCAATCGCGACGATGGGCCCAAGGTTCAGGCCATCGGGTAGATCGCCGTGATAAAGGTGATTGGCCATGCTGTGCTTTCTTCTTCAGGACAAGGGACGGATGCATTGGGGACCGAGTGGCTTGAGTCTGCGCCGCTTGTCAATGTTCAGGCAGGCCAGAGATAGGGTGACGGGGCGTATCATACCAGCCTTGGCGGGATTTCAGCCCTGCAGGATCGTGTGGATCAGGTCTGCGATCTGGCCGGGGTCCTCTTCGTGTGCCAGATGCCCAAGGCCGGGCAGCTCGACCACCGTTGCATTGGGCAGGATGCGGGCGGCGTCACGGCTTGTCTTTGGGGGGACCGCCAGATCGTTGGTCCCGACGATCAGGTGAACCGGGCAAGCGATCTCGCCAAGCCGGCTTAGCAGCCCATCCAGCGACCATTGCGCCATCATGGCAAGGGTCGCGTCCACATGGGTCCGGTCCGTCGCCAGCTTGCGGTAAAGGGCTATCCCCTCTTCATCAAGCTTTGACCCTGTCCCCTTGATCAGGTTTCGCACGCTGGATTCGGAGGCTGCTGCCGTAAACAGGCTTGCCGAAAACGGGTTCAGGGCCAAGACCTTGGCCAGCATGGGAAACAACCAGCCCGCGACCCCTTTGAAGTTGCTGAGGGCTGGGTTCAGCCCGATCACGCAGCCATCCGGAACCGCACCCAATTCGGCGAGGCGCAGGGCAATGGCGCCGCCAGCCGAATGTCCAATGAGGGTGCGGGGGGTCCAGCCGTTGTCACGGATCAGGGCCAACACATCCTCTGCCATCGCATCCAGCCCATAGCGGCTGCGCGATCCGGCTTGGGTCAGCCCCTGTCCGGGCAGGTCGATGGATACGACGTGATAGGATTGGGCCAGCAGCGGGAACAGACCCCTCCAGCTTTGGGTGGCACCGCCCGCTCCGTGGATCAGGATCAGGGTCTTGCCTTCCCCGGCCTCCTGAATGTGCCAGCGGTGGGGGCGCAGCAGTTGCATGCGCGAATGTTCGCGCAGGGGCCAGCCCTCGGCGTCCTGTGGCCAGCGCACAGCCTAGCCCAAAACGTCAGAAACGGCCTGCGACAGCCGTTCGGCATTGGCACGGGGCAGGGGCAGGTAGGCCGCGCCTAGCGTCTGGGCGAGGCTTTCAAGTGCCTTTTCGGGCCGGTTTCCGGTGTCGATGACAACCCCGTCCAGCCCTGCCATGCGCAATCCACGGGCAACGCGCTGGGCGTCTTCTGCAGCAAGTGGGCGGTTCGCTGTGCCGTCTAGGGCGATATTGGCCCGTCCATCGGTCAGCAGGGCAAGGGTCGGTGTCAGCCCGCGCCGCCCCGCCTGATCTGCCATGTGCAGCGCGGCTTGCAGACCGGCGGCCAGAGGGGTCCCGCCGCCTCCGGGCAGGCTGGCCAAACGCCGTTTGGTTTGCACAAGGCTGCGTGTCGGCGGGAGAAGAACCTCTGCAACAGTGCCCCGGAACGCGACAAGTGCCACATGATCGCGCCGGGCGTAGGCCTGTGCCAACAGCAATTCGACCGCGCCCTTTGCCTCGGCCAGTCGGGCCAGTGCGGCAGAGCCTGAAGCGTCGACCGCAAAGATCAACAGCCGGTCGGACCGGTCCTCGTACCGTTTGACGCGTATGTCCGAGGGGCGGATGTATAGGCCCGCTGATTTGGGGCTGGCCTGGGCCCGGATGGTCTGCCAGGGGGCCGCTGCCCGCAGGGTGCCGACGATGTCGATCCGCGCGCCATCGCCCAGCCGACCGGGCCGTGAGGGCAGGGGCCTGCCCCGTCGGTTGCCCTTCTTCTTGGCCCCGGTCCCGCTGCCCTTGCCACGTCGCGCCTTTTGGGCTGCGATCCTTGCAAGCAGGTCGTCGGGGATAAGGGCGCGGACAGCCTCGAGCAGCAGTTCGTCCGGCAACTCAAGGCTGTCCTGATCCTGATCGTCGGGGTCATCGCTTTCGGCTTTGGGGTCCGGCGGCGGCTCTTCAGTTTCGTCCTCTTGCGGGGCGGGGAATTGGGTGGCCCGGTGCGACAGGACAAGGGCGCATCCGGTGGCGATATCCTCATCTGTAATCTTGGACCTTCCTTCAAGTGCGGCATTCGCCCGTGCGGCGCGCAGGGCAAACAAGGCCCCCCGGCCAGAGCCAACGCCAAAATCGGCACAAAGGCCTACGATCCGCCCCAGATCCTCGGGTCCGGTCTGAACCGTTGCGAGCATGGCGCGCGCGTCCTCCAACTCTTCTGCGTCGGGACCAAAGCCTGTGACGTCGCCCAGAGGCACATCGTTCAGGTCGATGGCAAATGCCATCCGCTCGGCCAACGCGGCAGGGAGGGTTTCGTCGTCTTCGGAGCCCTCATCAAGGGCAATCAGGCAATGCCCCCGCCCTTCGTCCAGGGTCAGGGCCAACCGGGCGGCCAGCTCTGATGTCGTCCGTTCGGCCATGGCCAAAACCAGGGCCGACGGGTTGGCCAGCAGGCCGCGTTCGGTCACGAAATGGTCCGACGATAGCGTGGCTGACAAATCCAACCCACCGTACAGCGCCGAATCCGTCACCGCCGGATGCAGCCGGGTGCGTGGCAGCGGGATGGCGCCAAACATGTCCGTCAGGGCATCGCGCACCGGACCCGAGCGGGCGCGTATGGCCATGCCGCCCAACCCTTTTGGATCGACCGCCAGCAAGGCAAGGGCGATTGTCGCCCGGCCAAAGGGGGTGGCGAGGTCAGCCAAGAACCTCCTCCACGATCCGCCCGACGCGGGCGCCGCTTCCGGCTTCGTCCAGTGGATCGCGCCGCAGACGATGGCGCAGGGCCATGGCGGCAACATCGCGCACATGGCCACGGGTCAGTGCCGTGTCATCGCGCCATGCAGCATAGGCACGCGCGGCCTTGAGCAACGTCAGCTCGCCCCGCAGGCCGTCCGACCCCAAGGCAAGGCACAGCTTGGCCACGTCGCGCAGGGAATCGTCAGTCGTCCCCAGCTTTTTCAAGGTTTGACGCGAACGCAGGATCTGGTCGCGAATCGTTGCATCCTCAGCCTGCCAGCGCAGCATAAAGGTCGTGTACTCGGTCTCGTAGGCATCGCGGCGGCGAATGACCTCGATCCGTTCCTCGATATCCTTGGGCGAGGCCACTTCGACCGACAGGCCAAACCGGTCAAGCAGCTGTGGCCGCAATTCGCCCTCTTCCGGGTTGCCTGATCCGACCAGCACAAAACGGGCCGGATGGCGGATCGACAGGCCCTCTCGTTCCACCACGTTTTCGCCCGACTGGGCTACGTCGAGCAGCAGGTCGACGATGTGATCTTCCAGCAGGTTGACCTCGTCGATATAAAGGTAGCCTCGGTTGGCGCGTGCCAGAAGGCCGGGCTGGAACGCCTTTTCCCCCCGGGTCAGCGCCCGTTCGATGTCCAGCGCACCTGTCACCCGGTCTTCGGTCACGCCAAGGGGCAGATCCACGACGGGCGTCGGGGTCTCATGCGTTTGCTTGGTCGTGATCCCGGCCCATTCAGGCACCCCCGCCGGGGTTTCCGAGTTGATGGGACACCCCTTCACGGCCGTAATCGGGGGGAGAAGAGCGGCAAGCGCCCGCACGGCTGTGGATTTGCCGGTTCCCCGATCCCCAAAGACCAGAACCCCCCCGATAGAGGGATCGATGGCCGTGAGGATCATGGCCCGCTTCATTTCGGCCTGGCCGACGATGGCTGAGAAGGGAAAGGGTTGTTTCATGCGGCGTCTTTCAATCGATCAAGTGGAGAGCGCCCGGCCCATGAGCCCATATCGGACTGCACGGCAAAACGGGCGTAAAGTTCTTCGCGAAACCAGCCTTCCTCGCGGACGGCTTTGATCGCCTCGGCATGTGGTCCGGTCCGGGCAAAGGCCGCCATAGCGGCCTCGGATGGCCAGATAGAAAAGGTGACCTGGTGCAACAAGGGCACCTCTCCGATCCCGATCTTGAAGGCGACGTTCGTATCCTTGCCGATCATGGCAGAGATATCGGGCACGCGCCCCCAAAATCGCGTGGCGATCGAAGGCCGGACCGTGGCCCGGGTCAATGCAGCGAGGGGGCCGTTGGTCGCGGGGGTCCCGACTTTGAACGGGGTCTTTCCGGCCCAATGTCCGCGAGACGAAGTTGGGGTGAGGAACACCGTCCAATCCTCGACCGCCTTGGCGCGGTAGCGGGCAAAGACCTTTGCCTCTGCAACCCGTGCTCGCGCTGTCGCCTCATCCGGCCATGTGGCCAGGATCGCATAGACGGCGGTATTGGGAACGGGGGTAAAGCCTTCGCCGGTGCCCGATCCACACAACTTCCAGAACCCGATGTCCGGGGTGCGGCCCAGAGGAAGCCGTGCAGCCCCCATCTGGGTCAACGCCCAAAGGCGAGCACCGAGGCCCGCAAAGCGAAAGAACGAAAGGCTGACGGTCTGGGTCACGAGTCAGAAAGTCCAATAGTGTCAACTTATCCTGACACATGGCTGCCGTTTTGGAAAGGCGCTAGCGTCGCAGTCAAATTCATTCACGTGAGGCAGGATCAATCGCGCAGATTTCGTGTTTTCTTTGTTGGGCGTTGATGCACTGGCTGCGATGACCCGACCCCGGTGCAGCCAGCCTATCCAAGGTGATCCGGACTTTGGAAGGGACTCCCGCCCATTTCTAAGATTGTCAACTTAGATTGACACCGCTATCGTTTGGGCATGATGACACATACCTTTCCTATCGCGCGTCCACATGACGCCATCGTTGTTGGTGCAGGCCTTGGTGGATTGGCCGCAGCGATGCGGCTTGGTGCTAAGGGATATGCCGTTACGGTCATTGACCGTCTGGACCGTGCCGGTGGGCGCGGCTCATCGGTAACCGAGAATGGCCATCGATTCGATCTGGGACCGACCATTGTGACCGTGCCCCAGGTTTTTGAAGAGCTTTGGTCAGAATGCGGTGAGGACTTCCACAAGGATGTTGACCTGCGTCCGCTGGACCCATTCTACGAAATTCGCTGGCCCGATGGCAGCGTCTTTGCCGCGACCGGCGATACCGACCGCATGGTCGAGGAGGTCGCGCGGCTTAGCCCCCGGGATGTGAAGGGCTACAAAAGATTTCTCAAAGACTCGGCCCGCCGGTTCGTTGTGGGGTTCGAGGGCATGGTCGACAAGCCGATGCACAAGTTCTGGAGCACCGGAAAGGTGATCCCGGAATTTGCCCTCTTGCGGGCTGACAAGTCGATCTTTGGTCTGGCCAAGTCACGGGTCAAGGACCCCCGCCTGCAGATGGCACTGTCGTTTCACCCGCTGTTCATTGGCGGTGATCCCATGCATGTGACGTCGATCTACGCGCTCGTCAGCCACCTCGAGAAGGAATACGGCGTCCACTACGCCATCGGCGGGGTTCAGGCCATTGCCGATGCCATGCAGGGTGTTGTCGAACGTCAGGGTGGGAAGGTTCACCTGAATACCACAGTCGATGAGATCGTGGTCGAGGATGGCGCTGCCAAGGGCGTTCTTTTGACCGATGGAACGACGCTGGCCGCGCCGCTTGTGGTGTCGAACGCCGACGCCGGATTTACCTATGACCGACTTCTCCGGAACCATCCCCGCAAGCGCTGGACGACAAAAAAGCTGGACAAGACCCGTTGGTCCATGGGCCTGTTTGTCTGGTACTTCGGCACGATGGGCACGGCCGAGATGTGGAAGGACGTTGGCCACCACACGATCCTGAGCGGGCCACGCTATGAAGGTCTGCTGAACGACATTTTCATCAAAGGCAAACTCGCCGATGACATGAGCCTTTATCTGCATCGGCCCTCGGTCACCGACCCCAACGTTGCCCCGAAGGGCGATGATACCTTCTACGCGCTCTCACCGGTCCCTCACCTTGGCCACGACAACCCGGTCGACTGGCAGAAGATGTCAAAGATCTACCAGGCCAAGGTCGCCGCGGTTCTGGAGGAGACGATCCCTGGCTTTCAGGACCACCTTTCGGCATCCATGATCTATACGCCCGAGGATTTCCGCGACCGCTATCTGTCGCCTCATGGCTGTGGCTTTTCGATTGAGCCGCGCATTCTGCAATCTGCCTGGTTCCGTCCGCATAACGTCAGTGAAGAAGCCCGCGGGCTTTATCTTGTCGGGGCGGGAACGCATCCCGGGGCGGGGCTGCCCGGGGTGGTGTCGAGCGCCAAGGTTCTGGGCCGCATGGTTCCTGATGCGCCCGCCCCGGTTGAAGAGCCGATTGTCACAAGGCTGGCCGCGGAATGACTAGGCCAACTGGCATCCGGCCCGAGGACCTGTCTCATTGCGAGGCTGTGATCCGCACGGGCTCTCTTTCCTTTCATGCCGCATCCCGCCTTTTGCCTGCGTCGGTCCGTGATCCTTCGCTGGCGCTCTATGCGTTCTGCCGGCTTGCTGATGACGAAGTTGACGAAGGCAGTCAAAAGGCCGCTGCCGTTCTGGCGCTGCAAGAACGGCTTGACCTGGCGTATGCAGGCACCCCGCGGAATGCGCCTGAAGATCGGGCCTTTGCGGCCCTGATCGAAGAATACGATATGCCGCGCGTCCTACCTGAGGCCCTTCTTGAAGGGCTGGCCTGGGACGCCCAGGTCCGGCGCTATGCTACCTTGTCCGACGTACGGGCCTATTCCTCGCGGGTGGCCAGCGCTGTCGGGGCGATGATGTGCGTGCTGATGCGGGTTCGTGATCCCGATGCGCTTGCCCGGGCCTGCGATCTTGGCGTGGCGATGCAGCTGACCAATATCGCCCGCGATGTGGGCGAAGACGCGCGCGAAGGCCGCCTCTATCTGCCGACCGAATGGTTCGACGATGCAGATATCGATCCGGACGCGTTCCTTGCGGAACCGCAACCGCGCCGCGAAATTCTGCGCATGACGTCAAAGTTGCTGTTCGAGGCGGATCGGCTTTACCTGCGCTCTGAGGCCGGTATTTCTGCCCTTCCGCGCGCCTCGCGAATGGGAATTTGGGCCGCCCGACTGATTTATGCAGGGATCGGGGCAGAGGTGCGGCGTCAGGGCTGCGATTCGATCACGCAAAGAGCTCATACCAGCACGCTGCAAAAGGTGGGCTGGATGGGACAGGCAGCGGTTCGGGCTGCGACTTCGACCATCATGCCGCGATCGGCGGTCCTGTATGCCAAACCTCTTGCCGAAACGGCCTACCTGATTTCCGCGGCTGGCCATGAGAAACCAAGCCCGGGCAGGACCCGCGCCTTGTTGGACGTTCTGGCCGATCTCAAGGCCCGCGAGGTCCGATCTGACAATGGGCTTGGAACGGAGGGCCAACAGGCTTAGTTCCTATCGGGTCATCCCGAAAGGAGACCCTTGTGATGGATCCGACCCTATTTACCATCTTTCTGGCGACCTGCTTTGCTGCGGGCACAACAGGCGCGATGTTTCCAACCGGGCCATGGTACAAGGCCTTGAGAAAACCGTCCTGGACCCCACCAAACTGGGTCTTTCCGGTTGCCTGGACCTCGATCTACGTCCTGATCTCATTTGCCGCCGCCCGCGTCGCCCCGATTGAGGGGAGCCAATATGCGATGGCCTTCTGGGCTCTTCAGATCGCGCTCAACACGCTTTGGACCCCAGTCTTTTTTGGTCTGCGCAGGCTACGGGGGGCTTTGCCTATCATGGCTGGCCTCTGGCTTGCTGTCGCCGGTGCGACCTGGACCCATTTCCAGTTCGATTTCTGGGCAGGGCTCGCATTTGTCCCCTATCTGACCTGGGTCACCGTGGCTGGGGCGCTGAACCTTGAGATCGCGCGCCTGAACCCAGACCAGAAGCCGATCGAACCCAGCAAGATCGAGGTTTGACCCGTTCAGCCCTGCAACGTCCGCCCGCTTCGACCTTTTTAGGGAGCTAACGGCGTTGCAGGATGTCATCGGTTTGCAGGCGCCACCCTCCTTTGCGTTGCAATTTCTGCCGTCATGGGCCACCTTCGGGACGAAGCAGAGGCCCGAAAAAGGGCACGAAACATGAGGCGAGCAATATGATGACACATCCCCTGAAAGGGCTTGTGGCGGTTATCGCTGCAAGTATCGGCCTGACTGGTTGCGGTTCCCTGTTTGGCGACGATTCCGGTGGTGGGTCTGGCGGAGGCGGCACGTTGGACGCAATCTATGACGCTCAGGTCATCCAAAGCCTTGACCTTTTTCGGACCTACAATCGAGTTGGCCAGACACCGGTCGACCAGATGCCTGAGGCGGGCTTTGCGACATATTCGGGCGTTGTTGGTTTCTCGCATGATACCGCGCCAACCAGTGTCGCCGATTACGACATCATGTCCGACGTGACTCTTCGTGCTGAGTTTGGAACAAACGGCGCGGATGGCACGATGACGGGCACGATGGAGAATTTCAACACGGTCGATGACGTTGAGATGAACGGAATGCTGACGCTGACAGAAGGCCAGATCACCGGGTCTACCCTGACCGCGAATGCCATCGGCTCTTTTTCCGACGGTACTGACGCGGCGATCTGGGATCTTGAGGTCACTGCCAACTTTGTCGGCGCAGGCGGCGCATCTATCATTGGGACAGCCAATGGAACGATCACCAATGGCGGGAGCGTGACATCGACAGTCTTTGGGGACCTCGTCGCGGATACGAACTGACCCGGCTTGTTTGTCTTGAACGCCTTTCGGGGCCGATGCCCAAAGTGGCCTTATTGCTTCCAACTGCGCTTGAGGGCGGCAAGCCAGTTGGCATGGGCAAGCTTGGTCAACAGCGGCTCGTCATAGCCATGCTGGCCGAGCCTTTGAAGAAGGGCCGGCAGACCGGATGCATCGCCGATCACATCCGGCACGGTCGCCCCGTCAAAGTCCGAACCGAACCCCACCCGATCTTCGCCCAGCGCAGTGATCAGGTAGTCCAGATGGCGCAGGATCGGATCCCATCCACAATCCGCCGCTTGCCTTCCGTCAGAGCGTAGGAAGACCGTCGCGAAATTCAGCCCGACCATCCCGTTGCTCTCCCGGATTATGGCCAACTGACGGTCTGTCAGGTTTCGGGTCGACGGGGTGACGGCATGGGCGTTTGAATGGGTGGCGATCAGCGGTGCGTCCCTCAGGGCCGCCACGTCATCAAAACCCTTGCTGTTCAGATGCGACAGATCGAGCATGATCCCAAGGTCATTGCAGGCCCGCACAAGCCGCTTGCCCGCGTCGGTCAGTCCCGGGCCGGTATCGGGTGATCCGGGAAACCGAAACGGAACCCCGTGCCCGAACACGGTTGGTCTGGACCAGACCGGACCCAGGGACCTCAGCCCCATGTCATGAAACAGGTAAAGCGCATCTAGGTCCGGATCGATGGCCTCTGCCCCCTCCATATGCATGACGGCGGCGATGGTACCGTCCTCTAGGCAACCCTCGATATCAGTAACTGAGCGGCAAAGCCGAAAGGTTTCAGGCTGTGACCGGGCGAGGGCCTTCAGATGCCCGGCCATCGAAAGGGCTATGGGCAGGGCAGTTGCCCGATCAACCGGATCGGGCAAGGGCAGATCGTAGGGCGGTTGGTCCATGCCAGCGTCAAGCGCGTCAAAGTCGGCGTCGGCCGGCGACGGGATGTAGATCGCGAACAGGCCCCCGGCAAAGCCACCCTTGCGCATGCGGGCAAGGTCAAGATGGCCGGACCCATCAGGGCTGTTCCAGATCGCATCACGTTCGTCTGGGGCTTCGAGCAGCCGGAGGAGGAAGTCGTTGTGACCATCAAAAACGGGGATCATCAGGGCATACTCTGGTAAGGTGGGTTTGAACCCACCTTACGTGCAGAATAAGGGCGACCACCAGTGGAACGGCGGTCTCATGACGGTGGACTCAATGCCTCCTTTCTGGTTTTGACCCGTGGTACCCCCCAAATGGACGATACCCCCGATGTTGCGCGACTTCTTTTCCTATTATGCCCCGCACCGTCGGCTGTTCCTTCTGGACTTTGGCTGTGCGGTTTTGGCCGGTCTGTTGGCGCTGGGCTTTCCTCTGGCGGTGGCCGGTTTCGTCGATGTCCTGCTTCCGCAGGGTGACTGGTCGCTGATCATCCTGGCTTCTGTTGGCTTGCTGGGTGTCTACCTTGTGACGGCTGGTCTGATGGTTGTGGTCACCTATTGGGGCCACGTCCTGGGCATCGCGATTGAGACCGAGATGCGCCGCCGCGCCTTTGATCACCTGCAAAAGTTGTCGGTCGGTTACTTTGACGAACAAAAGACCGGGCATCTCGTGGCCCGCCTGACGAAGGACCTCGAAGAGATCGGAGAGGTGGCCCACCACGGGCCCGAGGACCTATTTGTGGCGATCATGACCTTTGTCGGTGCGTTGATCCTGATGTTCATGGTCCACCCGCAACTGGCCGCTGTGTCTGCCGCCATCGCGCCTTTGGTCATGTGGCTGGTGATCCGCTATGGCGGGGAAATGACCCTGAACTGGCAAAACCAGTTCGGTCGGATCGGCGCCTTCAACGCCCGGATCGAAGAGAACGTGGGCGGCGCGCGGGTCGTGCGCGCCTTTGCCAACGAGGATCATGAACGCGCCCTTTTCGCCAAGGACAACGCCCAATACCGGTCGATCAAGCATGACGCCTACCGGATCATGGCCGCGACGCTGGCCATCAACTTTCTTGGTGTGCGGGTGGTTCAGGTCGTCATCCTTGTTCTGGGCACCTGGTTCGTCACCCAGGGCAGCCTATCCGTCGGTGGCTTTGTCGGATTTCTGCTGTTGATCAATGTATTCTACCAGCCGTTGGAAAAGATCGCGGCGGTGATCGAGACCTATCCCAAAGGCATCGCCGGATTTCGCCGCTATAGCGAGTTTTTGGCAACCGTGCCCGAGATCGTCGATGCCGAAGGCGCTGTCGAACTGGATGCCGTCCGGGGCGAGATCGGGTTTGAAGATGTCCAGTTCACCTATGCCACCTCTGGTCGCCCGATCCTGAAGGGGATCGACCTGACCGTCCGCGCCGGTGAAACCCTCGCCTTCGTTGGCCCGTCCGGCGCGGGCAAAAGCACACTGCTGGCCCTTGTCCCCCGGTTTTACGACGTTGTAGGGGGCCGGATCACGCTCGATGGTCACGATATCCGCGATGTGACCGTGTCCTCCCTGCGCCGACAGATCGGGATCGTCAGCCAGGACGTGTTCCTGTTTGCCGGTACCCTGCGTGAGAATATTGCCTATGGCCGACTGGGAGCGAGTGAGGACGAGATCCTCGCCGCCGCCCACCGCGCCCGGCTGGATGAGATGCTAGAGGGTCTGCCCGAAGGCCTCGACACCGTTATTGGCGAACGTGGGGTAAAACTGTCGGGCGGGCAAAAGCAACGGGTCGCCATCGCGCGCATCTTCCTGCGCAACCCGCCGATCCTGATCCTGGACGAGGCAACCTCTGCCCTGGATACCGAGACCGAGCGCAAGATTCAGGCGGCTTTGGCGGACCTGGCCGAGGGCCGTACGGTGCTGGTCATTGCCCACAGGCTGGCCACCATCCGGTCCGCGGACCGGATCGCGGTGGTTGTTGACGGTGCCATCTCCGAAATCGGCAGTCATTCAGAACTGTTGATGCGGCAGGGGCCCTACTGGCGCCTGCACATGGCGCAGGTCACCGATCTGGCGGCGGAATGACGGTAAGGTGGGTTTAAACCCACCTTACTCCGCAAACACCCACTTCGGTCGACGGGGTACCCGAACGGCGAGCATCGGTTTGAGGAGGGGTGACCGGAACCGGTTCAGGTCCAGCGCCTCGTGCACGCCGGTCACATCCTCGCCGTCGATCCGGGTGCTCACGGCAGAGCGGGAGTAGAACGGGGCATCCAGCATGTTCAGGACCTGACGGGGCATATGGCCCGGATCGGCCCGGGTCTCGCGGCGGACCTGCCAGAGCGATCGTTTGAACGCCGTGCGGGGCGGGGCGGCGACCGTGGTTGCCTGACCTGCCGCATCAAAGGCGATGGCCGTTTCAAGCTCTGACCCGTCCCGACGCGTCGCGTCGTAAAAGCAGATCGCCCCATCCTTGCGCGGGTAGCGTCCCCAGGTCCAGAACCGGAAATCCGTCTCGAGGGCGCGGGTCCCGAAGTTGGCGTCAAAGTAGCCGTGACCGGACCATTGCCAACCCGGTGCCTCAAGGGCCACGTCGATATCGGCCATTGGTGCAAAGGGGCGCCAGATATGGGCGCCATCCGGGGTCAATGGCAGTTCAACATTGGTCACGGCTTTGGGTTTGAGGATGATCCGGCCCCGCATCCGCGAAATGATCGGCGGGCCGCTGACCTCGTCAATGTCGATCACGAGGTCTTTGCCCGTCCAGTGCATCTTGCTGGGGCCGACCTCGAAAGTGTCGTTTGTTTGTCGAAGGGCCGACCGGCCACGGTCCGTCATGGCAAAGCGACCGCCGGGTCCATAGGTCGCCACGTTGATACAGAGGTGATTCTCGGGGTCCTTGCGACCAGACCATTTGTACCAGGGCGAAAAGACTGAACCTATGAAACCGATGATCGAGACGGCCCGGGTCCCATCGTCCGAGATCCCGTCGACATACCACCAGGCGTAGCCATCCGGGGGGACGGAGAGGGCAAAGCAAGGTCCGTCAAGATCGCCCCGGCCGCGTGCCGCGCGGAGAGGGTTGCCATTGGCACTCCCGCCCCCGGATGGGCTCCGCCCCCGCACAGGTACAGGCCCGGAACTGCCGTGCGCGCCAGTGGACGTTTCAAACCCGCCGTCAGCCCATGCGGGCTCTGCCCGTACAGGGAACCGCCGCTGGCCGGGAACAGGCGGGCGAAGCCCTCCGGCGTCGTCAGGGCTGTCGACGTTGGCCGCGGATCGAAGCTCAGCCCGAAGGTTGCGAGCCGGTCGAAGATCTGTGTCTGACATTGGGCGATATCCCTCTCGGATTCGGCTGTCGGTCCCCGCAAGGCACTGCGTTGCGATGCCCCTCCGATGGGTGCACCGTTCAAGATGATTTCAAAGCGTTCTGGCCCCGTCGGAGGCACTGGTCCCGCCCGGTCCTGGGCACAGACGTAAAGGGTAGCGTCGCTGGGGCGTTCGCCTCGGGCCAGGGCGTCGAACTCGGCCTTCGGGTCGTTACCGAAGAACACTGTGTGATAGGCAAGCGGCGGTCCGGACGGGGTTGCGGCAAAAGCATGAACCCATGCGGAAAGGCTGCGTGGGTTTACACTTGCGCTGGGCACAGCGTTGCGGCCGGCATCGCCCAAAAGGCCACGATGCAGCGCGCGCGGATCACCATTGAACAGGACGGCATCTGCAGTGATGCGCCCTGACGTGGTGGCGATCCCTGCCGCCCGCCCGCCCTGCATCTCGATCCGCTGGACCCTTGCGCTGTAGCGAAACACGGCCCCATGCGCCTTGGCCAGCATTTCGAGTGTCTGGGCGAGCTTGTGCATACCACCTTCGACCGCCCAGACCCCTCGGGCCTCGGCGTCTGCGATCAGCGACAGAAGGGCAGGTGCACTGTAGGGCGAGCCGCCGACGTAGGTGGCATAGCGCCCGAACAACTGGGCCAGATGCGGGTCGCTGAACGCACCCTTGAGCAGTCCAGCCAGGCTTTTCCACGGGGCCATATCGAGCAATAGGCCAGGGTTGGTGGCGACTTTGCGGACCAGTCCCAATTGTGATGGACGCTCTGCCTGCATCATTGGCCCGTCAAAGGCGTCGAACAGACGGGCAGCCCGGTTGGCAAAGGCCTTGAACTCGGCCGCTGATCTGGACCCGAAAGCGGCTGCAATATTTGTGGCGCTTTGATCCCGGTCGGCCATCAGGTCAAGGCTCGCCCCGTCCTGCCAGTAATGGCGGGCCAGAATCGGTAGGGGAGTCAACGTTAGATGATCCTCCAGCCGTTCCCCGGCGGCGGCAAAGAGGGCCTCAAACACTGGACGCATGGTTAGAACGGTTGGACCGGCATCGACCGGGCCGGCAACGCTTGGAATTGTTCGCATCTTGCCGCCGGGTGCGGCCTGCGCCTCAACGACGGTGACAGCGCAACCAGACGCGGCAAGTCGCAACGCGGCAGCAAGGCCGCCAATTCCCGCACCGACGATGGCGACGTGGTGCTGAGCGTTCTGGTCGCTTTTCATATGGGTCTCCTCTCGTCGATTGTTGACTCGAAGATGAAAAGTGTCCAGTCTGATTGACACATTCGGTGTCCAAATTTTCTGACAGCGAGAACAGACCATGTCGTTGGGAGAATGCGATGTCCACTTCGGAACGGATCGAGGCCGCCATGTCGGCTGCCATTTCGCTGGGACAAAAGGGCATTGCCCCTGCGCGTCTGGCTGCGGCGCTGGGCTATGCGGTCACCCCCGGGGGTGCGCGGATCAGGCCGACGATCCTGGTTTCGGTGGCGCGCGCTTGCGGCGATGACCGGCCTGCGCTGACGGATGCTGCAGCAGTCGCGCTTGAGCTGATCCACTGTGCCAGCCTGGTCCACGACGATCTGCCGATGTTTGACGATGCCGACCTGCGTCGGGGAAAGCCTGCCGTGCACCGTGCGTTCTCTGAACCCCTGGCCCTCTTGACCGGCGACAGCCTGATCGTGATGGGATTCGAGGTTCTGGCCCGGGCGGGGGTAAGTGATCCGGCCCGCGCTATCGCCCTTATCTCGGTTCTGGGGCGAAGGACGGGGATGCCCTATGGCATTTGTGCCGGACAAGGTTGGGAAAGCGAAAGCGAGATCGACCTGTCCGCCTACCATCAATCCAAGACCGGAGCCTTGTTCATCGCAGCGACCCAGATGGGTGCCATTGCGGCGGGTCAGGACGCTGAACCCTGGGAAGAGTTGGGCGCAAGAATCGGCGAGGCCTTTCAGGTTGCCGACGACCTGCGCGACGCGCTTTGCGATGAAGGCGAGCTTGGCAAACCCGCCGGACAGGACGACCTGCATGGTCGCCCCAATGCCGTCAGCCTGCTTGGCGTGCGTGGCGCGGTTCAAAGATTGGATGACATCCTGGCAGGGGCGATTTCCTCGATCCCGGCCTGTCCCGGTGAAGCGGCTTTGGCCCAGATGGTGCGGGCCTATGCCGACCGCATGGTTCCCGCTGCGGCCCGCCGCAGACTGACTGTTCCGGGTGAGTAGGCCCACTGATTTCATGACTGATATTCCTGCAACCTCACCCCTTCCCACCCCCTCCAAACGGACGGGCGGATGGATGAACCGGCTTGTAGCATCCGAGCGGTTCCAGACCTGGGCGGCCCGGTTTCCACTGACCCGGCGCATTGTCAGGGCTGAAGGCGAGGCCATGTTCGACCTTGTTGCCGGGTTCTGTCACAGCCAGATTCTTCAGGCGCTTGTTTCGTTCGACATCCCTGCAACGCTTCTGGAGGCCGATACGACCGCCGAGGTCCTCGCATCCCGTGCCCGGGTCCCGTTGCATCGAATGCACGTCCTGCTGCGCGCGAGCGTCGCCATCGGTCTGCTTAAGCAGCGCAGATCCGGCTCATACGGGTTGACACGACGCGGGGCTGCACTGGCTGGTGTTCCGGGCCTGTCCGAGATGATCCGCCATCATGAGGTCCTGTATCGGGACCTCTCTGATCCCGTTGCCTTTTTCCGTGGCGAAACAGAGACTGAGCTTGCCGATTTCTGGCCCTATGTCTTTGGCGCCGGCGCTGCCAGCGACCCCGACCAGGCCCGACGCTATTCAGAATTGATGGCGGACAGTCAAAAGCTTGTCGCGGCCGATACCCTGGCTGTGATCAACCTCAAGGACGCCGATCGGCTGATGGATGTTGGTGGTGGGACAGGTGCGTTTCTGGCCGCTGTGGCCGAAGCCCACCCCGACATTGCGCTGACCCTGTTCGATCTGCCCGCCGTGGTGCCCGAAGCGCGTCAGAGGTTCGATGCGCTTGCAGCCGCCGGCACCGGCCCGGACCGGTCTCTTGAGATCGTGGCGGGGTCTTTTCGGGATCAGGCGCTGCCGCAGGGATTCGATATCATCAGCCTCGTCCGGGTCCTTTACGACCATAACGACGAGACAGTCGGACGATTGTTGTCCGCAGTTTACACCGCTTTGCCCTCGGGTGGTCGAATTATTGTGTCCGAACCGATGACCGGTGGTGCAAAACCAGGACGGGCAGGGGACGCCTACTTTGCGCTCTACTGTATGGCCATGCGAACGGGGCGTGCCCGTTCGGCCGAGGAAATCATGGTTCTTTTGAGGTCGGCCGGCTTTGAACAGGTCAAGGCTCATCCGAGTTCCCGACCCTTTATCACCTCGGTCGTTGAAGCTGTCAGGCTAGATTGACACATTATCTGTCTAAATCAATTGACACTGCCAACTGTCAGACTAGACTTACACATGAAGGTCGGTGTGCGACTCTCTGTCGCGCCTCGTGCTTAGAAACACGATGAGGGGAAGTTCGTTGGAAACCAAGGCAGTCATCCTTAGCGCTCCCGGTCGGGTTGGCCTGGGCGATGTCGCCTTGATGGAACCGACGTCTGAGGACCTCGTCGTTGAGATTACTCATTCCGGCATCTCGACCGGGACCGAAAAGCTTTTTTGGTCCGGCAAGATGCCTCCGTTCCCCGGCATGGGCTATCCGCTGGTTCCCGGCTACGAGTCAGCTGGTGAGGTTGTTGAGGCGGGTGCCGATACCGGCATTCGCGTCGGAACACGGGTCTTCGTACCCGGCGCATCCTGCTACATCGGGGCGCACGGCCTTTTTGGCGGTGCCGCAGCGCGCCTTGTGACCAAGGCGAGCCGGGTCACCCGGATCGACCCCGGCCTTGGTGCCGAAGGCGCACTGCTGGCACTGGCCGCCACAGCACGTCACGCAATGGCGGGGCCGGGCAAGGTTGTTCCAGACCTGATCATCGGTCACGGCGTTCTGGGCCGACTTCTTGCGCGGTTGACAATTGCGGCTGGCGCGCCTGCGCCGACGGTTTGGGAAATTGATCCGACGCGGGCTGCCGGTGCCGATGGCTACGAGGTCGTTCATCCCGATGCCGATCCGCGTCGTGACTACCTGTCGATCTATGACGCCTCTGGCCGTGCCGATCTGCTCAATGATCTTGTCGGCCGCATGGCCAAAGGTGGCGAAATCGTCCTGGCTGGGTTCTACACCGAACCGCTTAGCTTTGCCTTTCCGCCTGCCTTCATGAAAGAGGCGCGCTTTCGCATCGCCGCCGAATGGGCCGCAGACGACATGATGGCAACCCGCGCTCTGGTCGAGAGTGGGGCCCTGTCCCTGCATGACCTTATTACCCACGAACGCCCGGCAACCGCAGCTGCGGAAGCCTATGACACCGCCTTTTCCGATCTGGGCTGTCTCAAGATGATTCTCGACTGGAAGGACGTACAATGAAAGACGAGATCCCGAACCTGAAGGACTTCGACCAGCGTCTGCGCGACGAAGCGAACGAAGAGCCGTCGCTCGAGGTTCCGCAGGGCGAGCCGACCAAGCACACCCAGATCATTGCCATCTATGGCAAGGGCGGCATCGGCAAGTCTTTCACCCTCGCCAACCTCAGCCACATGATGGCCGAGATGGGCAAGCGGGTTCTGCTGATCGGTTGCGATCCCAAGTCTGACACCACGTCCCTTCTGTTTGGCGGCAAGGCCTGCCCCACGATTATCGAGACATCTTCAAAGAAGAAGCTGGCCGGTGAAGAGGTCAAGATTGGCGATGTCTGCTTCAAGCGGGGCGGCGTCTTTGCAATGGAACTTGGCGGGCCGGAAGTCGGTCGCGGCTGTGGCGGACGTGGCATCATTCACGGGTTCGAGCTGCTGGAAAAGCTGGGCTTCCATGATTGGGATTTCGACTACGTTCTTCTGGATTTTCTGGGTGACGTGGTCTGCGGCGGCTTTGGTCTGCCCATCGCCCGTGACATGGCGCAAAAGGTGATCCTTGTAGGGTCGAACGACCTTCAGTCCCTTTATGTCGCGAACAACGTCTGCTCGGCCGTGGAATACTTCCGCAAGCTGGGCGGCAATGTCGGCGTCGCTGGTCTTGTCATCAACAAGGACGACGGCACCGGTGAGGCGCAGGCCTTTGCCAAGGCGGTCAATATCCCGGTTCTGGCGGCGATTCCGCAGGACGATGATCTGCGCAAGAAGTCAGCGAACTACCAGATCGTCGGCACCATGCAGAGCCAGTGGGGCGAGATGTTCGCCGGTCTTGCCGAGGCCGTGGGCATCGCTCCGCCGGTCCGCCCCAAGCCGCTGGATCAGGACGGCCTTCTTGGGCTGTTCGACGCCAAGGATACCGGCGGTGACTACCAGCTGGTTCCCGCAAACGACGAAGACATGCGCGGCAAGTACGCCAAGCCAAAAGAGTCTTTGGAGGTGATCTATGACGATGCGTAATCAAGAGTCTGACGAAGCCCGCGAAGCCAACCAAGTCGTCAAGAAGGCGAGCCCCGAGCAGTTGCGCCGCCTGATCCAGGACATTTTGCGTACCGCGCCATTGAACGTGAACCCAAGGCCCGGAGTGCACTACGATGCATGACGGTGCAGGGAGCGAAGGCTATGAAGTCGGCTATGATGCCGATGGCAAGGTTGTCGTGAAGTCGGCGACCGAAGCTGCTGCTGTTGCTCCTGCTCAGGGGGCGACCGCCCCGGTTGATGGAATGGGTTGCCATTCCAAAGGCGAGATGGCCGACGCTGCCCGCAACGCGGGCAAGTCCGAGATCCTTGACCGCTATGCCGCCGACTATCCGACCGGCCCCCACGATCAGCCTCAGTCCATGTGCCCTGCCTTCGGCTCTTTGCGCGTTGGCCTGCGGATGAAACGGGTGGCGACGGTTCTGTCAGGCTCTGCCTGCTGCGTTTACGGCCTTACCTTCGTGTCGCATTTCTACGGTGCCCGCCGGTCGGTTGGCTATGTGCCGTTCAATTCCGAAACACTTGTCACCGGCAAGCTGTTCGAGGACATCCGTGAAAGCGTCCACGATCTGGCCGATCCGGCAAAGTATGACGCCATCGTCGTGACCAACCTTTGCGTGCCAACCGCCTCGGGTGTGCCGCTTCGCCTGTTGCCACGCGAGATTGACGGCGTTCGGATCGTTGGCATCGACGTCCCCGGCTTTGGCATCCCGACGCACGCCGAGGCCAAGGATGTGCTGGCCGGTGCGATGCTGGCCTATGCCCGTGAAGAGATCAAAGCCGGTCCGGTTGCTGCCCCGCAGGGCGGCAAGTCCGATCGTCCGACAGTTTCCCTTCTGGGCGAGATGTTCCCGGCTGACCCGATGATGATCGGCGCCATGCTGGCCCCGCTTGGCCTTGCCGCCGGGCCGGTTGTTCCGACCCGCGAATGGCGCGAGCTTTATGCCGCCCTTGATTGCGGTGCCGTTGCCGCGATCCACCCCTTCTATACCGCGTCGGTCCGCGAGTTTCAGGCCGCTGGCCGTCCGATCATTGGCTCGGCCCCTGTCGGGCATGATGGCACTGCCGCCTGGCTGGCCGGGATCGGCGATGCCTTTGGCCTGCCTGCCGACCGCGTCGCCGCTGCGCAAAACGCATTCCTCCCCGCGATCCGGGGCGCCCTTTCGGCGGTTCCGATCAATGGGACGATCACGCTGTCCGGCTACGAAGGGTCTGAACTTCTGGTCGCCCGCCTGCTGATCGAAAGCGGGGCGAATGTTCCCTACGTAGGCACAGCCTGTCCCAAGACACCTTGGTCGGCCGCTGATGCAGAATGGCTTGAGGCCAAGGGCGTCAAGGTCAAGTATCGCGCCTCTCTCGAGGATGATCTGTCGGCCATGGAAGGCATCAAGCCTGATCTGGCCATCGGGACAACACCCGTGGTTCAGCGCGGTAAAGAGCTGGGTATTCCCGCGCTTTACTTCACCAACCTGATCTCGGCCCGTCCGCTGATGGGCCCGGCAGGCGCCGGAAGCCTTGGCCAGGTCGTCAATGCCGCCATTGCGGGCAAGGACCGGATGGGCAAGATGCGCGCCTTTTTCGAAGGCGTTGGCCACGGCGACACTGCCGGTGTCTGGGAAGGCAGCCCGAACCTGCGGCCCGATTACCGAGCCCAGCACCAGAAAAAGCTCGACAAGCTGGCGCGCGCCGCCAAGGCCGAGGAGATGATCTGATGCTTGTAATGGATCATGATCGGGCTGGTGGGTATTGGGGCGCTGTCTATGCGTTCTGTGCTGTCAAAGGCCTTCAGGTTGTCATCGACGGTCCTGTGGGTTGCGAAAACCTGCCCGTTACCAGCGTTCTGCACTATACCGACGGCTTGCCGCCGCACGAGTTGCCGATCGTGGTGACCGGGCTAAGCGAAGACGAGATGGGTGAAGGCACCGAAGGGGCGATGAAACGCGCCTGGCAGGTCCTTGATCCGGCCCTTCCCGCCGTGGTCGTCACTGGCTCTATCGCCGAGATGATCGGTGGTGGCGTGACCCCGCAGGGGACAAATATCCAGCGGTTCCTGCCGCGCACCATCGACGAAGACCAATGGGAATCCGCGGACCGCGCGATGACCTGGATCTTTACTGAGTTCGGGATGACCAAGGGCCGTATGCCGCCCGAAAAGAAGCGCGAAGAGGGCGCCGCCCCCCGCGTCAACATTCTTGGACCGATGTATGGCACGTTCAACATGCCCTCGGACCTCGCCGAGATCCGCCGCCTTGTTGAAGGTATCGGGGCCGAAGTGAACATGGTCATGCCGCTTGGCGCCCATGTCGCCGAGATGCGCAATCTGGTGAATGCCGATGTGAACATCTGCATGTACCGCGAGTTTGGCCGTGGTCTGTGCGAAGTGCTGGGCAAGCCCTACTTGCAGGCCCCCTTCGGCATCGAAAGCACGACCCTGTTCCTGCGCAAGCTAGGCGAAATGCTTGGTCTTGATCCAGAGCCGTTCATCGAACGCGAAAAGCATTCGACGATCAAGCCGGTCTGGGATCTGTGGCGTTCGGTCACACAGGATTTCTATGCTACTTGCGATTTCGCCGTCGTGGCGAATGAGACCTATACCCGCGGCATTCGCAAATACCTCGAAGGTGATCTGGGCTTTCCCTGTGCCTTTGCCGTGTCCCGCCTGCGGGGCAAGAAAACCGACAACGAAGACGTCCGGTCGATGATGCACACAAAGCGTCCGCTGATCGTTTTCGGGTCGATAAACGAGAAGATGTATATGGCAGAGATGAAGGGTGGCCACGGCCCAAGCCCTTCGTTCATTCCAGCAAGTTTTCCCGGTGCCGCTATTCGGCGCGCGACGGGAACACCCTTCATGGGGTACGCTGGCGCCACTTACATGATTCAGGAAGTATGCAACGGGTTGTTTGACGCCCTGTTCCATATTCTGCCGCTTGGTACGGATATGGACAAGGCCGATGCCACCCTGACGCCGCTGCGCCGCGATTTTCCATGGGACGCGGACGCACAGAAGAAACTCGACGATATCGTGGCCAGCCACCCCATCCTGACCCGCATTTCAGCGGCCAAATCCCTGCGCGACGCAGCGGAGCGGGCCGCCTTGGATGCAGGTGCGGAGCGGGTGGTTCTGGAAACGGTCGAGGCCCTGGACACAGTGGTGGGAGGATCACGCAGATGACCGACTTTACGTCAAATACCCCGCTTGAGCGGACGCGGCGAGCGCCCCCCAAGCGCGAATACTACGCGTACTTTGCCATCATTTTTCTGGCCGCCTTGCCGCTGGCGATCCTGACTTGGGGTCTTAGTGCGGCACGCCAGTTCACCATGCCTGAAAAGGGCCCCATCGCGCGGGCCTGGACACAGGCACGGATCATCACGCCGCATATCTTTACGGCGTAAGAGGAATTCGCTTCCGATCCCCAACGGGGCCGGAGGCACAACAGTTCGCCACCCGAAAGGGACAGGCGGAACTAGGGCAGGGGATGAGCCCCTGTCGTGACCCGGCCGCGGGGGACGTGCGGCGTCAGTGCAATTTTTCGGAGGAAAAACATGGCTGATAAATCTGACCTTTCGTTCACAGGTCTCACAGATGAGCAGGCTCAGGAGCTGCACTCGGTGTATATGAGCGGGCTTACGATCTTCACGATCGTTGCAGTCGTCGCTCATATCCTGACGTACATCAAACTGCCCTGGTTCAGCTGGTAAGAAAGGAACATTCAAATGGCACAGTTCTACAAGATCTGGCTCATCTTCGACCCCCGCCGTGTTTTCGTGGCGCAGGGCGTGTTCCTCTTTTTGCTCGCAGCGATGATTCACCTCGTCCTGCTTAGCAACGAGTCGACCAATTGGTTCACACTCGCCTTCGGCGGCATGTGATCCGGCTCTAGCCAGCAAAGACAATCGCTGCGGGCGGGGCCATGTTTCGCCCGCGGCAAACCTTCACAAAGACATTTGGTGATGGCGGCGGCCCCGTATCGGGCAGAGGCGTCATACTATAACGGAGACGGAAGATGGCTCAGCTCAGCTTCGAAAGAAAATACCGGGTCCGTGGCGGAACGCTGGTCGGCGGGGATCTGTTCGACTTCTGGGTGGGGCCCTTCTATGTAGGCTTCTTCGGGGTCACGACGTTCTTTTTCGCTGCCCTCGGAACGATCATGATCTTCTACGGCGCCAGTCAGGGACCAACCTGGAACCCTTGGCTTATCTCGATCAACCCACCGGCCCTTGAAGTTGGGCTGGGTGCTGCACCGCTGCTCGAAGGTGGCCTTTGGCAGATCATCACGATCTGTGCGATTGGCGCATTTGTAAGCTGGGCGATGCGAGAGGTCGAAATCTGCCGCAAACTTGGCATCGGGTACCATGTCCCGTTCGCCTTCGGCGTTGCGATCCTTGCCTATGTCACACTGGTCGTCATCCGGCCGGTCCTGCTGGGCGCATGGGGGCACGGCTTTCCATACGGCATCTTCTCTCACCTCGATTGGGTGAACAATGTCGGCTACGCCTACGGCAACTTCCATTACAACCCTGCCCATATGGTCGCCATCAGCTTCTTCTTTGTGACAGCGGTCGCCCTGGCCCTGCACGGGTCGCTGGTGCTGTCGGCGGTCAACCCGACCAAGGGCGAAGAAGTCCGGTCACCGGATCACGAAGACACCTACTTCCGCGATCTGATCGGCTATTCGATCGGGCCGTTGGGCATCCACCGTCTTGGCCTGTTCCTGGCCCTGAATGCGGGTCTGTGGTCGGCGATCTGTATCGTCATCTCAGGCACGATCTGGTTCGACGAATGGATCGTCTGGTGGGATTGGTACTACGAACTGCCCTGGTGGGTGAACCTGTAAGGAGGATATGAAAAATGGCTGAATATCAGAATATCTTTACCCAGGTTCAGGTCCAAGGTCCGGCCGAACTGGGAATGGCCGGAGACGCGGAAACCAACCGCAACCGGACAACAGGAACCAGCTTCTCGAAACTGGCCGGAATCTTCGGAAACGCCCAATTGGGGCCAATCCACCTGGGTGCGTATGGCCTCGTGTCGGTCGTCTCTTTCGCGGCTTGGTTCTTCATCATCGGGATGAACTTCTGGGCGCAAGTGGACTACTCTCCGGGCGTGTTCTTCCGGGACCTGTTCTGGCTGGCGCTTGAGCCTCCGGGACCAGAATACGGCCTTGGGTTTGCCCCGCTCAACGATGGGGGATGGTGGCTTATCGCATCGTTCTTCTTCCTGGTGGGGTGCTGCACCTGGTGGGTCCGGACTTACAACCGGGCAACCGCCCTAAACATGGGTCATCACGTGGCCTGGGCGTTTGCTGCCCTGCTATGGCTGATCCTCGTTCTTGGCCTTTTCCGTCCCATCCTTATGGGTAGCTGGTCCGAGGCAGTGCCTTACGGCATCTTCCCGCACCTGGACTGGACCAACCTGTTCTCGATCACCCACGGTAACCTGTTCTACAACCCCTTCCACGCGCTCTCGATTGCCTTCCTGTATGGGTCGGCCCTTCTGTTCGCGATGCACGGGGCGACCATCCTTGCAGTTAGCCGTTTCGGCGGCGAGCGCGAGATTGAGCAGATCGTGGATCGCGGCACGGCCTCTGAACGGGCAGCCTTGTTCTGGCGCTGGACCATGGGCTTCAACGCCACCATGGAAGGTATCCACCGCTGGGCCTGGTGGTTCGCAGTTCTGACACCGCTGACCGGTGGTATCGGGATCCTTCTAAGCGGAACCGTTGTCGACAACTGGTATGCCTGGGCTCAGATCCATGGCTATGCCCCGCTTAACTAAGAGGAGACAAAGCAATGAGTGACGACAATTCGATGCTGGGCATGTCCCGCAAAGGCCGCCTCACCGCCGACATCACCTACCTGATGCTCAAAGGGGCGGGCTACGCAGCCCTTCTGGTCCTCGGGCTTTGGCTGGTCATTGCGATCATCTCAGCGGTCGGCCAGAGCCTTCCTGAGCGGAGCCGGGATACTCAAGACCCGACCCCGATGTCCTTCCTGTCCGTTCCGACGGATCAGGAGACAACGCAGGTCTAGCAGATTGGGGGCGGTTGTTGTGACGCAGCTGCCCCCACGCCAGATCGGACCCCTCCCTCCCGGAAAGGTCCGATACTTGGGGTCAATGCCTCGCGCGGCGGCCTCAGTTCCCTTCCTGTTGGCTACAGGAGACTGGCGTCACGAAGGGTTTTCCCATCGTGACGCCTTTTTGTTTCAAGGACCCAGATCATGCCGAATGACTTCAGCGACCGTCCCGTGACCCCAATCCTCGATACCATCGCAGGACCAGCGGACATGAAACGACTGTCGGACGCGGCCCTCACAACCCTCGCCCATGAGGTTCGTTCCGAAGTCATTTCCGCCGTGAGCACCACTGGCGGACACCTGGGGTCCTCACTTGGGGTCGTCGAGCTGGCCGTGGCCATCCACGCCGTCTTTGATACCCCTCGCGATAAACTTGTCTGGGATGTTGGACACCAGTGCTATCCGCACAAAGTCCTGACCGGTCGCCGCGACCGCATCCGGACCCTGCGCCAGGAAGGTGGCCTGTCCGGCTTCACCAAGCGGTCGGAAAGCGTCTATGACCCGTTCGGGGCGGCGCATTCGTCAACCTCAATCTCTGCGGCGCTGGGCTTTGCCGTCGGGCGGGACATGGGGATGGATACCGGCGACGCCATTGCCGTCATCGGAGACGGATCGATCAGCGCCGGAATGGCCTATGAAGCGATGAACAATGCCGGTCACGAAGGCCGCCGCCTGTTCGTCATCCTCAACGACAACGAAATGTCGATTGCCCCACCAGTGGGCGCCATGTCCAAATATTTGTCCGGCCTCTATGCCTCGCCCCTTGGGGACATGCACAAGATGGCCGAAGGGTTCGAGGCTGCCTTGCCCGGCCCCCTGCGCGACCACGCCCGGCGGGCCCGGCAGCTGGTCATGGGCCTTCCTGGCAGTCAGGGGACATTGTTTGAGCAGTTGGGCTTTTCCTACGTCGGCCCCATCGACGGGCATGACATGAGCCAGCTTCTTCCCGTCCTGCGGTCGGCGCGGACCCGGTCATCCGGGCCGGTTCTGATCCACGTCTGCACGACCAAGGGCAAGGGCTATGCACCTGCCGAAACCTCGGCCGACAAGTACCACGGGGTGGGCAAGTTCAACGTCGGCACAGGTGAACTGGCCAAGTCGCTGCCCAATGCACCGAGCTATACCAAGGTGTTCGGAACTGCTCTGACGACAGAGGCGGCGCATGACCCCTCCATCGTGGCGATCACGGCGGCGATGCCGTCGGGTACCGGTGTGGATATCATGGGCAAACGCTTTGCCTCGCGGGTCTTTGACGTTGGCATCGCGGAACAGCACGGCGTGACCTTTGCCGCCGGGATGGCGGCCAGCGGGCTAAAGCCGTTCTGTGCGATCTATTCGACGTTCCTGCAGCGCGGCTATGACCAGATCGTTCATGACGTGGCTTTGCAAAACCTTCCCGTCCGCTTTGCCATCGACCGGGCAGGGCTAGTCGGGGCCGATGGGCCGACCCATGCGGGGGCCTTTGACATCGGATTTATGGCCGCTTTGCCCAATATGGTCGTCATGGCCGCCGGGGACGAGCTTGAGCTGATGCACATGGTTCGCACCGCCGCCGCTTATGACGAAGGCCCCATTGCCCTGCGCTACCCGCGTGGTGAAGGCGAAGGGCTGGAGTTGCCAGAGCGTGGCGAGATCCTCGAGATCGGCAAGGGCCGCATCGTTCAGGAAGGATCCGACGTCGCCCTATTGTCCTTTGGGGCGCATCTGGGCGAATGCCGCAAGGCCGCCGCCGTGATGCAGGCCCAGGGCATCAGCGTCACCATAGCAGACGCCCGGTTTGCCAAACCGCTTGACCGGGCCCTGATCCGGCAGCTTCTGCGCCATCACAAGGCTCTGGTGACGATCGAGCAAGGCTCGCGTGGTGGATTTGGGGCCATGGTACTGCACGATCTGGTCAATGACGGTCTGCTTGACGGCCGTTGCCAGGTGCGGACCATGACCCTTCCCGACCGCTTTATCGATCATGCGGCGCCCGATGCGATGTATGCCGATGCGGGCATGACAGCCGTGGACATCGCCGCGACCGCCATGCAGGCGGCGGGCATCCGGGCGGACAGGATGGGGGTCACCGTTTAGCGGACAGACAACAGACCAAAGGAAAAGGGCTGGCACGCGTGCCAGCCCTTTTTCATGTCCAATTGCAAGAACGTCGGCCTATCAGGCCCGCGCCATCATCCCGAAGATCGCATCCTTGTGGTCTGCCATATAGATGCGCAGCCAAGGGGTGAATTCATAGGGCCGGCGGGCCACCTGGGCGGCAAGGTCGTAAAGGTCGACCCACTTTACCGCCATGACTTCACCCGGATCGGGGGCGACACGGACGCCTTCGGGGGCGTTGGCGACAAAGATGTCGACCAACTCATGCTCGATCAGGCCTTTGCCGACGTCGGCCCGGTATTCGACCTGGTCGCGAAAGACAGGGTAGATGCCGGTGATCCCCAACTCCTCCCTCAGACGGCGAACGGCGCAATCGGCCGGCTCTTCGTCCCAGTCGGGGTGGGTACAGCAAGTGTTCGCCCAAAGACCGGGCGTGTGATACTTGACCAAAGCCCGCTGCTGGATCAGCACCTTACCCTTCGACATCACAAAGACGCTGACGGCCTTGTGTCGAAGTCCACGTTGATGGACCTCCAGCTTTTCGACCGGGGTCAGGGTGCCGTCCACCCAGGCGGGGATCATCATACTCATGCTTTTATGTCCGTAAGGGTGAGACAAGGCCCGACAGGTGGGCGAGGTTCTTTACCCCGATCTTGAGATGGGCGAGGGGTCGCGCCTTGACCAACTTCTTGTTCATATAGGCCTCAAAAGTCAGCTTCTGAACGTCGACATCGTGACACAGGGAGACAAACCGCTCGCGCCTTTCGTCACTCTTGTAATAGGCGTCCTGCATGGCCCCCAGAACGCGAAAGACCTGCTTGTGCTCGCGCATGAACAGGCGGCGGGCCAGTTGCAGGTCCTTGATCATCCCCGTCTTAAGGAAAGCGGCGGCGGCTGTCGCTGCGACCCTTCCGCCCATCATGGCATAGTAGATCCCCTCGCCCGAAGACGGGGCAACCACGCCCGCTGCGTCACCTGCAAGGATGACATCGCGGGAATTGTCCCAGCGGTCCAGCGGCTTGAGGGGGATGGGCGCGCCTTCCTTGCGGATCGTCTTGCACTCGGTCAGGCCCGAGGCCATGCGCAACGCGGCAGTCGCCTCTTTCAGGTCGACGCCCTTGACCATCGATCCCATGCCGACGCTGGCGGAGGTTCCATGTGGAAAGACCCAGCCGTAGAAGTCGGGCGAGATGGCGCCGTCATAGATGACGTCGCACCGCTTGGAATCGTAGAGGGCGCCGTTTTCCGGGGCCTCGATGATCTCGTGGTACGCGATGACATAGGGAATGCGGTCGCCGCCCGGGATCTCATCCCGCGCTACGTTCGACCGGGCGCCATCGGCTCCGATCACAACACGACAGCTAAGCGAGACTTCTTCGCCCGTGGCCTTGTCGCGGTAAACAACGCTACGCTTGCCACGCTCGCGATCGATCCGCAGGTAGGTTCCGGTCAACCGTGTCGCACCAGCCTCATGGGCGCGGTTGCGCAGGAATTTGTCGAAATGCTCGCGATCGACCATGCCGACAAAACCGTTCTCGATCGGAATATCCACCTGGCGCCCTGTGGGCGAAATCATGCGGGCGGTCTGGATCTTGGCAACGATCTGCTCGTCCGGGATCAGAAAGTCCTTAATGGCCCGAGGTGGGATTGCCCCACCGCAGGGTTTGATCCGACCCGCGCGATCAATCATCGCCACGCTGACGCCTGACCGGGCCAGATCTTCGGCCGCTGTCGCGCCGGACGGTCCACCGCCCACAACAATCACTTCATAGTCCATAGTCATTCTCCCGGAACCAGAGCACCCGGCGTGGCGCGCCGGTCCATAATCTTGACGGCCATCAGGGCCGCTGCGACGAACAACGCCGCTTCGAATACAAAGACAGAGCCAAAGGCCTGCACGTCATTGAGGTTCACCCGCAAAAGATCGACCATCGCCGCTCCGGTCAGGCCGCCAAATCCGGCGGCGACTGCCTGCGCAGCCCCCCAAAGACCCATGCGGGTTCCTTCGCGCTGTTCCCGCCCTTCGCCCGCTAGCGCCATCATGGAGCCGATGGCTGCGACGGCGAACATGCCATTGAACACGCCCAAGGCGACGACGGCCGCAACAAAGGGAGCGCCGGGCCCAATCGTCCCGAGCATGGTGATCAGTGTAAGAGAGGCGGCCGAACCAAGGCATCCCGCCACGACCCAAGACCGCAGCGCCCCGATGCGAAAACCGGTGGCCGCAATCCCCACGATCAGCATGCCCAGAAAGACACCGCCATTTTGGGCACCTGACAATTGGGTGGACTGTCCGGGCGTAAACGCAAAGACGAGGCCGGCGTAGGGCTCCAGGATCAACTCCTGCATGAAATAGGCCGTCATCGACAGAAAGACGAACAGGGTAAAGTTCCGTGCCTTACGCTCGGCCCAGACCTCGGCCATGCCTTGCCGGAAGGGCATCGGGTCGGGCTGCCGCACAACACGAACGCGCCGTTCGATGCCCCAAACGGCCACAACGGTCAGGACGACGGCGCCGGTGACGACGACAGCCACGACCTGCAACAGACGGGCCGGAGAATAGGGATCAAGGAAGGACCCGGCGACCCCGGCAGTCATAGCGATGCCAAAGATCATCATCAGCCATGTGATTGTTGCCGCTGCAGGCCGACGCCGTTCAGCCGTGGCAGCCGCTAGCAGAGCGAGAAGTGATGTCCCAGAGGCCCCTACGCCGAGCCCGATCAGGGCGTAGGCCGGGATGGAAATCGCCAGCCCGAGGGCAAACGACGTCTGCAGAACCTCAACCCCGTGGGCCGCCAAGAAGCCGCCAACCGCCAGCATGATCATACCGCCGATGATCCACCGCGTCCGCTGACCGCCCGCGTCCGAGGCAAAGCCCCAATGCGGTCGGCTTAGCTGAATGCCGTAGTGCAGGGCCACAAGCGCGCCGGGCAAAACGGCAGGCAGGGCCAGTTCCACCACCATGAGCCGGTTCAGTGTCGAAGTCGTCAGCACGACGATGGCGCCGAGGGCCATCTGGACAAGGCCAAGCCGAACGATCTGGAACCACGAAAGCGTCATAGTCCCATACCTCCAAGGCCACGAAGGGCATAGGCCGAGACCATCATGCCGCTGATATAGAACAGGATACCTGTTCCGTTGTACCAAGGCGCCTTGCCTTTGGGATCGCGCAGCAGGACCCGCATCGCGGCACCTTGGGCCAGCAAAAGGCCGGTCACGGCCAAGGCGTGCCAGGGCTTGTCCCACATGGTCAGCAGTCCGATGACCACGACCTGAGGGACCGCCATGACCCAGCAGGCCAGTCGTGCCGCCCGCTCGGGTCCCAAGGTGACGGGCAGGGAGTTCAGCCCCATCTGCCGGTCGCCTTCCAGCGCTTTGAAATCGTTCAGGGTCATGATGCCATGCGCCCCGATCCCGTAAAGGAGGGCGATGACGACCACTTCGCCACTGGGCGCGCCACCGGCAAGAACGGCCGCACCGGTCAGCCAGGGCAGGGTCTCATAGGAAAGGCCGCAGACACCGGGCCCCCACCAGCCCGACCGCTTCAGGCGGATCGGTTCGGCTGAATAGATCCAGGCAGAGATGACGGCGACGACAGTCGCGCCAAATCCGAAGGGGCCAAGCTGCCAGCCTACTAGAAGGGACAGTACCGTCATCGCGAGGGCAATCCATAGGCCCCAACGGCCCGGAATCCGCCCCGATGGAATCGGCCGATCCGGTTCGTTGATGGCGTCGACATGCCTGTCGCACCAGTCGTTCGCAGCCTGGCTCATCCCGCAGACGATGGGTCCAGCAAGGATAACGCCTAGGATCACCGTTCCCCAATGGCCCGACGGTGCGACGCCCGATGACACCGCGCCACAAAGATAGGCCCACATCGGTGGGAACCATGTGACCGGCTTGATCAGACGCAAGGTGGCCCGAGGTTCGGGCCAGCGTCGTTGAGGAATGGATGTGGTCTGCGCAACTGTCATGCTGTCAGCTTAGAGTGACACAATCGGAGTCGGCAAGTGTAAACTAAACTAGACAGCTATCAATTTTGGTCGGCAGAGGCCTCTGGCCCAGAAACCGCGACAAACAGCACAAGCGCGGACCGCTGGGGGCATCAAGCTGTCGTTTCAGTCCTCGTCGGTTGCTGGCCCACCTTTGGAAAGCAGGTCGTATTTGCGTAGCTTGACGTAAAGCGATTGTCGGGACAGCCCAAGCATCTCGGCCGCCGCGACGCGGTTGTTCATCGTCAGTTCAACAGCCGTTTCAATGCACATCCGTTCGACGACATTGGTCGTTTCGGCCACGATGTCCTTAAGGGTCGCACTGCCTACCAGTTCCATGACAGAGCCGACGTTGTCGTTTGTCACTGGACCATTGGTGCTTCGGGACTGTTCGATCCTGCTAGCGTCGCGGATGACGAAGGCGAAGACGGTTGAGCTGCCGGCCTGGATTGTCGTCGCAGAAATCTCGACAGCGCGGGGGTTGCGATACTCTCCGACCATCTTGGTCGGATACATCCGCATCCGGCCGCTTCGCGCGGCATTCTCGGTCAGCACCTTCAGGTCGACCGAGCCACGGGACAGGTAGTCGGACATGTTCCGACCCTTGACGCTGATATCATGGGCCGCGTCGATGAGGTCCAAAAAGCTTTCGTTGGCGGACAGGACCGTGCCGCGATCATCGGTAAAGACCATCGCATCGGGACCCTGCTGGTACAGGGCCGTCAGGTTCTGTGACAGGCTGTTAGCGATGGCATCAGCCTCTTGCTCGGGCTCGATCCGGCACAGCAGCAGCCTCTCGCCCGATGCGCGGAAAAGCGTCGGGAAAATCTTGAAACGGTCACCGGACTTGCGTGCAACAACGCTGACCGGAACCGGCCGTTCGGCAAGGGCCTGGGTGTTTAGCGACTCGATCACATCGCCGCGTTTGATCAAGTCAAAGGTATTGGCAAAGTTGTTGCCCATAAGGGCTTCGCGTGTAGCACCCGCAATGGATGCGGCAATCCCGTTGATCTCGGTGATCTTGCCGGTCCGGGGCGCGACAAAGACGAACGCCTCGCGGGATGACTCCATCGTGACGCGGAATTTCGTATCAGACTCGCGTTGCGCCTCATAGTCCTGCTCAAGTGCCATCTGGGCCTTGACCAGCTGTTCCTGCATCTCGGCAATCGGCCGAAGGTCGCGGCCAAGCATGAGGATGGCGCCATCAGGGCCAATCCTGTGCAGGGAGTAGCGAATTGGAAACTCCCAACCGCCATTGTCGCCACTATGGTTGAGCTCCATCGCCCGCACTGACTTGCCCGAATGAAGGTATTCGGCCAGCCGCATGTCGAACTTGCTGGCGTTGTCCGGAACAAGAGTTTTGCGGATGTCCCGACCTTCCCATGCCTCAAGGCCCTGGAAGCTGGCATTGTTCGGATTCGCAAGGACCGACAGGATCGTTCCTGTGTCTGAAATCACGATGGAAAGGTCCGCAACCTCAGAGATGATATCCCCCAGAATCTCAGGGGCTATCAAAGGAATAGAACCGCTGTCCCAATATTTTGTACCACGCGATGTCACTCGGCTGCCGTTTCCTGCGGTCGCCCAAACATCAATTAGCTCCGCCGCATTGGTGTGACGGAACTCACTTGTTTTGTTGGCGCCCGCAAATTTTCGAGTCCGCAAAGCCGGATTGCCTCACTAGGGTCGTTCGTTACATGATCCGCAGCAGTCGCTGCGAGAATTTCTTGTGCACGACCTTCGGCGCCCTCCAGAATGGTCCCACCAACGATGACCAGGAGCGGCTCAATCGACGCGCTTTTGGCAGATTCCACAATTTTGCGCGTCGTTTCAAGGCTTTCGCCGATGGATGCCGAAATTAATACGCAGTCAAACTTCGTTGCCCGCACCATTTGGGCGATTTCTTTCGACTCTGCGCCGATGGAAAGCCTGGCAGAAACGCCAAGGCGCCGCATCATCCCGGTCAAGACGGTTGCGCCGAGCGTATGGAACGCATCCTTTCCCACCAGGATAAGCATCGAGGGCGCATCATTCCCGATCTTGTCCTCGGGGGTCCATTCAGATTGGACATCCCGCAACAGGGTATGAAGCCTTGAGCAGCCTATGGTTACTTCGGCAAAGCTCATGCTGTCTTCGCACCAGCGGACACCCATGATCCGTGCGGCAGCAGGAACGTAAACTTCGGCAATCTCCTGCGCGCTGTGTCCGGCGTTCCGGATCTCTCTGGAAACCTGGGCGATCCCGCGTCTGGATGGTGCCAGGCAGGCATCACAAAGGTTGGACAGAAGATTATCGTCAATCACCGGTAGGCCCTTGGCCACATCATCGGAAACGCACGACAAATGCTGCCCCGCCCTTGAATAGACCGAGTCACCCGCATCCGCGTCGAAGCCTCTGTTGATGGTCTTGGGATGGTCTGACATCCAGCTGATCCCCTTGGCGGGCTGCAAATCACTATGGTGTAACGCACACGCGACACCCGTCTGAGACATCATTGTCTTAGACGGCCAGCATATTGTCAAAGAAAATTGACATATCCGCCTGATGCGGGGATCAAAAACGCCGTAACATACTTATAATAAACATTAATTTATATATCTGCGTGGTTGAGATAGCATGAGATTTACACTCGACAAGGTGTAACTTAAAGTTGACACTCTGTTGAATGTGACCGTAGTCTTTAAGCCAAGGTATGTCAGGGGAAACTAACACAATGGCCGACGCTCCCATTTCTCAGGTGGATTCGCAGGCGGCTGGGCGTCTCTATACGGCAGAGCAACGCCGTCGTCGTGACGCTTCTCCCTGGACCCTGGTGCAGGGTCTTCTGGCTCCGATCCAGTTCCTGGTTTTTCTTGCGTCGCTGATTTTCGTGTTGCGCTACCTGGTCACCGGCAACGGCTATGAAGTGGCAACCCAGTCGATCTTGGCCAAGACCAGCCTGCTGTACCTGATCATGATTACCGGAGCGATCTGGGAAAAGGTCGTGTTTGGCCAGTACCTTTTTGCCCCGGCCTTCTTCTGGGAAGATGTGTTTAGTTTTGCTGTGATTGCCCTACATACAGCTTATTTGTATGCGTTGTTTACGCGTAGCCTGTCCCCCACCAGCCTGATGATTCTGGCGCTGGCGGCCTATCTCGCCTACCTGATCAATGCCGTTCAGTTCATCTGGAAGCTTAGACAAGCGCGTCTTGATGAAGGACGAGCGAAATGAACGCCCCCACTTTGCCAGTCGGCGGCGGTTGCCGCACTGCCCCGGTGCTCAAAGAGCGGGGCCAGCGCGAGGTCTTCTGTGGGCTGACCGGAATCATTTGGCTGCACCGCAAGATGCAGGACGCCTTCTTTCTCGTCGTGGGGTCGCGGACCTGTGCGCACCTTCTGCAATCCGCCGCTGGCGTGATGATCTTTGCAGAGCCGCGATTCGGCACCGCGATTCTCGAAGAGACCGATCTGGCCGGGCTGGCCGATTCCCAGAAAGAGGTCGACCGGGTGGTCGAACAGCTGCTCGCGCGGCGTCCCGACATCCGGCAGTTGTTCCTCGTCGGGTCCTGCCCCTCTGAAGTGATCAAGATCGACCTGTCTCGCGCGGCTGAACGGCTCAGCGCAAAACATGCGCCACATGTGCGGGTGCTGAACTATTCCGGCTCTGGCATCGAGACGACCTTTACGCAGGGCGAAGATGCTGCACTGGCCTGCATGGTTCCCGTTCTGCCCGAGACAGACGCAAGAGAGCTGGTTGTCGTCGGTGCGCTGCCCGATGTGGTCGAAGATCAGATGATCGCCCTTTTGTCAGCCATGGGGATCGACAACGTGCGTTGCCTGCCCGCCCAGCGGATCGACGGGGAAACTGGTGTAGGGCCGAACACGGTCTTCGCCCTGGCCCAGCCTTTCCTCGGGGATACCCACGCCGCCCTTGAACGGCGGGGCGCACGGCATATTCCGGCCCCCTTCCCCTTTGGCGAAGAAGGCACCACCGCATGGCTCGCCGCAATCGCCGCCGAATTCGACGTGCCCGCCCAGACGTTTGAGGCCGTGACAGATGCGCCGCGCGCCCGCGCCCGCAAGGCCGTCGCCCAGGCATCAGAGCATCTGAATGGCAAGTCGGTCTTCTTCTTCCCGGACAGCCAACTCGAAATTCCGCTCGCCCGCTTCCTGACCCGCGAATGCGGCATGACCGCGATCGAAGTCGGTAGCCCTTATATCCATGATGCCATCGTCGGCCCCGACCTTGATCTTCTGCCCCAGGGCCCGGTGATCAGCGAAGGACAGGACGTCGAAAAACAGCTCGACCGGGCGCGGGCCGCCCGTGCTGACCTGACGGTCTGCGGCCTTGGCCTTGCCAATCCGCTTGAGGCCGAAGGGCTGGCCACCAAATGGGCCATCGAACTGGTCTTCACGCCCGTCCATTTCTACGAACAGGCCGGTGATCTTGCCGGGCTCTTTTCACGGCCGCTGCGGCGCAAATCCATCCTTAAGGTGGAGGCCGCCGAATGACCTGCCTTAGCTTCGCTTCGTCCCAAATACTCATGACAGGTCAGACCACATGAAACTTACGGTCTGGACATACGAAGGCCCGCCCCATGTGGGGGCGATGCGGGTCGCCACGGCGATGAAGGGTTTGCACTACGTGCTTCATGCACCGCAGGGCGACACTTACGCCGATCTCCTGTTCACGATGATCGAGCGGCGCAACCACCGTCCGCCGGTCACCTACACGACCTTCCAGGCTCGCGACCTTGGGGCCGATACCGCCAACCTGTTCAAGACCGCCTGCCAGGAAGCCGTCGACCGGTTCAAGCCGCAGGCGATCATCGTCGGCGCCTCCTGCACGGCAGAGTTGATCCAGGACGATCCCGGCGGCATGGCCGAGACGATGGACCTCGGGATCCCGGTCATCCCCCTTGAACTGCCGTCCTACCAGCGCAAGGAAAACTTTGGGGCGGACGAAACCTTCTTCCAGATCGTCAAGCATCTGAGCAAACCGCAAGGCCGGACCAACCGCATCACCTGCAACATCCTGGGGCCAACCGCTCTTGGCTTTCGCAACCGCGATGATGTCGAAGAGATCACTGGCCTGCTGTCCGATCTTGGTATCGTCGTGAATGTCGTGGCGCCGTTGAACGCGACGCCTGCTGACATCGCTCGCCTGCCTGCCGCCCATTTCAACGTGCTTCTCTACCCCGAAACCGGCGAGGCGGCTGCCCGCTGGCTTGAGAAGAACCACGATCAGCCCTTCACCAAGGTTGTCCCTATCGGTGCCGGCGCGACACGCGATTTCATTGCCGAACTGGCCCGGATCACGGGCAAGCCGCTGGCCTATGACGAATCCCGTCTGCGACTGCCCTGGTGGTCGGCCTCGGTCGATTCGACCTATCTGACTGGCAAGCGCGTGTTCCTCTTTGGGGATGGCAGCCACGTCATGGCCATGGCCCGGGTCGCCCGCGACGAGATGGGCTTCGAAGTGATCGGTATGGGCTGCTATAACCGTGAAATGGCCCGCCCCCTGCGGGCGATGGCCAAGGAATACGGGGTCGAGGCCCTGATCACGGACGACTACCTCGAGGTCGAGCGGACGCTGGAAGAGTTGTCCCCCGAGATGATCCTGGGCACCCAGATGGAGCGCCACATCGGCAAGCGTCTGGGCATTCCCTGTGCCGTCATTTCCGCCCCCGTCCATGTTCAGGACTTTCCGGCCCGCTATTCGCCGGTAATGGGCTTTGAAGGGGCGAATGTCCTCTTTGATACGCTCGTCCATCCTTTGGTCATGGGCCTGGAAGAACACCTTCTGACCATGTTCCGCGAAGATTTTGAATTCCACGACGAGGCCGGAGCCAGCCACCACGGTGGCCACGCGACCCGCCGGATCGCCGAACCTGATCAAGAGGTCGCTGCCCGGCAGCCAGCGCAGGACAATGCGCCGCCAGATTTGAGTATTTCGGACGAAGCGAAGGAGGAGCCTGCCTCCGGCTCCGACGTTCTGGTCTGGTTGGCAGATGCCGAGCGCGAGTTGAAGAAGATACCGTTCTTTGTCCGTGGCAAGGCCCGTCGCAATACGGAAAGCTATGCCGCCGAGAAGGGTTTGCAGAAGATTTCTGTCGAGACCCTGTATGAGGCCAAGGCCCACTATGCGCGATGATTTCGTTCATATGACGGGTCCTGAACCCTATCGCTTCGTGATCCTCACGCTGGACAGCCATGCAGCCGGACCAGCGATGCGGATCGCGCCCCGTCTGGCCGCCGATTTCCCCGGTCTCGAGGTGTCCATCTTTGCCGCCGGTGAGTGGGGCGAGAACCCTGGCGCCTTGGCCGAGGCCCAGGCGGCTGTGGCACAGGCCGACATCGTTGTGACCTGCCTCATCTTTCTGGAAGAGCATCTGAACGCGATTGTTCCTGCCCTTACCGCCCGTCGCGATCACTGTGACGCAATGGTTGGACTGGTTGCCGATACCTCGGTGGTCAAGCTGACCCGCATGGGCGATCTGGACATGTCCAAGCCCCAGTCGGGCGCGATGAAGATACTCAAGTCGCTGCGTGGATCCTCCAAGCCGTCCGCGTCGTCCGGATCCAAGCAGATGAAGACCCTGCGTCGCCTGCCCAAGATCCTCCGCCTGATCCCCGGCAAGGCACAGGACCTGCGCGCCTGGTTCCTGTCGATGCAGTATTGGCTGGGTGGCTCGGACGAAAATATCGAGCAGATGATCCGTTTCATCCTGTCCCGCTATTCCAGCCGGACCGAGTGGAAAGGCACTGTGTCCGCCGCACCGATCGATTATCCCGAAGTGGGCGTCTATCATCCTTCGCTGCCCGGCCATCACATCGCGACAGATGATAGCCTTCTGCCCCGGCCGGCGAACCCGGTGGGCACAGTTGGCCTTCTGATGCTCCGCTCCTACATCCTGTCAGGTGACACGGCCCATTATGATGCTGTCATCCGGTCCTTCGAAGAGGCTGGCCTGCGTGTCATTCCCGCCTTTGCAGGTGGTCTGAACGGTCAGCCGGCGATCGAGTCCCATTTCGAGGGCAAGATCGACGCCATGGTTTCGCTGACCGGCTTTTCGTTGATTGGCGGCCCCGCCTATAACGACAGCGAGGCCGCTGTCGCGCTGCTTAGGCGTCTGGATGTTCCCTATATTGCCGCCCAGCCGCTGGAGTTCCAGACACTGGGTCAGTGGGCCGAGAGCCCCCAGGGCCTTGGTCCGATCGAGACGACGATGCTCGTCGCTTTGCCCGAGATCGATGGCGCTACGAACCCGACGGTCTTTGCCGGTCGCCACGGGGCAGAGGGCTGCCACGGTTGTTCGCATGGCTGTTCGGGTGAGTCAGATTGCAAGGCCATGGCCCCCTGTCATGAGCGGATCGCCAGCCTGACCGAAAAGACGGTCCGCATGACCCGCCTTTATCGCAAGCACAACGCAGACAAGAAGGTCGGCATCGTGCTGTTCGGATTTCCGCCGAACGCAGGTGCCGTCGGCACGGCCGCCTACCTGAGCGTGTTTGAAAGCCTTTTCAACACGCTGACCCGCATGAAGTCCGATGGATATCAGGTTGAGGTTCCCGACAACGTCGATGAGTTGCGCAAAGCTATCCTCGAAGGCAATGCCCGCCAGTATGGCCAGGAGGCCAATGTTGCCGCCGTCGTCGATGCCGAGACCATCGTTCGCAACACACCGCCGCTGAAGGCCATCGAGGCGGTTTGGGGGCCAGCCCCGGGCAAGATCCAGTCCGATGGCCGGGGCGTGTTTGTCCTGGGTCATCACTTTGGCAATGTCTTTGTCGGGGTCCAGCCGACCTTCGGCTACGAAGGCGACCCGATGCGTCTGCTGTTCGAGCGTGGTTTTGCCCCGACCCACGCCTTTACCCAGTTCTATCTGTGGCTTCGCAACACCTTTGAGGCCGATGTCATCCTGCACTTTGGCATGCACGGCGCGCTTGAGTTCATGCCGGGAAAGCAAAACGGACTTGGTGCCCGCGACTGGCCCGATCGCCTGATCGGCGAGATGCCCAATGTCTACCTTTACGCTGCCAACAACCCGTCTGAGGCGAGCCTTGCCAAGCGTCGTTCTGGCGCTGTGACGGTGACCCACCTGACGCCGCCCCTTGCCTCGGCCGGGCTTTACAAGGGTCTGAGTGAGTTGAAGGACAGTCTGTCCCGCTGGCGGCGGATGGAGCCTGCCGACAGGGCTCGGGTCGAGTTGGAGCAATTGATCCGCGATCAGGCCCAGGCCGTCGATCTGAATGCCGCCGACCTCGAAAAGCTATGGCTGAAAGTGCAAGAGACCGAAGGGGCGCTGATCCCCGAGGGACTGCACATCGTTGGCCGTCCGATGTCCGAAGCGGCCCGCGCCGACATGCTGGCCCTGATGCCGCAGGATGATCCGGCCCGGCTGAAGGTTGCCGCGGCCCTGCTGGCCGAAGACCACGAACTGCCAGCCCTGATGCGTGCCCTGTCTGCCCGCTATATCGCCCCGGTCCCCGGTGGTGATCTGATCCGGTCGCCGCAGATCCTGCCGACCGGTCGCAACATCCATGCTTTTGACCCGTTCCGTATGCCCACGGCCTTTGCCCTGGCCGATGGTGCCCGTCAGGCCAAGCTTTTGATCGAGACCCACGCCAGCCTGCCTCGCAGCGTTGCGCTGGTTCTTTGGGGGTCCGACAATATCAAGTCCGACGGCGCCCCCATTGCACAGGCCCTTGCCCTGATGGGGGCCGTCCCTCGTTTTGATGCCCATGCCCGTCTGTGCGGCGCTGACCTGATCCCGCTGTCCAAGCTGGGTCGTCCCCGGGTCGATGTCGTGATGACCCTGTCGGGCATCTTCCGCGATCTGCTGCCCTTGCAGACCCGTATGCTGGCAGAGGCTGCCCTGAAATGCGCGATGGCGGATGAGCCCCTCGACCAGAACTTCGTCCGGGCCCATGCCCTGGCCTATGCCGCCGAATCCGGTTGCGACATGGAAACGGCGGCCCTGCGGGTCTTTTCCAATGCCGAAGGTGCCTATGGGTCCAACGTAAACAGCCTGGTCGACAGTTCTGCCTTCGGCGACGAGGACGAGTTGGCCGATGCCTACCAGGCCCGCAAGAGCTTTGCTTACGGTGTCAACGGTAAGGCGGCGGCGAATCCGGAGCTTCTCAGGCAGACGCTCAAGGATGTGGACCTTGCCTATCAGAACCTGGAATCGGTCGAGTTGGGCGTGACCACGGTCGACCACTACTTTGATACGCTGGGTGGAATTGCCCGGGCGGTAAAGCGCGCCAAGGGTGGCGTTTCGGCCCCGGTCTATATCGGGGACCAGACCCGCGGCACCGACAAGGTGCGCACCCTGCAAGAGCAGGTGGCCCTTGAGACCCGGTCGCGCAGCCTGAACCCGAAGTTTTACGAGGGCCTGCTGAAGCACGGTCATGAAGGCGTGCGTCAAATCGAGGCCCAGATCACCAATACGATGGGCTGGTCTGCGACCACGGGCGAAGTTGAGCCCTGGGTCTATCAGCGCCTGTCCGAGACTTTTGTTCTGGACGAGACCATGCGCGAGCGGTTGGCGGCCCTGAACCCGCAGGCGTCGATGCGTATGGCCAATCGCCTCCTGGAAGCATCGGACCGGGCCTATTGGACCCCAGATGCAGAGACATTGGCGGCGCTGCAGAACGCAGCGGATGCCATTGAGGACCGGATGGAAGGGATTGCTGCGGAATGACCAAGGCCTGCGACAACTTTCACCTGTGGACTGGGGCTCTGCCCCAGACCCCGGGATATTTGAAATCCAAAGAAGCAGGTGCAGTTCCTGCAATTGAAAGGAGGCTCTCATGAGCCCCAGAGACGAAATTCCGAACCTCAAGGGTATGGACGGCGAAGGCTCCGTTCAGGTCCATCAGGACGATTCGATGAAGATCGAGGGGGCCAAGGTGTTTTCGGTCTATGGCAAGGGAGGCATCGGCAAATCGACGACGTCCTCGAACCTGTCCGCCGCCTTTTCGATGCTGGGCAAGCGGGTCCTGCAGATCGGTTGTGATCCCAAGCATGACAGCACTTTCACGCTGACGGGCACACTCGTTCCGACGGTGATCGACATCCTCAAGGAGGTTGATTTCCATGCTGAGGAACTGCGCCCCGAGGATTTTGTCTTTGATGGTTTCAACGGTGTAAAATGCGTGGAGGCTGGTGGCCCCCCTGCCGGCACCGGTTGTGGTGGATATGTGGTTGGCCAGACAGTCAAACTTCTAAAGCAGCACCACATGCTGGAAGAGACTGACGTCGTGATCTTTGACGTTCTGGGTGATGTTGTCTGCGGTGGCTTTGCCGCCCCGTTGCAGCATGCTGACCGGGCGCTGATCGTGACGGCCAACGACTTTGACAGCATCTACGCCATGAACCGCATTATCGCGGCAGTCCAGGCGAAGTCGGCTAACTACAAGGTCCGCCTTGCGGGCTGTGTGGCGAACCGGTCCAAGGATACGGACGAAGTGGACCGCTACTGCAAGACGGTTGGCTTTAACCGTATCGCGCATATGCCGGACCTCGATGCGATCCGTCGGTCGCGTCTGAAGAAGAAAACACTGTTCGAAATGCCCGACGACGAAGAGGTGGTCCAGGTCCGCAAGGAATACATCCGCCTGGCCGAGACCCTCTGGAATGGAACAGAGCCATTGGCCCCGGCCCCCCTGCCTGATCGCGAGATCTTTGAACTTCTGGGATTTGATTGATCCATGTCCGCCTATGACACCACACTCAGCCGGGTCGAGCACTATTTCGACCGCACAGCGACCACTGTCTGGGAGCGTCTGACCTCTGACGCCCCCGTTTCAGGGGTCCGTGCCACTGTTCGCGCGGGCCGCGACCGGATGCGCAACGTGATGTTGTCACAGCTACCTGCCGATCTGACCGGACTGCGTATCCTGGATGCTGGTTGCGGCACCGGGGCTATGGCGGTTGAGCTTGCTGCCCGTGGTGCCGATGTGCTTGCTGTCGATATCTCGCCGGCACTGGTGGAGATCGCCCAGAAGCGGATGCCCGACGGTCTGCCCGGTACCATCGATTGGCGTTCGGGTGACATGACCGATCCGGCGCTGGGGTCTTTCGACCATGCCTTGGCGATGGATTCGATGATCTACTACACCGCGACCGATCTGGCCCAGATCATGAGCCGGATGGCGCCGCGTCTGTCGGGCAAGTTTGTCTTTACCCTGGCCCCGCGCACCCCCCTGCTGATGGGGATGTTCCGGGTGGGCAAGCTGTTTCCCCG
>JAQWWH010000063.1 GCA_029255105.1 Flavimaricola sp. | reverse complement strand
GCCTGACTGTGAAGCTTGATCAGCATGTCGCTCTCCCGTCCCGCGCCTCGGTCAGAACCCAGCGTGCCATGAAAAGCGCGGACCGACGAGGGGCTATGTGATCATCCGGGATGGAACAGTTAATACAACTGCGACAATGACACCGAGCGTGGTGTTTGGAAATTTCTTAACGAGTGTTGTTGCGATATCAAGTACCCGTCGACCGACCGCCAAAACCGCTTCACCGATTTTCACAGCAAACTGCGCAATGTCGTACAGCAGTGCTTTCATGTCTGCCGAAAGATTTGTTTGATCCAGAGCCGATTTGATCTTTCGCAATGAAAGGGATGTTTGCATGGCTTCCAACGCGTCTTGGAGCGACCATTGGGTTTCGTAGGTCGATTTTGGAACATCGTTCATTAGCCGACACTCCCCAAGTGGCTTACCGTTTGACCTCAAGATCGCCCAACGAGGCCACCCGATCAAGCGTTTTTTGCCCCGCGCGGTGTCTGCGGTCGCGGAAACAACCCGGATCGGTCGGATCGAGCCGCGACTCCTTGCCGTGCTGGCGCGGCGGCCCTGTTTTTCAGTGCGGCGGACACGCCTGTCGAGCCGCTTTCGTTTGGTTTGGGCTGTGGCTGCACCCGCTGTGACATCGAGAATGTCGACTCGCAGCATCCCTTTAAGTTTAACATCCGCACGCCACTCAGATGCTCACAGGATTTCCCCCCATAGCCCACTGGAGTCTATGTGTAATTTAATTTTAAAATGTATTCCATTTTTGCAATATTATTGCGCAGCGGCGGTACTGCGTACTTTCAGGAATCGCAGCGGCTACCATCGCCTAACCCCTACCTGCGACGAAAACGACCATTTGCCCTATGGCAGGTAGGACTGCACACATGAGATTAACGGGGAAGATTTATTTTTAATTAACAAGCACTTAACAATGTAAGTGGCGGAGACGAAGGGATTCGAACCCTCGAGACGGTTTCCCGCCTGCACCCTTAGCAGGGGTGTGCCTTCGACCACTCGGCCACATCTCCGTCGACCGGTCTAAACGCAGGTAGGCGGGCCGACAAGGGGGGTCGTGGGCTCCGGTAGCTGCAAGGTGGCCGTTTTTCGATATGGACTTGGATGTGCGGAGAGAACATTATAGGAACATATGAGGGTTGACCCCAGATTCCATCGCGAGAGCCCTCCTTTCACCATGACGTCGATGTCGAAATCCCTCCATTTGAATACCATGGAGGAGGCAGACGCCCCTCTTACCGTCTTGCCTGCGGCCCATGTCGTTCATTTGCCACCATTTGGTGTTGATGCTGCGTGGCGAGCGGCGGCGCGAAGGCTGCTGTTGGCGGGTGTCGTGCCCGACGCGGTTTCATGGCAGATCAGCCTTGAGGCTTCTGCGCATGGTAGTGAGGCCACCGTTCGGCTCCGTGTACCCCAGACCTTTCTGGCCCTTGCCAACACGGTCGTGTGGCACCGCCGACCAGAGCGTTTCGACCTTTTGTACCGTCTTTTGTGGAGATTGCGGCGCGAACCCGCACTGCTTGAACAAGGCATGGACCCCGCAATCGCAGGATTGCGAGGGATGGAGCGAAGCGTTCAAAAGTGCCTTGCGTCGTGCAAACGCAATTTGAGACTGAACGCGGTTGGAGCCCGCCAGTTCGAGGGCCACCTTGTCCCAAATCAGCTAACACTGGAGCCTTTGGCCAGGCATATCGCCAGCCGCTATGCCGGCCTCAACTGGCGAATTCTCACCCCGGACGGCACAGCCGATCATCGGGACGGAGAATTGACCCTTTCCACCGAAATCCACCAAGGTTTTGAACGCGCAACGACGCAGGCACCCAGCCGCGATTTGCGTGTCAGGCCCGTTGACCTGTTCAGCGTTGCTGGCCTGTCCGTTTCATCATGCTTGGTTGACCCGGAGTAACCGACCCAGGGTCCAGAGGCCACATGATCAGGTATTGAACAGGAAGTGCAGAACGTCGCCATCCTTGACGGTATAGGTCTTGCCCTCAGACCGCATCTTGCCTGCCTCTTTCGCCGGACCTTCGCCGCCAAGCTTGACGAAATCATCGTAGGCGATGGTTTCGGCCCGGATAAAGCCACGTTCGAAATCCCCGTGGATCACACCGGCGGCCTGCGGGGCCAGCGTTCCCGCGCCGATCGTCCAGGCGCGGGCCTCTTTGGGGCCGACTGTGAAATAGGTCTGAAGGTGCAAAAGCTCGTATCCTGCCCGGATCAACCGGTCGAGGCCGGCTTCTTCAAGCCCCATTTCCTCAAGGAACATGGCAGCTTCGTCTTGGTCCAGCTGGCTGATCTCTTCCTCGATCTGGGCCGAAATGACGACGTGAGAGTTGCCTTCTGCGGCGGCCATTTCGGCGACCTTGGCCGAGAGAGCATTTCCGCTGGCGGCGGACGACTCCTCGACGTTGCAGACATAAAGCACCGGTTTGAAGGTCAGCAGCTGCAGCATCCGCCATTGCTTGGCGTCCTCCTCGGCGACATCGACCGTCCGGGCCGGTTGGCCCTGCTCCAACACGGCCTGGGCGGCCTTGAGCAGGCGTTCCTGCTCGACCGCTTCCTTGTCGCCACCGCGCACCTTGCGCACGATGTTTGCCAGCCGCCTCTCGATCGAATCGAGATCGGCCAGCATCAATTCGGTTTCGATGGTCGCGGCGTCGGCGACGGGGTCGACCCGACCGTCGACATGGACGACGTCGCCATCCTCAAAACAGCGCAGGACATGGGCGATCGCGTCGACTTCGCGGATGTTGGCCAGGAATTGGTTGCCAAGCCCCTCCCCCTTGCTGGCCCCTTTGACAAGGCCCGCGATGTCCACAAAGGTCATCCGGGTTGGAATGATCTGCTTGCTTTTCGCGATCTCGGCCAGCTTATCAAGCCGGGCATCAGGCACCGCCACGTCGCCGACATTCGGTTCGATCGTGCAGAACGGAAAGTTGGCCGCCTGTGCCGCCGCCGTCCGCGTCAGCGCGTTGAAAAGCGTCGATTTGCCGACGTTCGGCATACCTACGATACCCATGCGAAAGCCCATGCGTCCCTCCATCAGATGACGGGGCCTTCTAGGCCGGGCAGAGGGCCACCGCAAGCATGGGCTGGGCGATTGCGTCTGGAGGGGTGCGATCGCACCGGATCAGCCAGTGCTGGCCGTCAGGCCGGGATCGCGACCGGCCGGCCCCCTTGCCTGCTGCGCAGCAAAAGGCCGAGCATGATGGCCATGTTCATCAGGTTCCAGGCGATCCCGTTCAGGAAGGCCATCTGGTAGGATCCGGTCACATCGTAGATCCACCCCGACATCCAGCCACCCAGCGCCATCCCGATGATGGTTGCCATGATGACAAAACCGACCCGCGCCCCCGCCTCTTTCGCGGGCAGGTATTCCCTGACGATCAGGGCGTAGGAGGGGACGATACCCCCCTGGCTTAGCCCGAAGATCAGGCTGACAACGTAAAGCGAAACCATCCCGTCGAAGGGCAGGTAAAGGAAAAGGGCGAGACATTGCAGGGTCGATCCGATCAGCAGCGTCCTCACCCCACCCAGCCGGTCGGCGATGAACCCCGACACCAGCCGCGACGCAACCCCACCCATCAGCATGACCGACAGCATCTGCGTACCCACCGCCGGACCAAAGCCCATGTCGACACACATCGACACAAGGTGCACTTGCGGCATCGACATCGCCACGCAGCACCCCAACCCTGCAAGGACAAGAAGCCCCTGTAAAAGGCGGGGCGACATCTTGGCCCGGTCCGCATTGGCCTGTGACACGGCATTGGCACGGGCGGTCGCCGCCGCTGATACCCGGCGGCGTAGCATCAGGGCCAGGGGAAAGACCCCTACGACAACGATCAAGGCCAGGTAGAAATAGACCGCCCGCCAGCCCTGCTGCTGCAGCACGCCAGCCAACAGAACCGGCCAGATGGCACCGGCCAGATAGTTGCCACTTGCCGCAACCGCGATCGCTATGCCCCGCCGCTTGCCAAACCAGTGCGAGATATCAGCGATCAGAGGGCCAAAACTGGGCCGCCGCCCCAAGGCCTATAAAGAACTGAAGCGCGCTGAGCACGCCGAGGGACGGGCTAAGCGCGGCAAGGCCGTAGGCCACACCGATCACAAGCGACGCCCCGATCAGCGCGGATGTGATCCCGAATCGGTCGACGGCCCGACCGATCAGCAGGTTGCCCAGCGCAAACCCCAGCATCGTCAGGGTATAGGGAAAGGACGCGCCTGCGCGGTCAATGCCGAATTCGGCCTGAACGGCCGGCATAATCGTGATGATCGACCAGATCCCGACAGAGCCTAGCACACCGACGGCCAGCGTGGCGGCAAGCCTGGCCCAGGAATAACGGCTGTCAAGGATATCGGAGCTGTCCATTTCCCGGACGCTAATATCGAGCGAGGGCAAAGTCACGCCATCCGCTTGATTTTCCCGGCCCCATGACGCACACCGCTTCAGATCGCTGAACGGGGACCGACATGACACGCATCGACGCCAAATTCGCTGACCTCCGCGCCCAGGGGCGCAAGGCATTTGTGGCCTATGTGATGGCGGGTGACCCCGACTATGACAAAAGCCGCGAGATCATCCTCGGCTTGCCCGGCGCCGGTGTAGACGTGATCGAACTGGGCATGCCCTTCACCGACCCGATGGCCGACGGCGAAACGATCCAGCTTGCCGGTCAGCGGGCGCTGGAAGGTGGCCAGACCCTGGCCAAGACCCTGCAGATCGCTCGTGACCTGCGCTCCACGGACAACACGACACCGATCGTCATGATGGGCTACTACAACCCGATATATTCGCGCGGCGTAGACCGCTTTCTCGCCGAGGCAAAAGAGGCTGGCATCGACGGTCTGATCGTCGTCGACCTGCCCCCCGAAGAAGATGATGAACTCTGCATCCCGGCCCAGAAGATGGCCCTGAACTTCATTCGGCTTGCCACTCCGACAACCGACGATGCACGCTTGCCCAAGGTGCTGACCAATACGTCGGGTTTTGTCTACTACGTCTCGATCACCGGGATCACCGGTGCCGCGAATGCCGAGGCGACCAACGTCGGCCCGGAGGTTGCCCGGATTAAGGCCCAGACAGACCTTCCCATCATTGTGGGCTTTGGGATCAAAACCCCCGAGGCGGCCGAGGCGATCGCCTCAGTGGCGGACGGTGCGGTTGTGGGATCGGCCATCGTGGCCGAGATTGCAGCGGGCAAGTCGGTGGCAGAGGTTCTGGCATTCGTCAAATCGCTGGCCGATGGGGCCCACCGGGCCTAGCCCCTGACGATCCTGCGGAAGCCTCCCCTGGATCAATTTGCGGCTTCGCTATTGGATGAACCCCACCTCGTTGAAGAGGGCGAATAAGGCACCCTTGCCCTTAGACGGCATTCATTGCGTTCGCTTCGCGGGATCAAAGTCGTCGTCGTTTTCATATCTATGACTCGGCTTCGGCCCTTTCGGGGGATACCGCGGGTCATATCAGAGACAAGATGTACAATTGCGACAAGGCGACGCTGTTGATAAGCGTTCCAAAGCAACTCGCACCAGAAGGCCCAGCCATGCCCGTCATCACCTGCATCGACGACCTCAAAGCCATTCACAAGCGCAAGACGCCAAAGATGTTCTTTGACTATTGCGAAAGTGGCAGCTGGACCGAGCAGACGTTTCGGGAAAACACTTCGGACTTTGACAAGATCCGCCTGCGCCAGAGGGTGGCCGTCGATATGACGAACCGGACCACCGCGACGACGATGATCGGACGCGAGGTGACAATGCCCGTCGCCCTTGCCCCTGTTGGCATGACCGGCATGCAGACTGCCGACGGCGAGATCAAGGCAGCCCGCGCCGCCGAGAAGTTCGGGGTGCCTTATACCCTGTCCACCATGTCGATCTGCTCGATCGAAGATGTGGCACGGGCGACCAAAGCCCCCTTCTGGTTCCAGCTATACGTCATGCGGGACGAAGAGTTCGTCGACAGCATCATCGAGCGGGCCCGCAATGCCGGCTGCGACGCGCTTGTCCTGACCCTCGACCTCCAAATCCTGGGCCAGCGGCACAAGGACCTCAAGAACGACCTCTCCGCCCCGCCCCGGCTTTCGCTGAAGAACGTTATCGACATCGGCCTGCCAACCCGTTGGGAATGGGCCTTGGGGATGCTCGGCACGCCGCGCCGAACATTCCGTAACATTGTCGGTCACGCCAAGGGCGTCGGGAACCTTGGATCGCTGATGTCCTGGACCAACGAACAGTTCGACCCCCAGCTTGATTGGGGCAAGATCGCCCGCATCAAGGAAAAATGGGGCGGCAAGCTGATCCTGAAGGGCATACTGGACGCCGAAGACGCCAAGCTGGCCGCCGCTGCAGGCGCCGATGCCATCATCGTCAGCAACCACGGCGGCCGCCAGCTGGACGGGGCCCTGTCCTCGATCCGGGTGCTGCCCTCAATCGTGGCGGCTGTCGGAGATCAGACCGAAGTCTGGCTCGACAGCGGCATCCGGTCGGGTCAGGACATCCTCAAGGCGATGGCGATGGGGGCCAAGGGGACGATGATCGGCCGGGCCTATATCTATGGCCTTGGCGCCATGGGTCAGAAGGGGGTCACAAAGGCGCTTGAGATCCTGCACAAAGAGATGGACGTCTCAATGGCGCTGTGCGGCAAGAAAGACCTGAGCAAGGTCGATCGGGACATCCTGCTGGTGCCCAAAGGGTTTGAAGGCGACTGGCAGTAGTCAAACCTGTTTCAAACGCGACTCTGCTGCCATAATGCTGAAAGCGGGCGCCTGACGCGCCCCTTTTGCCGAGGACAGAATGCCCCCCAAGACCAAAGCTCCGCGCAAAAGCTCGACCACCGCCAAAAGGGCACCAAAGGCCGCCGCACCAACGGGTGTCAGCGACGACCGTCTGTTTGAGCTGCGCTGGCAACGGGGACGGCGCGACCTGATCGGGCCTTTGGCGCGGCTTTACGGCGAAACGACAGCGATAGAACCGCTGCTGGACCGGCTACGCAGTCTGCTGGACCAGCATTGGCAGGAAAGACCCGCCGATCTTCGGCTACTGGACCTTGAGCGTGACCTGACGCCGGACTGGTTCCTGTCCGAAGAGATGGTCGCCTATGTGTTCTACATCGACAAGTTCGCCGGTCGGGTGACCAATATCGCCGGACACATCCCCTACCTGAAGGACCTGGGGGTTACCTACGCCCACATGATGCCCTGCCTCAAACCGCGCCCCGGCGCGTCGGACGGCGGTTATGCGGTGATGGATTACCGCGAGATCAATCCAGACCTTGGCACAATGGCCGAATTCCAGATGGCGACCCTGCAGTTGCGGGCCTCGGGCATTTCGACCTGCATCGACATGGTGCTGAACCATACCGCCAAGGAACACGAATGGGCGGTGAAGGCGCGCGCCGGTGACCCCTTCTACCAAGCCTTCTACCGGATGTTTGACGACGACACGCTGCCCAAGGCCTATGAGGCGACCCTGCTTGAGATCTTTCCCGATCAGGCGCCCGGCAACTTTACCTTCTACCCGGACATCGGGCCAAAGGGGAAATGGGTCTGGACGACGTTCAACGAATATCAATGGGACCTGAACTGGGCGAACCCAGAGGTCTTTCTGGCGATCGTCGACACCATGCTGTTCCTTGCCAACAAGGGGGTCGAGGTGTTCCGCCTCGATGCCGTGGCCTTCATGTGGAAGAAGATGGGAACACAGTGCCAGAACCTGCCAGAGGTCCACGATATCCTTCAGGCTCTGGTACAGGCGATCCGGGTGACAGCCCCGGCCGTCATCCATAAGGCTGAGGCGATCGTCGGACCCGCCGACCTTGTCCCCTATCTTGGTACCGGTCGCCACGCCGGCAAAGTGTCAAATCTCGCCTATCAGAACAGCCTGATGGTGCAATTCTGGTCCTCCCTCGCCGCGCGGGACACGCGGCTGATGACCTACGTCATGAAAAGCCACTTTCCCGAGAGCTTTCGCCACGCCTGCTGGGCCACCTATATCCGATGTCACGACGACATCGGTTGGGCGATCACCGAGGATGACACCGCCCATGTTCCGATGATGACCGGGCCGGGGCACCGCAAGTTCCTGGCCGATTTTTACACTGGCAACTTCCCCATGAGCTTTGCCCGGGGCGCCGACTTTCAGGTCAACGAAGAGACCAGGGACCGGCGGACCAACGGCAGCTTCGCCTCGCTCGCCGGGTTGGAACAGGCCTGCGAGGCGGGCGACGATGTCGCCGTGTCGCTGGCGATTGCCCGGATCCTGATGGGCAACGCCCTTATCGCCTCTTACGGGGGGGTGCCCCTGCTATATATGGGGGACGAGATCGGGCTGACCAATGACTATGCCTACGCCGACATCCCCGAACAGGCAGGGGACAGTCGCTGGATGCAACGTACCGCCATGGACTGGGATGCGCTGAACACCGCCAACCGGATCGACTGGCCCGGCCCGCGCATTCACGCCGGGGTCCGACACATCATCGCGGTTCGCAAGTCCACGCCACAACTGGCCTCTGACGTGCCGACACGGGTGCGCGATCTGGGCAACCCCGCGCTTTTCGTCTTTGACCGCGAGGGCGGGGATTGCACCGTCACCTGTGTGTTCAACTTTACCGAGAGCGAGCAAAGGGTCACACCCTGGGCCCTCAAACTGACACCTGGAAAGGACTACGAGGACCTGCTTAGCAAAACACCTTTGGCCCTGACCCAAGGGCAGATTGTAGTGCCGCCCTATGCCGCACTTTGGTTCCGGGCCGTGGAGTGAGCCGCACCCAGAGGCTGAACGGCCATTCTGGGCCCCGACGAAGCTCAGGCGCACGCCGCCGTGACACTGAAACAGATCCGTCCAACGGGTGCTGCGACCTGCGCCAAACTAGAAATGCAGGCGATGACCGCGTCATACCTGTTGCCCGGCCGACGGCGTTCTGATCCTGTTTGCCGATGCTCAATGCTCTTGTCCTAGCTGTCGTCGTCCTGTTCGGGATGGTATTGATCTGGCCCCGGCTGGCAAATGCGGTCCTATGGCAGGCCACGATAACACCCCTCGCTTCGATCATCGGGAGCGGTTTTCTGGTCCTGGGTCCAATTCTTGACGTCAACTACGGCGGCTATGCGCCCCTCGTCATGCTCGGCCTTTGCGCGATTGCCTATCTGTTCGGAAGCGCGATCCGTTTCAACATCGCTGACATCGAAACCGAAACTGCAACTTCGAAGGTGCTTGTCGGGCTCGAGACGACCGGATCCGTCGTCCTGGCCTTCGCATTCATCGTTTCCGTTGCCTACTATCTGAACCTGTTCGGCGCATTTGGCGTCAGCCTCACCGACCTCAACGACAGCTTTCATGCCAACCTACTGACGACTGCGATCTTTGTCGTCATCCTGTTCACGGGCTTTACTCGCGGCTTTACGGCACTGGAGCGGATGGAACAGGTGTCTGTCAGTCTTAAGCTGGCGATTATCGCGGGTCTGATTTTTGGCCTTGCCGTGCATTTCGGGCAGGTGGCAGGCGCGGATGCGCTGCGGTTCGATCCACCAATTGTCACCGGATGGGCCAGCCTCACCCTCATGGCCGGGCTGATCGTGACGGTTCAAGGATTTGAGACGTCCCGCTACCTTGGGGCAACCTATGATTCCCAAATGCGTATAAAATCCATGCGTTTGGCTCAGTGGATTTCCACTGGAATCTACGTTCTCTATATTGTGCTGCTGACCTATGCCTTCGAATCCAATCCGCTTTCCCTGGATGAAACGGCGATCATAGATTTGATGCAGGTTGTTGCACCGATCCTTCCGCTGCTTCTTGTTGTCGCCGCGCTCAGCGCTCAGTTCAGCGCCGCAATTGCCGATACAAGCGGCTCTGGCGGCCTGATCGCCGAAGTGACCCACGGCAAAGTCACCGAAAGGCGCGCCTATGTCCTCCTGGTCAGCGTGGGTATCGCATTGACCTGGACTGCCAACATCTTTGAAATCATCAGCTATGCATCACGTGCGTTTGCGCTTTACTACGCAATACAGGCCGGCATCGCAGCGATCCGCGCAGCCCGCCGGGGCTATTCGGGACGGGCTGTCATCTTTGCCATGCTAGCGGTTCTGGGCAGTGCCATCGCCTTGCTGGGGACGCCCGTTGAGTGATTGGGCAACTGGTCCCCTCTCAACATGACAGGCCTTGTCTTGGGTAAGGAACAAGGCGCGAAACGACGTATCGCAGGCACAGCACGCCGGTTGACAGCAGCAGACGACTGAAACCCGGCCCATACCCAAACCGCCCGCTTTACCCCGCCCCATCCGGGCGCTACATGACAGTGTCCCTGCTATTGGAGAACGCCCATGCCCGAAGATCTGATCAACAGCTTCATGACCGGTCCTGACGAGAATGGCCGCTTTGGCGATTTCGGCGGGCGCTTTGTGTCGGAAACTCTCATGCCCCTCATCCTCAGCCTTGAGGCCGAGTATGAGCATGCCAAGACCGACGAGTCGTTCTGGGCCGAGATGGACTTCCTCTGGAAGCACTATGTAGGCCGCCCTTCCCCGCTTTATCACGCCGAGCGCCTGACCGAGCATCTGGGCGGGGCCAAGGTCTATATGAAGCGGGACGAGCTGAACCACACCGGCGCGCACAAGATCAACAACGTGCTGGGCCAGATCATCCTGGCCCGCCGCATGGGCAAGACCCGGATCATCGCTGAAACCGGGGCAGGCCAGCACGGCGTCGCTACCGCAACCGTCTGTGCAAAGTTCGGGCTGAAATGCGTGGTCTACATGGGCGCCCATGACGTCGAACGGCAGGCACCGAACGTGTTCCGCATGCGCCTTTTGGGCGCCGAGGTCATCCCTGTTACTTCAGGCCGTGGCACATTGAAGGACGCCATGAACGACGCCCTGCGCGACTGGGTGACGAACGTGCGCGATACATTCTATTGCATCGGCACCGTGGCAGGCCCTCACCCCTACCCGGCAATGGTCCGCGATTTTCAGGCTATCATCGGCAAGGAAACCAAGGAACAGATGATGGAGGCCGAAGGCCGCCTGCCCGACACCATCATTGCCGCCATCGGCGGTGGGTCGAATGCGATGGGCCTGTTCTTTCCGTTCCTCGACGACAAGACAGTCAACATCATCGGCGTTGAGGCCGGCGGCAAAGGCGTAAACGAGAAGATGGAGCATTGCGCCTCCCTGACTGGTGGCCGGCCCGGCGTGCTCCACGGCAACCGGACCTATCTTTTGCAGGATGACGACGGGCAGATCCTTGAGGGGTTCTCGATCTCGGCAGGCCTGGATTATCCGGGCATCGGCCCTGAACATTCCTGGCTGCACGAGATCGGTCGGGCCAAGTATGTCTCGATCACCGATGTCGAAGCGCTCGAGGCGTTCCAGCTGTGCTGTGCGCTTGAGGGAATCATCCCGGCGCTCGAGCCATCCCATGCCCTGGCTCATGTGATGAAGATCGCACCAACGCTGCCTTCGGATCACATCATCTGCATGAACATGTGCGGACGGGGTGACAAAGACATCTTCACCGTGGCCAAGCACCTCGGCTTTGACATGAAGATTTGACCCCAGCATTCGCGGGATCGTGTTAAAGGGGGCATGCTTCGGCATGTCCCTTCTTTATTGGGCAACAGCCACATAAACCTTGGTTTATGCGACTTGGCCCCAGGTTTATCGACGGTGTGATAAACTCATGGTCAATAGATCACGATGGTTTTTCCGGGCTTTGTCACGGTCATGGACGGCCCGCACAGGGTGGGCTCACCCGATCTGAAAAAGGATTACAAGATGCGTTTCACAAAAACACTGCTTATTGCGACGACCGCCCTGACGCTGTCGACAACATTGCTTCAGGCCCAGCAGGTCAGCGACCAGTTGATCACAGAGCTTCAAGGGCTAGGCTATACCCGTATCGAAATCAAAGAAGGCCTTACTCAAGTCAAAGTCGAGGCCGTGAAAGACGGCACCAAGCTCGAGTACGTCTATGATATCAATTCCGGCGAAATTCTGTATCAAAGCACTGAGACTGTCGAAGCCGGTGATGATACCAGCCCGGGCATCGAAGTCCGCAGCGAGTCGCGTGATTTCGTCGGCGCCAACGGCCGCCGCGACGACGACAGCTACGACGACGACAGCTATGATGACGACGACGATGACAGCTACGACGATGACGACCATGACGATGATCATGGCGACGATCATGATGACGACGACGACCATGAAGATGATGACGATGATCGTGATGATGATCGCCACGACGATCATGGCGACGACGACAGCGACGACGGCGACGACGACTGATCCGGCCTAGTCCGAGCAGTAAAAGAATGGCATCGATATAGCGGTGCAAAAACCTCCCGCGGCAACATGTGTTTTGCCGCGGGATAGCCACTTTGGGGGAAGCTTTTCAGTAACCGCCCCCGTTTCAGGAGACGTCAACGTGACCCTTCGCCCATTCATGCTTTGCACGGCCTTGTTGCTGGCCCCCTTTGCGGTGCAGGCGCAAACACCACAGGAAAGCGTCCTGACCCAACTTCAGGCCCAGGGTTTTGACGACTTCAACATCAACCGAACCTTTTTGGGCCGTATCCGGATCGTTGCCCTTAGCGACGATCTGCGACGTGAGATTGTGTTCAATCCCAACACAGGTGAAATCCTTCGCGACTTTTGGGAACAGAGGGATGGCGACGGACCGGCTGGTCTGCGATTGGTTGACCCAAGGGAGCGCGATTCTGACGACCGCGATGCACGGCGGTCCGCATCCGATGACGACCGTGATCCGCCAAGGGCAAGCTCGGATGACGATGAAAGGGACGAGGCAGACGATAAAGACGATAAAGACGATGAAGACGACAAGGACGACGACAGCAATGATGACGACGACAGCGATGACGACGAGAGCTGACTGGCCCGACCGTCAACCTGAGGACAGCCAGTGACAAGTCGCCGGGTCATCGTTTCGGTGCTGGTTGTGCAGGCGCTTTGCGCCGCCTTCTTTCTGTTCAATATCGCTGTTTCCGTCTTTGGCCTCCCTCCTCTGCCATGGTCCGCTTATGAAGCCATCGAATTGGGCGCCGCCCTCGGGCTTGTCCTGGGAAGCATCCTGGGCCTTTTTGCCTTGCGTCGAACCCTTGCACGGACGGCCCGGGTCGAAGCCCAGTTAAAGGTCGCCACCGGAGCATTCTATGATCTGCTGGAAGAACGGTTCACGGAATGGTCGCTGACCCCGGCCGAACGGGACGTTGCAATGTTCTCGATCAAGGGGATTTCCACTCAGGAGATCGCCAGCCTTCGCAGTACCAGCGAAGGCACAGTCAAGGCCCAGACTAATGCCATCTATCGAAAGGCTGGCGTTTCGGGCCGCCCCCAGCTGCTAAGTCTGTTCATCGAAGACCTGATGGACGGACCTATTTCACAGTCCCCAACCCAACCCGACACGACGCCCGCCCAGGTAAGCCTTTCGACCCCCTAGGGTGTTCCGGCATCAAGGGCGTGCATTTCCAGCACATCCAGCGGCACAATATCAAGGGCGGCCTTGTGAGTTGCGTCCAAGTTGACCCTTGGCGCACAACCCTCTTCGTGGGCCTGCATGAAACGACCGGCACACAGGCACCAATGATCCCCCGGTTTGAGCCCGGCAAAACCGTATTCAGGGTGAGGGGTGGAAAGATCGTTCCCCACATACTTTGAGAACGCCAGAAATTCGTCTGTCATGACGGCGCAGACTGTATGGCTCCCCCGATCTTCGGCACAGGTATCGCATGCCCCGTTGCGAAAGAACCCGGTTAGCGGGTCGATGGAGCAACTGGCCAGCGCGCCCCCTCTCACATTCACCGATGCATCCTTGATCATGGTACCCTTCGGGTTTGTAGCAAACAGCTTCAATAGAGGCGCTTCTGCACCGTCACTCAACCCCTTCGTCGGCGACATCCCAGCGCACCCAACGCCCGTGAAAGTCGGCCCGACCCAGATTGATGCTATGATCCCCGGGCCATAGCCGCAGGGTCACGGCTGCACCCGGTCCGCCCGCGCCGCCGTCGTTCTCCATTCCCAGCCAGGCAAGGGGGCTGTCCTGCGTCGCTACCGCCCCCTCAGCCTCGATCATCGCCTTACCCCGGGACTGGGCGGCGGCGGGAAAGTACTGCCAGGCGATCGTGGTATAGATCAGGTGAAGCCTGCCCTGAAACGGAGCGGCCAGACGGTTTTCCAGCCAGGCGATGGCATCGCCCTTGATAACCGGGGGACCAGCCGCGGCGATGGCCGCATCGGTCAGGGACAGGCGCTCTGGCTGATCGGGCCAGAGGTAGGCCCGCAGGCGCAAGACATCATCGGGGTTTCGTGGGTCCAGCGGGTTCAGGTCCACCCCTTCCCGCGCGGCCACCTCAACGGTCGCCGCCTGCGGCACAGGCCCGCTCCACTCCGGCCCAAGCACCAATGCTGGATCCTTTGGCCCTAGTACCATTTCCCCGACGCTTAGTGCGAACCGGTCGAACATCAGATTCAGGCCACCGCTGGCCCCAAGCTCTGACAGGACGAGGGGCATTGGATGGCGGGCACATAGCCAATGCGCCGTTGCAATCAAAACGGCTGACCGTCGGACTTCATTGGTCTGCGGGGCACTGTCGATCCATGCATCGATAAACGCGGCCTCGGTCTGCAAGGTGTGCGCCACCGCAGCCCAAAGGTCTGCATCAGTGGCAGCATTGGGCGGATAGACCTTCGCCAAACCTGCGTGGCCCTTCAGACGCAGGGCGTGCAGGGCCCCACAAAGGCGGAGCGGCACGGATTCGGCACGGGGCGACAGATCCCCTTCCCAGCCGAACAACCGATCCGTGAGGCCGGTTCCGGGTTCAAGCCTGTCCGCCAGAACCCCGCACAACTGCGCCATGAAGGGGGACCCTAGCCCAGCGCAGGCCTCGGCCTGACCACGCAGAGCCTTGGCCAGGCGATCCACGCTCACCTGAACCGGTCTGCAAGCCGCTGAAGGGCGGTACGGCCATCTGGTGCGTCCGGAGCCGATGACGGCGCTGGCTCCCCCTGTGACATCGTCGTTGGCCCCTTCTCGCGGCCACTGGCCTTTGGGCTATCCTTGCCCACACCGCTCCGCGGCGGGGCGACGCGCAGGGCGACGGCGTTCAGGAACCTTGGCCCGTCCCCTTCTGCTAGGGACACCGCCCCATCGCTGATGCCGCGCAGCATGTCGTCGAGCCAGTCCTGATCAGCCTTGGCAAAATCGCGCAGGACATAGCCCGGCACCGCGTCCTTGTGGCCCGGATGGCCTACCCCCATGCGGACCCTCTCATACTCAGGCCCGATATGCTGATGGATCGAGCGTAGGCCATTGTGACCAGCATGCCCCCCGCCCTGCTTGAGGCGCAGTTTGGCCGGGGCCAAATCAATCTCATCGTGGAACACCACAAGATCGGCAGGGGTCAGTTTGTGAAAGCGCAGCGCCTCGCCCACAGACTGACCGGACAGGTTCATGAAGGTTTCGGGTTTGAGAAGGATCACCTTCTCTGCCCCCAAACGACCTTCACAGACCATGCCCTGAAACTTCGGCCGCCAGGGCGAAAAGCCGTGATCGGACGCGATCCGGTCAAGGGCCATAAAGCCGATGTTGTGTCGGTTCTGCGCGTATTTCGCGCCGGGATTTCCAAGGCCTGCAAAAAGTTTCATGCCATCTTGATACCTCTCCCTGACGGTCAGAGCCAGAGGGGTCAGGCCCCCAAAGCCACCAGCGCCCAGCCTGCAAGCGCAGATGCGGCCAGAACCCAGCCCAGCCCCAGCCTCAGGCGCAAGAGCATGACAGCGGCCAGAACCGAGATGGCCAAGACCCGAAGGTCGAGGGTCGCCCAGTCCGGCACCCAAAGGGTCAGAGGCCCGATCGCCTCACGCGTGACGCTGGTAAAGGCAACGTGCAGCGCAAACCAAAGCGACAGGTTCAGGATGACCCCTACCACCGCCGCCGTGATCGCAGCCAATGCACCCTTGAGCCGCGGCTGACCGGCAATCCAGTCGATGTAGGGGGCACCTGCGAAGATCCAGACAAAGCAGGGCACGAAGGTCGCCCATAATGTGACCAATGCAGCCGCCCAGGCCAGTTCCATGCCACCGGCGCCATAACCCGCCAGGAACCCGACGAATTGGGTCACCAGGATCAGGGGCCCGGGCGTCGTTTCGGCAAGGCCCAGCCCGTCCATCATCTGCCCTGCGGTGATCCAGCCCTGACCTGTGACCACATCCTGCGCCATATAGGCCAGCACCGCGTAGGCCCCGCCAAAGGTCACCACCGCCAGTCGGGCAAAGAACGCGCCGATGTCGCCAAGGATCGGCCAGCCCCCCCAGAACGACAACCCGACAAGCGGCAAAAGCCACAGGGCAAGGCCAATCCCAAAGACTGACAGGGTTGCGGTGGGGCGGACGGCGACAGGGGCCGGCGTATGGTCTGGCGCTCCCGACGTGGCCAGCCCCCAAAGACCGGCGGCCAGTACGATCAGGGGGAAAGGGATCGCCAGAAAAAAGATGCCCAGAAAGGCCAGTCCGGCGATCATCCAATGACTGAGGCCGGTCAGCGCCCGCCCGGCGACCTTGAGAAGTGCCTGAATGACGATGATCAGAACGGCCGCCTTGATCCCCAGAAACAGGCTTTGAACCAGATCAACCTGACCTGCGACTGCATAGATCGTTGCAAGGGCAAAGATGACAAGCGCGCCCGGCACAACAAACAGAAGGCCCGCGATCAGGCCCCCCGGGATGCCGCGCAGCCGCCACCCGGCATAGGTGGCCAGTTGCATTGCTTCTGGCCCCGGTAAAAGCATGCAAAAGCCCAGGGCATCGAGGAACTGACGTTCGGTCAGCCATTTGCGCTCATCCACGAGGGTCCGGTGCATCAAAGCGATCTGGGCCGCAGGACCGCCAAAGGACAACAGGCCGATCCGCAGAAAGACCTGCGTCAGCACTGACAATGTCAATTCACGCTGCATTCCAGCTGTTTCCCTCAAGAGCTGCCTTTGGCGGCAGCACGGCGATCAGAGACGGTCATGATTGCCCAATGTAACAGTTTGCCAACAGCCGCCCCACCAATCCGGTACAAATGCAAAACGGAGCCCGATGGGCTCCGTTTCAGTGTCATGCGCAGATCCGAGGATCAGGCTTATTCGTCAGACGCTTCGGCATCATCACCGGCTTCGTTGTCCGAGGACCGCAGTCCGGACGGAGCCGAGATGTTCGCGATCACGAAGTCACGATCGATCGTCGGCTTTGCGCCCTCTGGCAGCGTGACGTCGGAAATGTGGATGACGTCGCCAACTTCGCGACCGGTCAGGTCAACGGTGATGTGATCGGGGATATCGCCTGCAAGCACGTTCAGTTCGACTTCGGAACGGACAACAGTCAGAACACCGCCGCGCTTGATGCCCGGTGCGTCCTTGTGGTTGATAAAGTCGACGTGGATGAACAGGTTCACACGGCTTGTCCGGCGCAGACGCATAAGGTCCACGTGGGTCGGCAGGTCCTTTACGACGTGGCGTTGCACGCCACGGCAGATGACGCGCACGTCTTCCTGGCCCTCAACCTTGAGGTTGAACAGCGTCGACAGGAAACGGCCAGCCTTGAGCCGCTTGATAAGTGCATTGTAAGGGATGTTGATGGGCTGCGGGTCTGCACCGCCGCCATAAACAATGCCAGGTACGTCGCCATCACGGCGAGCTTGGCGGGCGGCCCCCTTGCCTGTCCCCGCGCGTACCGTGGCGTGAAGATCAGGGATCTCACCAGCCATGGAATATTCCTTCGATGTTAGGGACCGGCCTCCAAGGGTGTCCGGTCCGATGAAGTCGCGCGTATAGGGGGGAATCCTGCGCTTGAAAAGAGGCAACTTGCGACCCTGGGGTCTCGTGCCCTCCCGCTCGCGCAGTCAGGCACGTACATCGTCCCGCGTTAGGCCTTCGCCGCCGCGATAAATGCGGCGATACGCGCCGCATCCTTGACGCCCGGCGCACTTTCTACACCGGACGATACGTCCACCTGACGGGTGCCGGTCAAGGCAATCGCTTCAGCCACGTTTTCGGCGGTTAGCCCACCTGCCAACATCCAGGGACAGGGCCAGCGACGGCCCGCGATCAGGCGCCAGTCAAAGGTCAGGCCATTGCCACCGGGCAGAGTGGCATCCTTTGGCGGCTTGGCATCGACCAAAAGCTGGTCGGCGACCTTTCCCTGGGCCTCCAGCTCGGGCAGATCTTCAGATCCGGCCACGCCGACAACCTTCATGACAGGCAGGCCAAAGCGGCGGCGGACCTCTGCCACGCGGTCAGGTGTCTCATGTCCATGCAGTTGGATGATGTCGATCGGCACGGCGCTGGTAATTGCGTCAAGCAGGGCGTCATCTGGATCAACGACAAGGGCGACCTTGGCAACACCCGGTGGGACCGACAGGCCCAGGGGCACGGCCTGTTCGATGGTCAAGGCGCGAGGTGATTTGGGAAAGAATACAAAGCCGACATAGGCGGCGCCCGCATCAACCGCCGCTGCAATACCGGCATCGTCGCGCAGTCCGCAAATCTTGACCCGAACATCGGCAGGCATCTGTTAACGACGCGGCCCGGCGGTCTCCAGAAGGGCTAGGACCTCGTCCTTGCCTTCATGTTTCTCGGTGGTCAAACGGCCAACCTCACGCTTGAGATTAACCACTTCGCGGGACTTGTTGCGAACCTCGGCCCGGTGTTTGGCCTCACGCAGCCACTCCCAAAAGAACCCGATCAGCAAACCGGCTGCAACACCCAGGAAGATCACCACAAACAGCGGCAGGGTAATGTCGGGGGACACGCCGACAAGATCGGCCAATGCCTCGGGCATCGCCCGAAGCGTCACATCACCCCTGTTGGCAAGTCCAACGGTGATCAAGCAAATGGCGACGATGGCCCAAAAGGCGTAGCGGATGGTTTTCATGGACGTCTCTTAGTTTCCGTTCAGGCGATCGCGCAACAGCTTTCCTGTCTTGAAGAAAGGCACATGCTTTTGCTCGACCTCAACAGATTCACCGGTCCGCGGGTTGCGGCCAATCCGGGGGTCCCTGCGTTTGACAGAGAACGCTCCGAACCCGCGCAGCTCGACCCGGTTTCCCGCAGCCATTGCTGAAGTAATCTCGTCAAAGACCGTGCTTACGATTCGATCAACATCCCGCTGAAACAGGTGCGGGTTGTCGTCAGCAATCTTCTGGATCAATTCAGAACGGATCATAGCAGGCTCCCAAGTGGTCAATTGCAGCAGACTGTCTTGCCTAGACGTTCAAGCAGTATAGGCACGATAGGCCCGAATGAGGAATAGATACGAGTCCCTAGTTGGGCCGGTTTTCGACTTGGGAAGCAGGTAAGCGGGTGAATTCCAAGAATAACACCCCCAAAGGACCGCCTCAGGGCGCCGCCGCAGGCCAGACGCGCCTTGGACATGCAAGGCGATTCGGGCGCACGTCAAAGCATGGGCCATCGCATGACCGGCCCGGCGCTGTCCAATATCCACACTGCACAACAAAAAACCCCGCCACCGTTTCCGGTAGCGGGGCTCAATTGTCTTGTCAGACGTTCAACAAGATCAGTTGTCGTTACCCTTGAGCGCTGCGCCCAGGATATCGCCAAGCGACGCACCAGAGTCCGAAGAGCCGAACTGCTCGACTGCTTCTTTCTCTTCTGCGATCTCGCGGGCCTTGATCGACAGACCCAGCTTGCGGGTCTTGCTGTCGATGTTGGTCACGCGAACGTCGACCTTGTCACCGACGCCGAAGCGCTCAGGGCGCTGCTCGGCACGGTCACGCGACAGGTCAGAGCGGCGGATGAAGGACTTCATGCCCTCATACTCCACCTCGATGCCGCCGTCTTCGATCTTGGTCACGGCAACCGTGATGATCGAACCGCGCTTCACGCCACCAATGGCATCGGCAAAGGGATCGGAATCCAGCGCCTTGATCGAGAGCGAGATACGCTCTTTCTCGACGTCGACCTCAGAGACCTTGGCCTTGACCATGTCGCCCTTGCGGAAGTCGTTGATGACATCCTCGCCCCGACCTTCCCAGGTCAGGTCGGACAGGTGGACCATGCCGTCGATATCGCCGGGAAGGCCAATGAACAGACCGAATTCGGTGATGTTCTTGACTTCGCCTTCGACCTCGGTGCCCTCGGGATGGGTCTCGGCAAAGACTTCCCACGGGTTACGCTGGGTCTGCTTGAGGCCAAGCGAAACGCGACGCTTGGAGCTGTCGATCTCAAGCACCATGACCTCAACCTCTTGCGAGGTAGAGACGATCTTGCCGGGATGGACGTTCTTCTTGGTCCAGGACATCTCGGACACGTGGACGAGGCCCTCGACCCCCGGCTCCAGCTCCACAAAGGCGCCGTAGTCGGTGATATTGGTGACCCGACCGGTGTGAACCGATTCCAGCGGGAACTTGCCTTCGACGGCATCCCACGGATCGTCCTGAAGCTGCTTCATGCCCAGGCTGATACGATGCGTGTCCTTGTTGATCTTGATGACCTGAACTTTGACGGTCTCGCCGATCGACAGGATCTCGGAGGGGTGGTTGACGCGGCGCCATGCCATGTCGGTGACGTGCAGCAGGCCGTCCACACCGCCCAGGTCCACAAAGGCCCCGTATTCGGTGATGTTCTTGACCACGCCGTCGACGGCCTGACCTTCGGTCAGGTTGCCAATGACTTCGGCACGCTGTTCAGCACGGCTCTCTTCAAGGATTGCACGACGCGATACAACGATGTTGCCCCGCCGACGGTCCATCTTGAGGATCTGGAACGGCTGCTTGAGACCCATAAGAGGGCCCGCGTCGCGAACCGGGCGCACATCGACCTGTGAGCCGGGCAGGAACGCAACTGCGCCGCCGAGGTCGACGGTAAAGCCGCCCTTGACCCGGCCAAAGATGGCGCCATCGACGCGCTCTTCGCTGGCATATGCCTTTTCAAGACGATCCCAGGCTTCTTCGCGGCGCGCCATCTCACGGGAGATGACAGCTTCGCCACGGGCGTTCTCAACCTGGCGGAGGAAAACCTCAACCTGATCGCCAACAACCAGTTCGGCGGTCTCGCCGGGATTTGCGAATTCTTTAAGATCGATTCGGCCTTCCATCTTGTAGCCGACATCGATGATGGCCTGGCCCGCTTCGATCGCGATAACCTTGCCTTTGACGACAGAGCCCTCAACGGGCGTGTCCATTTCGAAGCTTTCGTTCAGGAGGGCTTCGAAATCCTCCATGGATGCTTTAGCGCACATATATAATCGGTTTCCTTTTTCGGTCGCTATACTGGCCTTGCGGTTGTCTCCGCCGGTCTTTGTGTTTCAGTTGGTCGAACACGTAAAACAAAGAGGGTCGGCAACCACCGACCCTGCTCAAGTCTCACGCTCACGGCTGTTCCGCCGTTTCAACGTGGCGGTCTATAGGCCGTTTGGCCCTTTTGGGCAAGGGTGAATGCATCCTTGGGGCTTCAGGGGGATTGATGCCCCTGCCCATGTCGCTAAGGTAGAACCGTGTTAACCAGTAACCCGGTACAATGATCATGCGCTTGAGTGTGTTTTGGGTCCTTGTGGGCCTTTGGGCGTTGTTTACCGCCCTTTCAACAATCCCTCCGATTGCACGAACGGGCTATGGCTGGTCCAGCATCGTCAGCCTGAACCCCATCGCCAACTTTTTCCTGTTCCAGGTCGCAGCCAGCCTTGTAGCCATACCCCTGCTCTTGCTGGCACCCGGTCGACCTGCGCACTGGGAACGTTGGGTGGCGCGATCACCCGCCATCCTGGCCTGCGTGCAGTTGGTGGCATTTGGCGGGATCACCCTTTGATCCGCGCGGCCTGCCAGGATTAATTCCTGACGGTCTCGATCACTGCTATGGCCTTGGCGATGGCCTCTTCGATCGTAAGGTCGCTGGTGTCGATACGCACCGCATCGGGGGCCGCCAACAAGGGCGCTGTCGACCGCTCACTATCGCGCCGGTCGCGGGCAATGACGTCTTCGAGAACCTGGGAATAGGTCACCTCATGACCATTTTCAGTCAATTCGGCAAACCGCCGCTCGGCACGACATTCGGGGCTGGCCGTAACAAATAGCTTGGCCGCCGCATCCGGGCAGATCACGGTCCCGATGTCCCGTCCATCCAGAACCGCACCACCCGACCGCATGGCAAAGCTGCGCTGGAACGCCACCAGGGCAGCCCGAACTTCAGGGATCACGGCCACCTTGCTGGCCGCGTCCGCTGCCGTCTGGCTGCGAAGGTCGTCCCGCTCCAGATCCTGTGCGATCAAAGACATGGCAGCCGCCACAGGCTCGGCCCCTTCGGCAACTTTTGCGCCGACAGCACGGTACAAGAGGCCTGTGTCCAGATGTGCAAAGCCAAATTGCCGGGCAACGGCCTTGGATATCGTCCCTTTTCCAGCGGCCGCCGGACCATCTATGGCGACTGTAAAGCTCACCCGTTGCTCCGGGTGATGGCAG
>JAQWWH010000062.1 GCA_029255105.1 Flavimaricola sp. | reverse complement strand
ACCGGATACCACGCCCGTAGCCGGATCGAGGCGAAAATGCGCTGCCTGAAATCCTTCGGCGAACGCATCATGGCGAGAGACCCGGATCGCCAGACCGCCGAAATCCACATCCGTATCGCACTCATGAACCGCTTCAATGCCCTCGGCACCGCCGAGATCGCCCGCGTGGCATAAGGTCAGAGGGGTAAGGGGCAGTCACGCCTCAGGCGTGAGTTGCGCAACAACGCCCGCTGGCAGTGGTGATCGGACGAGTTGTTTCTGGAAATCAACGGAGAGCGACACTAACTCTGGCAGGCTGCTGACTATGCAGGCGAATTTCGCAGAAATTCGCCACGGCAAACGCCGCCGCTCTCAGCCATTTCAACCAAGAACGCAGCTTCTTCAGCTGCCCCCTCTGCAAGGCCCAACTTAGGTGCCCACACCAAGCTCTTGCCATGAAGATGCCCGCTCTGGCTAATGTATTAAACACTTAAACTGTGCAGATAATGCTGGGTCGACAAGGCTTCGCGATCCGACTTTGCACGACACTTTCCTGCAGTACAAAACCAAGGTCTGATCGTTCTTGTCCTAGGGCTTAGGCTCCATGTTCAAGCGCAACGTTTGATCTGAAGGCCGCGATTTCGTCGGCCATGGCTTCGGCGGGGGTTCTCCATCCGAGGGTTTTTCTCGGGCGGTTGTTCATCAGTGATGCGACGTCGTTTAGCCATGTCTGACTGGTGTCGCTCAGGTCGGTGCCCTTCGGCATGAACTGGCGCAGCAGGCCGTTGGTGTTCTCGTTGCTGCCGCGCTGCCAGGGCGCGTGCGGATCGCAGAACCAGATGTCGATCTTGAGCCGCCTCGCGAGTTCCGGGTGGCAGGCCATTTCGGAACCGCGATCGTAGGTCATGCTCTTGCGCAAGGCTGCGGGCAGGCGCTTCATCTGGCGGGCGAAGCTGTCCAGAACGGCATCAGCACCGTTGCCGCGCATCTTGCACAGAACGACGAAGCCCGTCTTGCGCTCGACCAGCGTGCCCACTGAGGAGCGGTTGAAGGCCCCCTTGATCAGATCGCCTTCCCAGTGCCCGGGCACCAGCCGCGCCTCGATTTCCTCGGGGCGGTTGATAATGTGCAGCGATTCCGGGACCATGGCACTGCCCGCCAGCGTGGTGCGCTGGCGGCCGCGCACAGGCTTTGCCTGCCGCAGGGCTTCGACCATCGCGGCCCTCAAGCCGCCGCGTGGCTGGGCATAGATCGTGGCATAGATGGTTTCATGGCTCACGCGGGCCGAGGGTTCATCGGGCTTCATGAGCCGCAGTCTGTGCGCAATCTGCTCAGGCGACCAGCGCCGATAAACCAGATGATCGTGAACGAACCGATGAAGGGTGCCGCCTTCGATCAGTCTTCGCTTGCGGCGAGAATGCGCCCTACGATCATCATACACCCGCCGAGCCACTGACGGGCAATAGCTCCCATCAGATTGACGGCCGCGCGCCAGTTCCCGGCAAATCGTGCTCGCCGGCCGACCCAGAATTACTCCGATCGCCCGCTGACTGCTGCCCCGATCATGCTCCGCACGTATCACGCCACGGTCCTCGCTGCTGAGGTGCTTGTTTCGTCTGTCCATCGCAACATCCTGTGCCCATTGGGCCGTGGGTGTTGCACTTGAAAATTGAGCCTAAGGGGTCCGCAATATAGACAAACGATGGATGTATCCGTTTGTCCAAACCCTCATAGCAGGTGAGTTGGGACGCGCCTGTTTTTTCGTGGTACTTTGAAGCCCATCCAAGGAGAAGCGCCAAGTGGTATTCGTAGAGATTTGATACTCTGTATGAGGAAAGGCCAGACTGGCCTAGCTTAGGCGATTTTACTATAGTCTAACAACACCCCTCAATTCGGGCGCGCAGGCACAAACTCTGGCAGGTGTCGGTGGGCTGCCTTGGTGATCTGTGAGGTCAATACGGCAGATAACCCCACACAGGGCCACATCAGCCGCGGTGTCATATTTGTCCATCCGCCAGCAACCGCCATGGCTTTGTCGCAGGCATAGCCCTGATTTCCGGCTGCAAGAATCGGGGCAATCGCTTCTTCCATAAAGGCTGCAATGCGTGCCTCGGTGTCAAAAGCGCCCTTTGTGTCGGTTTTGCATTGAACCGCCCACTTAACGGTCGCCGCGGGGTTGAGACACGCCATGTTCGAATAGCTGCCGTGCGCGCCTCGCGCCGTGCCGCTTGCATAGTGGTGCCCCGGGATAAAGACGGATATCCGCGCGAGTACGGGGGCCATGTCCATGTACCAGTTTGCGTCACCACCGGCGCATTTAAGGCCTGCAATCTGTGGAACGGAATCGATCACGTGGAAAAGTTGGTCGGGTGACAGGACTGTCTTGGCGTGCGGTGGATTGTATAGAACCAAGGCCGTTTCCCCTGCCACATCCGCGCACCTGCTCAAGAAGCGGATGGCACTTGCCAGGTCGATGGGGGTCCAGTCTGGCAACGTCACCTGAATGGCACGCGGCGTAAGCGTTGCGGCAAAGGCCACACGCTCAAGCGTGCCTGGGGCAAGAGGGTGTGCCGCGCCAAGCTGGAAGGGCAGACCTGCAGCAGACGCGGCCATTGCCGTGGCCGAGCTTACCGCGCGAAACTGCGCCTCGGTCTGGCAATGGAATTCGCCTGCCGTCCCGTTTGAATAGACCCCTTGAAGCCCTGCCGCTGCATAGTGGGTCACTTGCTCGGCGATGGCAGAAAGGTCGAGGCTACCGTCATCCTCAACCTTGAGAAGGATGGTTCCCCAGACGCCCACAATGGGTGTCAGGCCAGCCACGGTGCCACCTCTGGCAGCGCAAGGAACGGAGCCAACCGTGCCTCATGATCTGTCACCTGAAGCGCCATCGGAGCGCGTGTGGGACCAACGTCTAGCCCAAGAATACGGAACGCGGATTTCATGCCGGGCAGCACCCCGGTTTGCACGAGAATTTCGACAAAGCGCTGGGAGATGTCTTGAAGCTCTTGCGCGCGCGCTAGATCGCCGTTCTTCAAGGCGTTGAAAAGGGCAACGTAGAGCTTGCCCATGAGATTGTAGGTCGTGCCAATGCCGCCGTCGCAACCCAGTGCCGCAGCACCCGCAAAGATTTCGTCAAATCCAAAGTAGTAAATCCGGTCAGGCCGTGCCCTGCGTAACATCGACAGCTTGAACAGGTCGGTGGAAGTAAACTTGATCCCCGCAACATTCGGCAGATCAAGCAGGTCTTTCAGAAGGGGGAGCGGCAAGGGCCGCCCGGTCCGGATCGGGATTTCATATACAATAAGCGGCAAATCCGTCGCAGAGGCCAAGTCTCGATAATAGCCAAGGATTTCAGCGTCCGTAAACGGGTAGGAATGCGGCGGCAGGGCCGATAGCGCGTCATATCCAAGCGAGGCGGCCTGTCTGGCCAACCGGATGGAATCCGCCAGTGATGGCATGCCGACATGCGCGATCAGAACATCGGGCCTGCCTTTGGCGACACCTGCTACGACTTCTTGCTGCTCAAGAAGGGTCGCAGCATCCAGCAACCCGGACTCGCCGCTGCTGCCGCCGACGTAAAGGCCGGCAAGCCCCTGGTTCAAAACGCGTTCTGTAAGGGCGACCTGCCGCTCTGCGTCGAACTCTCCGTTCTCGCTCAAGGCTGTCATCAGGGCGGCGTACATTCCGGTAAGTGACTTTGCCATTCGGTCCTCCAAGCTGTCGCTTTGAAATATCTCTGTTGTATTTGGTTTGACAAGTGATTTGTTTTAATATTACCAAATGACTCATCAGTCGGATTCTAGACTGACAAAACCGAGTTTATTAGGATTGGGGACCGCAAGACATGGGGGCCGCGCCAGCAGATAACGCAGTACACGGGAGCCGCGGTGCGGCCGACACGATTGCGCAGTCCCTGGTCGAGGCCATCAGATCGGGCGATATTCTTGATGATCAGCCTCTGCCGACAGAACGAGAGCTGTGCGACAGGTTCGATGCGTCTCGTCCAACGGTTCGTGAGGCTCTCGCTCAGTTGCAGCTTCGGGGATATGTTTCTGGCGGGCAGGGGCGGCGACCCCGTGCGACCCGGCCGTCTCTCGCGTCTATCCTGCGCGGCGCAGGCGATCACCTTCGGGAGGTCTTGGGCGATAATGAGAGTGCCGCGCACCTTGAGCAGATGCGTCACTTCATCGAAACCGGAGCAGCGCGCGAGGCCGCAACCCGTGCAGACACGATCCGGATTGCCAAGCTGCGTGACACGCTGGACCGGAATTTCGAGGCGATCGGAACACCCGCATTTCCGACGACAGATATTGCGTTCCATCGCGCCCTTGTGGCGGTTCTGGGTAACCCGGTGATCCTGACGCTTCACGATATGTTCGTGTCAGACATGCTGGCCAAGCGGCCCCATCTCAACGACCGATTGTCACATGACCAGATCGTCTATGAAGAGCATCGCCAAATCTACCAGGCCATCCTCGACTCCAATCCACAGATAGCGACCGATGTGATGGACCGTCACCTTGCCCGGTCCTACCGCTCGCGTCTTGCTGCGCCCCAGTCCTTGGCGCCTGACCCATTGAACCGCGGTTAGCGGTGCTCTCATTCGACCACGATTTTCACAGGAGGAACCCATCATGACCCATCTACGACTACTTGGATCCGCAGCAATACTGGCTCTTGCCGCCGGTGCTGTTGATGCGCGCGAGCTCACATTCGGCATGCAGGACAACGAAGTGTCAAACAGCTTTCAGGGCGCCCTGATGTTCCAGGAGCGGCTGGCCGAAGTCTCGGGAGGAGAGCTTACGGTCAACCTGTTCCCCGCCTCGCAGCTGGGTGATTTCAAGGCGATGGTCGCAATGGTCCAGGGTGGCGAACTCGACATGGTGATCACGGGCTATCCTGACATGAGCTATGTCATTCCAGAGCTCAACTTGATCGGCGCGCCCTACGTTGTCGATGATTTCGCCCATCTGGAAGAGATCGTCGCGGGACCTTGGGGGCAAGAGATGGAAGCCAAATTCGAAGAGCAGGGCGTCGCGATGATAGACCTGTGGTATTATGGCACACGTCAAACCACGTCGAACAGAGCCATCAATTCGATGGCGGACATGGCTGGCCTTCGGATGCGCACACCGAACGTGCCTTTCCTGATCGCATATGCCGAGAACGTGGGTGCAACGCCTGCACCCGTCGCCTTTGCAGAGGTTTATCTGGCCCTTCAGACCAACCAAGTCGACGCTCAGGAAAACCCGCTTCCGACGATTGACGCCATGAAGTTCTATGAGGTGCAGGATCATATTGCCCTGACGGGCCATTTCGTCGCCTCCGCGGCAATCCTTATCTCAACGGACACCTGGGCCGATCTGTCAGACGCGGAAAAGGGCTGGGTGCAAGAGGCGATCGACGCGGGCGGCACGGTGGCCAACGATCTGACCTTTGGCCAGGAAGCCAGCCTCATCGCGGCGTTTGAAGAGCGCGGGTTGACCATTACCCGTCCCGATACGGCACCGTTCCGGGCGGCCATGCAACCCTACTATGACACTCTTGAAGAGCAGTTTGGCGAAGGGGCCATCGCGCGCGTGCGCGGTCGGTGACATGATCCAAATGGAAGGCGGAGCTGACCTGCTCCGCCTTTCTTCAAACGGAGGTAACTATGCGCCGCTACAGCTTTGAGGGCACGATTGCCTCCATTCTCTTCATCGCTCTCTTTGGCATAATTCTTGTTCAGGTCCTAGGCCGGACACCAGTTCTGACAGGACCGGTCTGGACTGAAGAGGCAGCGCGCTGGCTTTGGGTCTGGATGGCGTTTGTCGCGATCGCTGAGGCAGAACGCACCGACACACAACTACGCATGGGGTTCCTGGCGGATCTGCTGCCGAGAGGCATACGCCGTGTGTTGTTTACGCTGATTGACCTCGTTTACCTTGGTATCGTCGGGCACCTGTCTTGGATTGGCTACAAGACGGTCATGCGGACAGCCAACAACATCTCGGTCACGCTGCCCACGACTGACGCGGTCCTTTATGGTTCAGCGTTTGTGGCCTTCTTGCTTGTTTTGCACCGGATCCTGCGGCGGATTTTCGAGCGGTTTGGCAAGACAATCGAGGTCACGCCATGATCCTCGGTCTTGTCGGCATCGGCTGGCTCATTCTCGTTTTGGGCGGGGTGCCTATCGGGGTGGCGATGATCTTTGTCTCGATGGGATACTTCTACCATACGGGGATGGGGCTTAACTTTGCCGTGCAGCGGATGGTTGACGGGCTGAACAGCTTTCCCATCCTTGCTGTTCCGCTTTTCCTACTGGCGGCCGCAATCCTGAACTCGGCCGGGATCACCAACCACCTCTTTGGCTTTGCCCGCGCCCTGGTTGGGCATATCACGGGCGGATTGGGCCATGTGAACGTGCTGGCCTCGTTGTTCTTTTCAGGCATGTCCGGTTCTGCCATGGCCGATGCGGGTGGCCTTGGGAAGATGGAGATCAAGGCGATGCGTGACGCCGGTTACGACGATGCATTCGCCGGATCGGTAACTGCCGCGTCCTCGATGATCGGCCCCCTGGTGCCGCCATCAATTACCATGGTGCTTTATGGGGTCGCCGCCAACACATCGATCGGAGCAATGTTTCTGGGAGGGATCATTCCGGGGTTCATGTGTGCCGGCGCCCTGATGATCATGGTCTATGTCCTCGCCCGGCGGCGGAATTACCCACGCGATCCACGTCAGAGCATGACGCAAATTCGCAAGCTCTTTTTCCGATCCCTGCCTGCATTGTTCACACCCGTGGTGATCGTGGGCGGCATATTTTCGGGATGGTTCTCACCGACAGAAGCTGCTGCGATCACCGTGCTTTATGCGATCCTGATAGATCTGCTGTTCTATCGCGAATTGACCCTTAAAAGGCTTTGGGACGCCATCTACGAAACGACCGCGACGTCTGCTACAATCGCCACAATTATCGCGGGCGTATCATTGATGGGGTTTGTGCTGGCGCGGGAACAAGCGCCGCAACAGATTGCCAGCGTCTTTCTGTCCATTGCAGACAGCCCGATGCACTTCCTGATTGCCGTCAATCTGATGCTGTTCGTTCTGGGTGCCTTTATCGAGTCCCTCGTGATCCTGCTGATTGTGGTCCCTATCCTTGTACCGATTGCCTTGGGCTTTGGTATTGATCCCGTACATTTCGGTATCGTTGTCGTGCTGAACCTGATGATCTCTATTCTGACGCCTCCGATGGGTATGGCGCTTTTCATTGTGGCTCAGGTCGGTGGCATCCCCTACCAGAAGCTTGCCGTGGCGATCCTGCCCTGGCTTATCCCGCCGATCGTGGTGCTGGTCCTGGTCTGTGTCTTTCCGATACTTGCCACAGGTTTGCCCGGTCTCATGCAATAGCACCCATTTGGGTAGCGGTTCTGCGATGATCGTTGTCTCAGAGCCGTTCATCTCTGCGTCATCAGGCCAAAAATGAACTGTCTTGTGGCCCTACTCGCAGGCCAGTGCCGCGATGCCGATGATCCCGGCATCTGCCCCCAGGGCCGCGCGGGCAAGGATCGGTCGTCGGGGCACGTCGAGGTGGGCCTCGATCCGTTCGATGTAGCCGGGAGCGAGGCCGATCCCGCCGCCGATGACGAAAAGCGGCGGGTCCAGAACAAACTGTAGGTTTTGGCAGAGCCTTGCAATCCGGGCGGCCGAATTATCCAGGATCGCATCGGCCCAAGTCGCGCCAGCCGCGGAAAATACGCCTCGGGCGTCAACATCATGCCCCGCAGCCCGTGCAGCTTTGGCCATCCAGCGCCCCGAGACTGCGTCCTCTATCCGCGTGGCTGATCCGCCTGGGTGCAGGGTTTGCCCGAAGTGTCCCGCCATTCCAGACCGACCCGACAACAGCTGCCCCCCTGCGACGATTCCGCCGCCGACGCCGGTCGAAATGGTCAAAAAGACCATGTCCCCTCGTGCGCCTGCCCCAAAAAGATGCTCGCCCCACGCAGCGGCTTGCGCATCGTTTCTCAGGGTTGGCTGGACCCCGAGTGCAGCGCTCGCGCGGTTTGCAAGAGGGTATTGCGGCGGAATATCCAGCGTGGCACGATTCAGCGCTGACCAGGTCCCGTCCTGCACAAGGCCGGTTACCGTGACCCCGATGCGATTGTATTCGCCCGACCAAGGCGCTGCCATGTCAGCGATCTGTGCAAGCCAGGCATCTGGCCCGGCGTCGCGATTTGTCGGCGCCTCAATACGGTTGAGTACACGGTGCTCGTCAACCAACGCGACAAGAAGCTTAGTACCGCCTAGATCCACTGCCAGAACCGTCATATTGGCATCTCGGACTTAGGAGTTCCCTGGATTGCGGCCACGAACCACGATGTGATGTGCTCGGGCCTCGTGATCGCGGATCCGACGACGACTGCATCAGCTCCGGATCTGATCGCCGCTCTGGCATCCTTCGGAGATTGATAGCGCCCTTCAGCCACAACAAAACGTCCCATGCTGGCCATTCGAGAAACCAACTCAAGGTCCGGGCCCTCTGGTATCGGTCCGCCGATATGGCCTGAAAGCGTAGAGCCTAGAACGTCAAAGCCCAACTCCACGCTCTGCCACGCCTGAGCAGCCGTTGCGCAATCAGCCATCGCGATGATGCCGTTGTCATGGATCGCGCCTACAAGTTGCTCAATCGGGACCGGTCGATGCCGGTCGGTAGCATCAATAGCGACGATGTCAGCACCGGCCTCGGCCAATTCGGTAACATGCTCAAGAAGAGGTGTGATCCGAACCGGGCTTTCTGGCAGGTCAACTTTGACAATCCCAATAATTGGCGCATCCGTGACCGCGCGGACTGCAACAAGATTTGCGACCCCCTGTATGCGCAGGCCTACGGCCCCCCCGTCAAGGGCCGCGAGAGCAAAGGCTGCCACTATCTTAGGCTGGTCCATAGGACCACCGGTCACTGGTTGACAGGAAACAATCAAGCCACCGCGCAATCTGTTCAGCGTCACTCTAAGGCTCCCCTTTCCAACAAGTTCCATCTTGCGATAGCAGATGTCAGTTTGCCGGCAAATGGTGGTAGCAAAAGAACTTTACCTCGGTGGCGCGAGGCGATGTTGACGAACAGACTACGTTTCATCTCGCGAACATTGAAGGAGATTGCGCAGCGGAGCCACAGGAAACTGGCCGCTGAGCCAGAAACATGGCTGAAAACTCAGAACTGCCCATCCGACGATGGGAACGAGTGAGGCAGTGGTTTCGCCGGCGTTAACGCGTCTGTTCTGGTCATCTCGAGTAGGAAAAAACTCTCAATCAGACCCTATATAGAGCCAACCGCACCGCTGGTCTCACTGAGTGGCGCGGTCTCTGCATGGAAAATGGGTAGCTTCAACATCCCAGGCTACACAAGTTCGAATTCGTCTTGCGGCACCCTTTACATCATTCTGAGTTGGTCAAAGGGTGAAAATAACTTCGATGATTGCCTTCTGTTTCCAAGGTATTAACAGCCGTCACAACTAGGATGGTATTACATGAAGATTGAAGGCCTTTCAGCAATTGTGACGGGCGCGGCGTCAGGCTTGGGTCTTGCGGCGGCCCATGCCTTGCGGGATGCAGGCGCGAACGTCGTTTTGATCGATCGCGAAGGGGAGCGGGTTACAAAGGCCGCCGAGGCTCTCGGATGCACTGGAATTGTGTGTGACGTGACTGACAGCGAGGCCGTTGCTAGTGCCCTTGATACGGCCGTGTCTGCAAACGGACCGATCCGGATCAACGTCAACTGTGCCGGCATTCCGGGTGGCATGCGCCTTGTTGGACGTGATGGCCCGGTAGACATGATGGCCTTTGCAAGCGTCATCAACGTGAACCTACTGGGAACGATCAGCGTCATGACTAAATCAGCTGCCCGAATGATGGCGTCGCCTCCACTCAACGACGATGGTGAGCGTGGGGTTGTCATCAACACTGCCTCGATCACCGCCTTTGAAGGGCAGATCGGACAGTGTGCCTATGTTGCCTCAAAAGGGGCGATAGCCAGCCTGACGCTGCAAGCCGCACGCGAATTCATGCCCTGGGGGGTACGGGTTATGACGATTGCGCCGGGTCTCTTCCGAACGCCGATCGCGGATCACATCCCGCAAGAGGTGATCGACAGCATGCTCGATGGGCGCATGTTTCCCAACCGCTTTGGGGAACCCGCAGAATTCGGACAGCTGGCTGTGGATATTGTGCGCAATCCGATGCTGAATGGAGAGGTCATCCGCCTTGATGCAGGCGTGCGACTTCAGGCCCGCTGAGCGGTCTGGTTCTTGCGGTTTTCGGGATCGTTCCGGGCGGTCTCGATCAACCAGTCGCGGAACTTGCCTGCGTCGGGTTGGTCCCGGCCAGCTTCCGGCGCAATAAGGTAGAATGCTTCGGAGAGCGGCACCCGGATGTCAAAGGGACAGACCAGCCGACCACGTTCGATTTCAGGGCCAAGCATCGAAGATCGCGCAAGCGCAACGCCCCCACCGCGTGCCGCAAACTCAAACGCAAGGAGCGAGGTGTCGAACTGCAGCCCTTGTCCGGCATTGACACCGCTGGCCCCGGCATGATGCAGCCAGTCCGCCCATCCCTCCTCGTAGCCCAACACATGCAGCAGACGATGGTGGGCAAGATCTGATGGCGTCGATATGGCGCTTTGTCCTGCAAGCAAGGATGCGGCGCAAACCGGTGTTATGACCTCCCAGCTCAGCCGGTCGGCCTGGAAACCGGGCCATTTTCCGGTGCCATACTGAATATCGAGATCGAACCGCTCATTGTCGAATTGGTCCCCCCAAACGCTGGAGACAAGCCGCACGGGCGTATCGGGATGGGTATCGAAAAAACCTTGAAGCCTGGGTGCGATCCAGTTGACGGAAAAGCCGACGGGCGCCCGCACGGTCAGCACCTCGGACCTACGCAGGCCGAACACTTCTTCGGTACCTGCGGCAAGGCGGTCAAATCCGTCGCGGACCTTGGGCAGATAGGCGGCCCCCACCTTTGTCAGGGCCAAGCTGCGGGGTTTGCGTTCGAACAGCGGTTCGCGCAGATATTGCTCAAGCAGTTTGACCTGCTTGCTGATCGCCGCCTGCGTGAGGTTCAACTCTTGGGCGGCATTGGTGAAGCTGAGGTGTCGCGCGGAGGCCTCGAATGCTCGCAGCCAGGACAAATGGGGCAGTCTTCGGACGGTCATGGCAAACTCATGCATAATCTGGATGTGGTTATAGGTGGCTTATTCATTGCTTGAAAGCCGCGATTCAAGTCCGGCAGACTGCCCTGAACAGCCTGGGGGGACCTCACCGTGCAAAGCGACATGAACAATGGATTTGACCCGGCCCGGCTCGACCGCATCAGGTCCTGGATGCAGGATCACGTCAGCGCAGGCCGACTGGCTGGGCTGGCCGTGCAGATTGCCCGCCGTGGTGAAGTCGTGTTCTCAGGGCAGGTCGGCAACCGAGACGCAGAGGCCGGCACACCGGTGACGCCGGATACGATCTGGCGCATCTATTCCATGACCAAGCCAGTGACATCCCTGGCCGCCCTGATGCTGTACGAAGAAGGGGCGTTCCAGCTGGATCAGCCGGTTTCCGATTTTCTGCCGGAGTTTGCCAATGCCAGGGTCTGGCAGGGCGACGGCCATCCCCTGACAGCGACAGAGCCCCCGCATCGTGCCATCACAATCCATGACCTTATGACCCATCAAGCGGGTCTAGTGTATGGCGATGCATGCGGCAACGAGCTTGAGCGTGCGCTTGCGGCATCCGGACTCGGCCTCGAACGGGGTTTTGCCACCATGGCCGAAGCGGTCGAAGCGCTTGCCAGGTTTCCCCTGGGCTTTCAGCCGGGAAGCCGATGGTTCTATGGGCTGTCGACGGATGTACTAGGACGGATGATCGAGGTGCTGTCTGGCAAGTCACTGGGTGACTTTCTGCACCAGCGCATCTTTGCGCCCTTGGGCATGATCGACACCGGTTTTGCCGTTTCCAAGGACAAGGTCGGACGCCTAGCCACGCTCTATGATCACGCGCCGGAAGGCTTTGTGCGGGCTGCCGACCAGGACAGCTACATTGCGCCGGTGACGCTGGAAAGCGGTGGCGGTGGCCTTGTGTCGACGATGGCGGATTACCAGCGGTTCGCGACGATGCTTTTGCAGCGGGGGGCCTTCCCGGGTGGCCATCTGTTGGGACGCAAGACCTTTGACCTGATGGTGTCCAACCACATGGGTGGTGATCTGGCCAGTCGGGGGCAGGGACATTTCAGTGAAACCACCTTTGAAGGGATAGGCTTTGGCCTTGGGGTTTCGGTGATGCTGGAACCCACGCGGGCAAAGATCACAGGCAGCCTGGGTGAATTTGCCTGGGGCGGCATGGCCTCGACCGCCTTCTGGGTGGACCCTGTCGAAGAGATGACGGTGATCCTGATGACCCAGCTTGTCCCCTCAAGCGCCTATACCCTGCGTCGCCAGTTGCGGGTTCTGAGCTATGCGGCGCTGATCGGCGACCGCTGACATCAAGACAGAGGCAAGTGGTCCGCCGCAAGGTGGCAGGCGATCTGCAATCCGCCGGACAACTCCCTGACAGGGGGCACAACCGTTTCGCAGGTTCCTGCGATGGCCAGAGCACAGCGGTTCGAAAAAGGGCATCCCTTGGCCCCGATTACCACGCTTCCTGCGCTTGCCGCTTTTGCTTCGATGGTATTGGCGACACCTTCCAGCCAGCCTTGCTGCATTTCCGGAACCGACGATAACAGCAGCTTCGTATAGGGATGAAAGGGCGGGCTGAAGACGGCCTTCGACGGGCCCTTCTCCACCACGCGACCGGCATAGAGGACCACTACTTCGTCCGCAAAGGATGCCACGGTGGACAGGTCATGGCTGATGAACATATAGGCCACGCCCAGCCTGTCCTTGAGCGCTTTCAACAGGTCGATCACTCCGGCCGCCACGACCGTATCAAGCGCGGAGGTGACTTCGTCGCACAGGATGACCTTGGGATCGGCCGCCAGTGCGCGGGCAAGGTTGATCCGCTGTTTCTGGCCGCCTGACAGCTCGCCCGGATAGCGCGAGGCGAAACTACGCGGCAGGTCGACCAGTTCCAGCAGATCGCCGACCCGGTCAGCGCGGGCGGATCCTTTCCGACCCTGGTAAAACTCCAGCGGTCGTCCCAGGATATCGCTGATCCGATGGCGCGGGTTCAGGGCCGTATCGGCCATCTGAAAGACGATCTGGCAATCCTTCAAGGCCTCTCGGGGCCGGTCAGCGAGGTTCGGAGCGACCGCCTTGCCGTCCAGCATGATTTCCCCCTTGCGCAGAGGGGTCAGGCCCGCGACGACCCGGGCCAGGGTGCTCTTGCCACATCCGCTTTCGCCGATCACCCCCACAACTGAGGCGGCGGGCACATCGATGGACACATCCGAAAGGACAGTGACGGTCCCGTATCCTGCCGTTAGGGTGCGGGCCGATACCACCGGGGGCCGGGCGGCGACAGTATCGCGATGATTGACAAGATGCGGGGCAGGGCGCACCGCAGCCATCAGGGTCTTTGTGTAGTCACGCTGCGGATCGTGAAGGATCTGGTCGGTTGGCCCTGCCTCGACCATCTCACCGTTCTTGAGGACAAGGATCCGGTCTGCCACTTGCGCCACGACTGCGAGATCGTGGGTGACATAGATCGCGGCGGTGCCCTGGTCGCGGATGATGTCCTTGAACGCCTTGAGGACTTCGATCTGCGTGGTCACGTCCAGCGCCGTCGTCGGCTCATCCAGGATCATGAGGTCGGGGCCGCAGGACATGGCCATAGCGGCCATCAGGCGCTGCAGCTGTCCGCCTGACACCTGATGCGGAAACTTCTGCCCCACGGTTTCGGGGTTGGGGAGGTCCAGCTTTCGGTAAAGATTCACTGCATCGGCTGTCAGCGTGGAAGCATCACCGGCACCATGCCAGAGCGGCGCTTCGATCACCTGTCTCCCAATGCGCAGGGCCGGGTTAAAGCTGGCGGCCGCAGATTGCGCGACATAGGACACTTCGTCCCCACGCAGCGCGTGGCGGTCGCGGGGGGACAGCGCCATGATATCGCGCCCGTTCAGCCAGACCTCGCCTTGAGCTATGCGGCAGCCGGGACGTGCAAAACCCATGGCGGCAAGCGAAATAGTGGACTTGCCCGACCCGCTTTCGCCGATCAAGGCCAGCACTTCACCTTTGCCGACGTTCAAGGACACATCCTTGACGATTGGCACATAGGCCCCCCCGGGAGGGTGGCCCTCGACCCTGAGGTGCTTGATGGTCAGGATGTCGGTCATTGGTCAATCTTCTCCAACACGGTCTCGCCTTGCTGGCGCTGTTGGAACCAGTCCACAAGCAGGTTCATGCTCACGGTCAGGGACGCGATACAAGCGGCCGGGATCAAGGCCGCTGACGACCCAAGGAACAAGCCGCCAACGTTCTCCTGCACCATCAGGCCCCAGTCTGCGGCCGGTTCCTGAACCCCAAGCCCGAGGAAGGACAGGCCCGACAGGAAGAGGATCGAAAAGGTGAAGCGCAACCCGAATTCCGCGATCAAGGGGGCTGTGGAATTTGGCAGGATTTCCCGGGTCAGAATCCACCAGGTGCCTTCACCGCGGGCGCGGGCTGCCTCGACAAAATCCATGACGCCGATGTCATAGCCAAGAGCGCGCGATACCCGGAACACGCTGGTGGACAGGACCAGTCCGACCGTCAGCACAAGAACCGTGATCGAGGTTCCGAAGGCGCCGATTACCACAAGCGCGAGAAGGGTCGAGGGAAAGGCCATGAAAGCCTCGACAATGCGGCTGACGACTATGTCGAACCAGCCCTTGAGGATCGCAGCGGCAAAACCCAGCGTGACGCCGATGGCAAAGGAAATAACCGTGGTGACCAAGGCCAGCAAAAGAGTGGTCCGAACCCCGTAGATCAGGCGGGACAGCACATCGCGCCCAAGCTTGTCCGTGCCCAGAAGTCCACCTTCGCCGATCGGGGCAAAGGTCTGCCCGGAAATGATCTCGGCCTCGCCATGCGGTGCGATCCATGGCCCGAACAGGGCCAGCACAAGCCAGAACAGCAGAACCGACCCAGCGAAAATGGCGGTCCGGGTCAGGCGCAAGCCGGCAAAGGTCGGTTTGCGCGGCGCCACGATGTCTGATGTGTCGCTCATTTCGGGTACCTCAGTCTTGGATTGGCCATGATCGACAGGATGTCAGCCAGCAGATTGAGCAGGATGTAGACCGACCCAAAGATCATGGCGCAGGCCTGGATGAGGGGGATGTCGCGCAGCGACACGCCATCGACCAGAAGGCGGGTCAGCCCCGGGACGCCAAAGACGGTTTCAACGATGATCACGCCAGAGACCATATAACTTAGGTTCAGCGCGATGACTGTCAGGATCGGGGACAGGGCGTTGGGCAGGGCGTGGCGCAGGACCAGCCGCCGTTTGGGCAGTCCCTTGAGAGCGGCCATTTCCATGTAGGGGGACGTGAAGATGTTGATCACCGAGGACCGCGTCATGCGCATCATATGCGCCACGACCGCGAAACTGAGCGTGGCGACGGGCAGGGCTAATGCGCGGAAATTTTCCCAGAAATCATAGTATGGCCGGGTGTTGGCTGTTGCAGAAAGCCAACGGAGTTCGACGGCAAAGATTTTCATCAGGATCAACCCGACAAAGAATTCGGGCACCGCGATGATGGCAAGCGTCGTCATTGCCAATGTCTTGTCCACCCTCCCGCCGGCCCGCATCGCCGACCACAGGCCCAACGCCAGTGACAGCGGCACGGATATCGCCGCAGCCAGCAAAGCCAGCCGCAGGGTGTTCCACATCCGGCTTACGATCATGTCAGCGACGGGGCGTTTGGTGGCAAGCGAGGTGCCCAGGTCGCCCTGCACCATCCCGCCCAGCCAGTCGAAATAGCGCACTATGGCCGAACGGTTCAGTCCCATTTCTTCGCGTAGGGTGGCCAGTGCCTCTTCTGTCCGGCTTTGTCCAAGGATTGCCTCGGCTACGTCGCCGGGCAGGATTTCGGTGGCAGCGAAAATGATTGCGGATGCCAAAAGCAGGGTAAGCAAACCCTGCGCAAGTCGTGTCGCAATGATCCTTAGCACCCGGTTCCTCCTCCCAAGGCTGGGGACAGCTTCGTTGCTGGGCCGGTATTCGACAAACAACCATTGCAACCAGAATGGGGTGATTTTGGTTATGGCTGGGGTATGTATTTCCTGTGGTTCGGGCATAGCCTTGGTTTTTGTTGTTTGTCGATTTGGGGTCACAGGCTGCAAAGTCATGGCAGCAGGAGATGTTCATGACCGCGTACGCCTATCCTTTGCTGATCAAGCAGATACTGACGGCGCCGCTGGCCCATGCGCCTCGGCAACAGATCATCCATGCGGACAGGACGCGATACGATTATCGCACCTTTGCCGATCGCGTCGCCCGCGTCGCGGGGGCGCTTCGGGGAATTGGTGTGGCAGAGGGCAGCGTGGTGGCGGTGCTGGACTGGGACAGCAATCGCTATCTGGAGTGTTTCTTTGCCGTGCCGATGCTCGGGGCAACCCTGCACACGGTGAATGTACGCCTGTCCCCGGAACAGATCCTCTTTACGATCAACCATGCCGAGGATGATGTGATCCTGTGCCACGTCGATTTCCTGCCCCTGCTGTCCGAGATCGCGGCACGCATTGAACGGCCATGGCAGCTTGTCGTCCTGAGCGATGACGGCCAATGCCCCGATATCTTTTCCTCGAGTGGCGACTATGAAGCCCTTTTGGAGGCAACGTCCCCCGTTCCGGACTTTCCTGATTTTGACGAAAACACCCGTGCCACGCTGTTCTATACTACCGGCACAACGGGCGACCCCAAGGGGGTCACCTATTCCCACCGCCAGCTTGTGCTGCATACGATGGCGGTGGCGGCAGGGCTGGGGCCGATCCCGGGGGGTGGCCTGAACCGGGGCGACGTCTACATGCCCATCACCCCGCTTTTTCATGTGCATGGGTGGGGCATTCCCTATGTGGCCACGCTGATGGGCCTCAAGCAGGTTTATCCAGGCCGCTACGATCCGGCGCGGTTGCTGGGGTTGATCGCGGAACATGATGTCACTTTCTCGCATTGTGTGCCGACGATCCTTTCCATGCTGCTGACCGCTCCCGAGGCCGCAATGACCGATCTGAGCCGCTGGAAGGTCATCATTGGTGGATCGGCCCTGCCAGAGGGAGTGGCGCGGCAGGCGCTGGAGAGGGGGATCGATGTTCATGCGGCCTACGGCATGTCCGAAACCTGCCCCTTCCTGACTGTAGCTGACATGATGGCAACACGAGATCCCGACGCGCCGGTCAGCCTGCGGACGGCCACTGGTAAACCTGCGCCCATGGTCCAGGTCCGTGTCGTTGATGCCGAGATGAACGACATGCCACGCGACGGAGTCTCGACCGGTGAGATCGTGGCCCGCGCGCCATGGCTGACGCAGGCTTACTTGAAGAACGCGGCGGGGACACAAGAGCTATGGCAGGGCGGCTGGCTGCATACCGGCGATGTCGGCCTTTTGGATGGTAGTGGCACGCTCAGGATCACGGACCGCCTCAAGGATGTCATCAAAACGGGGGGCGAGTGGATCTCGTCGCTGGAACTGGAAAACCTTGCCAGCGTTGTCGACGGGGTCGCAGAGGTGGCGGCCATTGGGATTCCTGATCCCATATGGGGCGAACGACCTGTGTTGGTAGTGGCCCCCCACGGCGAAACGGCCGACGTGAAAACCCGGTTGCGAGCTGCCTTTGCCGGGGCGGTGACGCGCGGCATCTTGTCGAAATGGGCGGTGCCCGATCGCATTGAATTTGTGGACAGCCTGCCGAAGACCTCGGTTGGAAAGCTCGACAAAAAGGTCCTAAGGACCCTCTTTGCCATCTAGTCGAAACCGACCTCGGACAATGAAGGCGCTGTTTCCATCGCCAGTCGACAGGGTTTCCCGGCCCGTTTTGCGTACTCATCCATGCATAACCGCAGTTATGGCAAAGTCATGAAATCGGTTGTTTGTCGGGCGAGCTCGCAATCCGCAATGTCACAGGAATTGCGGGCCAACCCGCATTTAATTGTCTGGGAGGAAACGACATGTCCGACATCGACAGCCTGGTTCGCCAATACAGGGCAGGTGCGCTAGACCGGCGCGGGTTTTTTAAACGGGCCGGGGCCTTTGGCCTACTAGTGCCTGCGGCATCCAGCATTTTGGCCATGGCCGGGCCCGCACAGGCGCAATCCCCGTCCCGGGGCGGCTGGCTGCGTATCGCGCAGGGCAACACCGACAACACGCTTGAGCCAGTGCGGATGGTCGATACGGACGACGGTATCTACAGCAACTGCGTTTACCAGCGCCTTACCCGTTTCGCACCGAGCCTCGAGGTCGAAGGCGACGCGGCCGAGGAATGGAGCGTAAATGCAACGGCCACCGAGTGGAGCTTCAAGCTGCGCAGTGGTCTGAACTTCCACAATGGTCAGTCCGTTACCGCGGCGGACGTGCTGGAAAGCCTGTCGCGCCACATCGCGGAGGGGTCCGAGTCGCCGGCCAAGGCGCTTTTGTCCACGGTGACCTCAATCGAAGCGCCCGATCCTTTGACGGTGAAGATCACGCTGTCTTCGGGCAATGCCGACCTTCCTGTAATCATGTCCGACTATCACCTGGCCATTCATCCAGCCGGCCACTCTGATTTCTCGATGGCAATCGGATCGGGCCCCTTCAAGGTGATGGAGTTCATTCCCGGCGAACGGGTGGTGCTGGAACGGTTCGACGACTACTACGAAGAGGGAAAGCCCTACCTGGACGGCCTCGACTTCATCCCGGTGCCCGACGCGAATGCGACACTCAGCACGCTGCTCTCTGGCGATGTGGATGCGATCCGGGACGTTCCGGCCTTTGCTGTCGAACAGTTGAGTGGGAACGAAGCGGTCACGCTTTACAACACGCCCACCGGGGCCTTCACCAACATGGTTATGATGGTGGACCGTGCGCCGACAAACGACCCGGATTTCCGCCGGGGAATCAAGCATGCGCTGGATCGTGAGCTGATCTTGAACCAGGTGTTCAAGGGCATTGGCACCATTTCGGCCGACACTCCGATCGGGCCGACCTACAAATACTGGTGCGAGGATGTGGTGCCCGCCGAATATGACCTCGACAAGGCGCGGTTTCATTTTGAAAAGGCGGGCGTGAGCGCGATCGACCTTTACTCGTCCGAGACAGCAGGCAGTTCGGCCAACGATATCGCGCTGACCTTCCAGCAGTCCGCAATGGGCGCCATCGATATCAATGTGATCAAGGCACCATCGGATGGTTACTGGTCCAACATCTGGATGCAAAAGCCGATGACGATGTCAGGCTGGCAGGCCCGTCCGACTGTGGACGCGTTCCTTACCCTTGCCCACATGAATGGTGGCAGCTGGAACGAAACCATGTGGGGGTCCGAGCAGTTCGACGCAATGATCATTGCCGCGCGGGCAGAGCTGGACGAAACGGTCCGCGCCCAGATGTATTGCGACATGCTGCACATGATGAATGATGACGGTGGCTTCGTGAACGCAGTGTTCCAGAACCAGCTTGAGGCAACGGCCAAGAACGTGATGGGCTGGACTGCTCATTCCGTGGGCGGCCTCGGCGGCTTTGGGCAGACCCTGCGCAACGTCTGGCTGGCCTGACGTCCACTCCCTGTCGTTGGTGGCTCTTGCCCGCTGACCCTGGACCGCCGGTCTTTCCCGGACTGGTGGCCCATAGTGCCGGCCTCATGAAACTCCGGAGCAATCATGTTCTCCATTACCCCATCGTCACGCCTGCGGCCCTCTCCCTACTACGAGGCAACATTGGCCGAGGGCGTTTGCGCCATGACGACATACAACCTCATGCTGATGCCAACCTCTTACGGGCATCCGGAAGAGGAATATTGGCGCCTGATCAACGGCGTTTCGATGTGGGATGTCGCCGTTGAGCGACAGGTTCAGCTGCAGGGGGCGGACGCTGGACGGCTGGCGCAGATGCTTGCTGCGCGTGATCTGTCCAAGTGCAAGATCGGGCAAGGGAAATATGTTCCGCTCTGCAATCACAGCGGCGTACTTCTCAATGATCCCATCCTGCTCAAGCGGTCCGAAGAGTGCTACTGGCTTTCCATTGCCGACAGCAATATCTGGTTCTGGGCCGAAGCCATCGCCCGTGAACGGGGGCTGGATGTAGTCGTCAGCGAACCTGACGTTTCGCCACTCGCGGTGCAGGGCCCGAAGGCCGAGGCCGTAGTGGCGGCGATCTTTGGGGAATGGGTCCGGAATCTGAAGTACTTTTGGTTTTGTGAGACAGCGATCGATGGCATCCCCGTCATCGTCGCCCGGTCGGGCTGGTCAAAGCAGGGTGGCTTTGAACTATATCTTATGGATGGATTGAAAGGCACCGCGCTTTGGAACATCGTAAAAGAGGCGGGCCAGCCTTACGATATCGGGCCCGGTAACCCGAACTGGTGCGAGCGGGTGGAAAGCGGTCTCGTTGCCTATGGGGGTGATACCGACGGGCGGACCAATCCATTCGAAGTCAGGATGGGCAAATACGTCGATCTCCATGTGCCGGACGATACCATCGGCATTCAGGCCCTGCGCCGGATCGCGGCCGAAGGGCCAACGCGCCATCAACTTGGCGTGGTCTTGGAAGGGACCGAACCCGCAAGGGCCGATTTCAAATGGAGCGACATCGAGATGGACGGCAAGAAGATTGGTGACTTGACCAACTGCACCTGGTCCTTTCGGATGGCCAAGAACATTGGGTTCGCACTTGTTTCCGTCGCCGCAAGACCCGGGGACAAGGTCGTGGTGAGGCGTGGGGCGGGCCCAATCCAGGGGACACTTTGCGAATTGCCGTTTCTTTGAGGTCTGTATGAAAGTCATCATCGAGCCTGCGCGCCAGACCCCTGTCATTCATCGCACAGAGGTGCTTGTCGCGGGCTCTGGCCCCGGCGGGTTGGCCGCCGCACTTGCCGCTGCGCGGGCAGGGGTGGAAGTCTGTCTGGTGGAACGCTTTGGCTGCTACGGCGGCAACATCACTGTGGTCGGTGTCGAAGGGCTGGCGTGGTATCGCCACGAGAAGACCGTGGAGGCCAACGGGATCGGGCGCGAGTTCGAGGACCGGGCAAAGACCATGGGCGCCGCCGTCCCCGAAAGCCAGTCGCTCAGCTACGAATTGGACAGCGAAGGGTTCAAGTTGGTGGCCGACCACCTGGTCGAAGAGGCGGGTATTCACGGCATGCTGCACCGCCAATTCGTGGCCCCGGTGATGGACGGCGACCGCATCACTGGCATCATCGTCGAATCCAAAGCCGGACGCGAGGCGATCCTGGCGAAGGTCGTGATCGACGCAACCGGCGACGCCGATATCGCTGTGCGCTGCGGCGCACCCGCACACAAGACCCCGACCGAAGACATGCAAGCGGCCAGTGTGATGTTCCACCTGGCCGGCGTCGACAAATCCGCCTTTCTGGCTGAAGTGAAAGCCGATCCCCAAACCTACAAGGACTGGTCGACCGGAGAGTGGACGGTCGAAACGGACGGGAAAGAGGACGACATGTTCTCGCCCTTCCTGAAGAAGCCCTTTGCAAAGGCGATCGAGCAGGGGCTGATCCCCCGGCATCTGAACACCATCGCCGGCACCTGGGGCGCGATCCATGACACGGGCGAACTGACCTACATGAACCTTGTCCATCTTGCAGGCATTGATGGCACCGACCCCGACAGCATGACACGCGGCGAGGTCGAGGGGCGGAAGCAGGCGATACTTGCCATCGAGGCGCTGCGTCAGTTCATGCCGGGTTGCAAGGGTGTGCGCCTGCGCAACTTTGGCATGACAATCGGAATCCGCGATACCTGCAAGATCGACGCTGTTTATAACATGACCGAGGCCGATGTGCGCAATCAAGGCCGCTTTGACGATAGTATTGGCATCTATCCCGAGTTCATTGATGGCTACGGCATCCTGATCATCCCAACCACCGGGCGCTACATGCATGTGCCCTACCGTGCGATGCTGCCCAAAGAGGTCAAGGGGTTGCTGGTGACGGGCCGCGCGATCGGGGGCGATAGGGTGGCACATGCTGCAACGCGCAACATGGCCTGCTGTGCCGTTGCGGGTCAGGGCGCCGGCATTGCGGCCGCCCTTGCGGTCAGGTCCGGCCGGGATGTCGCAGACATCGAAATCGGCGCTGTCCAGTCAGAGTTGCAGCGCCAGGGCGTTCGGATTCAATGACAACTTCGCCCTAAAGGAAATCACATGTCCCAGACGCTGCCCGATTGGGCGATAAAAGGCGAACTCATCCTTAACTGCAACTGCACGGTGTTTTGCCCCTGCGTTGTGTCGTTAGGGAAGCACCCCCCGACTGAAGGATATTGCCAGGCCTGGGTCGGTGTCCGCATCGACGAGGGGCATTTCGATGACGAAAGCCTGTCGGGCCTCAACGTGGGTTTGCTCATGGACATTCCGGGCAACATGGGGAGGGGTAACTGGAAAGCCGCCGCCTACATAGACGAACGTGCCTCTGAGGCGGCTTACGACGGATTGATCCGGATCTTTTCGGGCGAGGTGCGTGGCACCACCGGGCTGTTTTCGATCATGGTTTCGGAATTTCTGGGCGCCGAGCGTGCCCCGGTTGCCTACACCACCGATGGCAAGACCCGCCACTTGATGGTTGGCAAGAAGATCCAGGGCACGGTGACACCGATTTCGGGCCCCGACAGCACCCAGGATGTCGTCGTCTCGAACACCGGCTACTGGATGGGTCCCGACATCACCATCGCTCAGGCTGACAGGGGGCGGGTCAGGGCCTATGGCCGCGTCTGGGACTTTGACGGACGGTCCGCCGAAATCTGTCAGATCGATTGGCATGGTCCAAACTGAATCCCGGGCCTAAAGGCGACAGGTGATCAGTCATAAATTGCTATGCCGCGAGCGCTCTCATTTAAGGTCTAGCCTGCCGGGTGTCGAAATGCCCTGCGGCTGCCGATTGTTGGACTACCCGGCTTCCCGGCTCGAGGGGCATTTGCAGGGGTTGAAACACGATGTTATGCATTATTTCTGTGCTACCGCACTGGCAGGCCAAGTTGATGTGAAGAGGTCAGGGCATTGGCATAGCTTTTGGCCATCTACCAATCTAGCACCTGCCACTTCTTCAAAACCTCGCCCGAAACACCGGTTGGTAATAATGATGAACCTCTGATTGCGGCTATCCCTACGCAACATCGAGAAACTGATCCCAGAGCGTGGCATAGTAATTTGAGACGAGACCTAGCAGATTTTGGTGTCGCTGGCACGTGCTAACGTTCGCCGCAGAGATCCGCAAAACCTGTGCTGAGGGGATGCGGTCGAGCCACTAGCGGCAGCATCTCGACAAAGTTTTTCCAAAGTTCAATGGTGAGCAACACTATCTTAGGCGGAAAGTCGACCACGAATGCCTGTGGCAGCTAGTAGCTGTATCGTCACGAGGCGCTTTTCTCCTCCCTGAGCGTCGGGTCTTTTTTTGCCCTAAAAAGGTGCGGGGTAGGCTCAAAATAGCCCAATGAAATCAATACCCCCAATAACCCCGCACCTTGCCCTAAGTGCATGTAAATTAAAAATACTACGAGTCCCTCATCACCCACCAAACTTCTTTCCGTCCCGGCTCGTACGTGCGTCGACGCACGGATGGCGTTCGGATGCGCAGTTTGTGTGCACTGCAACTTCGGTTAAGCTTCTCATCAAGTGCAGCAAGGAGCCGAAGATGAGCTGGAACCCCGCCCTCGATCCGCATACCCCGACAGGTGACGATGTCGACAGCATCGAAACCGTCATTGTGCCACGTGCCCGCGATCTTGGAGGCTTTGAGGTCCGGCGTGCCTTGCCATCACCCAAACGGCAGATGGTTGGCCCTTTCATCTTCTTTGATCAGTTTGGCCCCGTCGAATTCCTAAGCGGGCAGGGCATCGACGTCCGGCCGCACCCGCACATCGGACTGGCGACAGTGACCTACCTGCACAAGGGCAAGATCCATCACCGCGATTCCCTTGGCACCGATCAATGGATCGAGGCCGGGGCGGTCAACCTGATGGTGGCTGGCGAGGGGATCACCCATTCCGAGAGGATCGACGGCCAGGCGCGACAGGAACCGATGTCGATGTTCGGCATCCAAAGCTGGCTGGCGCTTCCCAAGGACAAAGAGGACGATCCGGCAGCCTTCCTCAATGCCGCCCCCGAGGCGCTTCCCGAACTCGAAGGCGAGGGCAAGGTGGTGCGGCTGATCCTGGGCGAGGCCTACGGCGAGCGTGCGCCGGTCGAAACGCCGTCCGAGATGTGCTACCTCGATGCGGTGCTTCAGCCGGGGGCGGCCATCCCCTTGCCTGACAATCACGAAGACCGCGGCGTCTACGTGCTGGAGGGCGAGATCGAGGTGGCGGGCCAGTCCTTTGCAAGCGGCCGGATGATGGTATTCCGCCCCGGCGACCGGGTCAGCCTCAAGGCGGGGCGGACCGGCGCGCGTCTGATGATTCTGGGTGGGGCCACGATGGATGGCCCGCGCTACCTGTGGTGGAACTTTGTGGCCTCGTCGCAAGAGCGGATCGAAGCGGCAAAGGAGGCATGGCGGGCCGGCGATTGGGAGCATGGACGGTTCCAGTTACCGGTCGATGACAACGCTGAATTCATCCCTCTGCCGGATCAGTAAATTGGGTCAAGATTTCGTCACCTTGCCGCTTGACGGGGCAGTATGGGCCGCATAGAACGCCCCTCACGTTCGGTGAAGATACCCGGGCGGCAGATCGCGCGGTTGTAGCTCAGTTGGTTAGAGTACCGGCCTGTCACGCCGGGGGTCGCGGGTTCGAGCCCCGTCAACCGCGCCACTGCCACCCCGTTTTGATTGAACCATAGCGCGGTTGTAGCTCAGTTGG
>JAQWWH010000061.1 GCA_029255105.1 Flavimaricola sp. | reverse complement strand
CCTACAATTTTTCAACGGCGGTGTGAAAAGCGTCTGGGTCACTCTTCAGCTATCGTAGTATCCCTTGCCATAGCGAGAGTAGGCTCCATAGCCGTCGCCGTAGCCATAGCGCCTCATTCCGCGCGGATCGATCTTCGTGAGGACCATGCCCGTCACCCCGAGATTGACAGAGCTGAGCTGTCTGAGACCTTCCGCCACCTGCGAGTGGCTCGTGCTGTCCCAATTCACCACATAAATAATGGCATCAACCAATTGTCCGATGACCCGTGCATCAGGCACCACGAGAACTGGAGGTGTGTCTATAATGATATAGTCATATCGCGCTCGCAGGTCTTCCATCATTTTCTGGAACGCGTCTGAGGCAAACACGTCGGCTGCGTTCACGCTCGATTTTTCTCCCATCAGGATATCAATTCCAAGACTGGGATTTGAGTATATTGCATTGGAAGTATCTGGTGCACCTTCGTCCGCGCCATGCTTGCCATAGTTCGAAATTAAAGACAGAATCCCCGGTTTCGCAGTGGCCTCGGGGAAATAGGCGCCAAACGTCCGTCGACGTATGTCCCCTTCCATGAGAAGCACCGATTTGTTCAGGCCCGCCAGGTTCTGCGCGAGTGCGATGGTGGTGGTAGTCTTGCCTTCAGCAGGGATCGATGAGGTCGCCATGATGACTTGGGCGTCTGTATCGACATTCGACATCAGAACAGACGTACGCAAGTTGCGGATGGCCTCGGCCGCCGCAGATGTCGGCTTCTTTGTAAGATACTCGATCGTGCCAATCCGACCACGTGCAGGAATTCTTGGTATCTGCCCCAGAACCGAGGCGCCCGTTTGTTCCTCGAGCTGCTTTGCCGTGCGAAAGGTGTTTTGCATGGCTTCGCGCAGAAGAAGCGCTGCTGCCGCAGACATCAGGCCCAAAATGAGGCCAAGAGCGACGATGCGGGTCTTTTGCGGGGCTACGAGCCGGCCCCCGGTCGCCTCGGAGATCACGCGACTATCTGCCTCTTGCACACCAATTTGCACGCTTGTCTCGCGCAGACGATTGAGGAACGTCTCATAGAGGACCCGCGTTGCGTCGCGTTCGCGTTCAAGCTGCTGGATTGCGATCAACTCCTCAGCCTGGCTTTCGAATTGCGATGCAAGTCGATCACTTTGGGTCCGCAACTCAGAAATTGCCTGCCCCAACTCATCGCGTTCTGCGGTCCTTTGGAGCAGCAGAAGTTCGAACCTGCGGTCAAAGCGAGAGAGAGATGCGGGATCGCCCGCCGCCGCCGCTTCCGCAAGGTCCTGCAATTGAGCGTCGCCAAAGGACGCCCTGGCATTGGAGCGCATGTTCACAGTCGTCAAGTCGGCAGCGTCCTGGGCGGCCTGAGCGCGAACGGAGACCTCCTGACCAACAGCCGATGTAAGGATCTCTAACGCCTCTTGCGCGCGTTCAAGATCCAGCTCTGCGCTCGCAATCTGACCAGTAAGTTCGACCGACTGGGCGTTGATGGCCGCAATTGCTTCGGGGCTGACAAGTGAATTGCTTGAGCGCCGCTCGTTGATCTCGACTTGTTTTTGCTCCAGCTCGGGTTCCAGCTCAGCGACCCGCTCCGACAGCCAAATCACTGCATTTTGTGTGCCTTCAATCTTAATCGCAATTTGATCATCCTGATAAATCCGGGCAAGAGTATTGGTGATCAAAGCCGACTTTGCCTCACTTTGTGTTGTAGCCGAAATCGTAAAGACGTAGGTATCACGCCCTATTGAGGTCGAGATGGCACTCTGGACTTCCAGGATGGTGTCGTTGCGCACTTGCTCATCGGTTTGCACCTCTGCCTCTGGCGTCGAAATGCCTATCAGGTTCTTCACCCATGCAACTATCTGTTCTCTGGAAAAGCGGGAGGGCGGCAACAGGGCAGGATTGAATTCTGGATCATTCGTCAAATCGAGCTCGTCAACCAGTCGCGAGACCAACTCTCGCGAGCGAATGATCTCCATCTGGGTGTTTATGCTTGGGTTGTCTGAAGAAACACCTGTGACAGCGCTCGCGATATCGATCAGTGGGGATTGATCAAAGATCAGCACCATTTGTGTTCTGGCCTGATAGCTTGGGACGGCGACACGATAAGCATAGTAGCCCGCAGCCACAGTAAACAGAGCAGCGACCAACACGATAAGCCACTTGCCTCGCCAAAGCGTGCCGACCATTTCCGCCAGATTTATGGAATCGTCGTCAAAATCGTCTGGCCGCTTGGCAAGGTCCGTCTGCTTCGCAAGGTTCGGCTGAAAGTTCATCGGGTCAGTCTTTCCTTTTCATTCATCCTACAGCCCACCCGATAGATCTTGTCTAGAGTGAAGGTCGTCGTGCACCTGGTACGCCGCTAGATCCGTTCAATCCTAACGAGAAACACGCCTCTTTGCCACGAAGTTTCGCAGACTGACGATCACAATCGAAGGCGCCGCACAGCCAGGACCCGAGCGGAGCGGCCCCAAAGCTTAGAACGGGCATTTATCGCCTGCACGCATGACGAATTGTTCGGGTCAGACGCGCGCATAGGCGGTCATTGCCCTGTACCAAAGTCACCAAATGAAAGAACGGAACTGATATTAATGGCGTCAATAGTTCTTAGCCTCTCACGCTCTCAGCATGCTCCAGGAACCAACGGTATGTCTCTGTGATGCCGTCTTCGAGCAAGATACCCGCGCGCCAGCCCATATCCGCCAGACGCGAGACATCCATAAGTTTGCGGTGGGTGCCGTCCGGTTTGCTCGGGTCAGTGCTGATCCGGCCTTGAAAGCCCGTCACCCGCGCCACCAGTTGGGCCAGATCCAAGATTGAGATGTCGGTGCCGCTGCCCACGTTGATATGGCTCAGCATGGCTTGTGTGTTGGCCTCATATTCTTCCTTTGGCAGGTCAAGCACAAAAAGTGAGGCCTCCGCCATGTCATCGACATGCAAAAATTCCCGTCGCGGTGTGCCACTGCCCCAGATCACAACCTCATCCACACCATCCCGTACCGCTTCATGAAAGCGGCGCATCAATGCGGGTAGAACATGGGAGTTTTCTGGATGAAAATTGTCGCCTGGGCCATAAAGATTGGTTGGCATGACACTTCGGTAATCCACGCCGTGCTGCCGATTATAGCTTTCGCACAGCTTGATGCCCGCAATCTTGGCGATGGCATAGGGCTCGTTGGTTGGCTCCAAAACGCCCGTCAATAGCGCATCTTCGGCCATCGGCTGGGGCGCGCTGCGTGGGTAGATGCACGAGGACCCAAGCTGAAGAAGCCGTCCCAGACCAGCGGCAAAGGCCTGATGTATGACATTACACTCAATCATCAGATTTTCATAAATGAAATCAGCTGGATAGGTGTTGTTGGCGTGGATGCCCCCGACCTTGGCCGCGGCAAGTATCACCACATCGGGTCTTTCGGTATCAAAGAATTCACGGACAGCGGCCTGATCAGTCAGATCGAGTTCGGCATGGCTGCGCGTGATCACCTCTACACCCGCATTCTGCAAGCGGCGCAGGATCGCGCCACCGACCATGCCGCGATGGCCTGCCAAATAGGTTCTCATGCTCGGCCCTAACCTTCGAGGGATACGGGCAGGTCCAACCCGTTTTCGCGCAGAAGACGGTGGCGGCGCGCAGCTTTCAGATCTTCAGCCACCATCTCGGCGCACATCTCCTGTGCCGTTATCTCGGGCACCCAACCCAGCCTTTGTTTGGCCTTGGTGGGATCACCTAGCAGGGTCTCCACCTCGGCCGGACGGAAATAGCGGGGATCAATGCGCATGACCACATCGCCCGGCTTTACGGCGGGAGCCTTGTCACCGGCAACGTCTTCGACAACTGCGCGTTCCTCGACGCCCCGCCCCTTGAAGCTGAGCTTTATCCCCAGTTCTGCGGCGGACCACTGAATGAACTCTCGCACTGAGTATTGGACGCCTGTCGCAATCACAAAATCCTCGGGGTTGTCTTGCTGGAGCATCATCCACTGCATCCGGACATAGTCCTTGGCATGACCCCAATCACGAAGGGCGTCGATGTTCCCCATGTAGATGCACGGCTCTAGTCCCTCTGCGATATTGGTCAGGCCCCGGGTGATCTTGCGTGTCACGAAGGTTTCGCCCCGGCGCGGACTTTCATGATTGAACAGGATCCCGTTGCAGGCATAGATCCCATAGGCTTCGCGGTAGTTCACCGTAATCCAATAGGCATACATCTTGGCCACGGCATAGGGGCTGCGTGGGTGGAAGGGCGTGGTTTCGGACTGTGGGGTCTCTTGCACAAGGCCGTATAGCTCAGATGTCGATGCCTGATAGAACCGCGTCTTCTTCTCGAGCCCCAGGAAACGGATCGCTTCCAACAGGCGCAGCGTGCCCATTGCATCGACATCAGCGGTGTATTCCGGGGCCTCGAAACTTACGGCAACATGGCTTTGAGCGCCAAGATTGTAGACCTCGTCGGGCTGCACTTCGGACAGGATGCGCGTTAAGTTTGAGCTATCTGTCAGATCGCCATAATGCAGCTTCATGCGCGGGCTGGGGTTATGCGGATCCTCGTAAATATGGTCAATCCTCTGGGTGTTAAACTGTGAGGCCCGACGTTTGATACCATGCACTTCGTATCCCTTGCCCAGCAAGAATTCGGCCAAATAAGAGCCATCTTGCCCGGTGATGCCGGTGATCAGCGCTGTCTTAGTCATTTAATGTCGGTCCTCAAGATTTTGGCGCAAATGAAAGATCGGTTCAGGAGAGTCCCCGGCGCATCCGTTTAATTTGATTATGAGGTGCCTTGCCTATGATGCAAGCACTGCACACGTGGGCCGTCTGTTTGTTCTGTTCTTGTTGCTGTAAAATGGGCTGGACTCGTCGCAAGCAGAGCTTGGCCTGCATGACGGCCTTGGGGTACTCAAGAGCCCGTTAATGGTGGCTGAAATCGAAGATGGCTTCGCTCCAAGCAGGCGGGGCCTTGCGACCTCGGGGCATAGCCCAGCACTGGTCGCGCCTCAGGCGCTCGCAAGTCTCTCGCTGCCGACTGATTTGGCGATGTGTCTTTGATCAACCGTGAGGTCAAGCATCGGATCTCGGCAACGCTTGGTCCCTGGCCATGTTTAGAGGACATCAGATACCACGAAACCCCAACACAGTGGCAACGGTCCGTTTTGCGATCCAGAGATCAATCCACATCGTGGCGACGGACAAGTAGTGAAGATCCTCCTCCACCTTGCGCACAACGCCGTCGCGGTCATCGACATAGCCCACGTTGATCTGTGCCAGGCCCGAAATGCCGGGAAGCGCCGAGAATCTGGCCCGATATCCCGGGACTTCGCGCAAATATGTTTGGGCGTGGCTGTAGGCATCGGGGCGTGGCCCAATGAGGCTCATCTCGCCGCGCAAAACGTTTATGATCTGGGGAAGCTCATCAATTCGGGTTCTGCGCAGCAAATGACCCAAAGGTGTGACGCGATGGCTTTCCAGGGGATCGAAAGCGCCCCGCGTCCCAGTGCTGGCGTCCCGCTCGTCAGGCACGATCTTAGACGCACTCTCATGCACTGTCATCGACCGAAACTTCCAGGTGGTAAAACGTTGGCAGTTTTTTCCCATACGGTCAGCAGTGTTGGGAGGCGCCCTGGCACGCGTCAGGTCAGGTTTGATCCGGCTTGTTGCTCTGATCTGTCAATAACGGTTCCGGCCCTGCGCCGAACCCGTTCATCACGTCGTATCGCGATGCGTCAGGTCGGGTAGGAACCACTTCCGCGCTACCGGGGATCACCAGTTTTGCGTTTCCTTGCCATCAGGCACCCATAAGCCCGGCATCCAATAATCGAGAGACCATGGCCCGGAGGGGGTCACTGGTACGGCGGACCGACGCCGCTGGCTTGACCGAGCCCGCGCCAATGCGGCACAAGAAGGCCATGTCGAACTGGATATCTCGTCTCTTTTCCCGGACCGCCGATCTTGCCCCGAGCGGGATCTGCCCCGAGAGTAGCTTTTACGCGATTGGCGATGTGCATGGTCGGGATGACCTTTTGGGCAGGCTTCTTGGCTCCCTTGATCCGGCGCTGCCGGTGGTGTGCGTGGGAGACTACATCGACCGTGGTGAGGAGAGCGCGGCAGTGCTGCGACGTCTTTCGCAGAGCAATCACACATGTTTGATGGGCAATCACGAAGAGATGCTGCTGCGTTTTCTGGACAAGCCTGAGGCCGAAGGTCAGCGATGGCTTCAAAATGGAGGTCTGCAAACGCTGGCAAGTTTTGGTATTTCGGGCGTCACGCCGTTGTCCGCGCCAGCAGCCCTTCGATCGGCGGCTATCGATCTGAAAGCAGCGATGGGCGATGAGTTGATCGCATGGCTCCGCGAAAGACCGTTGTGGTTCAAGAGCGGCAACGTCTGCGTAGTCCATGCAGGTGCCGATCCCGCCAGACCGGTCGCCGAACAGTCGCGTAGCCTCACATGGGGGCACCGTGACTTCGAGAATTCTCCGCGGCGTGACGGTCTTTGGATCGTGCATGGCCACACCATCGTCGAAGCCGCGAGTGCCACAGCCGGTCGGATCGCCATAGACACCGGCGCCTATGCGACGGGTCGCCTGACTGCCGCTAGGTTCGAGGTTGGGACCGTGACCTTCTCTGATACAGCAACGCCTGGCTAGATCGACCCTACGACGGCTATTGTGCGAAGTCTGGCCGCCGCTCTGCAAAAGGTCGTCACCGGCCAAAGGGTGACCCCCCGCTCGGCTTGCTCCGCCCATTTTTGGCACTTCGGCAACAGCAGGCAGCCCCAAAGGCCCAAAAACTATTGATGTTCTGCCCTCATAAGGTGACGCTAGGATTACTCGGCAGGACTCTGGGGCCAGGGCACTTGGGGCCAGAACCCGCAGGGCCAGAACCACCAGGGATTGTCGGGTGATGGGTCGTCTCGGTCGGACAAAGGTAGAATGTGGCCTGTATGCATGGCCGCGAACATGGCATCGCTGAGTGCGTTCAAATGCCGAATGGAGTTTCAAAGTGTTGAAAAAGCTACTTGGCGCCTCAGTTTTTGCGATTGCTACTGCAGGAGCGGTACCGGCCTTGGCCCAGACCGAGCCTGCGTTCCCGGTGCCCCCCTACGAACGGGCCGCGGGCGATCATATCAACTTTGAAACAGGTGAGTTGCTGGCGGAACGGACGTTCGAGTTTCAGGGTGGTTTCCTCAACGGGTCCTATGACGGACCTCAAAGCGGCACGGGCCGACAGTTTTATGGCGGGGAGTTCAGGTGGCGCGGGCGCAGCAACCTTGAATACGGGCTAGCGCTGCATGTCTATGATGACCCGCCGCGCGACCAGATCAGCGGGGCGCGGGACAACATCACGACGCTCAGTTTCGGGCCAAGCCTCAAATACCAGTATTTTTCGAACGATCGCTTTGCCTTGGCCGCCCAGGCATCGGTTGAGATCATGCGCTTTGGCGCGGTCTTTCTGGGCAGCCAGAATGGATCGGATGAGGATCACTTCATCGGATCGGCGCAATTGCCCGCAACCCTTCGGATCCGGGACGATCTGCGATTTCACTTCACCCCGGGCGTGGCCGTTTTTCCGGACAATCTGAACGGCAACGCGTTCTTCGGGACGTTCTACTATGTCGGTAGCGGCATGACCTGGGCCCCAAACGCGCGGACCCAGCTTTTTGGTGTCGCTCAGATGTCGCTTGGACCGGGCGGGAATGCGTTTCAAAGCGATGGCTCGGTCGGGAATGCGCCGATCTGGACCGTCGGCGGGCGCTATGCCGTGACACCACGGTCAAACATCGACGTTTTCGCCACCAATGGGGTTGGCTTTTCGCCCAGCACTGCGGCCTTGGCTGACCTCCCAGAAGGCAACAGCCCCCTGTTCGGCCTGCGCTTCAGCTATGCGCCAAGCTTTGGCCGTCCGGTCCAGGAAAGCTACCGGGTGGACCACCTGGAACCTGTCACGGCCCGCGAACGGCAATTGCAGTGGGACGGGGGGGCCGTGCCGGGCGCGGCCACCCAGTCTCCGGGCAAGATGCTGATCTCGTCCACCTTCGGCACCGATGGCAACCAGTCTGGTTCGATCCTTCTGAGCCTGGATCAGGACATCCAGTACGAAGGTATTGTCGAGGTCTTTGCCGATGACGGAAGCGTGGATGCGACCCGAAATCCAGGAACAGACGCCCGATACATGTTCGGTGGACGGCTAAGGTTTCTGGATCAAAACAACGGAAACCTGTTTTCGCTATCGGGCAGGATCCTGGCCGGTCGGAACATCACGCCCCCGACAGTTGGGGTGGTTTATGCTGATATGCCAATCACCTACGAGGTCAGCCCTGATCTTGCGGTCAACGTGACACCCCGGTTTGCTGCCTTTGGCGACGTGCGCAAATACGGCGTGGGTGTCGGGGCGAACTACAGAGTGACGGACCAGATCCAGCTTCTAGCCGATGTGACGCCATCAATAAGTGATGAGCCCCTGATCTGGAACGTCGGTGCGCGCTATGATGTGCCAGACTGGCCCATCGGCCTGGAGGTCTTCGCCACCAACGCGATCGGACGTTTCGGGCTTGGCACTCTTGTCGCGCAGGACAGCCCCCGTCTTGGTCTGGGCGTCAGCTGGCGATACTAGAAGCTTATTCTAGTCTGTGCCCCTTGCGCGACCAATACTTCATGCCGGCCTTCGGCCTTTGACCGCTCCACCACAACGACGGTTTATCGACAGTCCCGAGGGGTGCATGACGGTGCGCTTTAGGTACCTCGGCTGGGCTAGTCGGTGAGCCATGGGCGCCATGGTCCGGGCTTTGGCTTTCCGACCCCGCCAGCAGACCAAAATCATCCCCACTCAGGGCAAAAGCGGGCTGAACTTGGGCAGTAATACGCCTTGCGTGTCAACCGGGGTAGCCCGGCCCGCCTGAGATGTGAGTAAGTGTCATCGAAGACCAAGTGAGCAAATCAACGATCGTCCCCGTAGATACCAAAGAGACCTTCCGGTGACCGTTTGGGATATCCCGCTACTCTTCTGATCCGAAGAAATGGGTCGTTAGTGGTGCGCTACGGCGTTGTTGCAGAACTCTGACTGTCGAGGATTCACATTGTGAATCCATGCAGTTAGACGAGTTGTATGAGCAAGCCATCACCCGCCCGCTATCGCACGACGAACTGGTCCAGCTACACGGCTTCTCTGTGCAAGCGCGGATCGCTGCTGATCTGGCTGGACAAGGAGATGACTTGGCTCGCGCCGCATGACGGCAGTCCCGGTCGCCCATCGGTGTTCTCGGATGCGGCTATCCAGTTTTGTTTGACCATCAAGGTCCTCTTCAAGCTGCCGCTTCGGCAAACGACCGGGATGGTGGCCAGCCTGTTCACGATGGCCGGTCTGGACTGGGCAGCGCCGGATTATACGACGCTGTGCCGGAGGCAGAAGACCTTGGCCGTCCAGATCCCGTATCGGCGCGCTGATGGCCCCCTGAACCTACTGATCGACAGCACCGGGATCAAGTTCCTCGGCGATGGTGAGTGGCAGGCGCGCAAGCACCGCGTTCAGGGTCGACGCCAGTGGCGCAAGGTCCATCTGGCCATGGACACGGCCACCTTCGACATTCGGGCAGTGGAGTTTACCTCCAGCAGCGACGGCGACAGTCCGGTCTTGCCAGACCTGCTGGACCAGATCCCCGAGGGCGAGGACATCGGCACGGTGACCGCCGACGGTGCCTATGACACCCGCCGGTGCCATTCCGCCATCATCGACCGCCAGGCCACACCGATCATACCGATCCGTAAGAACGGTCGTCTGTGGAAGGAGGATTGCCCGGCCGCAATTGCCCGAAATGAAACCCTGCGTGCCGCCCGGCACTATGGCAGGGCGTTCTGGAAGCAGTGGACTGGATACCATGTCCGAAGCCGCATCGAAGCCAAGATGCGTTGTCTAAAGGCCTTCGGCGAGCGCATCGCCGCAAGGCACCCCGACAACCAGACCGCAGATCCAGATCCGCATCGCCCTCATCAACCGCTTCAACGCACTCGGAACCGCCGAGATCGTCCGCTTGGCCTGATGCTGTAGGGGCAAGGGGCTATCATGCCTCGGGCGTCAGTTACGCAACAACGCCCGACATAGGGGAAGTTAGATGTCACATCCCGTAAGGTAGTATGGCTGTTTTTTGAACAGCTCAGGTCTGAGTTTGTGCCAGTCTTTCATCGCCTGCATGGGCGTTCTGGATGCCAATGCTGACTGCGGAAGCTGGCTG
>JAQWWH010000060.1 GCA_029255105.1 Flavimaricola sp. | reverse complement strand
GGGGGCAGGCCGAGACCTTCGGTCATTTTGGACATCTCTTCCTGTGCCCGCTCGGAGGCACGCGACTGGGCGTCCTTGATCGCGGCGAGGATCAGGTCCTCCACGACCTCTTTTTCGGACGCCACGAAGATGGAGGGGTCGATGTCGAGCCCTGTCAGCTCGCCCTTGGCGGTTGCCGTTGCCTTGACGAGGCCCGCGCCGCTTTCACCTGTGACGGTGATGCTGTCCATGTCTTCCTGCATCTGCGCCATCTTGCCCTGCATTTCCTGCGCGGCCTTCATCATTTTGGCCATATCGCCGAGGCCACCTAGACCTTTGAGCATGTCGTTCTCCTGTGCCGTGAGTTTCTAATTGGAAATATGGGGCTTGAGGCCCTGGTGCAAGCGCGGCTGCGCCCAAAGCCCCGGGCGATCGTCAGTCCTGTTCAAAGGGGTCCCATTCTTCATCGACCTCGGGCAGGGCTTCGGCTTCGGCCTCAAGCTCTTTTTCCTTTGGCGTATGGACGGCAGTGATGCTGGCCTTGGGGAAGGCTGCCAGGACAGCCTGAACCAGAGGATGCGCTTCGGCCTGCTGTCGCAGGGCCCTGGTATCGGCATCGCGGGTTTCGGCGATCGTGGGGGCGCCCCCTTCGTTCACAAGACTGACGGCCCACCGATTGCCGGTCCAGGCCTGAAGTCGCGCGCCAAGCCGTTGGGCGAGGTCGGGCGCGGCCCCCGGGGCCGGTTGAAATTCGATCCGGCCGGGGGTGTAGCGGGCAAGCCGCAACCCGGTTTCGACCTCGACCAGCAGTTTTACGTCCCGGTGGTGGCGGATGAGCGCCACGACATCCTCGAACCGGCCAAATCGGGCCAGAGCCTCTTCCGGGTCCGGCACCAGCGCCAGCATGGCGGACGGTCCGACGGGGCTGGAATGTGTTGGCTGGTGCCCGCCCGACCGGGCGTCGATGCTTGTTCCCGGGGCGGCGCGCGGGGCGGATCTGCCGCCACCATCCCCGCCCGACGGGCCGGGGGGCGGCGCCTCTTGCAGTTTGCGCATGAGCTCGTCCGGGGTGGGCATGTCCGCCACATGGGTCAGCCGGATCACGGCCATTTCTGCCGCCATCATGGCGTTGGGGGCCATTGCCACCTCGTCCAGCGCCTTGAGCAGCATCTGCCACATGCGGGCCAGCACCCGCATCGGCAAAGCGTCTGCCATCGCCCGGCCGCGGGCCCGTTCATCGGGGCCGACAGTCGGATCCTCGGCCGCATCTGGCGTGATCTTGATGACGCTGACCCAATGGGCAATTTCGGCCAGATCCCGCAGCACGGCCAGCGGATCGGCCCCGTCTGCGTACTGTCCCGACAGTTCGGTCAGGGCATCGGCAGCCTCGCCCTTCAGGATCATGTCGAAGAGGTCGAGAACCCGACCCCGATCGGCGAGCCCCAACATGGCCCGGACCTGATCGGCCGTCGTTTCGCCGGCGCCGTGGCTGATCGCCTGATCCAGCAGAGAGGTCGCGTCGCGGGCGGACCCTTCCGCCGCGCGGGTGATCAGCGCCAGCGCATCGTCGCTGATCTCGGCCCCTTCGGCCTGGGCGATCTTGCGCAATAGGGTCGCCATCACCTCGGGCTCGATCCGCCGCAGGTCGAACCGCTGGCAGCGTGACAGGACCGTGACCGGAACCTTGCGGATTTCGGTCGTGGCAAAGATGAACTTTACATGGGCGGGCGGCTCTTCGAGCGTCTTGAGAAGCGCGTTGAAGGCGTTGTTCGACAGCATGTGCACTTCGTCGATGATGTAGACCTTATAGCGGGCTGAAGCTGCCCGGTAGTGCACGGATTCAATGATCTCGCGGATATCGCCGACGCCGGTCCGGGAGGCGGCGTCCATTTCCATGACGTCTACATGCCGGCCTTCCATGATGGCGGTGCAATGTTCGCATTCGCCGCAGGGATCGGTGGTGGGACCGCCGGTGCCATCGGGCCCGATGCAGTTCATCCCCTTGGCGATGATCCGCGCGGTTGTGGTCTTACCCGTCCCACGGATGCCTGTCATGATAAACGCTTGGGCAATCCGTCCTGCTGCAAAGGCGTTTTGCAGGGTGCGCACCATGGAATCCTGGCCGACCAGATCCACAAAGGTCTCGGGCCGGTACTTGCGGGCGAGGACCTGGTAGGCGGGTGCAGGGACGTCTGTCATCGGGCGCTTTCGGTCAGAGATTCGGTGCTTGGCACAAAGGTAGGCCTCGCAGGGGACAAGGTCCACCGGGCAGAGGGGCGATGTCGGTGGTCGGCAGGTGAATGTCCGGATCTGATCCGTTGGAAACGGGGGGGGGATGCGGTCCGCTGTGCCGGCCCGCAAGTTTGTCTTGAGGCAGGCGTGGCTTGGCCTAGGCTGGGCGGGAAGCTGGTAGCGGAGTGCAACCATGGATGAATTCGTCGTACATGACCTGCCCGTCGCGGGTGGGACACTTGCCATCTCCCCCATGCCGGGACGGACCCGGCACTACGGTGCGGACCGCGAGCGACTGCTGGCCTGGTCGCCGGCTCTGGTGGTGACGATGTGCACGCAGGCGGAGCTTGAGCGGAAAGGGTCGGGCGGTCTGGGCCCTGATCTGGCAGGGCAGGGGATTGCCTGGCGGATTTTGCCGGTTTCGGATTTTGGGGTGCCCGGGCAGGCGGTTGAGGATGCCTGGCCCGAGGTTGAGGCATTGGCCCTGGACCTGTTGCGCTCTGGCCGACGGGTGTTGATCCATTGCTTTGGCGGTTGCGGCCGATCGGGCATGGCGGTGATGCGCCTGATGATCGCGGCGGGCGAGGATCCGGATCAGGCGCTGATCCGGCTCAGGACCGTGAGGCCCTGTGCCGTTGAGACCGATGCCCAGATGGCCTGGGCTTTGGCGGGCGGTGGGTCATGACCCACCTTACTCTTCCCCGCGCTTCGACTTTCCCCGGACCTTGCCGGATTTGTGCATCTTGCCGAGCTTGCGAAACCTTGCCCGGGCCTCTGCCACGGATTCGGTGTTGAACTGGTCTTCCCGCATCAGCTTGCGCCAACGGTCGAGCCGCCCGGCATCAAGCGTGCCGTCTGAAATGGCCTGCTGCACTGCGCAGCCCGGCTCTGCTTCATGGGCGCAGTCGCTGAAACGGCACTGACCGATCAGGTCCGTCACATCCGAAAAGACGGCGTGGATCCCTTCGCTTGCGTCCGACAGGGCCAGCTCTCGCATCCCGGGCGTGTCGATCAGCCAACCGCCTGCAAGCGTCGGGCGCAGGGCGCGGGCGGTCGTGGTGTGCCGGCCCTTGGCGTCATCCTCGCGGATATCCTGGGTCAGCGCGGTAATCCCCGTCAGGTGATTCTGGAGCGTTGTCTTGCCGACCCCTGACGACCCTACGAGGGCCAGCGTCTGACCGGGACCGCACCACGGAGCAAGTTTTGCAGCCTCTTCCGGAAGGCGGGCGTCCAGGGTGAGGGTGGTCAACAGGGGTGACAGGCGGTCGGCGGTCTTGGCGTAGCTGTCCGGATCGTCGGATTGATCGGCCTTGGTCAGGATCACGAGCGGCAGGCATCCCGCCTGTGTGGCCATGGCGAGGTAACGTTCGATCCGGGCAACGTTGAAGTCGGCGTTGCAACTGGTCACGATCGCCAGCGTATCGACATTGGCCGCTATCAACTGGCGGGCCGCAGCGGGCCCGGCAGCCCTGCGCGCAATCTCGGTTTGCCGGTCCAGCCGCCGCAGCACGCGGATGCCATCCTGCAGAACCCAGTCGCCGACCACGTAGAGGCCGGTCGAATCGGGGGTAATCAGCGGCACCGGACCGTCGGCTGTCAGGGCAAGTACGTGGTCGCGCATCACCTCGGCAATGCGGGCGGGGGTCGCCTCTGCGTCAGTCTCTGGATCCAGCTGACGGGCGAAAGGGGCCGACCATCCGAGGTCGGCAAGAGTGAAGTCTGTCAAAGGAAATGTCCCGTAACGAAGGAATGGGGCCTGCGCCCATGGCACAAGCAGCTTCGCATCGGGCGGGGGGCTGCTACGCGGACCCGGCCCGGAGGTTGATGACAATGGCCATTCTGCCCTCCTTCGCGTCGGTTACTGGGTGAGAGGCTGACAACGACCCAAGTGGGGCTCGTTACGGCTGCTTCCTTCCGGACCTGACCGGGTTGGCGAGGCACCTGCCCGCGCCAACCTCTCAGCTCTGATATACGATCCCCGAAGGCCGGGTTCAAGTCTGCATTGGATGCCCCAGAATCCGGTCGCCGGGGCGGCGTTATCGGGATATGGGTCCGCGATGGACACAGATGACGGAACCTTCGAGATATTCCTGTCGGCCCCGCCGGGGCTGGAAGATGCCCTTTGCGCTGAAGTGGCCGAGCGTGGGTTTGCAGATCCGGTTGCCGTGCCGGGCGGTGTTACCCTACGGGGGGGCTGGCCAGAAGTTTGGCGCGCCAATTTGGAAGTGCGCGGGGCGGGTCGCGTGCTGGCCCGCTTCGCGTCGTTCCGGGCGATGCATCTGGCACAACTTGACAAGCGAGCGCACAAAGTGCCCTGGGCCGAGGTCTTGCGCCCGAACGTGCCGGTTCATGTCGAGGCGACCAGCCGAAAGTCCCGCATCTACCATGCCGGGGCCGCGGCAGAACGGATATCGACCGCGATATCCGAGACGCTGGGGGCAACCGTCACCTCTGATGCCGCCCTGAAGGTGATGGCGCGGATCGAGGATGATCTGTGTACCCTCAGCCTTGATACCTCGGGCCAGCCCCTGCACCGGCGGGGCCACAAGGAGGCGGTGGGCAAAGCCCCCATGCGCGAAACGCTCGCCGCGCTGTTCCTGCGTGAGTGTGGTTATACCGGGACAGAGCCTGTGGTGGATCCGATGTGCGGGTCGGGCACATTCGTGATTGAAGCGGCCGAGATTGCGCTGGGCCTGAAACCGGGACGATCCCGGTCCTTTGGGTTTGAGGCGCTGGCCTCGTTCGATGCAGAGGCCTGGACCAGCATGCGGCAGGGCAGCCCCGGGGCGACGGATCTGAGGTTTCACGGGTTTGACCGGGACGCCGGGGCCATCCGCTTTTCCCAGCAAAACGCCGCCAAGGCCGGGGTGAGCGATGTGACAAACTTTGCCTGTCAGCCAGTCAGCGAGTTGCAGCCGCCGGAAGGGCCCAAGGGTCTGGTTATCATCAACCCGCCCTACGGGGCCCGGATCGGCAATCGCAAATTGTTGTTTGGTCTTTATGCCTCGATGGGGCAGGTCCTCAAGACGCGGTTCTCAGGCTGGCGGGTCGGCATCATCACGAGCGACGCGGGGCTGGCCAAGGCGACCGGTCTGCCGTTTCTGCCCATTGGCCCGACAATCCCCCATGGGGGATTGAAGGTGCAATTGTTCCGGACGCCGGTGCTGCGTTAACCCGGCGTTAACCTTGGGGACGTTCGGCCCAGCCGGCAAAGATGCGTTCAAGCGCCACCACGGCGTAGTAGAGAACGATCCCGAGGAAGGCCAAGGCGATCAGGACGGCGAACATCAGCGGATAGTCCCCATTGGTTTCGCCCGACTTGAACAGCGCCCCAAGGCCACGCCCATGGGGAGAGACGATTTCCACCAGATTTGTCCCGATGAAGGCCAGCGTGACGGCAACCTTCAGGGCCCCGAAGAATTCTGGCAGGGTCTTGGGCAGGGCGATCTTGCGGAAGATGGTGATCTTGGAGGCCCCGAGAGAACGCAGGATGTCACGATACTCAGGCTCTAGCGTAGACAGGCCGATGCCGACCGATACCGCGATGGGAAAGAACGAGATCAGGAAGGCCATCAGGACCGTGTTGAAGTCGTGCTGGCCGATGAACAAGAGGGCGATGACCGGAACAAGCGTCGCCTTTGGCACGGCATTGAAGCCGACGAGCAGGGGATAAAGGGCGTCTCGGGCGATTTTGGAAAAGCCCATGGCCATGCCCAGAAGGGTCCCGAAGACCACGGCGATCAACAGCCCGGCGACGGTCCGCCACAGGGTTTGCCAGCCCATTTCCAGAAAGAGCGGCCAGAACCGGATGTAGGCGGCAGGCAGGTCAGAGGGGGACGCCATCTTGTAGTTGGGCCAGCCATTGACCCAGACGATGAATTCCCAGAACCCCAGGAAGGCGAGGACGGCCAGGACAGGAACGGCGATCTGGCGCAGCATCAGTGGACCTTGGGTTCGCGGCCCTGGGCCAATTTGATCTGGTCGCGCAGGATATGAAGCATGTCGGCCACCTTGGGCGTGTAGAGGATGTCGATGGTCCGATCGGCAGGCAGATCCACGTCCATGACGTATTGGGTATGGGCAGGCCGGCCAGACAGGACGATGACCTGATCGCCCAGGAAGACACTTTCGCGCAGATCATGGGTGATCAGCACGCAGGTAAACGGCTCTGCCGCGCGCAGATCGCGCATTGTCTGCCACAGGTCCTCGCGGGTGAAGGCGTCGAGGGCGCCGAAGGGCTCGTCCATGATCAGGACGTCGGGCTTGTGCACGATCGCCCGGCACAGCGAGGCCCGCTGGCGCATGCCGCCGGACAGTTCGGAGGGCCGCTTGTTTTCAAAACCCTTGAGGCCGACCATCTCGATCAACTGCATCGCCCGCGCTTCACGATCCTTCTGCGGCATCGAGCCTGCGACGATTTCCAGCGGCAGGATGACGTTTTGCAGGATCGTCCGCCATTCCAGCAGGACCGGGTTTTGAAAGGCCATTCCGACAGTCTTGCGAGGTCCCTTGACCCGTTCGCCATGCAGCCAGACCTCGCCCGTGTCGGGCTTCATGAGGCCGGAGACCAGGCGGGTGAGCGTCGACTTTCCGCAACCCGAAGGGCCAACAACGGCGCAAAACTCCCCCTCGGGCACAGAGAGTTCCAGGTTGTCCAGTACCGGGAGCGGCCCGGCGGGTGTCTTGTAGGCGTGAGTGACGCCCTTGATCTCGATGAGGTTCGTCATGCCGGGGCCTTGCGGAAAGAGGGCGGGGGATTGGGTGGGCAACTTGCAGGGGGCTCTGCCCCCCGGCCCTGACGGGCCTCCCCCCGGGATACTTCTGATCCGAAGAAGCCGGGGGCCGGGTTTGTACCGGCCCCCAGATCAGGTTTATTGCAGCATCAGGCTGCCGTCGGTCGGCAAGTAGCTGCTATCGAAGTAGAGCGCCATGTCGGGTTCATTCTGGAACTCGTAGACCGATTTGGTCTGTTCGATGGCGTTCATCATCCGGTCTGCGTCGATGCCACCGATGCCGTTTGCAGCGACGTAGTCGGTCATCACGTTGGCCATGATCGCCATTTCCAGGCGCCGGGTTTCAAGCGCTGCATCTGCGGCGGGGTTACGCGACATCATCATGTCGACGGCGGCTGCCGGATCGCCGATGGCCTCTTTCCAGCCCATGGCAACCGCCCGGAGAAAGCCGGTGACGGCCTCTGGGTTGGCGGCGGCGAAGTCGGTGTTGACGATGATGGCGTTGCCGTAAAGGTCCACGCCGTAGTCAGCCATCAGCAGAATCGACAGATCGTCTTCGGGCACACCAAGCCGGATCAGGTTGAGGGTCGAAGAGAAGGAGAACCCGGTGACTGCGGCGACGTTACCTTCGGCGAGCATGGGTTCGCGGGTGGGGAAGCCCACCGGCTCGACGGTGATGGCGCTCGTATCGATGCCGGTTTCGGCAGCAAAGATCGGGAACTGGGCCCAGGCGCCATCTGGCGGCGGGGCGCCAAGAATGCGGCCTTCGAGGTCAGACGGCTCCATCACGCCAAGCGACTTGCGACCCACGACTGCGAAGGGCGGCTTGTCATAGATCATCATGATGGCGGTGACGGGTGCGCCAGGGTTCTGGTCAAGGAACCGCATGAGCGAGTTGATGTCGGCAAAGCCGATCGGGAAGGCGCCCGTGGCAACCTTTGGAATGGCGTCGAGGCTGCCTGCCCCTTCGGAGATCTCGACCGTAAGCCCCTCGGCAGCGAAATGGCCCGAATCAACGGCGACGAAGTAGGGTGCGGCAGGGCCTTCGAACTTCCAGTCGAGTGCGAACGGCATGTCGGTCTGGGCCTGGCCCGCGCCCGCAATGACAAATGCGGCCCCAGCGGCGGCGATGGTCTTTAGAAACACGTTATTACTCCCCGGTATCATGACAGTGTTAGAAACTTGCAGACCCTGCGCCATCCCGATGCCCTTCGGGAGATACATCCCGCCGTGCATGGTGTGTCGACTGGTTTGGGCAACACATACGCACAATTATTAGTCATCTTTAGCGAAAGTGCGCAACATACAATCGGGACACGCCTGTGGCAGCTGTCAATATGGGGGCGTCCAACGAAGGCCGGCCAGTTCCGCACCTCCCAGTAGGGTAGTGGCTATGAAATGGGCATTCCGCCCATCAGTTGGGTGCATATCGGGCACTTGCACGACCCGCATGCCAGCGGCCATGGCAGAGCTGGCCCCGGTCTCACTGTCCTCGAAGGCGAGGCAGCGGGAGGGATCAACCCCAAGCCTTTGGGCTGCAAGCAGATAGGGCGCGGGGGCGGGTTTGGCCTGTTCTACATCGTCGACGGTCACAACCGCCTGGAGCCAATGCCCGAAACCTGCGGCTGCGATCTTTTCTGAAGCTGGTCCCCGCCGGCTTGAGGTGCAGACCGCCATTGGAAGCCCGAGTGACCCGATGATTTCGAATATTTCCGGAACGCCGGGTTTTAGTGGTATTCCGTTGGCAAAGCGAAGCGAGCAGAGCCGATCCCATTCAGCATAGAAGGACGCCTGATCGATGGGCGCACCGACATGCTCGCTGATCAGCGCCACCCTGCGCGCATCATCGATACCCGCCAGCGTCTCAAAGAACGCGAGGCTGACAGGATGGCCAAGCGCCCCGCAGGCCGCGACCCCGGTGGCGTTGCAGAGCACTTCGGTGTCGATGAGGGTGCCGTCGAGGTCAAAGATGACGGCATCAAAATCGGAATGGCTCATGTGTCGTCCTTTCGGAACGTCCGTGAAAATTAGAAATCCAGGCGGAACCGGTGAAAGCCGCTTTCGACGGGGCCGATTTCGTAAACCTTTGGGCCTTCGGCGAGGGCATCGAGATGCCCAATCGCACCTCGCCCAGTGTCGAACCAGGCGCTGGTTCCCGGATGTGGTACAAACGTCCAGGGGTGGGACAGTTCGGCCTGAATAGGTCCGCTCTGGAAATGGGCCAATATGATGTCCTGAAGCGATGTCATATCCTCAAGAACCGGCCGTCCCTGCTCGGCTATCGGGTACCCTCCGCCGCCGCTGGCACGGTAGCTGTTGGTGATCAGTATCACCCGATCTTCCGTCGTCAGGGCCCGGCCGTTAGGCAGCGTCACGCCGGATATGCGTCCCTGTCCGGCTGGCCGGCTTGGGTCGATGGTATAGCGTAGCCCGTAAAGCACATCGATCATGTAGCCTGGTATGCTCTGATCCAGGAGCGGTTGGTCAGACAAGCCCGGAGTGATTTGCAGAAACTGCCGTGCCGAAGTTTCGAGCCAGGCCAGAATTCCGGCCCCGTCCATCTCGAGTATGCTGATCGAGTTTGTGTAAAGATAGAGTTCGGCGGCATGTCGTCGGATCAGGGGCCCCGTCGCTATGTCGACGTAGTTGTCCGGACCACCCTGTCCGCCGCAGCGGCTTGGGGACACCGCAGCGACCAGCGGCAAAGCCGCCTCGGACAGGCCCTTGAGGGCATTGGAGGTGTAGTTGATCAGAGCCTGCGCCGTCGCCGCCAGTGCCGTCGAGGGGCCGACGCGGGCAAACTGGCTGTGCAAGGCTGTTGTCGTCCGGCCGACTGGTTGCCGGCTGTCGGCCAAAACGCCTGCATGAGCATCCTCGATGCAGCGCCGAACGGCGGCTTCGGTCTGGTTTGGTGCGTCCCCGATGACCGTTTTTACAGGGATCGTTCTGGCCTGTTGTTGGCTGATAGACCATCCGTCAGGACCCAGGTCGAGGACGAGGTCGATCACGCCGACATGCGAGCCGTGAAAGCCCGCCATAACAGCGGGTGTGCCGTGCAAGGTGCCTGCCGCCGGGTCGACGGGCCCATCTGCCTGACCCCCAGCCATTGGAAAGACGTTGTGGGAGTGCCCGGCCAGAACGAGGTCAATGCCGGGAACGGCGGCCAACGCGGCGGCTGCATTCTCGCATCCGAGGATATGGGTCCCGTTTCCCAGTCCGGTATGGGCAAGGGCAACGACCAGATCGGCCCCCTGGGCCCGAACGATGGGGGCATAGGTCCGCGCGCTTTCGACGATGTCGCGCGACGACAATGCTCCGGCGACGGCGACCTTTTCCCAAACGGCTGTCTGTGGTGGGGCAAAGCCGATGACGCCGATCCTGATCGGGTACTGTGCCCCACCCCTCCCCAGAAAGGTCCGATCAAGGATGGTCCAAGGCGGGACCACGGTAACGTCATTCGTCGGATCGTTGGCCAGCGTTGTGCAAAGGTTGGCCGAGACGATGGGAAAGCACGCACCGGCGATTGTCGCCCGCAGGTAACCAAGCCCGTAGTTGAAGTCGTGATTGCCCAGGGTGCCGGCATCATACTCCATTGCATTCATCGCCTTGATGACCGGGTGCGGCGCGTCTTGTCCGACCTTCAAGTTCCGTTCGATCCAGTCCGCGAGGGGGTTGCCCTGCAAGAAGTCGCCATTGTCGAACAGCAGGCAGAGGTCCGGGCCATTTCTGAGCGTCTCTATCAACCGGGCGCAAAGGGTCAGTCCGGAATGGTCAACCGGGCGGTCCGAGAAGTAGTCATACGGCAGGACATGCATATGCAGATCCGTCGTCTCGAGGACACGCAGACGCAGCCTTGGCCCTTGTGGGGCAGTTTCATTCAACTTCTGCGCGTACACTAAACCGCCTTGCGCTGCAACCGATTGACCTTGCGGCTAAACCACCTCAAGCATTCGTTGAATGCAATGGGCGTTTGCGAGCGCCCGATGAACGTGGCACGACTGCACATATGAAAATTGCTGAGACGGTGACATTTGGTGGGTCTGCCCTGGACCGCAGGGCAGAGCTGCGGGGCGACGACAAGGCGCTTGCCGCTTTGATGGCGCGACCCAGTGCCGGGATAACGGCCCATTGGCGCGGAAAGCCCTTGTTTGTCGAGGCAGACGGCGCGCTGCGGCTTGCCCGGCTTACCCCCGCCCATCCGGTTCTGGAGGATGCCCGCGCGGCCCCGATCTTTCTGGGGGTCGAGGATGGCGAAGGGGTCTGGGCGGCCGACGTGTCATCGTGGGAGCCTGAGGACGTCGACCTGTCCTCGCTGGGCACGTTTCTTGACCCGACTGAGCAGCGCCATCCTGCCCTGCCTGGAGACGCAAAGTTTGCAGAGCTTCGCGCCGTGATGACCAGCCTTGATCCCCGCGAAGCCGAGCTTGCCGCGACGGCCAAAGCGGTTTTGGGCTGGCACCAATCCCACCGCTACTGTGCCCGCTGCGGGGCCGAGAGCGCGCTCGCGATGGCAGGTTGGCAGCGGGATTGTCCCGCCTGTGGCGGCCATCACTTTCCCCGAACCGATCCGGTGGTCATCATGCTGATCACCCATGGCAACGACGTCCTTCTTGGCCGGTCTCCGGGATGGCCCGAGGGGATGTATTCCTTGCTGGCCGGTTTCATCGAGCCGGGTGAAACGATCGAGGCGGCTGTCCGCCGCGAGGTCTTTGAAGAGGCAGGAATACGGGTGGGAGAGGTCGGCTATCTTGCAAGTCAGCCCTGGCCTTTCCCTGCATCCCTTATGTTCGGTTGCCGGGGGGCTGCCCTTGATCGCGATATCACGATCGACCCTAAGGAAATTGAGAATGCCCAATGGGTCAGCAAAGAGAGGCTCGCCCGAATATTCGCCAACGAAGATCCCGAAATCCGACCTGCCCGAAACGGAGCAATTGCGCACTTTATCCTTTGGAACTGGCTTGCAGACCGGCTGGATTGACGCGAGACTGCCCACAAAAGTGGGGATCGGAGTGTAGGTTATGGATTTTTCAACCCGATATGACGTTGAGGCACCGATCGAGTTTGTCTGGACGCAGGCCGCGAATTTCACGGTGTTGGAGCGGCAGGCGCTGCGTCGCGGCGCCGATGTGGAGCGCAAGGATAACCTTGCGACCCCGGGCGTTGGGGCGGAATGGGACATCAGGTTTCAATTCCGGTCCAAGGATCGCGAGGTCAATGCAAAGATCACGACCTTTGATGCGCCCAATCGCTATACCGTCATAAGCACTTCTGGCTCTATAGACGGGGTCTGTGTCGTTGATCTTGTCGCGCTGTCACCAAAGCGCACGCGCCTGACCGTCACACTTGACTTGACGGCCAAGTCTCTTGGATCTCGACTGATGCTTCAGTCCCTAAAGATGGCTAAGAGTGGTCTGAACAAGCGGTTCGAGGACCGCGTGGCCAGCATGGCCAGCGATATTCAGGACCGCTACCGCGCAACGCAGGGCGGGGCCTAGTTTTTGTGGCCTAGTCTTTGACGGCTTCGTGGCGCCGTGCAGCCGCAGGGTACACGCCCATCAGGCGGATCATGTCGGTGAAATAGTCCAACTCGTCCAACGCAAGCTTGACGTTCCGGTCATCCGGATGCCCCTCGATCTCGGCAAAGAACTGGGTGGCTGTAAAGGCACCGCCCACCATGTAGCTTTCCAGCTTGGTCATGTTGACGCCATTGGTCGCAAAGCCGCCCATCGCCTTGTAAAGCGCGGCGGGAATGTTGCGGACCCGAAAGACAAAGCTGGTGACCATCGGCCCCTTGCCCCGCCGGCGCAAATCCGGCTCTCGGGCCATGATAAGGAAGCGGGTGGTGTTGCGACTATGATCCTCGATGTGGCGGGCCACTATATCAAGGCCGTAGATCTGGGCCGCCAATTCGGACGCCAGCGCCCCGATGGTGCCATTGCCGCTTTCTGCCACATCGCGGGCGGCGCGGGCATTGTCAGAGCTGGTTTTGGGCCGAATGCCATGTTCGCGCAGAAAGCCCGCGCACTGGGGCAGGATCACCACATGCCCATATGCTTCCTTGATCTCGGCAAGCCTGGCGCCAGGAATGCCCAAAAGGTTGATGTGGACGCGCACGAATGCTTCGTCAACGATATGCAACCCGCTTTCGGGCAGCAAATGGTGAACGTCCGCAACCCGGCCATAGGTCGAGTTTTCGACAGCAATCATGCCAAGCTCGGCGTCGCCCCGTCGTACCGACTCGATCGCGTCTTCGAAGGTCGGGCAGGGCAGAGGTTCGTAGTCTGGTCGCGACTCGACACAGGCCTGATGGCCATATGCCCCGAGTTCGCCCTGGAACGCGATGCGCTTGGTCACAGCAAAATCCCCCCTTGTTGCCCATTCCGGGCATTTCGTCGCGGCTCTACACCTTGCGTTGATCTCTTGGAACCATGTAGATAGCGGCAAATCTGAGAACGAGAATGGGACGCGACATGTTCGACACAATGACCCTTACCAAAATTGTAGGCGGTTTCTGCGGCACTTTCCTGGTGTTCCTGCTGGGTGGCTGGGTCGCAGAGTCGATCTATCACGGCGGCGGACATGGCGAGGGCGAACAGGCCTATGTCATCGAAGTGCCCGACAGCGCAGGGGCCGAAGAGGCTGTTGCCGAAGTTGAGGTGCCTTTTGCTGAGGTCTTTGCAATGGCCGATGCCAGCGCTGGCGAAGGTGTCTTCCGCAACTGCCGCGCCTGCCATTCGCTTGAGCCTGGCCAGAACGGCACCGGCCCGACGCTCTATGGTGTGGTTGGCCGCACAGTAGATGCCGTCGAAGGCTACAGCTACTCTGGCGCCCTTGAGGAAGTGGTCGACGTCTGGGACCCCGAGCATCTGAACGGCTTTTTGGAAAACCCGCGTGAGTATGCGCCGGGCACCAAGATGGCCTTCAACGGTCTGCGTAGCGTCGAGGACCGTGCCAACCTGATCGCCTACCTCGACACTTTGGACAACTAAGCTCCAGCAAGACTAGCGTTTCTGCGCCGCCCGGGCCAAATGGCCTTGGCGGCGTTCTTTGTTCGGGCAAGCCGAATTGTTTCGGCCGGGATCACCACTTTATTACACATTCTCAACTTGAATGTTCGACACGTCGCACTTTAGCTTCATCTAAGCTTGTCAGGCCGTGCCACTCCGGGGAGAGACGTGATGAAGAGACACCAATCCAAAGCCGCCGCCATCGCCAGAGCGCAAAGCCTGCCCAACAGCCGGATGCTCCTGCTAGGGTCAGGGATGCTCCTTGCAGCAGGTTTGCTTGCCTCTCAGGTGCTGGCACAAGACGCCCCCATCATCGAATCCCACGGTTACACCAACTTTGGTGAGCTCAAGTACCCGGCCGATTTTCCCCACCTCGACTACGTCAACCCCGACGCTCCCAAGGGCGGAGAGATCGCGATCTGGTCGCAGGGCACATTCGACAGCTTTAACCAATACGCCCGTCAGGGTGTGCCGGCAGCCTTGAACACCATCGGCAGCGAGGCTTTGCTGACCTCGACCGCCGACGACCCCTACGGCGCCTACTGCTTATTGTGCACGACATTGGAATACCCCGAGGACCTGGCCTGGGTCACTTTCAACCTGCGCGACGACGTCACCTTTGCCGATGGAACACCAATGACGGCCGAAGATGTGCTGTTCAGCTTCAATCTGTTCCTCGAGCAGGGGATCACCGAATACCGCGCCATCGTCGAAGGGTTTATCGACAACGTTGAGATTGTCAGCCCCTACGAGATCAAGTTCACCTTCAATGAAACCGCCTCAATGCGCGACAGGGTGACTTTTGCCGGTGGCACGCCGGTCTTCTCCAAGGCATGGTTTGAGGCGTCCGGCGCCCGGCTCGACGAAAGCTCGCTCGAGCCCTTCATGTCGACGGGGGCCTACGTCCTGGATAGCTATGACTTTAACCGCCAAGTCATCTACGCCCGCAACGAGAACTACTGGGGCGACAGCCTGCCCATGAATGTGGGGCGGAACAATTTTGACCGCATCCGGGTCGAATACTTTGCCGACAGCTCGGCAGCTTTCGAGGGGTTCAAGTCGGGGGCCTACACGTTCCGGACCGAAAGTTCGTCGCGCGATTGGGCGACCGGGTATAATTTCCCCGCGCTCGAAAGCGGTTATGTCGTTCAGGAAACCATTCCTGACGGCTCTGTTGGGACCGCCCAAGGGTTTGTCTTCAACCTTGACGATCCGACCTGGCAGGACCCCCGCGTCCGCGAGGCCCTTGCCATGATGTTCAACTTTGAATGGTCGAACGAAACCCTGTTTTATGGCCTCTACGCCCGGCCTGACTCTTTCTGGCCAAACACCGATCTTGCTGCCTCTGGGCCACCGAGTGACGGTGAGATTGCCATCCTTCAGCCTCTTGTCGATGAAGGTCTATTGCCTGAAAGCATTCTGACAAATGACGCGGTGATGGCGCCTGTGAACGGGGTCGAGGAGAATACGCCATCCCGCGCAGTGTACCGTGCAGCCGGGGCCCTGCTGGACGAGGCTGGATGGGTGACCGGGTCGGACGGTGTGCGGACAAAGGATGGTGAACCGCTCGAGGTGGTGATCCTTCAGTTCAGCCCGCTCTTTGACCGGATCGTGAACCCCTATATCGAGAACCTTGAGCGTTTGGGCGTGAAGGGTATCCTCGACCGGGTCGACAGCGCCCAATATGTAGAGCGTCGCCGCTCGGGCGATTTCGACCTTGCCAACCAGTCCTTCCAGATGAGCTTTGAGCCCAGCATCGGGCTGGAGCAGTGGTTCGCCTCCAAGACCGCTGATGACAGCTCACGCAACCTTATGCGGCTGCGCAACGAGGCTGTGGACCGCATCTTGCCGACGGTGATCGCTGCCAGTGATCTTGAGGAAATGGCAACAGCCGTCCACGCGCTGGACCGTGTGCTGCGCTCGATCGGGTTCTCGATCCCGCAGTGGTACAACGCCGATACCTGGGTCGCCTACTACGACATGTACCGTCATCCCGATGTTCTGCCGCCACTGGCGACGGGCGAGTTGGACTTCTGGTGGTACGACGCGGAAGCGGCAGAGCGCCTTCAGGCCGCCGGCGCGTTATAGAAAGCATAGGCAAAGGACGGATCAACAGCCTTGGGCGCCTATATCCTCAGACGTTTGCTGCTCGTGATCCCCACGCTTCTGGGGATCATGATCATCAACTTTACCCTGACCCAATTCGTGCCCGGCGGACCGATCGAACAGATCATTGCCCGGATGGAAGGGGGCGGGGACGTTTTCGAAAGCTTTGCCGGCGGTGGCAGCGAAATCCTCGAGAACGACAGCACGTCCGAATACGTAGGCGCGAGGGGGCTACCGCCCGAGTTCATCGCCGATCTTGAACGGGAGTTCGGCTTTGACAAGCCGCCGCTGGAACGGTTCCTCAACATGATGTGGAACTACATCCGGCTGGATTTCGGAGAGAGCTATTTCCGCTCAATCTCGGTTCTGGACCTGGTGCTTGAAAAGATGCCCGTCTCGATCACCTTGGGCCTCTGGTCGACGCTTATTGCCTATATGGTTTCGATCCCGTTGGGCATCCGCAAGGCCGTCCGGGATGGGTCGCGGTTCGACACCTGGACCAGCGGGGCGATCATCATCGGCTATGCCATCCCGGGATTCCTGTTTGCCATCCTGCTGATCGTCCTTTTCGCCGGAGGATCATACTGGAGGTTGTTCCCCCTGCGCGGCCTGACCTCGGACAACTGGGAAGAGCTTTCGTTGATCGCGAAGATCCTCGACTACTTCTGGCATATCGCCCTGCCGGTCTTTGCCTCGACCATCTCGGCCTTTGCAACGCTGACACTGCTGACCAAGAACAGCTTTCTGGACGAGATCAAGAAGCAGTACGTTATGACGGCCCGGGCCAAGGGTCTGTCAGAGGGCCAGGTTCTTTACGGCCACGTCTTTCGGAACGCGATGCTGATCGTCATTTCGGGCTTTCCCGCGCTGTTCATCGGTGTGTTCTTTGGCGGCTCGCTGATCATCGAAACCCTCTTTTCTCTCGATGGGTTAGGGCGGTTGGGGTTCGAGGCGGCGGTGGCGCGGGACTATCCGGTCGTTTTTGGTACCTTGTTCGCCTTTTCCCTGATGGGCCTGATCATCGGCATTGTCACCGACCTTACCTATGTCTTCATCGATCCCCGGATCGACTTTGAAAGTCGCGGATAGATGGCCGAACCTAATCCCCTTGTCCCCGAAGAGGTCACCCCCACGGCCCCTCCCATCGGGAAGCCGCGCCGGATGTGGCTGTCGCCGCTGAACCAGCGCCGTTGGCGGAACTTCAAGCGCAATCGCCGGGCGACATGGGCGCTGATCATCTTTTCGGTCCTGTTCGGCCTGTCCTTGTTCGCGGAGTTCATCGCTAACGACAAACCGATCGTCGTCAGCTTCCGGGGCGAGCTTCGGATGCCGATCTTTTCGTTCTATTCCGAAAGGGACTTTGGCGGCGATTTCCCGACAGAGGCCGCCTACTCCGATCCGGAAGTGCAATGCCTGATCGTGACCGGCGGGCTTGTTGAATGCTTTGACACGCCCGACAGCCTGATCGCGGCAGTGGACACCGGCGACGATATCGGGATCGATGGATTTTCGCCGGGCTGGATGATCTGGCCGATCATTCCCTATTCCTACACGACCATCGTCGATGTTCCGGGGGTGGCCCCCGCCCCACCCAGCGAAACCAACTGGCTGGGCACCGACGATACCAAACGCGATGTGGTTGCCCGTGTGATCTATGGGTTCCGGCTGTCGATCTTCTTTGCCATCGTGGTCACCGTCGCCTCGTCGCTGATCGGAATCGTGGCGGGGGCGGTCCAAGGCTACTTTGGCGGCTGGACCGACCTGCTGTTCCAACGGTTCATCGAGATCTGGACAGGGACCCCGTCGCTTTATGTGATCATCATCATCTTTGCGATTCTGGGGCGAAGTTTCTGGTTGCTTGTATTCTTGACAGTGCTGTTTGGATGGCCAGCCCTCGTGGGGGTTGTCCGCGCAGAGTTTCTGCGGGCGCGCAACTTTGAATATGTCCGGGCGGCCCGCGCCCTTGGGGTTTCAAACGCAACGATCATGTTCCGGCACATGCTGCCCAACGCGATGGTAGCGACAGTCACGATGCTGCCGTTCCTGGTGACCGGGGGGATCGCGACGCTGGCCTCTTTGGATTTCCTCGGGTTTGGCTTGCCTTCGTCCGCGCCATCGCTGGGAGAACTGACCTTGCAGGCCAAGCAGAACCTGCAAGCTCCTTGGCTAGGTTTCACGGCGTTCTTCACATTTGCGATCATGCTGTCGCTTCTGGTGTTCATCTTTGAAGGGGTCCGCGACGCTTTCGATCCCAGAAAGACCTTCTCATGAGCCAGGAATTTTCGCGAAAATTCCTGTGCGGGCCGGGCGGGCCAAAGACTCTTGGCCAAGGGTCTTTTTGCGCAGCTGAGGGCCTGGCATGACGATTCTGGATGTGCGCGACCTGCGGGTCCGGTTCCGCCAGGATGGCAGCTACGTTGATGCCGTGCGCGGCGTCTCCTTTACGGTGAACCGCGGTGAGACTGTGGCCCTTGTCGGGGAAAGCGGATCGGGCAAATCGGTGACGGCCCTTTCTGCAGTACGATTGCTTGGCGACAGCGCGGAAGTGTCCGGCAAGGTCAGCTACGACGGCAAGGACATGGCCACGGCCACCGAGGCAGAACTGCGCCGGGTCCGGGGCAACGACATCAGCTTTATCTTCCAAGAGCCGATGACCTCGCTCAATCCGCTTCATACCCTCGAACGTCAGCTGACCGAGGTGATCGAACTTCACCAGGGTGTGCGGGGTACGGCGGTGCGCGAGAGTATCCTGTTCCTGCTCAATCGGGTCGGGTTTCGCGATCCGGAGGACCGGCTTGGGGCCTATCCGCACCAATTGTCCGGCGGGCAGCGCCAGCGCGTCATGATCGCCATGGCCCTTGCCAATGGTCCGCAGCTGTTGATCGCGGATGAGCCGACGACAGCTCTGGACGTGACCATTCAGGCGCAAATCCTTGACCTTTTGGCTGACATCAAGACGAAAGAGCGGATGTCGATGTTGTTCATCACCCATGACCTGACGATCGTTCGAAAGATCGCTGACCGGGTCTGCGTGATGAAGGACGGCGAAATCGTCGAACACGGGCCGACAGCTGAGATTTTTGCCAATCCCAGCCACCCCTACACCCGAATGCTGCTAGAGGCGGAATCGACCGGACACCCTGCGCCGGTGCCTGCCAGTGCCGAAACGGTGGCCGAGACCAAGGACCTCAAGATCTGGTTCCCGATCCATCGTGGCCTGCTCAAGCGTACCGCCGGCTACGTCAAGGCGGTCAATGCGGCCAGCTTTACGGTCCGTGCGGGTGAAACGGTGGGGATTGTGGGGGAAAGCGGGTCGGGCAAGACGACGCTGGCCCTCGCCATCATGCGCCTTCTGGCGTCCGAAGGGCCGATCACGGTGCTGGGTCAGCGGCTGGACGGGCTAAGCCAGCGCCAGATCCGCCCGATCCGCAAGGACATGCAGATCGTCTTTCAGGACCCGTTCGGCAGCCTCAGCCCCCGAATGACGGTCGAACAGATCATTGCCGAAGGGCTTGGCGTTCATGGCGTCGAAAAGGGGCGCAGCAGTCGTGATCAAGTGGCCGAGATCATGACAGAGGTCGGCCTCGACCCGACCATGATGGACCGCTATCCGCACGAGTTTTCGGGTGGGCAGCGTCAGCGTATCGCCATTGCCCGCGCGCTGATTCTCAAACCTCGCCTGATGGTGCTGGACGAGCCGACATCCGCCCTCGACATGACTGTCCAGGTGCAGATCGTCGAACTTCTGCGGGCGCTTCAGGTGAAATTCGGGCTGGCCTATATCTTTATCAGCCATGACCTGAAAGTTGTCCGCGCCCTGAGCCATAAAGTCATGGTCATGCGGAACGGTGACGTGGTCGAGGCCGGGGATGCCGCAGCGATTTTTGATGCGCCGAAAACGGACTACACGAGGGCGCTTATGGCTGCCGCCTTTGAAGGGCGTGCGGTGCCAGCGGCCGAATAGGCCACCGGCCCCCTTAGCTTTCGTCGGTACCGATCATGAAGCAGGTCGTCCCACGGGCCTGGAGCCTGCGGCAGGCAAGGTCTGCGCCTTCGCGCGACAATCCCATGAAGTTGGCATCGAAGCCGCCAGAGCGCTGCAGGATACGGCGTAGCGCACCGTCCAGCGAACTTGCCTCGGTCAGTGCGACCTGGATCAGGACCCGCTCGGCTTCGTAGCGGGTATTGTAGCGACCGACGTTAATGCCCCAGTAGCGCCCGCCAGAGGTCGAGATGCGGGTGACAACTTCGGGTTCAGCCGATGGTGACACCTCGGACGGCGCAATGTCCTCGGCTGTCATGATGATGGCGGTGGGGCGTACCTCCGGCAACGTGCTGAGGCTGGCTGGGGCAAGAGCTGTCGCTGTGGCAAGGACCAGTTCCGTCGGCTCGGCTGTTGCCGCTTGCGCGACTTCGACTGCGATGGCGGTAGCCTCGGCTTCCGGGGCGGGTGCCACCATAGCGGCGACTTCGACGGTGGTTTCGGCTGCTGCGGTCGTGGGTGGGGCCAAGGCAAGTGCCAGGGCATCGTCTATTGCACTTGGGGCAGCGGCGACCAGCACCGGTTCCTCGATGGTCTGTGCGGGCCGTGCGACCGGCCGCAGGCTTCGCTGGACCAGACCCGATACGCGGATGGTGCGGGCTGCCGGTCCAGACTGCCCCGGTCCGGTCGCGACGAGTGCTGCGGCGGGCGGATTGGGATTATAGGCAGGTGGGGCAGGGGCCCTGACGGTCGCCCGCCTTGGCGCCTCGGCAAAGCCCAGGTCCAGCAACTCTGCCACCCTTGCGTTACGGTTTGCGGTCGACGTTCCGCCAAAGACGGTCGCGATGATCCGAACCTGCCCCCGTTCGGCCGAGGCAACAAGATTATAGCCGGCCGCGTTGGTGAATCCTGTCTTGATCCCGTCCGCGCCCGGATAGGCATCCAGAAAGCGGCGGTTGGTGTTGTTGACCTGGGCAATGCCCGCATCGGCAGAGCGCCGGGAAAAGAGATTGTAGTACTGGGGAAAGTCATAGATCAGGTGCCGCCCCAGCACCGTCATGTCCCGCGCTGTGGACAGGTGGCCCGAGGCCGTCAGCCCGTGCATGTTGACAAAGCTGGTCCGTGACATGCCCATCGCTGCTGCTGTCGCATTCATCCGACGAGCAAACGCCTCTTGCGAGCCGCTGATGGCGATCCCGATTGAGGTAGCGGCATCGTTGGCCGATTTCACCGCGGCCGCCCGGATCAAGTAGCGCAGGCGGATGGTCTGACCGGCCCGGAGGCCCAGTTTTGACGGAGGCTCATTGGCAGCGGCCTGAGTGATGCGTACTTCGGTGTCTAGGGTGATCTCGCCCCGCTGGATTGCCTGAAACGCGATATAGAGGGTCATCATCTTGGTAAGCGAAGCCGGATGTAGCCGCGTATCGGCATTCTGGCTGTGGTAGACCTCCCCGGTTCGGGCATCCATCACCAGGGCCGCGTAGGGGGCCGATTTGCCAGCAGTCGGGGCCAAAGCCGCAACCACAAGCATGAATAGCATCATCAGCCCTAGACGGGCCGTCTGTCCCAGACGACGTGTCACGTTGCTAGCCCTTTTACTGCCTCATGGTGCCAGATTTTTGCGGCACCTTATTGATTTGTCGAAATGCTAACACGAATGATCGAGTCAGAAAATACCCTAAACTCAACTACTTTCGGCCTGTTTTTCATGCTCAAAAGCAAAATGTAGGGTCGGATCGTATGGCCAGATCAAGATGAAGCAATGTGGCAAGAATAAGGCGGCGCTAAACGAGTTCATCGTATAGTTGCAAAAGATCTCCAAGGTTCGGGATGCTGCGAAACCTTGGGTGCTGCGTCGGGGCTTCAGCCCTTTCATACTCCCAAGTCAATTCATGCGGAACGTGGACACCCCAGCCGCCCGCCTCGAGTGCTGGAAGAACATCGGACTTGAGAGAGTTGCCAACCATCATGGCCGGACCCGGACCAAATTGGCCAAAGATGCGGCTGTAGACTGGCGCAGTCTTGTCGCTCACGATTTCGACGCCTTCAAACAAATCGCCCAGGCCCGATTGTGCCAATTTGCGCTCTTGGTCCAACAGATCGCCTTTGGTGATCAGGACGATCCGGGCGCGATCGGCCAGCGCGGTCACGGCCTCTTTTGCGTTGGGCAGCAGTTCGATGGGGTGCGACAACATCTCTTGCCCAGCTGCGATGAGTTCGGCGATGACACTGGCTGGCACCTTTGCTTCCGTCACCTCGATGGCTGTCTCGATCATCGACAGGACAAAGCCCTTTACCCCAAAGCCATAGTGGCCAAGGTTTCGACGCTCGGCCGCCAGCAGGTGTTGGTGAAGGTGGTCCGGGGCGTGATAGTCGGCCAAAAGCTCGGCGAAACGCTCTTGGGTGATGCGGAAGGTGCGCTCGTTGTGCCAAAGCGTGTCGTCCGCATCGAAACCGATTGTCCACCGGGTCTGGGCCGTCATCTTGTCTCCTTTTCAACAGGGTCTTTTCATGCGGTCATGCAGGCTTATATAAAGCGGCCAAGCGAAAGCTCCCAACGGACTGCCTGATAACCCTATGCTCGCCGATTTCTACATGATGGCCGACAAGGAAGATGGCGACAACGATGTCGGCGTCAAGCTTGAGACGCGCCCAAAGACGCAGCGGCCGCCGCTGTACAAGGTATTGATCCTGAACGATGATTACACTCCGATGGAGTTTGTGGTCCATGTTCTGGAGAGGTTCTTTGGCATGACGCATGCCCAGGCCTTTGAGCTTATGCTGACTGTCCACAAAAAAGGAATCGCCGTGGTTGGCGTGTTCAGCCATGAGATTGCGGAGACAAAAGTTGCTCTTGTCATGGACTTTGCACAGCGCCATCAGCACCCGCTCCAGTGCACCATGGAAAAGGAATAGGGACCTGAGGGTCCTTACCTGATGTCACAGTCCCGCCTTTCATTGGCCCTTGAACAGGGTCTTGTCTCGCAGCCAGAGGGTGGTGTGGCGGTTTTGCGTCCGCCGATGGGCTATGATCTTTCCGCCTTCGACAAGGATCAGGTGCACGTCAGCCATAGCTTTCGGCCCGACCACGACTTTTGGCGGGACATGGGATATGCCACCGGGACCAGCGCCGAACCTGCGGGATTGGCCGTCGTAGTTGTCCCACGGTCCAAGGCCCTGGCCCGCGCCCTTGTGGCGGAGGCTGCCGGGCTAGCCTCGTTGGTGGTGATCGACGGGCAAAAGACCGATGGCGTCGACAGCCTGTTCAAGGACATTCGCAAAAAGGTCGGCGAGCTGGCCTCGATCACAAAATCGCATGGGCGGCTGTTCGCCATCCAATCCGCATCTATTGATCTTTCGGCTTGGGCCGAGCCCGAGCCGATCAGGGGACCGGATGGCTTCATCACCCGAGCAGGGGTGTTTTCAGAAGGTGGCGTCGACCGGGGCTCTGCTCTGCTGGCCGCGACATTGCCGGCCAAGTTGCCCGGCCGGGTAGCAGACCTGGGTGCAGGCTGGGGTTACCTGTCCGCCGTTATCCTCAAATGCGATGGCGTGACCCATCTGGACCTGATCGAGGCAGAGGCCATGTCGCTGGACTGCGCCCGGCAGAACATCCCAGATCCGCGGGCCGGGTTTCACTGGGCTGATGCCACGCGCTGGACCCCGGACGTGAAATACGGCGCGGTTGTCTGCAATCCGCCTTTCCACGTTGGGCGCAACGCTGATACGTCGCTGGGACGGAGCTTTATTGCAGCCGCAGCCGGGATGCTTAACCCTGGCGGCCAACTCTGGCTTGTGGCCAATCGCCACCTGCCCTACGAGACCACCCTTCGCGAGCGATTTGTGAAGGTCGAGGAAGTGTCTGGCGATTCTGCCTTCAAGGTCTTTCACGCGGTGCGACCACGCAAATGACATCGGTCCGGCCCAAAGCCGGCCCCGAGTTCAGGAGTATCCCATGTCCTTTTCCATTGCCGGCAAGACCGCCATCGTCACCGGAGCGGCCCATGGTGTTGGCCTGGCCATTGCTCGACACTTTGTCGACCAAGGTGCCAACGTTGTCTTTGCCGATCGCGACGAAGCAGCGTTGGAACGGGAAGTCGGCCAACTTGCCGGTGAAGAGGGCCCAGTTCGCATTTTTGCCGGTGACCTGCGGGAAAAGCTGACGATCACCAACCTGTTGTCCCTGACCCATGACGCCTTTGATCGAATCGACATTCTCGTGAATGCCTCGCGTCAGGTGATGACGACCGATCCGTTCGATCCCGATGACGATTCGGTATCGCTCCTGCTGCAACAGAACATGATGACGGCCCTCAAGCTGAGCCAGGCGACAGCCAAACGGATGATCAAGCAGGCCGATCCCGATGGCGATGGACCTGTCGGTTCAATCATCAACCTGTCCTCGATCGCTGCACGTCGCGCCCACCCCGACTTGTTGGGCTATTCCATCAGCTCCGCCGCCCTTGACCAGATGACCCGCGCACTGGCCGTCGCCCTTGCGCCCAAGCGGATCCGGGTCAATGCCGTGGCCTTTGGCAGCGTGATGAGCGCCAGCCTGAAGGGGGCGTTGAAGGAGCAGGATGGGATGCGCGCTGAGATCCTGGAGCATACGCCACTCAGCCGTATCGCCAGCCCCGGTGAGGTGTCCGACGCCGTGCAATACCTAGCCTCGGACGCGTCAGGCTTTGTCACCGGGCAGATCATCACTGTCGATGGTGGCCGGACCCTGATCGATCCGGCCTGCGTCGCGGCGCACTGACCCCTATTCGGGATAGGCGACGGCGCATTGCTGGATGGCGGCTTGCGAGGACCGCTCTAGCTGTGATTGACGCTCTAGCAGAGAGTTGAGCTTGGCCTGCTCTGCATTCAGGTCGATGGCGACGGGTACATCGCGAGTGACCGTCGTGGTGTTGTCGCACCTGAATGTGAAGGTGCTGCCGTCCTCGTTCTTGCCGGTACAGGTGCGCCGGACGACCTGTTCTTCACTGACTTGCTGGATCGCATATCCCCGGGCAAGGTTGCCCTGGGTTTCGTTCACCAAGCCACCGATGACGCGCAGATCCCGGGTAACCTGGCTGATGCATTGCTCTTGCGGCGAAGCACAGGCTGCGGCGAGCAAGGGGAGAAGAAGGAGGGCGCGGCGCATGGCGATTTCCTTTGGTGATCTGGATCAAGGTATGGTGGTCGGCCTAAGCAAACAGTGCTAGGACCGAATGATAGTCAATAGCAAGGGACGGATGCCGATGACGGCGGTTGGATTTGAGACGGAAAAGGCCAGGGCGGCCGCGTGGTTCCGGAGTCTGCGAAATGAGATTGTCGCGGCATTTGAAGGGCTTGAAGACAGCCAGACCGACGGCCCGACCGCCGCCTTGCCTGTCGGCCGTTTCGAGGTTTCCGAGACCAAACGTTCTGCCGATGATGGCAGCGACGCCGGTGGTGGCTTGATGAGCGTTATGCGCGGTGGTCGGGTATTTGAGAAGGTTGGGGTCAATATCTCGACCGTCTATGGAACCCTTGGGGAACGCGCCCAAAAGGCGATGGCCGCCCGTGGCGTGCCGGGCATGGCGGAGGATCCCAGGTTCTGGGCGTCCGGCATCTCGCTTGTGGCGCATATGCAAAACCCTCATGCCCCTGCGGTCCACATGAACACTCGCATGTTCTGGACACCGGGTGCCTGGTGGTTCGGGGGCGGATCGGATCTGAACCCCTGTCTGGAGTATGACGAGGATACAGCCCATTTCCATGCCACCCAGAAGACCCACCTCGATCCGCATGGCGAAGAGCATTACCCGCGCCTGAAGGAATGGGCGGACGAGTACTTTTTCGTGCCACATCGTGGCCGCGCCCGGGGTGTCGGCGGTATTTTCATGGATGACTACTGCACGGGCGACTGGGAGGCAGACTTCAAGCTGACCCAGGACATCGGCCGTGCCTTCCTGCCCGCCTATGTGCCCTTGGTGGAAAAGCGCCGCGATACCCCCTGGACCGAGGCGGACAAGGATGTCCAGCTAATCCATCGCGGCCTCTATGCCGAATACAACCTCGTCTACGACCGGGGCACCAAGTTCGGGCTGGAGACTGGCCATGACGCCAATGCGGTGCTGATGAGCCTCCCGCCGCTGGCCAAGTGGGTTTGACCCAAAAGGCGCGCCTGCGGCGCATTCCATTTTGAATGAGGGGGGCTCTGCCCCCCTCGGCCCTTGGCCGTCCCCCCGGGATACTTTTGATCCGAAGAAGCTGAAGGGTCAGTTGCCCCGGACGGTGTCGATCATCAGCTGAACGTTTTCGGGATCGGCGTCCGGGGTGATGCCGTGTCCTAGGTTGAAGATGTGGGGGCCATTCGAAAGGGCCTCTACGATCTTTCGGGTTTCCTGGACCAACGTGTCCCCACCGGTAACCATATGGGACGAGGCAAGGTTGCCCTGAACGCAGCCTGCCGTCTGGACGTGTCCTGCCGCCCAGGCGGCCGTGACCCCGTCATCAAGCGCGATGCAGTCGGCACCTGTGGCCGCATGGGCGCCAACATAGCGTTCGCCTGCGCCGCGCGGGAAGGCGATGATGGGAAGACCCGGGTGCCGGTCCTTCAGCGTTTGGGTGATCTTACGCATGGGCGCCAGGGAATAGGCGTCGAAGTCGTCCCCCTGAAGCGAGCCTGCCCAGCTGTCGAACAGTTTGACCACTTCGGCCCCGGCCTCGACCTGCATGGAGAGGTATTCGATCGTCGCCTCGGTCAGCCGGTCAATGATCGCCTCGAATGTTGTCCTGTCCTGGGATTTTAGCAGGTGTGCAGGGGCCTGGTCGGGTGTGCCTCGCCCTGCGATCATGTAGGTGGCCACCGTCCACGGTGCCCCGGCAAAGCCGATTAGCGTGGTTTCGGGGGGAAGTTCTCGCGCAAGGATGCGCACGGTTTCGTAGACCGGGGCAAGATGGTCGTGGATGGCATCCGCCGGTTTCATCGTCTTGAGCCCGGCGGCATCCGTGATCGTGGACATCCGCGGGCCTTCGCCTGTCTCGAACCAAAGCTCAGCTCCGAGGGCCTGCGGCAGCAGCAGGATATCGGCAAACAGGATGGCGGCATCGAATCCGTACCGTCTGATCGGTTGTAGCGTGACCTCTGCGGCCAGTTCCGAATTGTAGCACAGGGACAGGAAATCCCCGGCCTCGGCCCTGGTTGCCCGATATTCGGGCAGATACCGCCCGGCCTGGCGCATCATCCAGATCGGCGGTGTGGGAAGGGTTTCGCCGGCCAGCGCGCGGAGGATGGATTTGGTCTGGGACATTTGAACTCCTAAAGTTAGTCTTTTGGTCCCAAGAGCCAGTTGCCTTGTCAAGGCAGTTGTCAGGTTTTGTTTACACATCTAAGAAAGACTCATGAAATTGACCCTGCCCTCTCCCGCTTCGCCCCTCAATATCGGAACCCGGGGGTCTCCCCTGGCCTTGGCTCAGGCGCATGAGACCCGTTCGCGGCTCATGGCCGCTTTTGACCTGCCCGAAGAGGCCTTTTCTATCGTCGTCATCAAGGTGACAGGCGATGCCATCCAGGACCGCCCTCTCAAGGAGATTGGCGGCAAGGGCCTTTTCACCCGCGAGATCGAAGAGGCCTTGTTGGATGGGTCCATCGATATTGCCGTCCATTCGATGAAGGACATGCCTGTCGACCAGCCCCTCGGCCTGATTCTGGACACGTATCTGCCGCGCGAGGATGTGCGGGATGCCTTTATCTCGTTGGGGCAGGGTGGCCTTGCTGATTTGCCCCAAGGGGCGACCGTTGGCACTTCGAGCCTGCGTCGGCGCGCCCAGTTGCTGCATCGCCGTCCTGATCTGAACATCGTGGAGTTTCGTGGCAACGTTCAAACCCGATTGCGCAAGTTGAGCGAGGGCGTGGCTGAGGCGACGTTCCTGGCGATGGCCGGGTTGAACCGCCTTCATATGTCAGATGTGCCACGTGTCGCCATTTCGACTGACGAGATGCTGCCAGCCGTGGCCCAGGGCGCGATCGGGATCGAGCGCCGGATCGACGATCCTGTCACGGCAGACCTTCTGGCCGCGATCCATCATGGCCCAACCGGCCAGAGGCTTGCGGCGGAACGGGCGTTTCTTGGCGCCCTGGACGGCTCTTGCGAGACGCCGATTGGCGGCCTGGCCGAATTGGATGGTGGCACCCTGCGGCTGCGCGGTGAAATCCTGCGCACGGATGGCTCTCTTGTGTTGGCCGACGCGAGCGAAGCGCCTATCGAGGATGGCCCCGAACTTGGCCGCGATATGGCTAGCAGGCTATTGCAGCAGGCTGGCCCGGGCTTTTTTGACAGCGCGGCTACGTCGGGGGCAGCGTGAACCTCTAGCTGCCGACCGGCGGAAAGACCTTGCCCGGGTTGAGAATGCCTTTTGGGTCGAGGGCGGCCTTGATGCTGTGCATCATGCTTAGGGCGACGGGGTCCTTGCGCCGCTGCATCGAAGTCAGCTTGCCCAGCCCGATCCCGTGTTCGGCAGAAAAGCTGCCGGACAGATCCTGAACGACATCCTCGACGGTTTCGAGGATGCGGTCGGCAAGGGACGCATCATCGGCCGAGGGGTAGACGGTGTAGTGGATATTCCCGTCTCCCAAGTGTGCAACGCAGAGCGCCTCTGCCTCCGGGTCGAAGGCATTGATCCGTGCGATAGCGTCGTCCAAAAACGTCACGACCTTGTCCACTGGTACGCAGATGTCGTTGTTGACCACCGGTTTACGGGCAAAGACGACCTCGGCGGCGGCCTCGCGCCTTGCCCACATCTCGGCCCTTTGCGCCTCGTTAGTGGCAATGACGGCGTCCTCAAGCGTGCCATCCTCGAGGAAGCTGGCCAGCGTGTCTTCCAGCAGGGTGACAATGGGCACTGATCCGTCTGGCAAGGGATCGGCGTCGCGGGGGGCGGTGGCTCCTATCTCGATCATGATGTTGACGTCGTGCATCTTTTCAAACGGCGGCCGGGCACCGGCGATTTCGCGCAGGTGTCCTTCGATGTAGCTGCGCGGCATGTATTCAAAGGCCTCTACGGCACCACCTGTCAGGTCCTGGATCCGGTTGAGCAGGCCGACCGCGTCCGACAGTTTCGGGACTGCCAGCATGGCGGTGGCATAGGCCTTTGGGCGGGGCTTAAGCTTTAGCACGGCTGCTGTGATTATCCCCAAGGTGCCTTCGGCCCCCACCATCAGGTGGCGCAGGTTCAGGCCCGAGTTGTCCTTGTGCAGCTCGCTCATCAGGTTCATGACCCGCCCGTCTGCCAGGACAACCTCGAGCCCCATGCACAGATCACGCGTGTTGCCATAGCGCAGAACGTTTGACCCACCAGCGTTGGTCGAGAGGAACCCCCCGACCATGGCAGAGCCGCGCGCGCCGAATGTGAGAGGAAAGATCAGATCGTGATCCGCCGCCGCGCTGTGAAGATTGGCCAGAATCACCCCGGCCTCCACAATAGCCAGCCGACCGTCTTTGCGGATTTCGCGGATGGCATTCATCCGGTCCACGGACAGCATGACGGCCCCTTTGGCATAGGTTCCCCCCGCCAGTCCGGTGTTGCCCGAGACGGGAACGACCGGTGTGCTGCTTGCGTGCGCGATACGCAGGACCTCGGACACTTCGGCTGTGCAGGCAGGGCGCACCACTGCAAGGGGCGTGGCCTGATATGCGCCGGTCCAGTCGTGATCCCAGCGGGCGCAGTCCGCGCCAGTCAGCACATGAGTTGGGCCCACTGCTTGGCGAAGTTGGTCGAGTAATTCGGTCATGGATCACGCCTTTGTTTGTCGTGACATGCCCGATTTCGGGCGCGCGGGAAAGACATCCCGTTTCGCGGTTCTGGAATGGGCGTTTGTCACATCCCTTTGCGCCTGTCTCCGGGGCGCCCGTTTAGCGCCCTGGTCAAACATCGTACCCAAAGGAGGTTGCTTGGTAGCGTGGGGCGGACTTGAACCGCCGACCCCAGCATTATGAGTGCTGTGCTCTAACCAGCTGAGCTACCACGCCAAGCAATCGGTGGTGCGATACTTTGCCCCGCGAGCGGTGTCAAACGCTAATCAACGGAAAATCCTGTCACCGGCTTTTTGCAGGTGGATGGTGCTGGATGCAGACCCTTTTCCGGTGCAGTCTGCGCCTACTGATTGCCTGAATGGACGATAGATGTGACCCCTGCCGAATCCCCTGCCGTCCTCTTGCGCCGCTTCTTTGATCGGGCCGTCGCCGTGGCTGATCCGATGCTGGTGATTCCCGCAGCCCTTCCGCCCCGTCCTGCTGGACGGGTGGTGGTTGTTGGGGCCGGCAAGGCCTCTGCCCGCATGGCCGAAGCGGTTGAGGCCGCTTGGGGCCCCTGTGAAGGCCTGGTCATCACAAGGTACGGCTATGCCCGCCCTTGTCTGGGCATTGAGATCGTCGAGGCGGCACACCCGGTTCCGGATGCGGCCGGAGAAGCTGCCACCGCCCGGATGTTGGCCCTGTTGGAGGGTCTGGGGGAGGGCGACATGGTGCTGGCCCTGATTTCGGGCGGTGCGTCGGCCCTTCTGGTCGCACCTGCCGGATCGATGACGTTGGCGGAAAAGCAGGGGGTGAATGCGGCCCTTCTGGCCTCTGGCGCGCCGATCGACCGGATGAATGTCCTGCGCAAGCACCTGAGCCGGGTCAAGGGCGGGCAACTGGCCGCCGCCGCATGGCCCGCCCAGATGGTGTCACTGATGATCTCGGACGTGCCGGGGGACGATCCGGCCTATATCGGCTCTGGTCCCACGGTCGGGGATGCCTCGACCCCGCAGGACGCCCGCGACATCGTGGCACGCTGGTCGATCGCTTTGCCGCCCTCGGCCCAGGTGGTGCTTGGCGGTCCGACCGGCGTCGTCCCTCCGGGCGACCCCCGCCTGAGCAGGGTCGAGAATCGCGTCATCGTTGCCCCGTCGCAATCCCTTGCCGCTGCCGCCGAACTCGCCGCTGAGGCCGGTTGCGTGGTCCGCATCCTTGGCGATGCCCTCGAGGGCGAGGCTCGGGAGGTGGCGGCAGCCCACGCGGCACTGGCGCTAGGGGCGCAGGCAGGCCTTACCACAGGCGATGCGCCTGTCCTCCTCTTGTCCGGCGGAGAGCTGACCGTGACCCGCCGTGGCGACGGGATCGGGGGGCCGAATGCGGAATACGCGCTGGCCCTCGCCGTGGCGCTGGAGGGGGCCGTGGGCATCTACGCGATCGCCTGTGATACCGATGGGGTCGATGGCGCAGCAGAGGTGGCTGGGGCCATCATCGGCCCCAATACGCTGCCGCGCACGCCATATGATGCGACCCGGGCGCTGGCCATCAATGACAGCCACAGCTTTTTTGCTGCATCCGGCGATCAGGTCGTCACCGGTCCGACCCTGACAAATGTAAATGACTTCAGGGCGATCCTGATTTTTCCAAAGGACGCTACCCAATGATCCAGCACTGCGTCTACTGCGCCATCCCATCCTCGGCTGATCCGGTAGAGCGGGACAGCGTGTTTCAGGCGTTGGCCGCCATCATGCCGCTTGTCGATGGCTTTGAGAGCTTTGCCTACGGTCCCAATCGCGACTACCAGAACAAGAGTGCCGGTTACACCTGGGGCTTCGTTGCCACCTTTCGGGACCGGGCGGCGCTGGCCGCCTATGATGCCCACCCCGCCCATAGGGCCGCCGGAGGCAGGCTTGTCGCGCTCTGCGATGGGGGTGGCGACGGCATCATGGTCTTTGACCTCGAAACCCCATGACCGCCCCTTTGGCCTTGCCCATTGATATGGCGGGCTTTGCCGCCTGGCTACGGTACGAGGACCTGCCGCCGTCGCTTTTGGCGACACTGCGACGCAGCTTTATCGACACGATGGGCGTCGCGGCGGTTGGCGCCACGACCCAGATGTCGGGCATCGCCCGCAAGGGGGCGGTTGCCCTGTTCGGGGTTGGGACGGCCGGGGCGGCCCGGATGCTCATGGACGGGCGTTTGGTCAGCCCGTCGGGGGCGGCGATGGCAGGGGCTTTCACGGTCGACAGTATCGACGCCCATGACGGAACCTCGATCAACAAGGGTCATGCCGGGTCGGCCCTGTTCCCGGCCATTCTGGCGGTCGCGGATGCGATGCGCGGGCAAGGCCGGCAGATCACCGGGCAGGACTTTGCCCTGTGGCTGGCCATCGGGTACGAGGTCAGCTACCGCGCCGGTCAGGTCCAGCATGCGACCTGTGCCGATTATCACACCTCGGGCGCATGGACGGCGGTCGGGGTAGCAGTCGCTGTCGCCCGCATGCTTGGCGCGACAGAGGACGAGATCCGACATGCGGCTGGCATCGCCGAATACCACGGTCCCCGAAGTCAGATGATGCGCTGTATCGACCATCCGACCATGCTGCGCGACGGGGTCGGTTGGGGCGCACCTGCCGGTGTCAGCGCCGCCTATCTGGCGACATCGGGCTTTACCGGTGCCCCCGCCCTTACCTGCGAAGGCGCCGATGCCGTGCCCTATTGGGCCGGTCTGGGCGACGCATGGCATACGGTAGAGCATACCCACTACAAACCCTGGCCCTGCTGCCGCTGGGCGCACCCCTCGCTGGATGCGGCACGGGATCTGATGATCGAGCATGACCTGCACCACGAAGACGTGGCCGGGGTCGAGATCCGGACCTTTCACAACGCGACTCGCCTAGCCGGGCATACGCCAAGGACCATGGACGAATTCGCCTATTCCATCGCCTTCCCCGTGGCCCTCGTCATCGTTCGCGGTGGGATCGGCCCGGCAGAGCTGACCCCGGCGATACTGGACGACCCTGAGGTGCTTCGTGTCAGCCAGGCGACCACCCTGATCGACGACCCTGAGTTGACAGCGATGAGCGTGGGCAAGCGTTGGGCGGCGGTCACCATCCTGACAAAAGAGGGTCGCCGACTGTCAGCGCCGCCCAGAACGCCGCGCGGTGACACTGACCTGCCTTTGTCCGATGCAGAGATCCTGGCCAAGTTCCATGGCTTTGCAGACCTTGTGCTGGGGGCAGAACGGGCCGGGCGGCTTGCCCAACTTTCTGGCCAGTTCGACAGCCTTGACGCAGAGGGGTTTGGCCAGCTTCTGGACGCCGTCCTGACGGGACCCTAGCGTCCAAACAGGCCCCGTCGCCCCAGTGCGCTGGCGCTGACCGCGATCAGGATGATGGCACCAACAAGCACCTCGCGGACGTAGCTGTCCACCGACATCTGGGTCAGGCCGTTGTCCAAAACGCCCAACACCACGACGCCAGCCAAAGTTGCCAGAACGCGGGGCTGTCCATTCTCGGTCAGTGTCATTCCCAGAAAGACGGCGGCGATTGCCGTCAGCATCAGCCCGTCCCCCTGCACCGGATTGGCCGAGGCGACGCGGCTGGCATACATCAGCCCGGCAATCGCTGCCCCGACCCCGGTAAAGGCAAAGGCGGACAGGCGCAGGACGGTGACGGGGACGCCGGCCAGCCGCGCGGCTTCGGCGTTGCCACCGATAGCGTATAGCCTGCGCCCGTAGCTTGTCTGTTCCAGAACGACCCAGACGATGGCCGTGACAGCCAGCGCAACAAGGCTAAGGGCCGGAAAGATTGCCGGTCGTCCGTCGATGTCGCCAAGCGCCATCCCGGAGCGGGCAAAGTCCGAGAAGGTGGCAGGAATGTCGCGCCCAAAGATGGTCTTGCCATCGCTGACCAGAAAGGCCGCCCCGCTATAGACCGTCAGAGTGGCAAGGGTCGCGACGAAAGGCAGGATGCCGATCACGCTGACAAGGACCCCGTTGAACAGCCCCCCGATCAGCCCCACGCCTATGGCAGCGGCAAGGGCGGCAGGCACCGACCAGCCCTGCACGAACAGGACCGCGGCAACGACCCCGGCGAGGGACGCCATCGACCCGACCGACAGGTCAAAGTCGCCCATGACCATGACCACCGTCATGACTGCAGCGACGACGGCCAGCATCGAGATTTGCTGGCTGATGTTAAGCCAGTTGCGCGCCGTCATGAAGGTGTCGGGCAATGCCAGGGCAAAGAAGACGACGATGGCGGCCATGCCGATCAGGCTGCCAAAGCGGCGGAACAAGGCGCTCATGCAGCGGCTTCCTTTGTGTAGCACAGGGTCAGAAGGTCGGCCTCGGTCAGTCCGGTGTTATCCACCAGATGGGCCTGCTGGCCGTCGTGCAGGACAAGGATACGGTCCGACAGGCCCAAGAGCTCGGGCAGGTCCGACGAGGCAAGGATCACCCCCATCCCCGTATCCCCCAGCGACCGGATCAGGCGATAGATGTCATGCTTGGCGCCCACATCGACGCCGCGCGTCGGCTCATCCAGAAGCAAGACCTTGGGAGAGCCTGCCAGCGCCCGGGCGAACAGGACCTTTTGCTGATTGCCCCCCGACAGGTGATCGCAGGATTGGCTTGGGGCGGCAGACTTTAGCCGGACTTCGGCACCGCGTTTGGCCACCATCCGCGCCTCGGCCTTTCGGTTCAGAAAGACGCGGGCGCGGGCAAGCGGCCCAAGGTGGGGCAGGGCAACATTTTCCTGGATCGAGCGGTGCATCATCAACCCCTCTGACCGGCGCTCGCGCGGGACATAGGCGATCCCGGCCGACCAGGCCTCCGGCGGGGTGGTCCGGGTCAGGGAGGTGCCGCCCATCGTCACCGTGCCATCGCGGCGCGGGCTCGCCCCGATCAATGCGCGCAACAGCGCCCCCCGACCCGAACCTGCCAACCCGGCCACGCCAAGGATCTCACCGGGGCGCAGTTCAAAGCGGACCGGGCCCAGCGTAGCGGTCGTCAGGCCAGCCACCTGCAAAAGGGGCGACGTTCCGATCGGTACGGTCCGGTCGGGCACATCCGCCGAAAGGTCCCGCCCTGTCATATCGGCGATGATCTGGCTTTCTGTCGTGTCGCCGATGGCGCGGGTCGACACATGGCGACCGTCGCGCAGCACTGTCACCGTTCGGGCGAGCCGCAAGACCTCTGCCATCCTGTGCGAGACATAAAGCACACCAGCCCCGGATGCGGTCAGTTCGCCAATCACGTCAAACAAACGCTCGGCCTCGGCCCCCGTGAGGGCGGCGGTGGGTTCGTCCATGACGTATAACCAAGGGGAGGGGCCATCCGTGATAAGGGTGGCCGCGATGCGGACAAGCATCCTGTCACTGGCGCTAAGCCGCGCCATGGGCGCGTCTGGATCAATATGCGTCAGCCCAAGTCGGGCCAGCGCCCGTTTGGCCGTGTCGCGCAGCTTGCCCCAGCGCACCAGCCCGGCCCGGGTGGGGTAGGGATGGTGCAGATGCATGTTCTCGGCCACCGAAAGGGCCGGAACCACATGCAGCTCTTGGTGGATAAAGCGCAGGCCGGCGGCCTCCGCATCGGCAGGGCCGCCCAGGGCAATGGGTTTGCCGTTTCGCAGGACCTGGCCGGTATCGGGCCGCTCCAACCCCGCCAACAGGCGGATAAGCGTCGATTTGCCTGCCCCGTTCTCGCCCATCAGCGCCTGCACCTCTCCCGGCCGGATGTCAAATGACACCTCGCTCAGGGCCAGGACGGCGCCATACCGTCGGCTGAGAGATTGCAGGGACAGGGTCATGGGAGGTGTAAGGTGGGTTTAAACCCACCTTACCTTTCGTTTACTCAGTAACATTCGCCGATGTGATCAGGACCGTCGGCACGTAGATCACCGAGGCCACGATGTCCTCGCCTGCCAGAATGCGGGCGACAGTGTCGGCTGCGGTTGCCCCGATGCCAGCAAAGTCCTGAGCGACGGACGCCTCAAAGTTGCCGCCCTGCGCGATGGCGTCGCGGGCCTGGGGGTTGGCGTCGATGCCGGTGATGACAATGCCTTCCCCTTCACGACCAGCGGCCTCGATGGCCTGCAGGGCGCCAAGGGCCGGTTGGTCCCATGCTGCCCAAACGGCCGAGATGCTGCCAGCCTCAGGATTGGCGGCCAGGATGGCCTCCATCTGGGCGCGGCTGTCGGCGATGCCGCCGTCGCTGACGTCCGGGGTGATCCGGTCAAGGACGGTGATGTCAGGGTAGTTGGCAAAGACCGCATCCGCGATCACGCCGCGCACCTGCACCGGGGGGAAGGGGTCGAAGGTGAACATGACCACATTGCCGGCCCCCCCAATCCGGTTTGCCACATAGACCGAGGTTTCCACGGCCATCGCATAACCGTTGGAGGTGACGTTGGCGACCAGCAGCGGATCGCTGCCTGCGTCCATGCCGACAACAGGCACGCCTGCATCAGCCGCCGCCTGAAGGCCTGCGCCGACCTGGGCGGGATCGACGTTGATGACGATGGCGTCCACGCCTTGGGTCACCACATCCTCGATCCGGCTGATGACGGCGGCCACATCGCCGCCGGTGTCGATGACATTGACGTCCCAGCCAAGTTCGGCTGCCCGGCCCTCAAAGGCCTCGACGTAGAACTGGGTGCCAGGTTGGGCGAGGTAGGGGGTGATGACGGCCACGGTTTCGGCCAGTGCGCCAGAGGCGAACAGGGTCAGGACAGAGGCGGCAATTGCGGTGCGATATGGCTTGGTGGACATGAAACGACCCTCCCGAGGTCAATCAAATGGACTTGCAGGTGACAGGAATGGCAGGCCAGTCTGCACCTGTCCAGTGCCGGACGACGCAGAGGGAGATTTCCGATGGTCCAAGAGGCTGAAGCCACCGCCTTGATCGGCATCGACGTCGGCACGACGGCGGTCAAGGCTGTGATGTCGGATGCCAGTGGCCGGCGTCTCGCCGACTATGCCGCCCCCTACGCGACGACCCGGTCGGAGGCGGGCCGGGTCGAACAGGACCCGTCCGAATGGTGGTTTCATGTCGATGCCGCTCTGACCCAATTCGCGGCCCTCGGGCGGCCTGTCGCGGCCATCGGGATCACCAGCCAGGTCAACACCCATGTCTTCTGCGATGCCGACCATCGCCCCCTCCGCCCGGCCATCGTCTGGCAGGACGTTCGGGCGGCAGAGGCTGGTGCGACGCTGGACGGGCGCATATCGGAGGAGGCAAAGACAAGGGCCCTTGGCGCCCCGATCCCCATCGACGCCAGCCACGCCCTGTCACGCATGGCCTGGGTTGCCGAGGCGGAACCGCAGACCTCGGCAAGGACGCGCCATGTGTTTGCCCCCAAGGATTGGGTTATTGCCCGTCTGACCGGGACGGTCGGAGCGGATGCCCTTGCCTCTGTCGGGATGGTGGGGACGGATCTGACCTACGCGGGGCCGATCCTTGACCTCCTCCCCCGGTCCCATGAATTGTTGCCGCCTCTGCAAGACCCTAGGTCCGTGGCCGGGACCGTCCTCGCAGGGGCCTTTGCCGGCGTACCTGTTGTCCGGGGTACGATGGATGCCTGGGCGTCGATGTTCGGGACCGGGGTGGCGCGGAATGGCGAGGCGATGAACCTGTCCGGGACATCGGAAGTACTCGGCCTGATTTCCGCCGATCATCACCCTGAGCCCGGGGTCATCACCTTTCCGCCATGGGCCGGGATAACCTTGCATGCCGGACCGACACAGGCTGGTGGGGCCTCACTTGAATGGCTGGGCGGCCTGATGGGACAGGCCGCGCCCGATTTGGCAGCGCGGGTGGAGGGACACCGGATCACCCGCACCAGCCCCTTATTCCTGCCTCACCTTGCAGGAGAGCGGGCGCCGCTGTGGAACGCTCAGGCGCGAGGGGCCTTTGCCGGGCTAAGCTCGGCGCACGGTCCGGTGGATATGATTGCTGCGGTGATGGAAGGGGTCGCCTTTTCCGCCCGGCTCGCGCTTGAAGCGTTGGAGCGGGCAGGCGGACGGCGGGCCAGCACCGTTCGGGGCGGTGGTGGCGGGACCTCTTCGGACGCGTGGTGCCAGATCCGGGCGGACGTCCTTGGCCGTCCGTTCGAGAGGATGCAGGCACGCGATGCAGGCGCTGTCGGGGCCATGGTCATCGCAGGGGTCGGCGCCGGTCTGATGGCAGACCTTGCCAATGCGACGGCCGACCTTGTGCCAAGCGACCGGGCGTTTCTTCCCGACCCGGCAGGGGCGGCGGTGGCCGACCGGCGATTTGCTCTTTGGCAGGAGCTCTATCAGCAGCTTAAACCAATCAACGCAGCACTTGCCTGAACGTAAGGTGGGTCATGACCCACCTTACTTTAGTCGTAGCGCAGCTCGGTCGCTTTGCCCCTGAAAATGACATATGACAGAACGGTATAGGCCAGGATTGTGGGCAGCACGACCAGCGTTCCCAAAAGGATGATGAACAGGCTTTCCGGCGCGCTTGCGGCCTCATAGATGGTGAGCTTTTCCGGGACGACGTAGGGATAAAAGCTATAGGCCATGCCGCCAAAGGCCATGGCCCAAAGGGTGGTCGCTGCAGCAAAGGGCAGCCAGGAAAAACCGTCGGCGGCAAAGGGCATCCGGCGTAGCATCACCCAAAGCGACACGACCAGCACGCCCGACAGGATCGGCAAGGGGGACAGCCACAACGCCTCGGGCCAAGAGAACCACTTGTCGAAGATCCGGTCGCTGACCAGAGGCGTCGCCGCAGAGATTGCCCCAATCCCCAGAACCAGCCCCCAGATCCCGCCCTTGGCCCAGTCGATCGCCTTGAGCTGGAGGACCTTTTCGGTCTTGTGGATCACCCAGGTCGCCCCGATGAAACTGTAGCCCACCGTGAGGAAGACGGCCGTCAGCAGGGCAAATCCGACGTGGGGCAAAGTCCACTCCAGCCCCATGACGTACATGCCCAGCATGAACCCCTGCGACAGGGAGGTCATCAAAGAGCCTGCGAAGAAGGCGTTGTTCCACGCCCGCTTGTAGGGGGCTGGGGCCTTTGCCCGAAACTCGAACGCCACGCCCCGCAGGATCAGGCCGATAAGCATGATCGCAACCGGCAGGTATAGGGCGGTCAGGATCGCACCGTGCGCCTGTGGGAACGCCACAAGAAGCAAACCGACCGCCAGCACGAGCCAGGTCTCGTTCGCATCCCAGAACGGACCGATGGAGGCGACCATCTTGTCCTTTTCCGCGTCTGTGGCAAAGGGAAAGAGGACCCCCACCCCAAGGTCGAACCCGTCCAGAACAACGTAGATAAGGATCGACACGCCCATCAGGCCCGCAAAGACAAAGGGTAGCCAGACACTGGGGTCACCAAAGGTGTACATTTAGTTACTCCGCAGGAAGAGGGCTGGGGGTGTTGGGGCGTGCCACGACTGGACCATCAGATTGCCCGCGCGAGGCGCGGCCCGCCAGATAGAAGATTACTCCGATATAGGCGACCAGCAGGGCCGCGTAGACGAGGAGGTAGGCCACCAGTGTGGTGCCAACCATGGCGGCGGGCACGTCTGCGACCGCGTCCTTGGTGGACAGGACACCCTGCACCAGCCAGGGCTGGCGCCCGATCTCGGTCGTGTACCAGCCGGCCAGTGTGGCGACCCAGCCCGAAAAGCTCATCCCGACCAGCCCGTAGAGGACCGGCTTTGGCAATCCGGACACGCCACGGCGTCCCGCCCCGTCCCGCCGCTTGCGCAGCATCAGGGCGACGGTCGCCCAGCTTACGACAAGCATCAGCATGCCAATGCCGACCATCACCCGAAAGCTCCAGAAAACTGGGGCGACACGTGGGTGAAGGATCGTTCCATCCTCGGCCACGAAGTCGTTCAGGCCCGGGACGACGCCGTCGGCATGGTGCGTCAGGATGATCGAAGCAAGGTTCGGGATGGCAATTTCAAAATCGTTGCTGCGGGTCTCCTCATTCGGCAGGGCGAACAGCAACAGCGGCACGTTCGACTGGGTCTCCCAGTTCCCCTCCATCGCCGCGACTTTCTGCGGCTGATGTTCCAGCGTGTTCAGACCGTGCATGTCCCCGACAAAGATCTGCACGGGGATCAGCAGGGCGGCCGCCACGATGGCGGTCTTGAGGGCGACCCGCACCCCTTCTGTCTTGCCCCCAATGATCCACCGATAGGCCGAGATGCCCGCGATAAGAAAGCTCACCGTCAGGAAGCTGGCGATCATCATATGTGCAAAGCGGTATGGCATGGATGGGTTGAAGACGATGGCCCACCAGTCGGTCGCATGGGCGACCCCGTCGATCATCTCGAACCCTTGGGGAGTATGCATCCAGGAGTTCAGGACGATGATCCAGAACGCCGACATGGTCGTTCCAAAGGCCACAAGGACGGTCGCTGTGGTATGAACCCAGGCTTTCACCCGGGACGCGCCGAACAGCATGATCCCAAGGAACACGGCCTCAAGGAAGAAGGCGGTCAGCACCTCATAAGCCAGAAGCGGACCGGCAATGTTGCCAACTTTCTCCATGAAGCCCGGCCAATTTGTCCCGAATTGGAAGGACATTGTGATGCCCGACACGACGCCCATGGCAAAGGAAAGGGCGAATACCTTCACCCAAAAGCCGTAGGCCTCCATCCAGCGGTGATCCTTGGTCTGGTTATAGCGCAGACGAAAGAACACCAGGACCCAACCCAAGGCGATCGTGATTGTGGGGAAAAGGATATGAAACGATATGTTGGCCGCGAACTGGATCCGCGACAGAAGTAGGGCGTCCATTGCAAGGGCCTCCATCAGACTGCGTTGGGCTTGATATAGCCTGCCCCCACCCGTTCAACAGCGGGTGCGACAGCAAGGCGCGGTCCGGTTCTCAGCCCTCGATCAGGAGGGGGGTGGTCAGCGGATACTCTTCAAGGTTGGCCGTTTCACCGATCCGGTCGATCACGGCGAAAAGGCCAGGCGGGGCAAGAGGGGTCAGCACGCCGTGCCATGTATTGCGCAGCAGGTTGATGCCTTGTCCGGGGGCGGTCAGAAAGGCCCGAAACCTTACGGGATGGCCGCCCTCATCCTCGGCCACGATGACGAGGAATGGGTCGGCAGTCATGGGGACAAAGGCCTGGCTCCCCTCCGGATGCCGTTCCACCAAGGCGCATGTGTAGGGCAGCGCACGTGCCTCGGCCTGAAACATGCTGATCCCGGCCCGGCCTTCGGGGCCAAAGTCCATGCGGGCCCTGTCGTGGAACCTTTTGCACATGCCTTCGTTGATCAGCTTGTCATGCGGACCAGCCGCCTCAAGAACATCGCCAAAGGGGGCGAAGGCCCCGGTCGTCAGCGCCTCTGTCCGCAGGGTGATCGTCATAGGGCCAACCTTGGGTGACGGTTGACGTCCTTGTATAACAAGTAGCGGAACGGACCGTCGCCCGTCGCGATGCAGGCCTGTGGGCAGAACGCGCGCAGCCACATGAAATCGCCGGGGCCAACATCGACCCAGTCCGTGTTCAAGAGGTAGCGTGCGGTGCCTTCCAGAACGTAGAGGCCATGTTCCATCACATGGGTTTCGGCAAACGGAATGCGTCCACCGGGATGGAAGGTGACGATGTTGACATGCATATCATGGCGCAGGTCGGCCATATCGACAAAGGTCGTCGTCCCCCAATTGTCGCAGTCAGGCATCCAGCGCACCGGATTGTCCTGATCCGAGGTGATCACTACGTCCGGATGGGCAATGCCGGGAACGGCCTCATAGCGTTTGCGGATCCAGTGAAACCGCAGTGTGTCGGAACTGTTGTTGTGCAGCGTCCATTCGACACTTGCCGGAAGATAGGCGTAGCCGCCTTTGCCAAGGGTATGTGCGACGCCGTCGATCGTTAGCGTCATTTGTCCTTCGGCCACCAGCAATGCGGCTTCTGCCTCTGGATCAGGCTCGGGCTGGGCGCTGCCGCCGCCGGGCAGGACTTCGACGGCATATTGCGCAAAGGTTTCTGCCAGCCCGGTAATCGGGCGGGCGATGATCCAGACGCGGGTGTCGGTCCAGCCGGGCAGGCGGCTGGTCACGATGTCGCGCATCGTCGCGCCGGGGATAAAGGCGTAAGCCGTTTCAAACCGGGCTCCGGCTGCTGCCGGGTCTTCGGTCATGGCGGGCATCCCGCCGGGGGGGAAGGCGTAGGAGGTCATTGCATAAGGGCCTTCAGTCGGAGGAGGGCGATCCGTTCGACCTGTGCGCAGGCCGTGGCGAATTCGGTGTCGCTGTCGTTGGCGATACGGGTCTCAAAGGCGGCAAGGATACCGGCCTTGTCATGGTCGCGCACGGCAATGATGAAGGGAAAGCCGTGCCTTTCGACGTAGCGGGTGTTCATGTCGGAGAACCGGGCGCGTTCGTCGTCGGTCAGGGCATCGAGACCGGCGCTGGCCTGTTCCTGTGTGCTTTCGGCGGTCAGGCGTTTGGCCGCGGCCAACTTGCCCGCAAGATCGGGGTGGGCGCGCAGAACTCCCATCCTCTCGGCTGCGGAGGCTGATCTGAACATCCGGGCCAGCGCGCTGTGGACTCCAACGGCGGTGTCGTGGGCGGGGCCAAGTTCAAGCTCGAACGCCCGTTCTGCGATCCAGGGGGAATGTTCAAAAATGCCGCCAAAGGCGCTGACGAAGGCATCCTTGTCCATCTCGCTGGCCCGCACCCGTTTGACCGGGGGGTGGGTCTCAGCCCAGTGCCGGGCGATGTCGATGCGGCGGGGGAACCAGACGCCTTCGTGGCCCTTTGCATAGTCCAGGAACCGCTTGAGGCCTGCAATCTTGCCCGGACGACCGATAAGGCGGCAATGCAACCCGATAGAGAACATCTTGGCCGACCCCTCTGCCCCTTCGGCATAGAGGGTATCGAAACTGTCCTTGAGGTAGGTAAAGAACTGCTCGCCCTCGATGTATCCCGGCGCGGTGGCAAAGCGCATGTCGTTGGCCTCTAGCGTGTAGGGGATGACAAGCTGATGCCCCGCGCCTGTCTCGCGCCAGTAGGGCAGGTCGTCGTCATAGGTGTCCGAGATCCAGTCGAACCCGGCCTCGGCCGTGAGGCGGACCGTGTTTACGCTGCACCGGCCGGTGTACCAACCGGTTGGGCGGCTGCCTGTGACCTCTGAGTGAAGGCGGATTGCCTCGGCAATCTGGGCGCGTTCTTCATCCTCGGGCATGTCGCGGTGTTCGACCCATTTCAGCCCGTGGCTGGCCACCTCCCACCCGGCGTCCAGCATGGCTGCCACCTGCTCGGGTGAGCGGGCGAGGGCGGTTGCGACGCCGTAGATGGTCAGCGGGATATCCATGCCAGTGAACAGGCGATGCAGACGCCAAAAGCCGGCCCGCGACCCGTATTCATAGATCGATTCCATGTTCCAATGCCGTTGTCCCGGCCAGGGGGCAGCGCCTGCGATGTCGGACAAAAAGGCCTCTGATCCCGCGTCGCCGTGCAGGATGTTGTTTTCGCCGCCCTCTTCGTAATTCAGGACGATGGAAACCGCGATCCTGGCCCCTCCGGGCCATTGGACATCGGGTGGGGTGGGTCCGTAACCGACCATGTCACGAGGGTAGCGATTGGGCATCTGATCATCTCCTGTCGTCCGAAATGAGTACGCTTTCGTGGGCAGGGGTTGCAAGCGGCCTCGGCAGGGTCGAAAGATGAGCAAAGCACCGGTGACAACGCGGCGACAAGACGAGGACAAGACGGGGACCATGATGAGTGACGGATATCTGACAACCCATGTCCTCGACACGGCGCGGGGGATGCCGGCGGCAGGGCTGACCATCTGGCTGTACAAGCTGGACGGGAACAGTCACCGCAAGATCGCCGAAGCTGTGACGAACAACGATGGCCGCACCGACAGCCCGATCCTGCCCCGGGAAAAATTTGCGGTCGGCACCTATGAACTGGTCTTTTGTGCAGGCGACTATCTGCGCGCTACCGGTCAGGCGGGGACGGACCCACTGTTCCTGGATCAGGTGCCGATCCGCTTTGGCATGAACGATCCAGAGGCGCACTACCATGTGCCCCTGCTCCTGTCGCCCTATGGCTATTCGACGTATCGGGGAAGCTGATGTACGACGCCGCTCTTCTTTATTCCTGGCTCGAATTCGCGGTGCGCTGGGTCCATGTGATCACGGCCATCGCCTGGATCGGATCATCCTTTTACTTCATCGCCCTCGACCTTGGCCTGCACCGGGACCGCAATCTGGCCAGTGGCGCGGATGGGGAGGAATGGCAGGTCCATGGCGGTGGCTTTTACCACGTCCAAAAGTACCTCGTGGCCCCGGATCAGATGCCGGGCGACCTGATCTGGTTCAAATGGGAAAGCTATTGGACCTGGATGTCGGGCTTTGCCCTCCTTGTCCTAGTCTACTACCTGGGCGGTGAGTTGTTCCTGATCGACCCCAATGTTCTTGATATCCCTGTCTGGCAGGGGGTCCTGATCTCATTGGCGAGCCTTGCTTTTGGTTGGATCGCCTACAACACGCTGTGCCGGGTGTTTGTTGATTCAGACCCGACCGTCCTGATGGTCGCCCTGTTCGGGGTGCTGGTGGCGATGGCGCTGTTTTATACGTCGGTGTTTTCCGGGCGGGCGGCGCTGTTGCATCTGGGGGCGTTCACCGCCTCGATCATGACGGGCAATGTGTTCTTCATCATCATGCCCAATCAGCGGATCGTGGTGGCCGACCTTCAGGCCGGGCGCAAGCCGGATGCCAAATATGGCAAGATCGCCAAGCAGCGGTCGACCCATAACAACTACCTCACCCTGCCTGTCATCTTCCTGATGTTGTCGAACCACTACCCGCTTGCCTTTGCCAGCGACTACAACTGGCTGATCGCAAGCCTTGTGTTCCTGATGGGCGTGACCATCCGGCATTGGTTCAACTCGACCCATGCCCGCAAGGGCCAGCCCCATTGGACCTGGGCCGCGACGGTGATCCTGTTCCTGCTGATCGCATGGCTGTCCTCCCCCCGCGCCTATGTCTACGGCGAGGAAGAGGCCGCGATGGGCCCGGTGGCCGAGCGTTACGCGGCCTCTGAAGGGTTCGAGGATGTGCAGCAGATCGTCATGGGCCGCTGTTCCATGTGCCATGCGGCCGAGCCTGTGTGGGACGGTCTGCACTGGCCCCCCAAGGGCGTGATGCTGGAAACCCCGGCCCAGATCGCCCACAACGCCCGCGCCATCTATTTTCAGGCGGGCATCAGCCACGCGATGCCGCCTGGCAACCTGACCTATATTGAGCCGGAAGAGAGGGCGCAGATCGTCGCCTGGTTCAACGCTGCCGACTAGGCGCATCAGACCAGACGACGATGGTAGATCGACGCCCTAAGGCTTTGAAAACCGCCATTCGGTCAATTGGTGATAGGGGTTGTCTGGCCCGATCTCGATCGAGGGGAAGCCTGCGTGGTTGGGCGCATCGGGCCAATTCTCGGCCTCGAACGCAAGGGCCCGGTAGCGGCTAAAGTTGGGGCTGTAGTCGTGGCGGCCATCAAACACATGCATGCCCTGGGCGATAGTTGCCATTGCCAATCTGATCCCGCTGGCTCCTGTCAGCCAAAGCACCTCGCGCAGGGGCGCAATGTTGTCGGACAACACAAAGCAGTTGTCGATGGGCGGTTCGTCGATGGCGAGCACCCGACCGTCGCGCAGGTCATAGGGGGTGCCGGTCACGTCCCGGATCTCGCCCGTCGGAATGAACAGGTCGTCCGTGGGCAGGACCCGATCAGCCGCGATCCTGAGGCTGTGCCCTTCCCATGTGTCGCTGCCGTCAAGGTTCCAATAGCCGTGGTTGGCAAAGTTCATGATGGACGGCGCATCCGTCACCCCGTCGATGGTCATCCGAAGGGTGGCAGGGGCCTCGACCTCGAACCTTGCGGTGACGCGGCGGTTGCCCGGATAGCCCCCTTCGCCATCGGGCAGGTCGATGGCAAGGGTGGCATGGGCCGGTCCGTGATCGACGATCTCCCAAAGCTTCAGGTGCGTCCCGCAAGCGCCGCAATGCAGGCTGTGGGTGCCGTTCAGGTTGGCCTCAAAGTGGTAGGTCCGGCCCGCAATCTCGGCCTGCGCCTGCGTCAGACGATTGACCACCGGCCCGATGAGAGAGCCGTGATAGCTTAGCCGGTCCTCATAATCCGTCACGTTATCCGAACTCAGCGTCAGGTCATAGTCCACCCCGGCAAGCCGCACGCTATGCAAAACGGCCCCCCAGTTCAGAAGGCGGACCGTAAGGTCCCCGGCGCTTAGCGTCAGGGCGTGAACGTCGCGCCCGTCGGTTGTCTGGCCGAATACAATCATGACAAAGCCTCCCAATGAATTCCTGCAGGAGGGATCTCGTGCCCCTCCCATTTTTGCGCCTCTGGGGCGTAGTTAAAGACAAAGCGATGTGTGCCTGTATACCGGATGCGCAAGCCGTCCGGCAGGTCGAGGGCGGTCAGCCCGGCCTCTTGGCACAGGTCACGGATCAGCGCCGCAAAGGTGTCTGGGTCGGGCCAGCCCGCCAGGTAGCGCAGATGGGCCGTACCCATGATTGCAGGTTTGCCCTCCGTCGTTTCGCGCAGGACGGGGGCTGATCCTTCCAGATGCTCAAACCAGTGCAGGAACTGCCCGCCCCCGGCCAGAGGGACCGATGCTATTGGCGGCAGGCTTTCAGTAATCGATACGGTCACGTCCAGCCCCGGCACATTGGGGCCAAGGGGTGTCGGTATCGACAGTTCCGCAGTCTTGGTATCGGTGCGTGGGCCTATGAGCGCGATGCCCTTGTAGCTGGCCAAAGCCTGACGTAGCGGGTCTGACAGGGTCATCAGGCCAGGGGCAAGGACAAGATCGTAGGCAGAGAGGTCGGCAGTGTCGGGGGCCAGGATATCGACAGATTGGCCCGCCCGCCGCAGCGCCTGATAGGCGGCAAAGGTCAGGCGGAAAAAGTCAAAGTCCTGGCCCTGTGGCTGTGCTTCCCACGCCCATGCGCTTTCGTAGTCAAAGACGATCGCAGTTCGGGCCAAAGCCACGCCGATCTCGCCCAGTGCCGCAATCTCGTCAGCCACCTGCCGGGCTTCGCCCAATGCAGGGGCGGGCGCACTGTCGGGGCGCAAAAGGCCTGCGTGCATCTGCTCTTGCGCGAAGGGGGCCTGCCGCCAACGGAAATAGCTGACGCATTCAGCGCCATGGGCAAAGGCCTCCCATGCCCAAAGGCGGCACATGCCGGGCAAGGGCGCGGGGTTCCAGGGGGCCCAGTTCACGGGACCGGGCTGTTGCTCCATGATCCACCAGCGGCCCCGGCCGACGGCCCGATAGAGATCGTGGTGAAACGCCTGATTGTCCGGGTGCCCCTGCCGCATGAACCGCAATTTGAAGGCGTCGTCCGCCTCGAGCCGGTCAGACAGAAACCCGATGGGGTAGCTGTCCCAAGACGCGATATCGAGGTCGGCCCCCACTGCGAAATGATCAAAGTCGGTTATGCGCCCCATATAGTTATGTGCAATGGGGGCGTCGGAGTGTTTGCCGATCTCGTCCACCTGAGCCTTGTTGAAAGCGACAACCTGATCCGACGAATAACGCCGGAAGGCCAGAAGATGGGGGTGGTTCGCTTCGGTCACGGTCAGGTTGGGCAGGTCGATCTGCCCCCAGTCGTCATATCCCATCGACCAGAACACATTGCCCCAGGCCCGGTTCAGCGCGTCGGTCGACTGGTAGCGCTGGGCTAGCCAGTCGCGAAAGCCTGCGCGGGCGGCCTCGGAATAGCTAAGAACAGTGTCATGGCAGGCGTATTCGTTATCCGTTTGCCAGGCGGCCACATGGGGGTTCCGGCCATACCGTTCGGCCATCAGGCTGGTGATGCGGACAGACTCGGCCCGGTAGCCCAGATGGCTGAAGCAATAGTGCCTGCGCGAGCCAAACTTGCGCGACCGCCCTTCGGCATCGACAGCCAGCATGTCCGGATGCCGGTCGATCATCCAGCGGGGGGGCGTCGCGGTGGGGGTGCCCAGAACAACCTTCAGGCCAGCGTCCCCCAGCGTCTGGATGGCCCTGTCCAGCCAATCCCAGTCAAACTGGCCGGGCCGAGGCTCCATCCTGCTCCAGGCGAATTCGCCGATGCGGACCCAGGTCAGTCCGGTCTCTGCCATGCGGGCGGCGTCTTCTGACCATTGCGCCTCAGGCCAGTGTTCTGGGTAGTAGCAAACGCCGAGGGTCGGGATCATGGGGGTGCCTTATGAAGAACGCGGGGGCGGTCTGGGTCAGAGGATAACGCGATGCTCTGCCTGTCCCCGGGCCGAGGTCGCTGTAGCAAAGGTCCGTCCAGAGTCGGGGCGTTTGCCAAGCTCGCTCTGGCTAAGTCCGGCGGCGGCGGATGTACAGTGCAGGACGGACAGGTCCGGCCCCCCAAATGCCGGACAGGTTGTCTGGGATGCTGGAAAATCTACCGCGCGCAGGAAGGCGCCGGACGGGTCGTAGCAGGCAACCCGGGCGCTGCCCCACTGGGCGTTCCACAGGTTGCCGTCCCGGTCCACCACGGCCCCGTCGGCCTTGTGCGCCGTCCCTCTCAGGTCAATGTGGACCTCTGGCGCGCCGACGGGCCAGCCCGCTTCGGGGTCAAGCCTTTGGCGCATGATCTGCTGGGACGGCGTGTCGGTGAAATAGGCGTGCGACCGGTCCGGGGCAAAGCAGATGGCATTCGAGATGGTGATAGGGGCGTAAAGCCGGCGCAACTCTCCTTGGTAGAAACGCCAGATCGCCCCTGCGTCTTGCTGAGCATCGACGCCCATCGTCCCGATCCAGAACCCGCCCCAGGGATCGGCCCGCCCGTCATTGGACCGGGTCAGCGGGTTGTCGGCCTCCAGCGGTACGACGACCTCACTTTGCCCGGTGCGGATGTCAAAGCGGGACAGGGCCTTGGCTGACGCCACCATGAGCGTATCCGCATCGACCCAGCCCGCCGCCGAAACATAGTCGTCGAACTGCCAATCCTGACCTTTGCGATGAAGGCGGCGGGCGAGGATGTCGAACCAGAACAGCTCTTCGCGTTCTGGGTGCCAAAGGGGGCCTTCGCCGAGCAGGCAGTTGGTATCGTCAAAGATCATCCTGCCACCTCTTCCAGAGCTGCGTCATAGGCGGCCACAATGGTCCTTGCCCGCTCTGCCACCTCGGCCACGGACAGGCCGGGGGTGTAAAGGGCGGTGCCGATGCCAAAACCGTTGGCGGTCGCGCGCATCCATGTTGCAAAATTGGCAGGCCCCGCCCCGCCAACGGCGTAGACCTGGGTTCCAGCGGGCAGGACCGCCCGGATCGCCTTGACCCCGTCAGTTCCGATCAGGCTGGCGGGAAAGATCTTCAGCCCATCCGCCCCCGCCTTGAGCGCGGCGAAGCATTCGGTCGGGGTCATCACGCCGGGCCAGCTTTGCATGCCTGCGGTCTTGGTGGCGACGATCACCCGTTGGTCATAGTTGGGCGACACGACGAGCTTGCCGCCAACCTGTGTGACGCGACCCACATCCTCGACCGACAAAACCGTACCGGCCCCGATAAGGGCGGTGTCCCCGTGAGCCGTCACCATCGCCCCGATCGAGGTGAACGGTTCGGGCGAATTCAGCGGCACCTCGATCCGGGTAATCCCCGCCTCGATCAGGGCGGCACAGATCGGCGACGCTTCGGGCGGGGTGATCCCGCGCAGGATGGCGATAAGGTTCCGGGTCATTTGGGGTCCTTCCAGCGGCGCCAGGCAGCGGTAAGCCCGGCGAGTGTGACGCGGGCGGCGTCAGCCTGTGTGGCAGGAGCGCCCTGTGCGGCCAAGGCCCGGACATAAAGCCCCGCAACGGCCCCGGCGCCGATGACGCCAATCTGCTGGCCAAGCCAGTAGGGACGGGTCGCGGCAAGCTCTGCCCCGATCAACAGGCCTGACAGGCGGGCGCGGGCAGCACCCGCCGAGAGGCCATGCAGCAATCCTTCGGCACGCAGCGAAAACAATCGTGCAGCGAGCTTTTCCGGCCGGGACAGGGTATCGGCAAGGGCGCTGTCAAAGGCGGCTTCTTCCCAGTCAGTGCCACCTGTGCTGTGGCGCAGAACGGTGTGGCCAGTGATAGCTGCAAAGAGGTCGCCGGTCATGCAGGTTTGAAAGCTGACAACCTCACCCGCGCTGACCTCGACCCATTTGGTATGGGTGCCGGGCAAGCAAAGCACCCCGTCCCAACCGGGGTTCAGGGCCAGAAAGCCAGCGATCTGGGTCTCTTCGCCCCGCATCACATCGGCTGGGTTGTCCTGTGACAGACCGGGGATGATCAGCACCGTAAGGTTGGGGTCATGGGTCGGGGCGCGGGTCAGCCCATCGGGCAGAGGAGCGCAAGGAACGGCGGAATAGGCGGCCTCGGCCCAGCCTTGACGGGCACCGACCATGCCGCAGGCAATGGCGGTGACGGGACCGTTGGTCCAGCCGGTGATGAGATCTTGCAAGGCCGCCTCGAACTGGGATGGATCAAGGCGGCCCATCCCCTTGTCCGACGACCGCTGGTCCAGAACGGTGGCGCTGGCCGACATGGCCCAGGCCCTGACATGGGTGGTGCCCCAGTCGAGGGCGATCCAGTTTGCAGCCAGGCTCATCCGGTCACCACCACGCCAGCATCGATTGCTATGACCTGCCCCGTCAACATGCGCGAGGCGGCTGAGGCGAGGAAGAGGGTGCCGCCGACCATGTCCTGCGGCTCCATGAAATCCTTGAGGCATTGGCGGTCACGGTGTGCCGCCAGCCCGTCGTCGGTGGCCCATTTCTGCATCTGGTTCTCGGTCAGGACCCAGCCGGGGGCGAGGGCATTGACCCTGACTCTGTCCGGTCCCCATTCGCGGGCCAGGCTGCGGGTCAGGCCCATGATGCCCGCATTGGCGGCGATGTATGTAGACAGCTTTGCAATGCCCATCATGTAGCTGGTGGAGGAATAGTTGATGATTGATCCGCCGCCTTTGGCCCGCATCATAGGGGCGACGGCCTGTGCGGCAAAGAAGTAGGCCTTGAGATTGACGGCCATCATGTCGTCCCAGATCGCCTCGGTCACATCTTCGGCGGGATAACGCATGTCGTTTGCGGCATTGTTGACCAGCACCGACAGCGGGCCGTTGCGGTCAGCCGCCTGAGCGATGGCGGCTTGCAAGGCGGCGGTGTCGGTGACGTCGCACCGGATGAACAGGGGGCGGTTTTCATAGGCTTCGCCCAGCTTGTCGGCAAAGGCGGTGTAGTCGCCTCGACCGACGAAAGTGACCTTGGCGCCCTGCGCAACAAAGCCTTCGGTCAGGGCCGCACCGATCCCGCCACCACCGCCGGTGATGAACACGGACGCGCCACGCAGGTCATGAAACGTGGCGATTTGATCCATGGCATGCCTCCTTCAGATGGTCGCCGCACCGTGTCGCCACAGGCCTTCAAAGGCAAGGGTCAGGCAAAGGCAAGGCTCAGGTGGTGCGCTTGCCATAGTAAAGACCCACGACATGCTCTGCCTCGGCAAAGAAAAGCCAGCGGGCGACTAGCACCCCAGCGAGGTGCGACACAACGGCGACGCCTGCAAGAATGTGGTTGAACGGCAGCAGCAACAACACGATCGGCAGGATAAATCCCAAAGTCAGGGAAATGACCCGTAGATTGCGGCTGTGTTTGCGGCCGACAACATAGACGAACTCGCGCAAAAGGTAGTTTGTGCCGGTGTGTGGCGGCTCGAATGCGCGGATTGAGCCGCCTTGCAGGCCGGTCGCGCTGGCCAGGGTCGTGCCCGACGATCTCAGGCGGGCGTCCCCGGTGATCCATGTGTAGGCCTGGGCGACACCGGCAAGGGCGAGAAGCGGCAGGGCAAAGCGGATCTGTCCGGCCAGAAGTGCGCCGCCGCCAAGAGACAGGCAGAGGAAAACCGCGGGCGTCGTCCAGTGATGCCAGCGAGGAACAGTCCGAAGTTGGGCGTAGATCATCGAGGTGGTAAAGACGGTTCCAATAGACAACACCGCCCCGATCAAGCCAAGCGCGGTCCATTTTGTGCCAAGAAACACAAGGCCCGCCCCATAAACCGCCATCACCACAAGGGCCGCCACCGAGGCCCAGGCCTCGCGGCTGAGCCAGCTGGTCTGCCACTGGCTGAACGCCTTGAGCGCGCGTTCCGGGTGACCAAGGTGAAAGGTCGAGGCCAGCAGGCCGCCAACCGCCAGCAGGTAGGCAATGGCAAAAAAGACAAACGCTACGACCCCGGTCGGGCCGGGCATGCCAAGCCCCAGCCAGAACAGCAGTCCAAACCCTAGGCCGGACAGGGTGGTGAACAGGATGACGGATGGTGCGGGATGCATCTATTTCCCCCCGGGCAGTGCAGACAACGCCTTGTCGAGCCAGCCGACGAATCCCTTGGGCTGATCGGTGACGGGGGCAAGATAGGGCGCCAGAATATCGACATCCTCGGACCGGTCACGGGGACGGGGGGGCAGGTATTTGTTGACCGGCTTGGTCCCTTGTTCCGGCATCAGATCAAATCCGCCCCGTTCGGCCACAAGCTGGCTGACGTCAGACTCCGGGTCGCCAAGGTCGCCAAAGTGGCGTGCCCCGGCAGGACAGGTCCGCACGCAGGCGGGCACCCGGTCCTCTTCGGGCAGGTTGTCGTTGTAGATGCGGTCAACGCAGAGGGTACATTTCTTCATCACCTTTTCAGCGACGTCCATTTCGCGCGCGCCGTAGGGACAGGCCCAGGCGCAAAGGCCGCATCCGATACAATCGCTTTCGTTGACCAGCACGATCCCATCCTCGACCCGCTTGTAGCTGGCCCCGGTTGGGCAGACGGTCACGCAGGGGGCGTCCTCGCAATGCAGGCAGGATTTGGGAAAGTGGACCAGCTGGGCGTGGCCCTCGGCTGGCTGCACTTCGTAGGAATGGACCCGGTTGAGGAACGTACCAGACGGATTGGCCCCGTAGGCGTCCTGATCGCTGAGCGGCGCGCCGTAGTTTTCCGTATTCCAGCCTTTGCAGGACACGACGCAGGCATGACAGCCAACACAGGTGTCGAGGTCGATCACGAGCCCAAGCTTGACGGCGGATAGAGGAGGGAGCTGGGTCATGCGGCGGTGTCCTTGGTCTCTGTATAGACGCCGGGCGCGCCAAGATGGCCAAGCTGTGGTTCAGCCTCGGCGTTCCAGGTGACCACGAACCAGATGAAAGAGCCAAAGGTCAGCAGGATGAAGGCCGCGATCAGCAGGAGAATTTGGCGGTTGCTCATCGGGGGTCCTCCTGGCTGGTGGGTGCTGTCGTTCTGGCCGGCCACAGGGAGGCATCGGTTGACGCCTCCGGCGGGAGTATTTGGAACAAAGCGAAGGGAGCGGGTGTCCTCATTTGCCGACCTTCCAGGCGAGGGTGGAGGGGCCTTTTGCGACCGGAGCCTTGATTGGCGGGAAGGCGGGTTGCGATTCAGTTGGAGCGGCAGAGCGTTCGATCTTGACCCGCAGGTCGAACCAGGCCGCCTGACCGGTTATCGGGTCCGAGTTGGACCAGCGCATCCCATCCTCGCGCGGCGGCATGAGTTCATGGATCAGGTGGTTGAGCAGGAAGCCTTTCGTGGCCTCGGGCGCCTTGTCATCAAGCGCCCAGGCCCCTTTGCGCTTGCCAATCGCGTTCCAGGTCCAGACCGTATTCTCATTGAGCGCGGCCATATGGGCCACCGGAACCGTGATGGACCCATGCGGCGACGTGACCCGCGCCCAATCGCCCTCCTTGAACCTGTTTTCCTCCCAGATTTTCGTCGGAACGTAGAGTGGGTTGTGTCCGTGCAACTGCCGGAGCCAGGCGTTCTGGCTGCCCCAGGAGTGATACATGGCCATCGGCCGCTGGGTCAGGGCGTGGATCGGGTATTCGGCTGGGTCCTTCTCCCCGTCGATCATGGGGGCGTACCAGATCGGCAGCGGGTCCATCAGGGCCATGATCCGTGGCCGCAGATAATCGGGGGGCTGGTGGCTGCCTTCGCCTTCGGCGGCCAATTGGAACCGCCTCAGCGGTTCGGCGTAAAGCTGGAAGACGTAGGGTTGAGGGCTGTCGTAAAAGCCCATCTTTACCGCCCAATCCTGATAGGCGCTGTTGAAGGGTTTGTAATAGGCCGCCTCGTCCGGCACGTGCGACATCCAGAAACCGCCGTTGGCGATGTAGCTGTCCAGCTGACCTTCGTTTGCCGAGCCGCGCCCGTCTTGCAGCCCGGTCTCCCCCATCCGCCAGCCTGCCAGCGGTCCGATGCCAGGGCGGCGGATATGGTTGGTGATGTAGTCGGCGTAGTCCTTGTACTTTGCCCCACTGTCGTCGCCGACAAAGCCGGGCAGCCCAAGCCTGTGCCCGAGGTCGCAGAGCACCGACTGAAACCCGCGCACGTCCCGATCGGGTTCGATCACCGGCCAGCGGATCGCGTCGGCAACTGCGTCAGCCTCGCAGATCGGCCGGTCGAGCAGCGAGATGCAGTCGTGCCGTTCGAGATAAGTCGTGTCAGGCAGGATGAGGTCCGCATAGGCCACCATTTCAGAGGAATAGGCGTCCGAGTAGATGATCCGGGGGATTACATAATCCCCGTTGTCGTCCATATCCGTCAGCATCTTCATCGTGCCTTCGGTGTTCATCGACGAATTCCAGGACATGTTGGCCATGTAAAGGAAGAGGGTGTCGATCTTGTAGGGATCCCCGGCGTGGGCATTGGAGATCACCATATGCATCATCCCATGCGCCGAGAGCGGGTTTTCCCAGGAAAACGCCTTGTCGATCCGGGCGGGTTTGCCGTCCTCGGTCAGGCAGAGGTCCTCGGGCCCTTGTGGATAGCCCAGATGTGGCCCGTTCAGGGGCTGGCCGGGCGTCACCTTGCAATGGGGTTTGGGATGGGCAGTTGCCGGCTTGGGATAAGGCGGCTTGAACCGCATCCCGCCGGGGGTTTCCACAGCGCCGAGGATGATCTGAAGGGTGTGCAGGGCCCGCGCCGTCTGGAACCCGTTGGAATGGGCCGAGATGCCCCGCATGGCGTGAAAGCTGACCGGCCGGCCGGTCATAGTCTCGTGCCGGTGGCCCCGGAAGTCGGTCCAGGGACGGTCCAATGTGATCACCTCGTCAAAAGCGGTGCGGGCGATCTCGCTGGCCAGTTGCCGGATCCGGGCGGCGGGGATGCCGGTGCGGGTGGCGACCTTTTCGGGGGCGTAATCCTCGGACAGATAGCGGTCTGCCATCAGATGCAGGACGGGCCGGTGCGTTACGCCCTTGTGCCGCCAGGTCGTGGCCAGATCCGGCTCTATCCCCTGCGCGTCCCAGGGGGCTGGTTTGCCAGTGTTGCGGTCGATGACCAGCGGCTTGCCGTCTTCGTCCCGCAGCAACAGGCCGTGTTGCGGCGACTTTGGGTCTTCGTTGACGAGACAGGCGGCATTGGTGAAGCGGGCAAGGTAGGTCAGATCAAGCTTGCCTGCCTTGAACAGCAGGTGGATCAGGGACAGGATCAGCAACCCGTCGGTGCCTGGGGTGATACCGTACCAGTCGTCTGCCACTGCGTTGTAGCCGGTGCGGATGGGGTTGATGCCGACAACTTTGGCGCCGCGCGCCTTGATCTTGCCGATGCCCATCTTGATCGGGTTGCTGTCGTGATCCTCGGCCACGCCGAAGAGGACGAACATCTTGGTATGGTCCCAGTCCGGCTGGCCGAATTCCCAGAATGCTCCGCCCATCGTGTAGATGCCGGCTGCGGCCATATTGACCGAGCAAAAGCCGCCATGGGCGGCGTAGTTGGGTGTCCCATAGGCCTGCGCCCAGAGCGAGGTGAAGGATTGCGACTGATCGCGTCCCGTAAAGAAGGCCAGCTTTTCTGGGGCTGTTTCGCGCAGCGGCTTGAGCCAATTGGTCGCAAGCTCTAACGCTTCATCCCAGCTGATCTCTTCGAACTGGCCCGAGCCGCGGGGGCCGGTCCGTTTCAGCGGGGCCTTGAGACGGGAAGGGGCGTTGATCTGCATGATGCCGGCGCTGCCCTTGGCGCAAAGCACCCCCTTGTTGACCGGATGATCCCTGTTGCCTTCGATATAGGCGACCCGCTTTTTGCCGTCGGGGCCGTCCTTGAGGTGGACGTTGATCCCGCAGCGACATGCGCACATGTAGCATGTTGTCTGGCGCACCTCGTCCGAGACTGCGGGAGACAGGTCGATCTGGGGTTGGGAATAGGTCACTCCGGGCCTCCTGACAGGTGCTGTATCAATGCTGCATCAATGGCCTGGGAGCAATGGCCGGAACCCTTTTTTCGGATCATGAGCGCTTCATCAGGCTTTGGGCGTCGCGGGCGATCTGCCGTTCTTCGTCGGCGGGAATGATGTGGACGGGCACCGGTCCGAGGAAGGCAAGATGCGCAAGGATCCTTTCGCGGATGCCCGGGGCGTTCTCGCCGATGCCGCCGGTAAAGGCGATGGCGTCGAGCCCGCCCATGGCGACCACAGCCGATCCCGCGTGCCGGGCCGCCCAGTAGCAGAAGTGGTCGACGGCAAAGCGGGCAGCCTCATCATTGCGTGCCAGGATGCTGGCCATGTCGTTGGTGCCTGCCAGGGCTGTCAGCCCGCTGCGTCGGTTGAGGATGGCGTTGGCCCCGTCAATGCCGTGGTCCTGTGCCAGTTGCAGGACGGCCATGCCGTCAATTGCCCCGCTGCGCGTCCCCATCACAAGCCCGTCGAGGGGCGAATACCCCATCGAGGTGGCGACAGATTTGCCGTTGAGGATCGCGCAGAGGCTGGCCCCGTTCCCGAGGTGCAGGGCCAGAAGTCGGGATGGCATGGGCGAGATGGCCCGCACCAGACCCGCGTAGCTGAGCCCGTGAAAGCCGTAGCGCCGCAGGCCCTTGGCCTGTTCATCGGCGGGGATCGGGTAGGTTGTGGCTAGGGCGGGGTTGGTGGCATGAAAGGCGGTATCAAAGCTCGCGAATTGCGGCAGGTCGGGGGCCAGTTGTCCAAGCGCGAGGATTGCCGCGAGGTTGGCGGGGTTGTGCAGGGGGGCCAGCGGTATGCATGCCTTGATGCTTTCGATGGTTTGGGCGGTCAACCGCACGGGCGCTGTGAGCGTAGCACCGCCATGCACGACCCGGTGGGCGGCGGCCGTGAGGCTGGCCAGAGGGTGCCCCGCGTCATCGAGCGCGCCGAGTATCAGGGTGAGGGCGTCGGCGTGGTCCTTTGTTTGCACTGGCTGATGCAGTTGCCCGGATTTTAGGACGCCGTCTTTGCCAATTTCACTGACGGAAACCGACAGAAGGCTGGCGAGGTCTGCGTCAAAGACCTCGGCCTTGAGGGACGACGATCCGGCGTTGAGGACGAGGATCATTGTGTCAGCCCGTGGTGTTTAGGTGGTCGAGGGGCTCTGCCCCTCGCGCGTGCCGCGCTCACCCCGGGATATTTGGGGCGAGATGAGGAGGGGGGGAGGCTCATCCTGCTGGTGCCATTTGCGCGGCGATTACCCCCAGGGCAGCCGAAGCGATCCGGTCGGGGGCCTGTTGGCTGCGAGACGTCAGAAGGAGCGGGACCTTGCAGCCCAGGACCAGCCCACCGGCGCAGCATCCCATGCCAAGCACCATCAGCTTGAAGATGGCATTGCCGGAGGTGATGTTGGGCACGACCATAATGTCGGCGTCCCCGGACACATCGGAGACATAGCCCTTGGCCTGCGCTGCGGCCTTCGAGAAGATCAGGTCAAGCGCCATCGGACCCTGGACGGTGGTCCCGGGCAGCGCTGTGCTGGCCCAAAGCGCAATCTCGGCGGCCTCGATGGTGTTCGGGACCGTGGGGATGGGATCCTCGGACGGGGCCAGCAGCCCGGCTTTGGGGTGGTCGATCCCCAATGCCCGGGCAAGCCGGACGGCATGTGTCAGGCAGGCCTGTCGGGTGCTGACATCCGGATCGACGTTAAGTGCGGCATCCGTCAGCAGGAGCGGGCGGTCCGAGTGCGGCGTCGTGATGTGGAACACATGCCCGCAGCGAGACCCCTTTTCCCGCAGCCCGGCGGCAGAGGGCAACAGCCCCTTGAGGAAGGTCGAGGTATGGACCTGCCCTTTCATGACCGCGTCCGCCTCACCCTCGCGGGCCAGTCGGGAGGCCTCGGATGCGGCGGCGGCATGGGGGGCATGGATCAGGCGCAGCCCGTCGATGTCCCAACCGATCTGCTCGGCCGTTGCCATGATCTTGTCTCTGTCACCGATGAGGATAGGCAGGGCCAGCCCGGCCTCTGCCGCCTCACGGATGCCGGTCAGCGCATTGGTCCCGCCGGCATTGACGAGTGCGACGCGGGGCACGGGCATCCCCCGGGCCTGGGTCAGCAGCCGTTCGGGGCAATGCGGCAAGGTCGTTGCCAGAAAGGGGTAGGGATTGGCGGTCATGTTGCCTCCTGTCGTATCGCGCCGAGCCTAGCGGCAGCGGGCCCGTCGGGCCAGACCAATGGAAGAGATTGGCGGATCATAGCACCGACTTTAACAGCCCGAATGTCGCGAGTGTCGCCAAGAGCAGGATGGCGAACCGGCGAAAATTGCTTGGGCCGGTTGCGACAAACCGACGGGTGCCAAGCCAGACGCCAAGCGACATGAGCGGCAGGCTGATGGCGGTGGCGACCAGTGTATCCTGCGTTATCAGTCCGGCCCGCCAGAAGTTCGGGATGGTCCAGATGTCCAGAAGGGTGAAATAGGCGATCACAGTAGCCCGGAAAGTCCGGGCCGCTATCGGCTGGGCCGAGAAGAAGACGGCGACGGGCAATCCGCCAACGGCTGCCCCGTTGGCAAGACCGGAGATGACGCCCACCCCCAGATGGGCGACGTCCCCCTTGCTTTGACGAAAGCTCCACCCGGCCCAGAGCAGGCCGCACATCAAGAGCACGAAGACCGAGATGATCGCCCGCGTGGTATCGATCCCAAGGCTTGACAGTGCGACGACCCCGATGGGCACGCCGATCAGCGCGCCCCCGAAAAGCGTCATGACCCGTCGCCAGGCGATATCTGCCCATATCCCCCGCGCCTGTTGGGCGGTCAGGATCATGTCGGCCAGAACAACCACCGGAACGAAGTAGAGAGGGCTGGTCACCAGACCTGCGGACGACACCACCAGTGCGGCAAAGCCAAAGCCCGCATATCCCCGCACCCAGGAGGCCCCAAAGATCGCGACGGCCATCCAGAGGCTGGCCCCGAGGCCGAGGTCAAACGGCATTGCGCCCTGCTGTCATTGTCTGGTGCCCGTTTTGCATCGGCACCCCATGCCGGCCCTATTGGGCCGCCATGTCGGCGATATCGATCCCGGCGACGGCGACAGGCTTTTTCATCGCGTCCCTGCGGAAGGGCTCACCAAGCTCCTGGTTGATCAGGGCTTCGATCAGCGTGGTCTTGCCGTGCTTCATCTGATCGGTGATGGCCGTGCTGAGGGCGGCGGTCAGCTCTTCCATCGTCCTGGAATGCACGCCCTGCAGTCCGCAGGCCCGGGCGATGCCTGCGTAGCTGACCCCTTCGTCCAGTTCGGTGCCGACGAAGTTGTCGTCATACCAAAGGGTCGAGTTCCGCTTTTCCGCCCCCCACTGGTAGTTGCGGAACACGACCATGGTGATTGCGGGCCATTCGGGCCGACCGATGGCCGTCAACTCTGTCACAGCGATGCCGAACGCGCCGTCCCCGGCGAAGCCGACAACAGGTGTATCGGGGCAGCCGATCTTTGCCCCCACGATCGAGGGCAGGCCGTAGCCGCAGGGGCCAAAGAGGCCGGGCGCAAGGTACTTTCGCCCCTCTTCAAAGCTGGGATAGGCATTGCCGATGGCGCAGTTGTTGCCGATGTCGGACGAGATGATCGCCTCTTTCGGCAGGGCGCTCTGGATCGCCCTCCAGGCCATGCGGGGCGACATCCAGTCGGGCTTTTGGTCGCGTGCCCGCTGGTTCCAGCTGGTGCCCGGGTCATCCTCTTCGTGGTCCATGGAGGACAGCTGTTGGGCCCATTGGGATTTGGTCTGGGCGATTGTCGCCTTGCGGGCGGCCCGGTCCATGTCGCCTGCCGCATCGGCGAGGTTTGCGAGGATCGCTGTCGCCACCTTCTTGGCGTCGCCGACGATTCCGACGCTGACCCTTTTTGTCAGGCCGATCCGGTCCGGGTTGATGTCGACCTGAATGATCCGGGCGTCCTTGGGCCAGTAGTCCAGCCCATAGCCGGGCAGGGTGGAAAACGGGTTCAGCCGGGTGCCAAGGCAAAGCACGACATCAGCCTGCTTGATCAGCTCCATCCCGGCTTTGGACCCGTTGTAGCCTAAGGGGCCTGCGAACAGCGGGTGAGAGCCGGGGAACGCGTCGTTGTGCTGATAGCCGACGCAGACCGGCGCATCGAGCCGCTCTGCCAATGCCATTGACGCAGGGATCGCACCGGCCAGAACGACGCCAGCGCCGTTCAGGATGACGGGGAACTTTGCCGTGCTCAGAAGGGCAGCGGCCTCGGCTATGGCCGTGTCGCCACCGGCGGGCCGCTCAAACTCCACCATTTCGGGCAGGTCGATGTCGATGACCTGGGTCCAGAAGTCGCGCGGCATGTTGATCTGGGCAGGGGCCGAGGCGCGCTTGGCCTGCAGGATGACCCGGTTCAGCACCTCTGCCACGCGCGACGGGTCGCGGACCTCTTCCTGATAGGCGACCATGTCCTTGAACAGGGCCATCTGCTCAACCTCCTGAAAGCCACCCATGCCGATGGTCTTGTTGGCGGCCTGCGGCGTGACAAGAAGAAGTGGCGTGTGGTTCCAGTAAGCGGTCTTAACTGCGGTGACAAAATTCGTGATACCCGGGCCATTCTGGGCGATCATCATGCTCATCTTGCCGGTGGCGCGGGTATAGCCGTCCGCCATCATCCCGCCAGACCCTTCGTGGGCGCAGTCCCAGAAGGTGATCCCGGCCTGGGGAAAGAGGTCCGAGATGGGCATGAAGGCCGACCCGATGATGCCAAAGGCATGGCCGATCCCGTGACGCTGGAGCGTTTTTACAAAGGCTTCTTCTGTGGTCATGCGCATGGGGGGTCCTCCGGATGGGCTACCGGATGGGTATGGCGCGGTGGGGAGGGCCGGGATAGGGCCAGTTGAGGGTGGTGGATAGGGCCAAGGTGGTGTGCCTGCGCCTCGTGGCTATGGGCGTGGTGCTATCCCTGCGCCACCAGTGCCACCCCGTCACCGATCCGTCCTACGGGGATCGAGGAATAGGCGAGCCTGTAGAATTCGGTCGCTGGACCACCCTGGGACAAGGCGCCTGTGGCAGTGGCAAAGAAGGGTGCGCCCGGTTCGATCAGCACACCCTTCTCTTGCAGCCGTGCGGCAAGCGTGCCGGTGTCTCTCCCCTCCGCCCGCAGCCAGATGGATGACCCGCCTGAGGTGCCTGCCCCAGCAACCGTCAGCCCCTCTGCCGCGAGCGCTGCGTCCATGACTTTGCGGCGTTCGGCGTAGGCCCTGCTGGTCCGTCGGATCAGGGCGTCGTAGTGGCCAAGCGACAGGAAGTAGGCGGTCGTCCTTTGGATATGTCCCGGGGGATGGCGCAGGACAGCTGCCCGCAGGGCCCGCGCCCGGGCGATGAAGGGGGCCGGGCCCACCATGTAGCCCAGCCGCAACCCCGGAAAGATCGACTTTGAGAACGATCCCACATGGATCACCCGCCCCGTCCTGTCGAGGGACTTGAGCGCGGGGGAAGGTGGCTTGAGGAACGACATCTCGAACTCGTAGTCATCCTCTACGATCAGCATGTCATGCTCTTCGGCCAGCGCGAGGATCGCCTTGCGCCGGGACAGGGGCATGGTGGCTGTTGTCGGGCATTGGTGGGACGGGGTGGTAAAGACCACATCCGTCGTGGTCGGTATGATATCCGGGGGCAGCCCGTCCCGGTCGACGGTGACGGGCGTCACCTCGGCCTGCGTCGTTGTCACGATGGAACGCAATGAGGGGTAGCAAGGGTCCTCAACCACCGCCCGCTTTCCCGGCCCAAGCAATAACTGAGCTGTCAGCCAGAGGGCGTTCTGTGCCCCCAGCGTCAGAAGCACCTCGTCGGGACCAGCAAGGATACCCCGGCGGGGCAGGGTCTGACGGATGATAAAGTCGATCAACAAGGGGTCGTCTTGATCGAACTTGTCCGCCGTCAGGCTTTCAAAGTCCTTCTTGCCCAACGCCTGCAAGGCGCAAAGCCGCCAATTGGCTGCGTCAAACAGGCTGGCATCCGGTTGCCCGTAGATAAAGTTGTAGCGGTAGCGCGCCCAGTCTCTTGGCTTGGTCAGTCCAAGCGATGGGATGTCCGGCCCCAGTCGGCGGTCCCAGTCTACCGTTGTCAGGGCCGGGCTTTGCGGGGCAAAGGCGGGCGGTTCCGGTGCATTCTGGCTGACGTAGTAGCCCGACCGCCCCTTGGCGGTCAGGTAGTCGTCGGCGACCAGTTCCGTATAGGCCAGCGTTACCGTGATCCGGCTGACCCCAAGATGACGTGCCAGCGCCCGGGATGAGGGCAGCCGTTCGGCCGGGCGAAAACGGCCGGACAGGATGCCTTGCGCCACCATTTGCTGGATCCGGGACTGAAGCGTCCCTTCGGTGGCATCAAGGAAAAAGGATTCGGCGGGGATCATCGGGTCCGGCTCTGGCGCTATGTCCTGCGCAGATTGGACTTATGTCCTTCAGGGGGCAAGCCCGGTGGTTTCCTAGGCAACTTTCGACACGCCCAGCCGTTGGCGCTGCTGTCCGTCCGCATCAAAGTTCGATGGGTCCAACCATGCGACGAAGGCGGCCTTCACGGCGGGCCAGTCCTTGTCGATGATCGAAAACCATGCCGTGTCCCGATTGCGTCCCTTGTATTGGGTCGCCTGCCGGAAGGTTCCTTCGTATTGAAACCCAAGCCGGGTGGCCGCCCGGACCGAGCCTGCGTTCAGGCTGTCGCATTTCCATTCGTATCGGCGGTAGCCCAAGGTGTCGAAGACCCGGGACATCATCAGAAACATCGCCTCGGTCGCGGCGGGCGTCCTTTGCAGGGCCGGGGCAAAGTTGATGTGGCCGACCTCGATAGAGCCGTTGCCGGGGTCGATGCGCAGATAGCTGGCTAGCCCGACCGGATGGCCCGCAACGTCCCGGATCGTGTGAAACATCGGATCGCTGCCCCGGCAGGTTCTTTCGGCCCAATCCCTCAGGGCCTGGACCGAGGCAAAAGGTCCGTAGGGCAGGTACGTCCAGATCCGGTCTTCTGAGTCGGCGGAAAACGCTTCGAACAGCGGGTGTATATCGGTCTGGATGTCGAAGGGAGTGAGGGAACAGAACCGCCCCGCCATTGCCGAACGTGGCGGGACAGGTCGGGGAAGCTCCACGTCAAGCGGTGCCCCTATGGGCTGACCAAGGGCGTTGAGTGCTGTCATGGATGTCTGTCCTTTTTGGGGGGCGGCTTGGACCCCCCACAGGCGTTATTCGCCGTAGAAGACCCGGCCAATGGCACCGTCGACGGCCGTCATGACCTCATCAAGGTCATCCTTGGTGGCGATCAGGGCCGGGGCGAAAAGCAGGGTATTGTTAAAGCCGGGGACCGACCGGTTGGTCGCCCCGATGATGACACCCTGCTTCATGCAGTCGGCAACGACGGCCATCACCTGCTTTTCCGGGACCGGCTCCTTGCTGGCGCGGTCAAGCACCAGTTCGGCGCCCCGGAACAGGCCCATACCACGGACGTCGCCGACGATCTGACGCTTTTCCATCAGCGCCTCCAGCTTTTCTCCAAAGTAGGCACCCATGCGGGTTGAGTTGCCGCAAAGATCCTCGTCCTCGATGATGCGCATGTTCTCAAGCGCGGCGGTCGGGCCAGCGGTGCAGCCCCCAAAGGTCGAGATGTCGCGGAAATAGCCAAGGTGATCGGTGTCGTCCTTGAACATCTCGAACACCGCGTCAGTGGTCACACAGCACGAAATGGCCGCATAGCCAGAGGCGACGCCTTTGGCCATTGTCACGATGTCGGGCTGAATGCCGAACTGCTGGTAACCAAACCAGGTGCCCGTGCGGCCCAGACCGCAGACCACCTCGTCGATGTGCAGCAGGATGTCGTACTTGCGGCAGATCTCCTGCACCTTTTCCCAATAGCCCTGGGGCGGCACGATGATGCCGCCACCGGCTGTGATGGGTTCAAGGCAGAGGGCACCGATGGTCTCGGGGCCTTCGCGCAGGATGACCTCTTCGATCGCCTCTGCAGCCTTGATCCCGTAATCCTCGCCTTCCCATTGGGCGCGATATTCAAGGCAATGCGGCACCGCGACAAACCCGGGCGTGAACGGCCCGTATTGGGCATTGCGCTCTTGCTGACCACCGGCGGACAGACAGGCGATGGTGGTGCCGTGGTAATCGCGGTCGCGGTAGAGGATCTTGTTCTTCTTGCCGCCGTAATGCTTGTGGCTGATCTGGCGGACCATCTTGAAGGCCTTTTCATTGGCCTCCGAACCGGAGTTTGCGTAGTACACCCGGCTCAGGCCCGGCATCTTTTCGGTCAGGCGCTTGGCGAATTGAGCGCCGGGGATGGTGCCCTTTGCGCCCGCGAAATAGCACATCTTGACCAGTTGGTCGCGCACGGCATTGGCGATGCTTTCGCGGCCATAGCCGACGTTGACGGTCCAGACGGCCCCTGAAACCGCATCCACATGCTCTTTGCCGGTGATGTCCCAGACCCGAAGGCCTTTACCTTCGACGATGATCTGCGGATCAATTGCCTCAAACGGCTTGTGCTGCACCAAATGGTGCCAAACGTGGGCGCGGTCAGCCTCGATGACAGTGCGAGGGTCGTTTTGCATCAGGTCCATTGGTGATCTCCAGAAAAACAGCAAACGAAGCCTGGTCGAATCCTGTTCGCCAGCTGCCGTCGTCCTAAGCACTGTGCCTACGCCTCTGGCAGCTTCAATAGGGCCAGATGCCAGCTGTGAATAGGTCCAAATTGATGCGGCCAGCGCCTACTTGCGACGCTGTCCAAAGTGTAACAGATTGGTAAAAATGGCTTTCCTGAGTGTCCGTCACTGGTAGCGGGCCATGTTGGTCAAGGTTACCGAGGCCACGACATGATTGACGCATGCCCGGCCACTGCCTTGGCTGTGAACAATAGCGCAAAAGACGGGCAATCCGTCGTTTTGGCTTTTCCGAATGTGGGTTTCGGAGATGGGGGGCTGTGCGACCTGTCTGATCCGTGATCCATTACTGCGGTGGCAAACGGCGGTTCTGCCCTCTGCCAAAGCAAAAGGGGTGTCAGGACGAAACCTGGACCGAACGAAAGGCCTTAAGGCCAGCAACTTGGGAGACGACCAACTATGAAACTCAAAACATACATGACGGGTGCTGCCGCAGGCCTCGCCCTGCTTAGTGGGGCTCAGGCTGCAATGGCGGCGGGTCATTCTGATGGTATTACCGTGGCCTACTTCCTCGAGTGGCCGATGCCGTTCCAATACGCCAAGGTCATGGGCACCTACGAAGAGGCGCTGGGCGTCCCGATCAACTGGGTCGCCTTTGACACCGGCACCGCGATGAGCGCCGCGATGGCCTCGGGCGACGTGCAGATCGCCGTCAGCCAGGGCGTTCCGCCCTTCGTCGTGGCCACCAGCGCCGGACAGGACCTCGTAACTCTCGATGTCGCCGTGTCCTACGCCGACAACGACAACTGCGTTGTGGCGAGTGTGCTGGAAATCGACCAGACCAACGCCGGCGAGATTGCGGGCAAGAAGGTTGCTGTGCCGCTCGGGACAGCCGCACACTATGGCTTCCTGCGGCAGATGGACCACTTTGGCGTAGACCTCGCCAGCCTGGACATCGTTGATATGGCACCGCCGGATGGTGCGGCTGCCTTTGGTCAGGGTGCCGTTGACATGTTCTGCGGCTGGGGCGGCTCGCTGCGTCGCGCGGTCGAGTTCGGCAACGTGCTTCTGACCGGCGCTGAAAAGGAAGAACTGGGCATCCTCGTCTTTGACGTGACCTCTGCCCCCGCAAGTTTTGTCGCCGAAAACCCCGAGATGGTCGAAGCCTTCCTGGCTGTGACCGCCGAGATGAACGCCGGCTGGAACGATGGCTCGATGGTTGAGGAAATGCTTCCCGTCATCGCTCAGGACGCCGGTATGGACGTCGAGGCAACGGCTGAGACCATGGCAACCTTTGTCTTCCCCAGTGTGGAAGAGCAGCTGAGCGCCAAGTGGCTTGGCGGTGCGGCCCAGAATTTCATGCTGGGTGTCGCTGGTGTGTTCGTCGAGGCAGGGTCTATCCCCTCTGCATTGGGCACCTATGAGGGCAACATCGACACGGGTCCGCTCGCTGCGGCTTCGGCTATGTAATGCGGCAGGGGGGCGCGAAATGTGCCCCCCTTTCGTCCCGATGCGGCAGCCATGGCTCTGCATTGACTGAAACGACCCGCACAGGAGCCTCTCCATGAGCAACCTCGTGATCGACCGGCTGTCCATGCGATTTGATCTGCCCAACGGTACCGCAGTCCAAGCCCTCAAGGATGTGTCGATCGACCTCAAACAGGGCGAGTTGTTGTCCGTTCTTGGCCCGTCGGGCTGCGGCAAGACGACTCTTCTGAATATTGCCGCCGGATTTCTGGCACCAACCGACGGCACCATTTCCCTTGGCGGCAAGAGGGTCACCGGACCCGGTGCCGAACGGGGTATGGTGTTTCAGCAAGGCGCGCTTTTTGAATGGATGAGCGTGCGCGAAAACGTGGGCTTTGGTCCCCGAATGAAGGGGATGCCAAAGGCCGAAAAGGCAGGCATCGTTGACCATCTTCTGGATGTCGTTGGCCTTGGCGATTTCAAGGAAAAGGCTGTTTACGAATTGTCCGGCGGCATGCAGCAGCGCGTGGCACTGGCCCGCTGCCTTGCCAATGACCCCGAGGTCATCCTGATGGACGAACCCTTGGGCGCGCTGGACGCGCTGACCCGCGAAAAGATGCAGGGCCTTGTCCTGAAGCTGTGGAAAGAGACGGGCAAGACGATCATCCTGATCACCCATTCGGTCGAAGAGGCGCTGCTTTTGGGCGAGCGTCTTTTGGTAATGGCCCCCCGACCCGGCCGCATCCACAAGGAATATCGACTGCCCTTTGCCGAAATGGGCGTCGGCCAAGACCTGCGCGAGGTCAAGAAACACCCCGACTTTGCCAAGACCCGTGAAGAGATCCTCGGAATGATCTGGGATATGGAAGAGGAAATCATGGGCCGGCAGGAGGGCGCATAGAATGGAACTTATCCGCGATCTCGCCGGAGAGCTGGCCGCCGTATTAGGCACTGTCGCCTCTGCCATACCGTTTATCCTTGGCTATATCCTCCTGATCCTGCTGACACTGGCCATCTGGAAGGCGATCCGGAAATTCCTGCGCCCTCGCCATGACTACGGCTCGCTCAAGACCGTGACGTTTGGTGACGAAAGTGCTGTGACGTCGAACTTTGCCGCCTCTGTCATCTCGATCGTTCTGATCTTTGTCCTTTGGGGCGCCTTTACCGGATCGCGGCTGTTGCCGGGGTTCCTGCATGTGCCGGGGGCGTTTCTGGGCGAGGGCAGCTTTACCTACACCGCCCAGGCGCCTGACGGATCAACCGATGATGCGACTGTCGATGTCGTGGTCTTTACATTCGGCGATGTCGTTGAACTGCCCGAGGTAGAACCGGGCGACGGCTTTGCCAAAAACGACGTGATGGAAGTGGCCTCTTATCGCAGCGAACTGGTGCGCGTGGACAGCAACGACGAGATCACCCGCGAAGACGGAGCAACGGTGATCGCCGTGAACGGCACCCCGGTCAGCGCCGAGGGCGAAGGGGTAGATGTTGGCTTTGGCATCGTCACGATGACCCCGCGTGGCACGCTGAACGTGACCCCGGCCAAGGGCTGGCAGATGGAGCCGATCTGGCTTCCGTCGCCCGAGGCGGTTCTGGCGCGGCTGAGCGAGATTTCTCAGGTCGGTTTCCGCAACTCTACACTGGCAGAGCATCTGGGCTATTCGCTGTTCCGCGTCATCGTCGGTTTTCTTTTGGGGGCGATCGTGGGCATCCCGCTGGGCTATGCGATGGGTCTGTCCGATTGGTTCCGGGGCTGGTTTGACCCTATCGTGGAATTCATGCGACCGGTGCCGCCACTTGCCCTGATCCCGCTGGTAATCATCTGGGCGGGGATCGGCGAGGTTGGCAAGATTATCCTGCTGTTCCTTGCGGCCCTCTGGATCATGGCGATTGCAGCCCGCTCGGGCGTGTCCGGTGTCCGTATATCAAAGGTCCATGCGGCCTATTCGCTTGGTGCGTCCAAGTGGCAGATCATGCGCTATGTCATCATCCCCAATTCCCTGCCCGACATCTTCACCGGCGCACGGGTGGCGATGGGGGTGTGCTGGGGCACCGTGGTGGCCGCCGAATTGGTTGCCGCCGAAAAGGGGGCTGGCATGATGATCATGGTGGCGTCCAAGTTCCAGTCCACCGACATCGTCATCATGGGGATCATCCTGATCGGCGTCATTGGCTTTGGCATCGACATGCTGATGCGCTGGGCCGAGCGGATCCTGGTGCCCTGGAAGGGTAAAGGCTGAAACTGCCGGCTGGGTCTAGGACCCCTCAAGCCCTTTCAGGATCGGGCAATCGGGGCGATGATCCCCGGCGCAGGCGTCCACAAGGTCTGACAACGTGTCCCGCATGGCGCTAAGGGCGCTGATCTTGGCCTCGATCCCGGCCAGATGCTCCTTGGCGATGGCCCGCACGTCCCCGCTGGCGCGGGACTGATCCTCCCACAGGGCCAGAAGGTCCCGGCACTCTTCGATCGAAAAGCCAAGCGCCCGCGCCCGCCCAAGGAAGGCCAGCTTGTGAGTGTCGGTGTCCCTGAACGTCCGGTAGCCGTTGGCCGCGCGGGCAGGGGTGACCAACCCGATCTCTTCGTAGTAGCGGATGGTCTTGGGTGGCAGGCCGGTCCGGTTGGCAACGTCCGAGATGTTCATGACGCGGCCGCCGCATGGATCGGGCGGACAAACCGCAGGCGCAGAGCGTTGGTCAGCACAAGGACCGAGGACAGGCCCATCGCGCCCGCCGCAAGGGCCGGTGACAGCATCAGGCCGGTCAGCGGATAAAGCGCCCCGGCGGCGACTGGTATCAACAACACGTTATAGCCGAAGGCCCAGCCAAGGTTCTGGCGGATGTTGGCCATCGTCCTGCGGCTGACCTCGATGGCATTCACCACCCCGGCCGGGTCGCCCGACATCAGGACGACATCGGCGCTTTCCAGCGCGACATCCGTCCCGGTGCCGATGGCGAGTCCGACATCGGCGGCGGCAAGGGCTGGGGCGTCGTTGATGCCGTCTCCGACAAAGGCCACGGTGCCGCCCTTTTGCAGGGTCCGGATTGCCGCGACCTTGCCATCGGGCAGCACCTCGGCATGGACATCGTCGATGCCAAGTTCGGCGGCGATGGCCCGGGCGGCGGCCTCCACATCGCCCGAGATCAGGGCGGTCCGCTTGCCCAGTGCATGCAGGGCATCGATTACAGCCCGTGCGCCGGGGCGAAGGGTGTCAGATACCGCGAGCACCCCGGCAGGCTGCCCATCGCGGGCGACGAAGATGGGGGTTTTGCCTTGTGCGGCCAGACCTTCCGCACGCTCGGTCAGGGTGTCGACCGGCACCCCTTCGCGGCGCAGCAAGCGCAGGTTGCCTACGAGCAGGGTCATACCGTCCACCCGTGCCGTCAGGCCGTGGCCGGTGATGGCATTCAGGTCCGTGGCGGCGGGCAGGGTCAGCCCCTTGGCTTTCGCCGCATTGGTGATGGCCGAGGCAAGGGGATGTTCGGACAGCGCCTCGACCGCCGCCACCTGCGCCAGCAGTCGGTCCTCGTCGGCGTCCAGCGCAATCAGATCGGTGAGGCTGGGCTGGCCGAGAGTGAGGGTGCCAGTCTTGTCGAAGGCAACTACATCGACGCCTGCCAGCGCCTGAAGGGCATCGCCCTGCCGGAACAGGACGCCCAGTTCGGCGGCACGCCCGGTGCCCACCATGATCGAGGTCGGGGTGGCGAGGCCCATCGCACAGGGGCAGGCGATGATCAGCACGGCCACGCCGGCCACAAGGGCAAACGGCAGGGCAGGTGCCGGGCCAAGCAGAAGCCATAGCGTGACGGTCAGCAGCGCAATACCCATGACGGCCGGTACAAACCAAAGGGTAATCCTGTTGACCAGATCCTGAACCGGCAGGCGCGCGCCCTGCGCCTCTTCCACCATGGCGATGATCCGGGCGAGCATCGTATCGCTGCCCACCGCCGTCGCCCGCATCCGCAGCGCCCCGGTGCCGTTGACGGTCCCGCCTGTCAGCATTGCCCCCCTGGCCTTTTCAACCGCCAGCGGTTCTCCGGTGATCATGCTTTCGTCGATGAACGAGGTCCCTTCGCGGATCACCCCGTCAACGGGAATACGCTCTCCCGGACGGATCTGAAGGACGTCGCCCCGGCGCACATCGTCGATGGGGACTTCGACCACGTCCCCGTCCCGTTCGACCCGCGCCGTCGCAGGCCGCAGACCGACAAGCCTGCGTATGGCGGCGCCGGTCCGGCCCTTGGCCCCGGCCTCAAGGTAGCGGCCTAGCAGAATGAGGGTGACAATGACGGCGGCGGCCTCGAAATACACCGCCCGGGTGCCCTCGGGCAGCAGGGTGGGGGCAAAGAGGGCGACAGTTGAAAAACCCCAGGCGGCCGTCGTCCCCAGCATGACGAGCGAGTTCATGTCAGGCGCACGGCGCATAAGGGCGGGCCAGCCCTTGGCAAAGAAGCCTCGACCGGGCAAGACCAGAACAAGGGTCGTCAGAACGAACTGGATCAGCCAGCTGGTTGTCGTCCCGATGGTCTGTGCGATGAGGTGGTGGATGGGGGGGAAGATGTGGCCGCCCATCTCCAGCACAAAGACAGGCAAGGTCAGGGCAGTGGCCAGTATCAACTGGCGACGCAGCCGGGCGGCATCCTCTGCGGAATGATCAACCGGGCGTTCGCCGCTGGCCACGGTTTCGGCTGAGTAACCGGTCGCCACGACGGCGGCGATCAACGCGGTGTCGTCGAGGGAAAGCGTGGTGACAGAGGCGGTTGCCGAGGCCAGATTGACATGGGCCGCCAGGGTGCCCGGAACATCCATCAACGCAGCCTCGACCCGCGTCACGCAAGAGGCACAGGTCATGCCGGTGATCGACAGGCGGGCGCGGCGTGGAACAGCCGGGTATCCGGCGGCGGCCAGCGCACCGGATATGGCGCGACCGGTTTCAGCCGTAGCCCCTTCGGCCAGCGTTATCCGCCCGCCATGGGTGGCAAGGTTAACTTCGGCCTTTTCGACCCCGCCAACAGCGGCAATCGCCCGCTCTGCCCTTGCCACGCAAGAACCGCAGGTCATGCCGTCAATCTCAAAGCTTAGCGTGTCGTGGATGCCCATTGGCTGCCCCTTTTAAGTCGCTAAGGCCTTACATAGGGGTTCCAGTGACTGGAAGGTCAAGGGGCGACATTGAAGTTTGCCGCCCCTGACCGCGTTACTTGCCCTTTTTGGACTGACCGATGTCCAAAGTGTTCTTGCCCAAGCCGGAATTGGCGGTGGCCAGCACCTTGGGCTTTTCCTGCTTGGGTTTCTTCGATTCCTTGTTGCCGCGCGATTTTTCTTTGCTCATGGGACTACTCCTGACACGACCGCCGGGCGGAATGCCTTGGCGGGTAGAAGCTCAGGGAAATCAGGGTTGCCTGGCATTCGGTGCCAGGGCGATGATCTGCGATGAGATCGGGTGCGAACGACTATTCGCCAGTCCCATCAATGTAGTCCTGCCCGACCTCTTTGGGAAGGGGTGGGCATGTCAGCCCAGATCAAAGACCTCGCCGGGGAAATACTTGGCCAGACGGATGTCCGCCGTCCGGGCGTGGCCTTCCATTCCTTCAAGCCGGGATATCCGGGCGGTCGCTTCGGCCAGCGGTCGGGCAGCGGCGCGGGTGGCGCGTTGCCAGGTGACGGTCTTCATGAACTTGCCGGCCGACAGGCCTCCGGTATAGCGGGCGGCACCCGATGTGGGCAGAACGTGGTTTGGGCCCGATGCCTTGTCGCCAAAGGCAACGGTCGTTTCCTCCCCCAGAAAAAGTGAGCCATAGGCGGTCAGCCGACCTAACCACCAGTCCAGATCGGTGCATTGGACGTGCAGATGCTCGGGCGCGATGCTGTCGGACACTTCGGCCATCTCGACCCGGTCGCGACACAGGATCACCTCTGCATAATCCGCCCAGGCCGCGCGGGCACTGTCAGCGTTCAACGGGGGCAATGCGTCGATCAGGGCAGGCACGCGGGCCAACACATCCTCGGCCAGCGCCCGGTCATCGGTGACCAGCCAGACCGGAGAGTTGTAGCCATGTTCGGCCTGCCCGACCAGATCGGCGGCGACAAAGGCGGCGTCGGCCGAATGATCGGCCAGCACGAGGCTGTCGGTGGGGCCAGCGACCATGTCGATCCCGACTTGGCCAAAAAGAATGCGCTTGGCCTCGGCCACATATTGGTTGCCCGGGCCGACCAGGATGTCCGCCTTGGGCAGGCCGAAGAGCCCCTGCGCCATCGCGACGACCGCCTGCACACCCCCCATCGACAAAATCGTGTCGGCCCCGCACAGGTCCATCGCATAGAGGATGGCCGGCGGGATGCCCGCACCGGGGCGGGGCGGCGAGCAGGCCGTGATATGGCCGACGCCGGCGACGCGGGCAGTGGTCACTGTCATGATGGCAGAGGCAATATGGGCATAGCGTCCGCCCGGCACGTAGCAGCCCGCCGCATTGACCGGGATCTGCTTTTGTCCGGCGATCAGTCCGGGCAGGATCTCGACCTCGGTGTCCTGGATCGTCTCACGCTGGGCCTCGGCAAAGCGGCGGATATTGGTGTGGGCAAAGGCGATGTCGGCCTTGACCTGATCAGACAGGCTTTCGTGTGCGGCGGCAATGGTGGCCCGCGATACGATGATCTCGCCCTCCCATTTGTCAAACCGGCGCGACAGGTCGCGTGCGGCGGCCTCGCCCCCTTGGTCGATCTCGCTCAAAAGGGCGCGGACTGCTTGTGTGACGTCCGACTGGTCTGTCGCACCACGTTTTGGGACGGACTTGAGGTATTCAGCCATCTGAGGCTCCGCTGGCAAAGGCGACGATGGCCCGGGTGAGGACGTCGAGGGTGTCGATGGCACGCACGGTTTCCGGCAAGGCATCTGCGATCAGAGAAAACTCGGTACAGGCGATGATCTGGACCGGCGTCGCGATAGCCCGGGACGCGGCCTGCAGGGTTGCCCGAGCTCTGTCCAGGTCGTGACGGCTTTTGATTGCCCGAATGGCGGCCAGCATGGCCGGTTCGTCGCTGGCATAGTGCGGGGTTAACCCGGCGGCCTTGCAGGGTGCATCGAACACGCAGGCAATCCGGGTGGCAGGCGAACACAGGATCGCGACATCACCCCGGCCCAACCTCGTAGCTTCTGCCCGCGCCTCTTCCACGGACAGGGCGACCATGTCGAGGAAGGGCAGGTCGGTCGCCGCCTTGATTGCCGGGGCATAGTGGTGCGCTGTGTTGCAAGGCATGGCCAGCGCTTGTGCCCCGGCCCCGGCAAGACCGCGCGCCATAGCCGCCAGCGTCGGTCCCGGATCCTCTCCGGTCCTGTCGATGAGGTGGGCAATGCGCGAGGGTACCTGCGGGTTTTGATGGACGATCAGGGGCACATGGTCGGCATCATCGCTTGCGGGCACTGCGGCCAGAACCCGTCGCATAAGGTCGACGGTCGCCTCTGGCCCCATGCCGCCCAGAATGCCGACCGGTCGCATCAGGCGGACATCTTGATGCGCCGGGCGGCGTGATCAAAGGCAAAGTCATAGCCGAACAGGCCCGCCGCCCCGCCCGTGTGGATGAACACGATACGCGCATCCCCGGCAAAGGCGCCCTTGCGGATCAGGTCGATCAGACCAGCCGCCCCCTTGGCGGAATAGACCGGGTCCAGCAGCAGGCCTTCAAGTTCGGCGAACATCGCGATCGCCTCCAGTCCGCCTTCGGTGGGCAGGCCGTAGCCGTCGCCCACGTAGTCCGTATTGGCCATGACCATGTCACGCGTCACCACGCCAGAGGCGCCGATCTTGTCAGCGGTCCGGACGGCCAGGTCGTAGACCATCTGTTCCTGCCGGGGCTGGGGGGCCCGTGTGCCGATGCCCAGAAGGGGGATGCCCGAATGGGTCGCCGCCAGTCCTACGACCAGACCAGCCTGCGTGCCCGAAGATCCCGTCGGTGTCACGATCCTGTCGACCTTAAGGCTGCGGTCATTGAACTGGCCCAGAAGCTCATAGGCGCAGTTGACATACCCCAAGGCCCCGGTCGGGTTCGATCCGCCGCCGGGGATGACATAGACCTTGTGCCCCTTGGCGCGCATCGCCTCGGCCGCCTTTTCCATCTCGGCGGGCATGTCATGGCCGCCGGGGAACTTTTCGGTGGTCGCCCCATGCAGGTGGTCCAGAAGGACGTTCCCGTTTCCGTTGTAGTTATCGTTGTTGTAGCCGGTCCGGTCCTCAAGCAGGCAATGGCACTTCAGGCCAAGCTTTGCTGCAAAGGCGGCGGTCTGGCGGGCGTGGTTTGACTGGGTTGCCCCTTGGGTCATCACCATGTCGGCGCCTTCGGCCAGCGCCTCGGCCATCAGGAACTCCAGCTTGCGCGTCTTGTTCCCGCCGGTGCTGAGGCCTGTGCAATCGTCCCGCTTGATCCAGATTTCGGGCCCACCCAGTGCCTCGGACAGTCGGTCAAGGCGTTCAAGAGGTGTGGGCAGATGGGCAAGGTGAACACGGGGAAAGCGGGCGAGATGCATGGGAGGTCCTTGGGCTTGGATTTTCCCGCAGACTAGGGGCAAGCCAGGACAAGGGGCAGGGGGTATCGCGGTCCTCCAGCCCTTTGTTCGGAAAACCGAAAACCGGTTTCGGCAAAATTATCGGTCAGAGGCGGGGACCCAGCCGCTCAAGCATCCCGAGGCAATCGTCGAGTTGTGACAGGGCGAGCCATTCGTCCGGCTTGTGAGCCTGCGCGATATCGCCCGGACCACAAAGGACGACATCCATCCCGATCTCCTGAAACAGCCCCGCTTCGGTGCTGAAGGGCACAAGGTGAGTGCCGTTGGCCCCTGTCAGCGCCATGACAAGATCGCGGGCGGCGTTTTCCGGCATGGGCAGCAGGCCAACGACGTCGCCAATCGTCTCGGTCTCGATCCATGCATCCGGATGGATGGCTTGCATGGCAGGCAGCAGGACATCCTTTGTATAGCTTTCAAGGTCGTCCCAGACGCGACGGTGGTCCGATTGCTGCACTGGTCGCATTTCCCAATCCAGCTGCGCATAGCCGGGGATCACGTTGTGGGCTGTGCCGCCATGCAATGCCCCGATGTTGAGGGTCGTATGCGGTGGATCGAACCGGCCGGCTGGCGGGGGTGACGCGGCCAGCGCATCGCGCAGGGCCAGAAGGCGGCTGGCAAACAGGGTGGCGTATTCGACCGCATTCACCCCGAGGGCAGGTGTAGAACCATGCCCTTCGTACCCGGTGAACCGGGTAGAGTATTCGCAGCAGCCCTTGTGCCCATCGACGATCCGCATCGACGTAGGCTCTCCCACGATGGCAAGCCGGGGCCTGACCCCGCGGTCTTTCAGCGCGGCGATTAGGGCCTGACCGCCAAGGCATCCGACCTCTTCATCATGTGTAAAGGCAAAGTGCAGCGGGCGGTCCTTGATATGCTGCCCAAAGGTCGGCGCCATCGCGACGGCAGCGGCCAGAAATCCCTTCATGTCACAGGTGCCCCGCCCCATCACCCGGTCGTCCCGGCGGGTCAGGCCAAAGGGTTCGACTGTCCAGGGCTGGTCCGCCACAGGCACGACGTCGGTATGCCCCGACAGAACGAGTCCCCCGTCGGCATCAGGACCAAGGGTCGCCCAGAGGTTGGCCTTGGTCCCGGTGCCATCTTGCCAGATCTCAACCCGGGCACCCGCGTCCGACAGCCGGTTGGCCAAAAGGTCGATCACCCCGAGGTTGCTGTCAGACGACACCGATGGGCAGGCGACGAGCCCTTCAAGCAGATCGAGGGTTGTGGGAAGAAGGGGATGGGTCATCGTCGCTCCGGCTGATGCCCCAGCCTACCCGGTTTGGGTTCTGCGCCAAGTGGCAAAGTTATGGGTCCGACAGGATCAGGGACTTCAGTCGGCTGGCCGCGGGGGTCAATCGTCCACCCGTCCGCGTGATCAGGCCATAAGGTGCCACCCGTATCCCCAGATCCATGGGAAGGATGGCATAGGGCGCGTCCACCCCATCGGCGAAACGTCGGGCTACGGCACTGGCCAGCGGTGCAATGGCGTCGGACTGTTGCAGCATGGCGAGGGTCAGCAAGAACGATGAGGTGGCGATCTGACCTGACGGGGCAGGCAGGCCAAGCGCGGTCAGGCGGGACAGGACCGTCTCGCGCAGAATTGCGCCGGGGCCGGGCAGTAGCCAATCGTAGTCGAGCAACAGCCGGGCGGTCAGATCGCTGGCGCGCACAAGCGGATGCTGGCGACCGGTGACAAGGCTGACCGGCTCTTCCTCCATCGGTTCGAGGGTATAGAGGGCGGCGTCGCGCCCCTCTGGCAGCCGGGCCAGGGCAAAGTCGATGCGGCCCGACACCAGCAGTTCGCCAAGGATGTCACTTGGGGCAATCTCAACCTCTACAGTAAGATCGGGATAGGACTGACGGACTGTGTTCAGAGCGGGCAAAATCCGCTCCATCGCTGGACCGGTGACAGAGCCTATGCGGACATGGCCCGACGTGCCATCGCCAATCTCACTGATTTCGCGGCCAGCGTCGGCGATCTCGGTCAGGATACGGGCCGCGCGTGTCGCCAGCGCGCTGCCCTGCGCTGTCAGCCGTACCCCCCGTCCGTCACGGACATGGACAGGGTGGCCTGTGATCCGCTCAACCTCGGCCAAAAGGCGCGAGGCTGCGGGCTGGGTGATGCCAAGGGCGGCGGCGGCTGTCCCGATCTGACCGGTCTGGGCTAGGGCTGCCACGATGCGCAAATGGCCAAGTTTCAGGCCGCGCCGAAGGAGGAGGTCTGTCATACTCATATACCGGAATTGATATGCCAAAGTTGTATATGATCATTTGACGGTTATGGCCAACCCTCTCACCATGGCGACGCCGCACTGCTGTGCCCCGCGCCAAATCACCCAGCTTTTGCCCCGGGCACCCTTTCTGAGGTCCGGGCAGTCACAGACCCCTCGCAAGGATACCCAATGACCTTCAAACCCGCCAAATGGCCCCGTGATCTGCGGTCCCGCCAATGGTTCGCCGGAACCAGCAAGGATGCGATTTATCATCGTGGCTGGATGAAGAATCAGGGCCTGCCCGCCGACATGTTCGACGGCCGCCCGGTCATCGGAATCCTCAACACCTGGTCCGAGCTGACGCCCTGCAACGCGCACCTGCGCGACCTGGCCGAAAAAGTGAAATACGGGATCTACGAGGCTGGCGGATTTCCGGTCGAGGTGCCCGTATTCTCGGCTTCGGAAAGCGCATTCCGTCCGACGGCCATGATGTTCCGCAACCTTGCGGCCATGGCGGTGGAAGAGGCGATGCGGGGCCAACCGATGGACGGCTGCGTTCTGCTGGTGGGCTGTGACAAGACGACCCCGTCGCTGTTGATGGCCGCAGCCTCAACCGATCTGCCCTCAATCGTGGTGACGGGCGGCCCCATGCTAAACGGCTACTTCCGCAATGAGCGGGTGGGGTCCGGCACGCATCTGTGGAAATTCTCAGAGGCGGTAAAGGCCGGTGAGATGACAGCAGACGAATTTGTAGAGGCCGAAGCCTCCATGTCCCGTTCGCCGGGGTCCTGCAACACGATGGGCACCGCATCCACAATGGCCAGCATGGCCGAGGCGCTGGGCATGGCCCTGTCCGGCAATGCCGCCATTCCCGCCGTGGACAGCCGACGCCGGGTGATGGCGCATATGACAGGCCGCCGCATCGTGCAGATGGTCAAGGACGACCTGAAGCCATCGGATGTGATGACCAAGCAAGCGTTTGAGAATGCCATTCGCACCAACGGCGCAATCGGGGGGTCGACCAATGCTGTGATCCACCTTCTGGCCGTTGCCGGTCGCGTTGGCATCGACCTGACGTTGGACGATTGGGACCGCTGCGGGCGCGACGTTCCGACCATCGTGAACCTGATGCCGTCCGGCAAATACCTGATGGAAGAGTTCTTTTACGCGGGCGGTCTGCCTGTTGTCCTCAAACGTCTGGGCGAGGCTGGGTTGCTGCACAAGGACGCCCTGACCGTATCGGGCGAGACGATGTGGGATCAGGTGAAGGATGTGCGCAACTGGAACGAGGATGTCATCCTGCCCACGGATAAGGCGCTGACCAGTTCGGGCGGTGTGGCTGTTCTTAAGGGCAACCTGGCGCCTGCGGGGGCGGTGCTAAAGCCTTCGGCCGCGACCCCGTCCCTGATGGTGCATCGCGGTCGCGCGGTCGTGTTCGAGGATATCGACGACTACAAGGCAAGGATTGAGGACGAGGCTTTGGACATCGACGAGACCTCTGTCATGGTCCTCAAGAATTGTGGCCCCAAGGGCTATCCCGGCATGGCCGAGGTTGGAAACATGGGACTTCCGCCGAAGGTCCTGCGCAAGGGGATCACCGATATGGTCCGGATCTCGGACGCCCGCATGTCGGGCACGGCTTACGGGACGGTTGTCCTGCATACCTCGCCCGAGGCGGCGGCGGGCGGACCATTGGCGGTGGTCCGGGACGGCGATATGATCGAACTCGACGTGCCGAACCGGCGGTTGCATCTGGATATATCCGATGAAGAGTTGGCTGCCCGTCTGGCCGACTGGGCTCCCCAAATCCCCGCGCCGGACGGTGGCTATGCCTGGCTGCACCATGCCCATGTTCAGGGTGCCGATACCGGGGCCGACCTCGATTTCCTGAATGGCTGCCGGGGCAATCCGGTTGGGAAAGAGTCGCACTGATGGCCGGTCCGATGAAAGTGGCACTGGTTGGCATCGGCAAGATCGCTGTGGACCAGCATGTTCCGTCGATCTCGGCCAGCTCCGATTGGGAGCTTGCCGCCACCGTCAGCCGCAAGGGCAAGGTGGAAGGGATCGAGGCGTTCACCGATTTTGCCCAGATGTTGGCGGCGCGGCCTGACATCCCGGTCGTATCCCTATGCCTGCCGCCCCAGCCGCGATTTCCCTATGCCGAGGCCGCTTTGAAGGCCGGTCGCCACGTCATGCTGGAAAAACCGCCGGGCCAAAGCCTGGCCGAGGTCCATGCGCTCGAGGCATTGGCGCGGGACATGGGCGTGACTCTTTACGCCACATGGCACAGCCGGATGGCTCATGGTGTCGCCGATGCCAAGGCATGGCTGGCCGACAAGACGGTCGAAAAAGCCCACATCACCTGGAAGGAAGACGTCCGCAAATGGCACCCTGGCCAGGATTGGGTCTTTGAGCCCGGCGGCATGGGTATCCTTGATCCCGGCATCAATGCCCTGTCCATTCTGACCGAAATCCTGCCAAGCCCGGTTCACATGACGGCAGCGGTTCTGCAGTTCCCGGAAAACCGGGATACCCCCATCGCAGTTGACCTTACCTTTTCGGGCGGGGTCACCGCCCAGTTCGACTGGCGTCAGGAAGGGCCGCAAACCTGGGACATCGAAATCCAGACCAACAACGGGACTCTGACCCTGCACGATGGCGGGGCCCGCCTAGTCATCGACGGGGTCGAGGCGGTTGCCGGGCCGGATATGGAGTATCCCCGGCTATACGCCCGGATGGCCGACCTTGTCCGCTCTGGCCAAAGTGATGTCGATCTGGCACCCATGGTCCATGTGGCCGACGCGCTTACCCTGGGTAAGCGCGTGGTCACCGATCCGTTCTATTTCTAAAGGGAGACGCGGCATGGCCGACGGGACACATTGGATTGCAGGCGAAGCGGTCAGCGGAGGCGAAACCTTTGCGAACGCGCCGGTTACGGGCGCAGCAGGGCACTTCCCCAAGGGCAAGCCTGCCCTCGTCGACCAGGCGGTCCAGGCGGCTGAAGCGGCCTTTGCCGTTTTTGCTGCGACCACCCGGTCCGAACGCGCCGCCCTTCTGGATGCCATCGCCGATGAGATTGAGGCACGCGGTGCCGCCCTGACCGCAATGTCGATGGCAGAAAGCGGCCTTCCCGAAGCGCGTCTGGTAGGAGAGCGGGGGCGGACGACCGGCCAGTTGCGCCTTTTCGCCCGGCATATCGAAGCGGGCGACTATCTGGACCGGCGCCACGATCCGGCCTTGCCGGACCGCGCCCCGCTGCCGCGTCCGGACCTCAAGATGATCCAGCGCCCCGTTGGGCCGGTCGGGGTCTTTGGCGCGTCAAACTTCCCGCTCGCCTTTTCTGTGGCGGGTGGTGATACCGCCAGTGCTTTGGCCGCGGGCTGTCCGGTTGTGGTCAAGGGCCATCCGGCCCATCCCGGCACCAGTGCCATTGTGGCCGAGGCGATCAGCGCCGCCGTTTTGGCCAAAGGGCTACCCGGCGGGGTGTTTTCCATGGTTCAGGATGGCGGGGTGGAGGTTGGCAAGGCCCTTGTCACGCACCCCTTGATCCAGGCCGTTGGCTTTACGGGGTCGCTGCGCGGCGGACGGGCGTTGTTCGACCTTTGTGCTGGCCGCGAGGTTCCAATTCCGTTTTATGGAGAGCTTGGGTCGATCAACCCGATGTTCCTGCTGCCCGCCGCCGTCGCCGCCCGTGGGCCCGCGATTGGTGCCGGTTGGGCCGGGTCGCTGACAATGGGTGCGGGGCAGTTTTGCACCAACCCCGGTGTGTCTGTGGTCATTGATGGACCAGAGGCCGACGCGCTTGTCGCAGCGACGGTCGAGGCGCTGGGCGGGGTCAGCGCGCAGGTCATGTTGACGGATGGGATCGCTGACGCGTTTCGGGCAGGTGCTGCGACCATGCAGAAGATGGCCGATGTGGTGGCCGGAACTCCCTGCGACGGCCGTCAGGTGACCCCATGGCTGTTGCAGGTCAGTGGGGCAGAATGGCTGGCCAACCCTGCGCTGGCCCACGAGGTCTTTGGCCCCTTGGGCATTGTCGTCAAGGTCAAGGACGAGGCCGAGATGGCCGCTGTCGCTGCAGCCCTTGAGGGGCAGTTGACCTGCACCCTGCACCTTGACGCCGCCGATCATCCGCTGGCTGCCACTCTGCTGCCCCATCTGGAGCGCAAGGCAGGTCGCGTTCTGGTCAACGGCTACCCCACCGGGGTCGAAGTGGCGGATGCAATGGTGCATGGCGGTCCCTATCCGGCCTCGACCAACTTTGGCGCGACGAGCGTGGGGACGATGGCGATCCGGCGCTGGCTGCGCGCGGTGTGTTATCAGAATATGCCGGACGATCTATTGCCGCTTGACCTGCAATAAGCAGACCTAGCGCAGTTCCATCTGGGTGTACCGCGCGCGCATGGCGTGCGGTGCCATCCCATAGGCAGCCTTGAAATGCGCGTAGAACTGGCTGATCGAGGCAAAGCCGGAAGACTCTGCCACCTTGGCGATGGCGATGGAACTTTCCATGAGAAGGGCGCGGGCCCGGAGCAGGCGCATGCGGATGATGAACTTTTTCATCGGTAGACGCATGGTCTTGGAAAATAGTGACAAGGCGTAGTTCTGGTGCAGACCAGTGACGGCAGCGACGTCGGCGTTGCTGATTGGCTGATCGAGGTTTTCAAGAATGAAGCGGACCATTTCGACCACGTGCCGAATGTGGGCGGATGACAGGCTGCGGGCCTCGTCCGGTTCGGCCACGGGTTGGCGAAGGTAGGTGATGTCTTCGGTCATTGCGCGGCGGAGCATGGCGTTCAGCTCCATCTTCATGACTTCCATCCGCTCAAAGTCGTTTGACCGGTAGTCCTGGTACCAGCGGGCGACCTGGTTCGAGGTGCAAAGGCTTTCTGGCAGGCTGACAATGGCCCCGCCCAACAGCGAGACTTGAAGCTGGGCAATGTGGGGCATGAACAAGAAGCTGTCGATCGGCAAGTAAAGGTTTGCCAGTTTGACGGGCGCGTCCCCTTCCGGGATGACGGACACAAGCTGGTGCGGAATACCGGCCCAGAAAAGGACTAGCCCGTTGCCCGGCACGTCAATTCTTTCACCATCCACCTCGTAGCGCATGGAGGCGCCGGTCAGAAAGTTGGCCTCGATGTGACCGTGCCAATGGGGGGCCTCCATGACCTGGGGCGTGAAGATGCGCATGCCGAACCGACCGATGGCTTGGGTCAGCGCGTAGAAGTGCCGTTCGTGGCTTGGCACGCCCTTGAGCAATTCTTCTGATCGATCTCGTGACGCCATGTGTTGATCGCCAATCTTAAGAACCCGGAAAAGAATGTCGGATTTCACTATTGTTGTAAAGCCGGAGGCAGGCGCACACTCCCTCTACTCGGACCGCGCCTGAGGAGGGGACGGGACGAAGTAAAACGACTTGGCCCGGGGAAACCGGGTCGTGATAGGTCTTTGGGAGGACGTTCTATGAATCTCTTTACCCGCGTCGCCTCGGCGGCGCTCTTGGTTGGTATGGCACCTGGGGTGTTGTCCGCGCAAATGGTCGGGGCAACTTCGGTGCCGCCAGCCCCCGCGTTTGACGCTCAGGGCGAACCAGTCTTCGTCAACCGCGCAGATGTCTTTGAGTATCGCGCTTTGGACAGCTACTCAGAGCCGGATTTCGTATCCGCCTTCGTCGCCGCAGGCAAGTTGCCCCCAGTGGCCGAGCGTCTGCCGGCAGAGCCTTTGGTGTACAGCACCGCCAATATGCCTGATGGTGCGGGTGTCTACGGCGACACCATGCGCCACGTAATCGGCGGCCGGCCCGAGGGTTGGAACTATATTGCCGGCAACAGCCAGGGCTGGGGTGGTATCGACATCGGCATGTATGAATGTCTGACCCGGACCGGTCCGCTGTTCATGATCAACTCAGAAGATCTGGCCCCGATGCCCAACCTTGCCAAAGGGTGGGAGTGGTCGGAAGACGGCATGCAGTTGGTCGTCAACCTGATCGAGGGGGCCAAGTGGTCTGACGGCGACCCCTTTGATGCGGACGATCTCGTGTTCTACTGGGATCATCATGTGATGGACCCCGAAATCACGCCGCTGAACGGGGCCAGCCAGGATACCTTTGGTCCCGGCACCACGATGGCCAAGACGGGTGAGTTCCAGGTGACCTTCACCTTTACCACGCCCCGCCCCGAGGCGGTGCTCTACTCAATGGCCTATGGCACCTTCTGCCCTGGCCCCAGCCACATCATGGCGCCGCTGCACCCTGCCAACTCGGAAAATTCCTACGAGGATTATCGCAACGCGTTTCCGCCGGATTACATGAACTTTCCGGTCATGGGCGCCTGGGTGCCAGTTGAATACCGCAGCGACGACATCGTCGTTCTGCGCCGCAACCCCTACTACTGGAAGGTGGACGACACTGGCCAGCAGCTGCCCTACCTCAACGAGATGCACTACCGGCTGTCCACCTGGGCGGACCGTGACGTGCAGGCTGTTGCCGGTACCGGCGACTTCTCGAACCTTGAACAGGCCGAGAACTATGTCGAAAGCCTGCGTCGTGCCGCCGACGCCGACAGCCCGGCCCGTCTTGCCTTTGGCCCGCGTACCATCGGCTATTCGATGTACATGAACTATTCGGCCAATGGCTGGGGAGAACCGGATGAACGTCGTCAGGCCATCCGTGAGCTGAACCGGAACGCCGATTTCCGGATGGGTGTCACCCAGGCCGTGGATCGGGTGCGCATGGGCGAAAGCCTGGTAAAGGGTCCGTTCACGGCCCAGTATCCCGGTGGCATCTATGCGGGCACCTCGTTCTATGACGAAGGGTCGACGGTCTTCTATCCCTACAGCCTGGAAAGCGCGGCTGCGCATTTCGCGGCGGCCGGGCTGGCGGACACGGATGGGGACGGCTTCCTCAATCACCCTGCCGACGTGCTGGGTGGGGCCAACGTGCAGATCACTTTGTTGGCCAACACCGACTACAGCACCGATGGCAACCTTGCCGAAGGTGTTGTGGCGATGATGGAAGAGGCCGGTATTCAAGTCGTGCTCAATATGCTGAGCGGGAACGACCTGGACGCCACCCGCGATTCTGGCCGCTACGACTGGATGGTGCGTCGCAACTCGTCCGAATACATCACGGTGCTGCAGCGCCCGACCGATCTGGCCCCGGTGGGTCCCCAGACGGCCTGGATGCATATGGCCAACGATGCAGGCGAGATCGACCTGATGGATTTCGAGGCCGAGATGGTTGATACCGTCAATGCCTTTATCGCCACCAACGATCCCGAAGAGCGGGCAGAGCTGATGAAGACCTATCAGCGGCTGCACACCGAGAACGTCTATTCCGTTGGTCTGACCGCCTATCCCGGCGCTTTGATCATCAACAAGCGGTTCTCGAACATCCCGCCGGGTGCACCGATCTTCATGTACAACTGGGCTGAAGACAACATCATCCGCGAGCGTGTGTTCGTGGCGGCCGATGCCCAGGCCGATCATGAGCTGCATCCGGGCACCCTGCCTGGTGCGCCGGGCAGCGTTGGCCCGATGATGGCGAACTGACCAAGGTTCCTCCCCTGTGGAGGGCGGGGCCGCGTGCCTTGCCCTTCACCCCCACTCTGGCCCCGTTTGGGTCAAGCCAAAGCCCCCGCTCAATTCACCTTCTGTCCCGTGACCCGAAAGGTCGGTAGATGCTTCGTTTCCTAGGTATCAGGCTGCTCCAGGCGATCCCGGTCCTGTTGATCATGAGCATGATCACCTTTGCGATCATCCAGGCGCCGCCTGGCGATTATGCGGACTTCATCCGCTCAAACATGATTACGCAGGGCAACGCCTCGACCGCTGCCGCCGATGCCGCGGCCGAACAATACCGCGAACAGAACGGCCTTAACGATCCGATGGTCATCCAGTATTTCCGCTGGATCAGCGGGATCGTGCTGCGCGGCGATTTCGGTCACTCATTCTTTTACAACAAGCCGGTTTCCGAAGTGGTGGGCGAGCGGCTGCCCCGGACAATCCTGCTGGCCCTGACCTGCCATTTCTTTGCCTCGCTCCTTGGCATCAGCTTTGGCATTCTGGCTGCCACCCGCCAGTATAGCTGGACCGATACGGTGCTTAGCTTTATCTCGTTTTTGGGGATGACGATCCCCCGGTTCCTGTTGGCCCTGATCATCCTTTACGTCCTGGCATTCCGGCTGAACGTGCAGGAGCTGGGCAGTTTCTATTCAAGCCGCTATGGCGGGCAGGACTATTGGCTTGGCTTTATGCAGTTCAACTGGGGCAAGCTCTGGAACCTGATCGAACACGTCTGGCCGGTCGTCTTTATCGCCACCCTTGGCGGTTTGGCCTACAACATGCGGGTCATGCGGGCGAACCTTCTCGATACGCTGAACCAGCAATATGTCGAAACCGCGCGGGCCAAGGGGTTGCCCGAAAGCCGGGTCATCATGCGCCATGCGGTTCCCAACGCCCTGCACCCCCTTGTCGCTTATCAGGGGGTCATCATGCCCTACATGCTGACCGGTGAGATTGAGGTGGCGATTGTCTTTTCCCTTGCCACTGTCGGGCCCGCCATTGTCGGCTCTATGGGCATCGGGGATGTCTATGTCACGGCAACCTTGTTGCTGGTTCTGGGGGCGACACTGATCATCGGGAACATCATTGCGGACATGATGCTTGCCCTTCTTGATCCCCGCATTCGTGTGGGGAACGACTGATGAGCATGCTGCCCGATCCCCTTCCCGACCTGGCGCCCGAGGCCGAAGGCGCGGATATGCGCATCTCGACCGTGTCGAGCGAAAGCCAAAGCTACCTGTCCCTTGTCTGGCGGCGGCTGCGCAAGTCGGTGCCCGGAATGCTTGGCCTGATCCTTGTGGTCAGCCTGCTGACCGTCGCGCTGTTTGCCCCCTTCTTTGCGCCGGTGGACCCCAAGGCGCCGAACGTTGGCTTTTCCCCGCCGGACCGGATCAGCTGGCATGTGCCGGGCGATGGGCCGCAGTCTGGCTGGCGACTGCTGCCGGTGGTCTTTCCCATCGTCGAAAGCGATGAACTGGACCCGGTGACCTATCAGCCCCTGACCGCGCCAGATTTCGAAAACCCGCGCCGGATCGTCCTGTTCGCCAAGGGGTGGGACTACAAGATGTTCGGCATCCCGATGAGCCGCCATTTCATTCAGGTCGAGGATGGCAGCCCCCTGCACATCCTTGGCACCGACCGTCTGGGCCGCGACATCCTGAGCCGGGGGATCATCGGCAGTCGTATCAGTCTGGCGCTGGCGCTGACCTGTATTACCTTTATCACCATCATCGGGACGCTTGCCGGGATCACCTCTGGCTATATCGGGGGCCGGTTTGACATGTGGTTCCAGCGGTTCGTTGAGATCATCCTCGCCTTCCCGCAACTGCCCCTCTACCTCGCCCTCGCGTCGCTGATCCCGGTCACGGCCCCCTCGACCTTGTTCATGGCGTTTGTGGTGCTGGTGATCGTGGGACTCGGCTGGGCGCAGCTTAGCCGGGAGGTGCGGTCCAAAACGATGGCCCTGCGCCAGGTGGATTATGTCCGCGCCGCACTTGCCGTGGGGGCCAGCGACGGGCGGATCATCACCCGCCATATTCTGCCCAACGTCATGAGCCATGTGATCGTGGCGATCACCCTTGGCATTCCGACCATCGTCCTACTTGAGTCGTTTCTGGGTTTCCTTGGCTTTGCCGTCAAACCGCCGCTGATATCCTGGGGTCTGATGTTGCAGGATGCCGGCACCTTCAGCGTGATCGGGTCCTATCCCTGGATTCTGTCGCCTGTCGGGTTTGTCTTGCTGACCGTCTTTGCCTTCAACGCACTTGGCGATGGCCTCCGCGATGCCATCGACCCCTACTAGGATGGCCGGGATGAACACCAACACAGATACCGCCCCGGTGATCGACGCCCAGAAGGTCGGGGTGACCTTCAAGGTGGACGGAGGGCACGTCGAGGCTGTGCGCGACGTCTCTTTTACCCTGTATCGCGGGCAGACCACTGCACTTGTCGGAGAAAGCGGCTCGGGCAAATCGGTGACCGCCCGGGCGATCATGCGTTTGCTGAGCAAGCGGGCGACCGTCAGCGACCAGACCCACATATATTACGACGGCAAGGACATGGCCCACCTGTCCGATCGTGAGATGCGGCAGCTGCGCGGCAACCGGATCTCGATGATCTTTCAAGAGCCGATGTCGTCGCTTAACCCCATCTACACCATCGGCTGGCAATTGTGCGAAGTGCTGATCCTGCATCAAAAGCTGAACAAGAAGGCCGCCATGGCCCGCGCGATCGAGCTGTTGGATGAGGTTCGGATACCGGACGCTGCCAGCCGGGTGAACCAGTACCCCCACCAGTTGTCCGGTGGCCAAAGGCAGCGGGTCATGATCGCCATGGCGCTGGCCAACAGGCCCGATGTTCTTATTGCGGACGAGCCGACGACGGCGCTGGATGTGACCGTGCAGGCCGAGATCCTGCATCTGATCGACGACCTCAAGGCTCGCTACGGCATGGGGGTGATCCTGATCACCCATGATCTGACCGTGGTGCGCCAATTCGCCGATCAGGTCTATGTCATGCAGCACGGCGAGGTCCGCGAATCCGGCCCGACCGAAGAGGTGTTTTCCAATCCGCAACACGCCTACACGCGGCGGCTTCTGGCGTCTGATCCCAAGGGTATCGCAAATCCGCTTACCGACGCTCAGGACAGTGTTCTTGTCGGTGAGGGCGTGCGCGTTCAGTTCATGCTGCGCCGGGGCGGGGCGTTCCGGGGGACCTATTTCCCCTTGATCGCCGTTGACGGGCTAAGCCTTGACCTCAAGCGGGGCGAAACCCTCGGGCTGGTGGGGGAAAGTGGTTCGGGCAAGACCACCTTTGGCCAGGCCCTGATCCGCCTGATCCATATGGACGAGGGGCGCGTCACCTTTTGTGGCGACCGGATCGAGGACAAGGACCGGCAAGGCATGCGACCTTATCGCAGCCGGATGCAGATCGTGTTCCAGGACCCCTTCTCATCGCTGAACCCGCGCATGTCGGTGCGACAGGTCATCGAAGAGGGTCTTGTCGTCAACGGCATCGGCCGCAACGCGGACGAGCGCTATGAACGGATGAAGCAGGCATTGCGCGACGCGGGAATGCCTGACACCATCAGCCATCGCTTTCCGCACGAGTTTTCAGGTGGCCAGCGCCAGCGGCTAGCCATTGCGCGCGCCATTGCGCTTGAACCCGAGTTCATTCTGCTGGACGAGCCGACTTCCGCGCTCGACCTGAGCGTGCAGGCCCAGATCATCGAACTGCTGCGCAAGTTGCAGCGTGAGAAGGGCCTGAGTTACCTGTTTATCAGCCACGACCTCAAGGTCGTGCGGGCCCTGTGTCACCGCGTGATGGTTATGCAGCATGGAAAGATCGTTGAGGAGGGATTGGTCAAGGACGTCCTCGTTAACCCGCAAACCGACTACACAAAGCGGCTTGTCCGCGCAGCATTCGAGATAGCAACATGACAGTCATAACCTTTATCGGTGCAGGCAGCACCGTGTTCACCAAGAACATCGCAGGCGACATCCTGCACCGCCATGCTCTGTCGGATGCCACCATCCGGTTGATGGACATCAACCCAAAGCGGCTCGAAGAATCCGAGATCGTGGTGGGCAAGCTGGCCCAGACCCTAGGCGTCAAGGCCAAGGTCGAGACCTACACCGAACAGCGCCGCGCCCTTGCGGGGGCCGACTTTGTCGTCTGCTGTTTCCAGGTCGGGGGCTACGATCCTTGCACCATTACCGACTTTGAGGTGCCCAAGCAGTATGGCCTGCGCCAGACCATTGCCGACACCCTTGGCATTGGCGGCATCATGCGTGGTCTGCGGACCGTGCCGGTCCTGTGGTCGATCTGCGAGGATATGCTTGAGGTCGCCCCGCAGGCGATCATGCTGCAATACGTCAATCCTATGGCCATCAACACCTGGGCAATCGGGGCGAAGTATCCGACAATCCGCCAGGTGGGTCTGTGCCATTCCGTCCAGGGCACGGCAGAAGAGCTGGCCCGCGACCTTGATATCCCGGTGTCCGACATTCGCTATCGCGCGGGCGGCATCAATCACATGGCCTTTTATCTGAACTTTGAGCATCGCCAGCCCGACGGCAGCTACAAGGACCTTTATCCCGCGCTCAAGCAGGGCTACCGCGAAGGCCGCTTTCCCAAGCCTTCAAGCTGGAACCCCAGATGCCCCAACAAGGTGCGTTACGAGATGCTGATGCGGCTGGGCTATTTCGTTACCGAAAGCTCTGAACATTTTGCCGAATACACCCCCTATTTCATCAAGCGTGACCGCCCCGATCTGATCGAAAAGTTTGGCGTGCCTCTGGACGAATATCCCAAGCGTTGTGTCGAACAGATCGACCGTTGGGAAAAGCAGGCCAAGAACTACCGCGAGGCGAACACGATCAAGGTAGAGCCTAGCCACGAATACGCCTCTGCCATAATGAACTCGGTCGTGACTGGTGAGCCGTCGGTGATCTACGGCAACATCCGCAACCAGGGCTATATCCCCCAGCTTCCCGATGGCGCCGCCGTCGAGGTTCCGGTGCTGGTGGATGACAACGGGTTGCAGCCGACGGTCGTGCGGGACATCCCGCCGCAGCTGATCGGCCTTATCCGCACGAACCTCAACGTACAAGAGTTGACCGTGGCGGCGCTGGTCGAAGAAAACTCCGAGCATATCTACCATGCGGCCATGCTTGACCCGCACACGGCGGCGGAACTGGATCTCGATCAGATCTGGTCCCTGACGGATGATCTGCTGGTGGCCCATGACGACTGGTTGCCCGAGTTTGCCCGGATCAAGGCGCGCAAGGCATCATGACCAAACTTCCCGGCCATATCGTCATCGTTGGTGGCGGCACGGCCGGGTGGCTTGCTGCCCTGATGCTGGGGGATGTCGCCCGGCGTCAGAGGCAGGGACAGGGGCAGGCCACCGCCATCACGGTGATCGAGTCGAGCAAGATCGGCACGATTGGCGTGGGCGAGGGGACAACGGCCGTCTTTCGTCAAATGCTGCGGCATCTGGGGCTGGACGAACAGGCGTTTCTGGCGGCGACCGGGGCGACGATCAAATACGGTATTCGCCATCGCGACTGGCGGGCCCTCGGGCACAGCTATGATGGGCCGATCGACGATACTGCCGCTGTCGCGGGGTCAGGTCTGGACGTCTACGCTGTCGCCTCGGGGCGGCCCGTGTCCGAGGTGCATCTGTTCCGGCATCTGATGGATCGCAAACGCGCCCCCTTTGCGGAAAAGGCAGGGCGTCTGATCCCGGCGGGTCCGTTCCACTACGCCTATCACTTTGACCAGGCCCTTGCAGGGGCATGGCTAAAGTCACAGGCCCCGACGGTATCGGTCATCGACGACCAGGTGGCCGGGGTCGAGACCGCTGACGGTAAGATAATGGCCCTGAAACTAGAGAGTGGTCACAGCGTCACGGCGGACCTGTTCGTCGACTGCACCGGCTTTGGCCGCCGCGTCATCTCGGCGCTTGGTGCCAAATGGCTTAGCTATGCCGACGTGCTGCCGGTCAACCGGGCCATGCCCTTCTGGCTGGATATCGAAGACGGAGAAGAGATCGACCCCTTTACTCTTGCCTGGGCGCAGGGATCGGGCTGGATGTGGAAGATCCCCACCCAGGGTCGCTATGGCTGTGGCTACGTATATTCGGATGCCCACACCACCCCCGATGATGCCAAGGCCGAGATTGAGGCCGCGTTGGGCAGACCGATCGCGCCGCGCAATGACATCCAGATCGACGCGGGCCGGTTGCAGGACGCCTGGATCGGAAACTGCGTCGCCCTTGGCCTGAGTTCGTCGTTCCTTGAGCCGTTGGAAGCAACATCGATCCATGGGACCATCGTGCAACTCATGCTGTTGACCTCCCTGATCGGGCAGCCGGACGCTGCCACAAAATACAACGCCGCCGTGGGCCGTCAGGTCGACGATTTCCGCGACTTTATCCGCCTGCACTATGTGTCCGAGCGGCGGGATACAGCGTTCTGGCAGGACGTCGCCGCCAGCCATCCCAAGGCGGTCACCGACAGGCTTGAGGCGTGGCAAGGCCGCGTGCCGGTCCGGGCCGACTTTGACCCCTTTCCCATGGGCCTACCGCATGTGGAAGAGCAGCTTTATACCCCTGTGCTGGACGGGCTGGGCCTGCTTCGTCGTGACGTGGCCAAAGCCGCGTTGGCCGGGAACCCAAAGGCCCGGTCTGCAGCCCGAAAAGCGCATCATGAGCTTGTCTCTGAATACACCCGGGCGGCATCGGCCTGCCTGCCGCACCGAACTTATCTGACGTCACTCCACCAAGGATCAGCAGCATGACCGATTTCAAGATTTGCATCATCGGCGCGGGGAGCGTCGGCTTCACCAAAAAGCTTTGCTCGGATATTCTGCGGGTGCCCGAGTTCGAGAATATCGAGATCGCCCTGACCGATATCAACGCCCACAACCTCGACATGATCCAGCAAATCATTCAGCGGATCGTGACGGTGAATGGTCTGGGGACGGTGGTCACGGCGACAACCGACCGGCGCAAGGCGCTGGAAGGTGCGCGTTATGTCATGAATTGCGTGCGGATCGGCGGGCTTGAGGCCTTTGCCGACGATATCCGCATTCCGCTGAAATACGGCGTCGACCAATGCGTGGGCGATACGATCTGTGCCGGTGGTATCCTCTACGGCCAGCGCGGCATCCCCGCCATGCTCGACTTTTGCCGCGACATTCGCGAAGTGGCCGAGCCGGGCGCCCTTTTGCTGAACTACGCAAACCCGATGGTCATGATGACCTGGGCCTGCCTCGACTACGGCAAGGTCAATACCGTGGGTCTGTGCCACGGCGTCCAGAACGGACATCGCCAGATCGCGGCGGCCCTCAAGGTGCCAATGTCCGAGGTTGATATCATCTGCTCCGGCATCAACCACCAAACATGGTATCTTGATATTCGTCACAATGGGCGCCGCATTGAGCGTGATGAATTGATCAATGCCTTTGAAACCCATCCGATCTTTTCGCAGCAGGAAAAGGTGCGGATCGATGTCTTGAAACGGTTTGGCTACTACTCGACCGAAAGCAACGGACACCTGAGCGAGTATCTGCCCTGGTATCGCAAGCGGCCCGATCAGATCATGAACTGGATCAGTCTGGACAACTGGATCCACGGCGAGACCGGCGGCTATCTGCGCTACACCACCGAGAACCGGAACTGGTTCGAGGAGGATTTTCCAAAGTTTCTCGACGAGGCAGGGCAACCCCTGACCGGCCCCCGCACGGACGAACACGCGAGCTGGATCCTGGAGGCACTGGAAACCGGCCGGACCTATCGCGGCCATTTCAACGTCCGCAACGGCGGCATCATCAAGAACCTGCCCGAGGACTGCATCATCGAAAGCCCCGGTTTCGTGGATCGGTTTGGCATCAACATGGTAGAAGGGATCGAGCTTCCCCTGGCTTGCGCTGCAACCTGCAACGCCTCTGTCAACGTCCAGCGGATGAGCGTTCAGGCCGCAATGACGGGCGATGTCGAACTCCTCAAGCAAGCGGTCCTGCACGATCCTTTGGTGGGCGCGATCTGCACGCCAGAGGAGGTCTGGCAAATGGTGGACGAGATGCTCGTCGCTCAGGCCCAGTGGTTGCCGCAATACGCCGATGCCATTCCGGCAGCAGCGGAACGGATGAAGTCGCCCAAGGTGCAGACCCGCGACTGGACCGGAGCGGCCCGGTTGGGTGTCAGAACGGTTGAGGAACTGCGCGACGCCAGTGCGCGCAAGATCGCGAATGAAGCACATGAACTTGGAACAAAGGTGATGGGATGAGCGATCAGATGCTGACCAAGGGCCGCACGGCCGTCATAACCGGGGCGGCGTCGGGCATTGGCCGGGCCGCCGCTTTGCGGCTGGCGGCGCGGGGGATGAACATCGTTCTGGCCGATGTTGCGCCCGAGCTTGATGCGACCGCCGCAGATGTCGCAAAGGTCGCCCTCGGCGGGGTGGATGCGGTGATGTCGGTCCGGACTGACGTCGCCAAGCCCGCTGATCTGGAGGCGCTGGCTGCCGCAACCTACGACCGTTTCGGCGACTGCGCCCTGCTGATGAACAACGCAGCGGTCCGGGTCAAAGGCGGCCAGGACGAAAGCATGGACGACTGGTACCGGACAATGGATGTCAACTTCTGGGGGCCGGTCCATGGGGAAAGGGCGTTTCTGCCCCGGATGCAGGCCGCAGGCAAAGAAGCGGTCGTCATCAATACGGGGTCAAAGCAGGGGATCACCAATCCACCGGGCAATGTCATCTACAACGTCACCAAATCGGCCCTGAAAACTTATACCGAACAGCTGGAGCATCGGTTGCGGTCCGAACCGGGCCCTCGTATCGCGGCCTATCTGTTGGTGCCGGGCTGGACCACGACGGGCAAGGATCTGCCCAAGCCAGGGGCGTGGTCGGCCGATCAGGTTGCAGTCTTCATGCTGGACGCTATCGCCGAGGGGCAGTTTTACATCATTTGCCCGGACGATGATGTCACGACCGAAATGGACAACCGCCGCATCCTCTGGGGGGCTGGTGACCTCGCGGAGAAGCGGCCCCCGCTGTCGCGTTGGCATGCCGACTGGAAGGACAAGTTTCAGTAGCGTTCGCAAGATGCCCAAAATTTACCATTTGATAAAATTTTGGGTTGTGGCAGGCTGTGGTCAATAAGAGCCGCATGCCAGGGAGCCAGTCATGCCGAACCCAATGACGCCAGGGATCGTTCCGGGCAGATTGCCCCCGTCCCAGATTGCCGAGAACTTTGGCGATCTTCACACGCCCTATGCCCCGCACGAAGCCGCAGTGGCGGCGGATCGCTGCTACTTTTGCTATGACGCGCCTTGCATCACGGCCTGCCCGACCTCGATCGATATTCCTCTGTTCATTCGGCAAATCCAAACCGGCACGCCCGAGGCGGCGGCGCGGACCATTCTCGAACAGAATATCCTTGGCGGCATGTGTGCCCGTGTCTGCCCGACAGAGACGCTTTGCGAAGAGGCCTGTGTGCGCGAGGCGGCAGAGGGCAAACCGGTCGAGATCGGTCGCTTGCAGCGCTATGCGACAGATGTCCTCATGGCGGAGGGTGACCATCCCTTCGAAAGGGCGGCGCCGACGGGCAAAGCGGTGGCTGTGGTCGGTGCGGGGCCTGCTGGCCTTGCCTGTGCGCACCGCCTGGCCATGAAGGGCCATGCCGTCACCCTCTTTGAGGCCAAGGCCCGACCCGGCGGCCTGAATGAATTCGGCATCGCGGCCTACAAGGCCACTGACGGTTTCGCCTCCCGCGAGGTCGACTGGCTTCTTGGCATTGGTGGGATCACGGTTGAGACCGGCAAGATGCTGGGAGACGGCCTGACGCTTGAGGGACTGAAGTCCGATTTTGACGCCGTCTTCCTTGGGGTTGGCCTTGGTGGGGTAAATGCCCTGCGAGCGGATGGTGAAGACAAGGCAGGCGTGGAGAACGCGGTCGCATTCATCGCTGACCTGCGCCAGGCCGAGGATCTGGCCGCCCTCCCTGTTGGACGTAATGTCGTTGTCATCGGTGGCGGGATGACCGCGGTGGACGCGGCGGTGCAGTCAAAATTGCTCGGGGCGGACAGCGTCACCATCGCCTACCGACGTAGCCGCGACCGGATGGGGGCCAGCCGGTACGAACAGGATCTGGCGGCCTCACATGGTGTGCGGCTGTTGTTCAACGCGATGCCTGTCGCGGTGCATGGCAACGGATCGGTCAGCGAGATTGAACTTGAGTATACCGCCGAAGAGGACGGGGCCCTCAAAGGGACAGGAGAACGGTTCCGCCTGGCTGCGGATCAGGTGTTCAAGGCGATCGGACAGGTCCTGACAACGGACGGCGGCCTTGCACTGGAGGGCGGCAAGATTGCCGTGACCGGTGCGGGCCAGACCAGCGTTGCGGGTGTCTGGGCGGGGGGTGATTGCGCCTCAGGCGGAGATGACCTGACCGTGACGGCAGTGGCAGAGGGCCGGGATGCGGCTGAGGACATTCACAGGGTGCTGATGGGGTAAGGTGGGTTCGAACCCACCTTACATTTCAGTGCGGGATTTACGGTAAGGTGGGTCTGGACCCACCTTACGAACGGAGGGCAAGAGATGGCCGATCTGAGAAGCGACTTCATCGGGATCAAATCCCCAAATCCATTCTGGCTGGCCTCGGCCCCGCCGACGGACAAGGAATACAACGTCCGCCGCGCCTTTGAGGCCGGCTGGGGTGGCGTCGTCTGGAAGACCTTGGGCGAAGCTGGTCCCCCCATCGTCAACGTCAACGGCCCTCGCTACGGGGTTGTTTACGGGGCCGATCGCCGGGTCCTGGGCATCAACAACATCGAACTGATCACCGATCGCCCGCTTGAGGTGAACCTGCGCGAGATCAAGGCCGTGAAGCGGGACTACCCCGACCGTGCCATGGTGGTGTCGATCATGGTCCCCTGCGAGGAAAGCGCCTGGAAGGCGATCCTGCCCCTGGTCGAAGAGACCGGCGCCGACGGGATCGAGCTGAACTTTGGTTGCCCGCATGGCATGAGCGAGCGTGGGATGGGCGCCGCCGTTGGTCAGGTCCCCGAATACATCGAGATGGTTGCCCGCTGGTGCAAACAGTCCACCCGGATGCCCGTCATCGTCAAGCTGACGCCCAACATCACCGACATCCGCTACCCGGCCCGTGCTGCCATGGCGGGTGGGGCGGACGCTGTGTCATTGATCAATACGGTCTCTTCGATCACTTCGGTCAACCTCGATACGATGAGCCCCGAGCCCTCTATCGACGGCAAGGGAAGCCACGGTGGTTTTTGTGGCCCTGCGGTCAAGCCGATTGCCCTCAACATGGTGGCCGACATCGCCCGCGATGCCGAGACGCGGCGCCTGCCCATTTCCGGCATCGGCGGCGTCACCACATGGCGCGATGCCGCAGAATTCATGGTTCTAGGGGCCGGCAACGTACAGGTCTGCACGGCCGTGATGACCTATGGCTTCAAGATCGTTCAGGAAATGATGTCCGGCATGTCCCAATGGATGGACGAAAAGGGTTATGAGAATACGGCGGACTTTGTTGGACGGGCCGTGCCCAATGTCACCGACTGGCAGTATCTGAACCTGAACTACGTCGCCAAGGCCAAGATCGACCAGGATGCCTGCATCAAATGCGGCCGCTGCTATGCCGCCTGCGAAGACACCTCGCACCAGGCGATCGCGATGAAGGAAGGCCGGGTGTTCGAGGTGATTGACGCAGAATGCGTTGCCTGTAACCTGTGCGTCGATGTCTGCCCGGTCGAGGACTGCATCACGATGGAACGGATGCCTGACGGAGCGGTTGATCCGCGCACCGGCAAGGTCGTGACATCGGACTATGCCAACTGGACCACCCATCCCAATAACCCGGCCGCGCAGGCCGCGGAGTAGCTCAAATGATTGAAGACCTGGACCATATCAACATCCGCACCTCGCGGCTGGCAGAAATGATTGACTGGTACGACAAGGTTCTTGGCATGAAGCCCGGCCCCCGTCCGGACTTCAGTTTTCCGGGTGCCTGGCTCTATGCCAAGGATCAGGCGATGGTCCATGTGGTCGAGGTGAAGGCAGAACCGGGATCAGACCCCGATGACCTGAAACTGGAGCATGGGGCCTTTCGGGCGACGGGCTTTGATGAATTCATCGCCAAGCTGGATCGGATGGGTGAAAAGTACGAACTGACCCGGGTGCCGACATTCCCCATCGTTCAGGTCAATATCTGGGACCCGGATGGGAACCACCTGCACATCGACTTTCACGCCGATGAGGCTCCCGCCGTCTAGGGCGTCGCTTCAGACGGCGAGCATACGGCTGAACAACTGGTCAAGGTATTCCTCTGCCCCCGGAAAGGGATCGGTGCCGCCGAGAACGGCCCGGACCTGGACGTCGAAATCGGCGTAGTGCTGGGTCAGCGCCCAGATCGAGAAAATCAGGTGATGCGGGTCAACAGCGGCGATCCGTCCTTCGTTCGACCAACGGCGAATGACCTTTGCCTTTTCGTCGACAAGCGTCTTCAGCTCGCCCGACAGGGCAGGCTCGATCCTTGGGGCGCCTTGCAGGATTTCGTTGGCGAAAAGGCGGCTTTCCCGCGGATAATCGCGGCTCATCGCCAGTTTGCGTTGAACGTAGGCGAGGATCTCGTCCTTAGGCGGGCCTTTGGGGTCCAGCGCCCGCAGCGGGTCAAGCCATGTGGCAAGCAGCCCGTCCAGAAGCGCATGGTGAATGGCCTCTTTCGAGGGGAAGTAATAGAGGAGATTGGGCTTGGACAATCCGGCCTCGGCCGCGATTTCATCGAGTGTCGCCCCTCTAAACCCTTGCGCGGAAAAGACTTCAAGACCGGCGGCCAGGATGGCTTCGCGGTTCCGGGTCTGGATGCGGGTACGCGGTTGAGCCAATGGCAGGTCCTTTCCTGGGCCGGGCATCTTGACTGCCCGTACCTCCGTGTTAGCGTCGGTTTGACCAGTTGGTCAAATCAGTTGTGCCTGGCCCTGCCGGATTGCAGGGTGGCCTGACAAGATGGAGATACAAATGTCCCCCACCCCGCAAGCGCCCGGCGCGAACCTCAAGATTGACGGGGCCCGGCTGTGGGACAGCCTGATGGAGATGGCCAAGATCGGACCCGGCGTGGCGGGCGGTAACAACCGCCAGACCGTGACGGATGCCGATGGCGAAGGCCGCACCCTGTTCCAGAACTGGTGTGAGGCGGCGGGTTGCACGATGGGGCTGGACGAGATGGGCACCATGTTTGCCCGGCGCGAAGGCACCGACCCCGCCGCCCTTCCGGTCTATGTGGGCAGCCACCTCGACACCCAGCCAACGGGCGGCAAATATGACGGCGTTCTGGGTGTCCTGGGGGGGCTGGAGGTTTTGCGGACCCTCAATGATCTGGGGATCAAGACCCGTCATCCCATCGTGGTGACCAACTGGACCAACGAAGAGGGGACCCGCTTTGCGCCTGCCATGCTCGCCTCCGGTGTCTTTGCCGGCATCCATGATCAGGACTGGGCCTATGCCCGGACCGATGCGGATGGCAAAGCCTTTGGGGATGAGTTGGAGCGTATCGGCTGGAAGGGCACCGAAAAGGTCGGCGCCCGCAAGATGCACGCCTTTCTTGAACTGCACATCGAACAGGGCCCGATCCTCGAAGCCGAAGGCAAGGACATCGGTGTCGTCACCCACGGCCAGGGCCTTTGGTGGCTAGAGATTACGCTGACGGGCAAGGACGCCCATACCGGCTCTACTCCCATGGCGATGCGGGTCAACGCAGGGCTGGGCATGGCCCGGATCATGGAGGCCGTGCATGCAATCGCCATGGACCATCAGCCGGGCGCGGTCGGCGCGGTGGGTCAGGCCAATGTCTACCCCAACTCGCGCAACGTGATCCCGGGCAAGGCTGTCTTTACCGTCGACATCCGCTCGCCTGATCTGGAAAAGCTGACGTCCATGCGGAGCCAGGTCGAGGCTGCCGCGGCCGGGATCGCCAAGGATCTGGGTCTTGGGATCAGCATCGAACCGGTCGGGCATTTTGATCCGGTCACGTTTGATCCGACGCTGGTCAATACGGTCCGGGCGGCGGCTGAACGGCTGGGATACAGCCATCTCGATATCGTATCGGGCGCAGGCCACGATGCCTGCTGGATCAACCGGGTCGCCCCGACGGTCATGGTGATGTGCCCCTGCAAGGACGGCCTGAGCCACAACGAGGCCGAAGAGATCACGCCCGATTGGGCGGCCAAGGGTACGGATGTCCTGTTTCACGCAGTCGTCGAAACGGCAGGTATTGTCACGTGAGCAGACGCTTGCCCTTGACCTGCGCAGGGGCGGACCTGCAAGGATCGGGTATTGCCAGGGCCTGCCGTTGCTTGCCTGTCTTGAATGTTTTGGAGTTCTGAATGTCCCGATTTCTGTCTTTCCTTCTTTTGCCGTTGGTTGCAGCCTGCGCCGTTCCACCGCCTCCGGGATCAGATCGGGATGTGCCACCAACCCTTCCGGCAGAAGTCGCATCGGTTCTGCCGCCCGGAACTCCGGTATCGTCGGTGTTTCAGAATACTGATGGTTGCTATCTTTTTTCGATCGAACGGACCGATCCCCCTTCGGGTTTTCAGGTCCGGGATGCCAACGGCATCCCCATTTGCGAAGGCCAGCAAGGATTGTGACGGCCGACATTCCCGGCAGGGACGGAAATTTTCCATGAGAGAGGGATGACCAGATGAGCACCGTGATCAAGAATGGCACCGTCGTGACCGCCGACCTGACCTACAAGGCGGATGTCTTGGTCGGTGGTGGGCGCATCATTGAGATTGGCCAAGGCCTATCTGGTGATGAAACGCTTGATGCCACCGGCTGCTACGTCATGCCCGGCGGCATTGATCCCCACACCCACCTCGAAATGCCGTTCATGGGCACTTATTCGGCTGACGATTTTGAAAGCGGAACCCGGGCGGCGGTGTCAGGGGGAACGACCATGGTTGTCGACTTTGTCCTCCCCGCGCCGGGTCAAGGCCTGCTGGATGGCCTTCAGATGTGGCACAACAAGTCCACACGCGCTAACTGCGACTATTCCTACCACATGGCTATAACCTGGTGGGGAGAGCAGGTCTTTGACGACATGCCCAAGGTGATCGACAAGGGCATCACGACCTTCAAGCATTTCATGGCCTACAAGGGCGCCCTGATGGTCAACGACGATGAGCTTTATGCATCGTTCAGCCGTCTGGGTGAGTTGGGCGGCGTGGCGATGGTCCATGCGGAAAATGGTGATGTCGTGGCCGAGCTTCAGCGCAAGCTGATGGAGGCGGGCAATACCGGACCCGAGGCCCATGCCTATTCCCGCCCGCCCCAGGTTGAGGGCGAGGCGACGAACCGGGCGATCATGATCGCGGATATGGCCGGGGTGCCGCTTTATGTGGTTCACACGTCCTGTGAAGAGGCGCATGAGGCCATCCGCCGGGCCCGCCAGCAAGGCAAGCGGGTCTGGGGAGAGCCGCTGATCCAGCATCTTACCCTGGACGACAGCGAGTACGCTCACCCCGATTGGGACCATGCAGCGCGGCGCGTCATGTCGCCTCCGTTCCGGGACAAGAAGCATCAGGATTCGCTGTGGGCCGGCCTGCAATCGGGCTCCCTTTCGGTCGTGGCAACGGATCACTGTGCCTTTACGACCGAACAGAAGCGTTATGGTCTTGGTGACTTTACCAAGATCCCCAACGGGACGGGGGGTCTGGAAGACCGGATGCCCATGCTCTGGACCCATGGGGTGGCCACCGGTCGCCTGACGTTGAACGAATTTGTCGCCGTCACCTCGACCAACATCGCCAAGATCCTGAACTGCTATCCGCGCAAGGGTGCCGTTCTGGTTGGCGCGGACGCCGATCTGGTTGTCTGGGACCCAGAAAAGTCAAAGACAATCTCGGCCGCCAGTCAGCAATCGGCCATCGACTACAACGTCTTTGAGGGGAAAGAGGTCAAGGGCCTGCCCCGCTTTACTCTGTCGCGGGGCAAGGTCGTGGTGCACGACGGCGAGATCCGGACCCAGGAAGGGCACGGCCAGTTTGTCCCGCGCGAGGCGAATGCGCCGGTCAACCGGGCGCTGTCATCCTGGAAGGCCCTCACCGATCCGCGCCCGGTGGCCCGATCGGGGATCCCGGCGAGCGGAGTGTGATGGCACAGACTGAACCGCAAGCAGATACTGCCCCGGTCATCGCGGCGCGTGGCCTGGATCTGACATTTCAGACCGGCGACGGTCCTGTGCAGGCCCTGCGCGATGTCAATCTGGACATCGGGCGGGGGGAGTTCGTGTCGTTCATCGGTCCGTCGGGATGCGGCAAGACGACGTTCCTGCGCTGCATCGCGGGGCTTGAGACACCGACGGGCGGCACTTTGACGGTCAATGGCATGACCCCGGATGCCGCAAGACGGGCGCGCAGCTATGGCTATGTGTTTCAGGCGGCGGGCCTTTATCCCTGGCGCACGATAGGCGGCAATGTCCGCCTGCCGCTTGAGATCATGAAGTTCTCCAAGGCCGAGCAGGCCGAGAGGGTGCGCCGCGTCCTTGAGTTGGTCGACCTTGACGGGTTCGAGAACAAATACCCATGGCAGTTGTCGGGTGGCATGCAGCAGCGGGCCTCGATTGCCCGCGCGCTGGCCTTTGATGCAGATATCCTGTTGATGGACGAGCCCTTTGGTGCCTTGGACGAGATTGTGCGGGACCGCCTGAATGAAGAGCTTCTTGGCTTGTGGGACCGGACTGGAAAGACCATCGGGTTTGTTACCCATTCCATCCCCGAGGCGGTCTACCTGTCGACCAAGATTGTCGTGATGAGTCCCCGACCGGGTCGGATCACGGATGTCATCGATAGTCCGCTGCCCCGAGAGCGGCCACTCGATATCCGTGACAGCCAAGCCTTTATCGAGATCGCGCATCGGGTGCGCGAAGGCCTGCGCGCCGGGCATACCGATGACTAGGCGTTGCGGCCAAAAACTTTCGCGGAAAGTTTTTCCTCCCTTCGCCATTGGGCTAGGTGCCGGAAATTCTTTTGCAAAGAATTTCTGCGGCAAGCCCGAAACTGACAGGAGGGCGGCTGAGTGAGGGAACGCGTTCTGCCAGTCCTCGTTGTCGTTCTTGCCATTGTCACGCTTTGGTACGTGGCCTGTCTGCCCATGAACATCCGCGAAGTCCTGACAGAGGCAGAGCGTGCAGGCGCCGTGGTCACACCGTCCACCGCGATTGAGCGTCGCGACGCCGGTGCCATTGGTCTGGTCCTGTCCAACACGGATCATCTGGCGCAGAGCTGGAGCCAGGAACGCGCCAAGCTGCCTGCGCCGCATCAGGTGGCGATTGAAATCTGGGACAGCACAATCGGGGAAGAGGTCTATGGCCGCCGCGGTATCGTCCAATCGGGTAGCTTTTCCAACCGAAGCCTCGTCTATCACACTGGCATAACCCTTTGGGCCACTGTTCTTGGCTTTGTCATCGGAACCGGGCTTGGCGTGCTTTTGGCCGTCGGCATCGTCCATAGCCGCACGATGGACACGAGTGTCATGCCATGGGCCATCGTCAGCCAGACGATCCCGATTGTAGCGCTGGCCCCCATGATTATCGTTGTCCTCTACTCAGTCGGCGTGCAGGGGATGTTCCCGAAGGCTGTCATCTCGGCCTACCTGTCGTTCTTTCCCGTCGTTGTGGGCATGGTAAAGGGTCTGCGAAGTCCGGATGCCATGCAGCTTGATCTTTTGCGGACGTATTCGGCTTCGCCCACGGAGGCCTTGTTCAAGCTGCGGTTGCCAGCCTCGGTGCCATACCTTTTCGCGTCTTTGAAGATCGGAATTGCGGCCAGCCTCGTCGGGGCCATCGTCGGCGAATTGCCGGTGCAAAAGGGCGGCCTTGGCGCGCGGATGCTTGCGGGCAGCTACTATGGCCAGACCTCACAGATCTGGGCCGCCCTCTTTGCTGCAGCCACGCTTGCGGCGGTGCTGGTCTTTGCCATCAGCGCGATGGAGCGTCGAACCCTGCGCCGGATGGGGGTTGCAGGATGATCTCCCTGTCCCTTGCTCTTGTCGTCTGGGCCGCAGGTTGGGCGCTGAATGCCCGGCTGGCCAACGGTCCACTGTCCAACACCCGGCTGGGCCGAATAGCCGTGCCTGCGATCTTTGGGCTGACGGTTCTTGTGATGTGGGAACTCATCGTGCGGGGGCTGAACGTGCCGCAGGTCATCTTGCCCGCGCCCAGTGCCATCGGGTCTGCTTTTGGGGCCAACCTAACCGTGCTCTGGGCTGACTTTGTCCAGACCATTCTGAAGGGTGGGCTGTCGGGCTATGTGATGGGCTGCGGGGCGGCCCTGTGCATCGCGGTCCTTGTGGATCGGTTCGACTTCTTGCGTCGCGGGCTTTTGCCGGTGGGCAGTTTCATGGCGGCCCTTCCTATCGTCGGGACCGCGCCGATCCTTGTCATGTGGTATGGATTTGGCTGGCAGTCCAAGGCGGCGGTCGTGGTCCTGATGGTCTTTTTTCCGATGCTGGTGAACACGGTGGCAGGGCTGCGCGATACCAGCGCGATGCAGCGGGATCTGATGCGGACCTATGGCGCCGGCTACTGGCAGACCCTTTGGAAGCTGCGGCTTCCGGCGGCCTTGCCTTTCATTTTCAACGGCCTGAAGATTTCCACCACATTGGCCCTGATCGGTGCCATTGTGGCAGAGTTCTTCGGTTCCCCAACCGTTGGTCTAGGCTTTCGAATCTCGACTTCGGTGGGTCAGTTGGCGCTAGATGTCGTGTGGGCCGCCATCCTGGTGGCTGCGCTGGCGGGAAGCGCTTTTTACGGTGTGGTTACGCTCGCAGAACGTGGACTGACGTTCTGGCACCCCTCGCAACGTGCGCAATAAACAAATGGCACGATGAGTCCGGGCAAGACGAACAGACGGCAACGACAAATCAGCAAGGAGGTTTGACAGATGAAACGGATGATACTGGCCGCTGCGGCGGCGATGGGCGTGGCAACGCCTGCCCTGGCCCAAGACGAAGTCAGGTTGCAATTGCAATGGGTGACCCAGGCCCAGTTCGCGGGCTACTACGTGGCCCTTGATCAGGGCTTTTATGACGAGGAAGGCCTCGATGTCACAATTCTGGCAGGTGGACCCGACATCGCGCCACCACAGGTTCTCGCCGGTGGCGGGGCGGATGTGATGCTCAACTGGATGCCGTCGGCGCTTGCGGCCCGCGAGAACGGTTTGCCGGTGGTGAACATCGCCCAGCCTTTCAAGTCGTCGGGTCTGATGCTGACCTGCTGGAAGGACACCGGGATTACCGGACCTCAGGACTTCCGGGGTCGGACCATCGGCGTCTGGTTCTTTGGCAACGAATACCCCTTCCTCAGCTGGATGAGCCAGGAAGGCATTCCAACCGAAGGTGGTGAGGACGGGGTGACCGTTCTCAAGCAGGGCTTTAACGTCGATCCCCTGTTGCAGCGCCAAGCCGACTGCATCTCGACCATGACCTATAATGAGTACAATCAGGTGCTTGAGGCGGGCGTCAGCCCGGACGAGCTGATCACCTTCAAGTACGAGGATATGGGCGTAGCGACCCTGGAAGACGGGATGTACGTCCTGGAAAGCAACCTCGAAGATCCTGCATTTGCCGACAAGATGGTCCGTTTTGTCCGGGCCTCGATGATGGGCTGGAAGTGGGCGGAAGAAAACCCGCTCGAAGCTGCGATGATCGTGCTGGATTATGACGAAACCGGCGCCCAGACCGAAGGGCACCAGATCGCCATGATGGAAGAGATTGCCAAGCTGACCGCAGGCTCCAATGGCGCCCTTGATCCGGCTGACTTTCAGCGCACGGTCGATACGCTGTTGGCAGGCGGGTCCGACCCGGTGATCACGGCGGTGCCAGAAGGCGCATGGACCCATGCGATCACGGACGCGGCTCTGAACTAGGGCTGGCGGTGGGTTGAAACCCACCTTACTGAATTGGTGCGGCGCGAAGAGCGATCTTCGCGCCGTTTTCGTGGCGGCAGGCGGGTTGAAACCCGCCTTACAGTGCGCCCAGTGCAGCTGGAGTTGGATCGATGGCAGTCTTGTTGGGCGTGGATACCGGGGGCACCTACACGGACGCCGTCCTGATTGATGAAGGCGAAGACCGTGTCCTTGCCTCGGCCAAGGCGCTGACCTCGCGTCCCGATCTGTCGCTTGGGATTGCCGGGGCCATAGATGCGGTTCTGGAAGAGACCGGTCTGGACCCTGCCGCCATCGGCATGGTGTCGCTATCGACCACCCTTGCCACCAACGCGCTGGTCGAAGGGCAGGGCGGCCGCGTTGCCCTGATCTTTATCGGTTTTGACGAGGGCGAACTTGCCCGCGACGGGCTTGAGGCGGCCCTGAAGGGCGATCCGGTCATCCGTCTGGCGGGTGGACATGGGCACGCCGGGCAGGAGATTTCCCCTTTGGACATCGGTGCCCTTGGCGACGCGCTTGCGGCCCTTGGCCCTGATATAACCGGGTTTGCCGTGGCTGCCCGCTTTGCCACGCGCAACCCCGGTCATGAGCTGGCCGTTCGTGATCTGATCCGGTCCGTGACCGGTCGCCCGGTGACCTGTTCGCATGAATTGTCCAGTGCTCTGGGTGGCCCGAAGCGGGCGCTGACCGCTGTGCTGAATGCCCGGTTGATCGGGATGATCGATGGATTGATCGGGGCCTGCGAGGCCCATCTTGAACGGCGCGGCATTGCGGCCCGGATGATGGTCGTGCGTGGCGATGGGGCGCTGGTCAGCGCCGCCCTTGCCCGGGAAAAGCCGATCGAGACGATCCTGAGTGGCCCGGCCGCCAGCATTGCCGGCGCCAGTTGGCTGACCGGGGAACAGGATGCGCTGGTCAGTGATATCGGCGGAACAACCACCGACGTCTGCCTGTTGCGCGATGGCCGTCCCAAGATCGACCCGGAGGGGGCGCGTGTCGGCCCGTACCGGACGATGGTAGAGGCCGTTGCGATGCGGACCACTGGTTTGGGGGGCGATAGCGAAGTTCACCTGCTAGAGGGATTGGAGGGCGGCCTTATGCTTGGCCCTCGCAGGCTCATGCCGCTGTCATTGTTGGCGGTGACGCATGGGGCGCTGGTGCACCGGACGCTGGACCGGGCCCTGTCCATGGACGCCGCACCTGATGGCGTTGGCCGGTTCGTGGTGCCACTTTGGTCAAAGGTTCCGCCGGGGCTGGATGCCAGAGAAGCCGCCGTTGCGGCGCGGCTGGCAGATGGTCCCCTCGCGTGGTCCGATGCCGTCCGCAGCCGGGTAGAGGCTCCGGCGCTGGGGCGTCTGGTGTCGCGAGGCTTTGCCATGATCGCCGGGGTGACGCCGTCTGACGCGGCGCATGTGACGGGTACTCTGGCGTCCTGGGATGGGGCGGCGGCCGAAAAAGGACTGGCCCTGTTCGCCCGTAAACGATCCGGGCGAGGCGAGCGCATCGCGGAAGGGGCTGGTCCCATGGCACGGGCCATCATCGACCAACTGACCGCCCAGACCGTCACCTGCCTGCTTGAGACCGCCTTTGCCGAGGATGGCCGGGACTGGGGCCTGTCGCCCGCAGCATTGGCGCGGCATGGGCTGACGACATCCGGTCTTGACCGGCATCGCGGGGTGATCGAGACCGAGCTTCGGCTGGGTGTGCCTGTCATCGGTCTTGGTGCTTCGGCGGCCAGTTACTATGGCGCCGTGGGAGAACGGCTGGGGGCCCGGATGGTGTTGCCGGCACAGGGTGGCGTTGCCAATGCGATCGGAGCGGTTGTCGGTCAGGTTGCCATGGTCGCAAGCGGAACTGTGACGGGGTCAGGCCCGGGCACGTTCACGTCTCACCTGCCAAGTGGCCCGGTCAGTTACACAGACAGGGACGCAGCCCTCGAAGCGCTGGAAGTCGCTCTGGAGGCAGAGGCATCGGATCGGGCCCGGCTCGCCGGTGTTGAGGAGATCCGGCTGAGCATTTCGCGGGAGATCAAGGAAGTGGAGGTAGAGGGCCAATCCATGTTCATTGAGGCCACGATCCGCGTCACTGCCCAAGGCCGCCCACGTATCGCCGTAGCATCCTAGCGTTTCGCAGCAAAGGCGCGTGTGCTACTCGGCCGGAAAAGTCTGGCGGGCTTTGTCCTTGAGGGACTTTTGCCCTTTTCCTTCTTGCACCCAACGGCCCACGATGTCCCGGATCGACTTGTCGTCGGCCTCTGCAACGGCGGTCCGCAGGGCCTTGATGCAAGCGGCGACCTCGATCTCGCTCAGATGGGTTTCCCGGGCACGCAGGATCTTGGGGTGTGGCGTGGTGGTCTGTCCTTTGCCGATCAGCAGCTCTTCGCTAAGCTTTTCACCGGGGCGCAGGCCAGTCAGGACAATTTCGATATCCCCGTCGGGGGAGTCTTCACTGCGCAGGGTGTAGCCTGCTGCCGTGATCATCTGGCGGGCAAGGTCATAGATCGAGACCGGGTCGCCCATATCCAGAACGAACAGATCGCCACCCTTGGCAAAGCTGCCGGCCACAAGGACCAGTCGTGCTGCCTCGGGGATTGTCATGAAGTACCGGGTGACGTCCTTGTGGGTCAGAGTGACCGGGCCGCCTCTTGAAATCTGATCTTCGAACAGTGGAATGACAGATCCCGATGAGCCGATAACATTGCCAAAACGCACCATCGAAAAGATCGTGTCCCCAAGTTCGGGTGTGGCGCGACTGGCCAGATCCTGAATGACAATCTCGGCGAGCCTTTTAGAGGCGCCCATCATGTTCTTGGGGCGGACAGCCTTGTCGGTTGAAATGAGGATGAACCGGCTAACCCGTGCCTCCATCGCGGCCAGCGCAAGGGTATGGGTGCCCAGAACGTTGTTGGAAAAGCCCGGAACCGGATCACGTTCGACGATCGGCACATGCTTGTAGGCGGCAGCATGTACGACAATCTCGACGGCGTGCTCTTCAAGAACCCGGCGTACAATCGGCGCCTCGCAGACAGAGCCGAGGCATGGCACGATCTCAACATCGTTGTGTTTGGCGAGGGCCGAAAGCTCGTTGTTGATCGTATAGAGTGCGAGTTCGCTGATCTCCATCAGAACGATGCGACGGGGACGGCACATGATCAGCTGGCGGCAAAGTTCCGAACCGATTGATCCGCCTGCACCTGTGATCAGGACCGATCGACCCACGTAGGTTTCTGCCCCGGCTGGCAGTTCTGCATCAACCGGGGCACGCCCCAGGAATTGCCCCGGAGATACTGGGCGCAATTGTTCGACCAGTCGCGCGCCGTTCCCGGCAAGCTGAGAGAAGGAGGGTAGAGATTCGACAGACAGGCCCATATCCTCAAGCCGGCTGGAAATCTGGGCAAGTCGCGCCCGAGACTGCGAAGGCATCGCCAACAGGACGCGATCAATCTTCTTTTGCCGTACCAAGGCTGAAATGGCGACGCCGGAATAGACCGTCAGTCCCTGCACGATGGTCGAGTGCAATTCCTTGTCATCATCGACAAAGGCGATTGGGACCAGGGTGTCGTCTGCCTTGAGGGCGGCTGCCAACTGCTTGCCCATCCGACCAGCCCCATAGATCAGGACGCGGATCTGGTCCTTTCCATGGGCGTAGATGGAGCGCAAAACCTGCAAAAGGACAAAACGTGATCCGGCGCAGAGCCCGAAAAAGACGAATGCAAAGATGATGGAGGTCGATAGCGGGCTGCCACTGCCCGACAATTGACCAAGAAGCGCGGAAGCGACCCCGACGACCAAGGCGTGCAGGGCGGTCATGCCAAGGGCCCGGGTCTCGTATGCCTTGAGTTGAACCTTGTGCAGCCCCATCGTCACACTCAGCAATCCGGCCAGCGTCATGAGGATAATCATCGACAGCCATAGCTGCGTCATGCCTGCGGTGTGGGGAAACCTGCTTTGCTGAAGCGCAAGGGCAAAGAACATTGCAACCGGGAGAAGCAGCACATCAAGTGCGACAATGAAAGATCGCTTAACTGGCCTTGGAAGATCCGAGACCAGCCTCAAGAGCACCCCGAATACAAATTGAACAGCCAATTTTCTTCATACTCCCGCTGGCCACCATTCTTGGTAGCAAGCACAATCGCGACTACTGCCGCGACCCTTTTGCGCCCCAGAAACCACCTACCGGTCTGACCTACTTACACGCCCAAATCCTTAGCGGATTCGAGATCTCTGTAAGCCAAGTATACTACTAGATTGTGTCAATTAAGCAAGCAGATGCACTATTTTCGATCAAAGAGGCGGCCAATCGTCTGAAGGATGAGCATGATGTCGCCGCAGACGCTTTGGTTCTCACGATAGATCAAATCCAGCTTTGCCTTGCGGGGAATGCATCGCCGCCGATAAACGTCGTCGGTTTCGTCCGCAGTCCGGCATGCCGCCAGCAATTCTTCTTCTCGTTGATGAAACCTCAATGACGCAACGCCCGTCACGCCGGGCCTGCATTTCAAGACTTCTGTGTATATTTCTGGGTAGTCCTCGACATAGATGCGCAGCGGCGGTCTTGGGCCGACGAGGCTCATGTCCCCTTTAATGACATTCCAAAGCTGCGGAAGTTCATCGCCTCGGGTCCGACGCAGCAGCCTGTGCAGGTCGGACATTCTTTCAGACTTGTCACCTCCCGTTACTCCGCCCTCCGCCCCGGGGGGAGCGGGTCGCATGGTGCGCAGCTTGACGAGGCCGAAACTTTGGGTCGGCGTTTTCATGCGTTCCGAGATATAAAAGATGGGGCGCCCTTCGCGCAGAAGAAGGGCGATGATCAGCCCGATCAGGATAGGGGCGGCGATAATCGTGACTGGAAGGGCGACGGCTAGGTCGAGGATGCGCTTGCCCCATGTCATGAGGAAAGACCCCAGCCTGCCGCGCGCGCCTCTGCGATCAGTGATTGGGCTGAACCGGAGGCCTCGGGCAGTGGCGCAATGCTGTTCATGAGGCTAAGATCCAATGACAATGAGGGCAGCGCCGCTTCGGGCGCTGGCGTCCAGGACCATTTTGCTCCGGCTTCTGTCAGCAAGTCGGCCATATCCCGTTCTCCTGGGGCTGAAACGTTCAGGATGTTGGGCAAGATTTGGCCTGCTAGATGGGCCTCGATCAAGGACAACATGCTTGTGGCCAGACTTTTGGGGCCAATGTAGCAGCGACGCGGCCCCCGGCCGTCCGGGAACTGGTCCAGTTTGACCGGTCCCAGGGCTGCATTCCGCAAGAGCATGTCGGTTCCTGCGACGTTGCCGATCCGCAGGCAACACAGACCGTCTTGTCCGGCAACGGCCGCTTCCATTTCAAGCTTCGCTTGTCCGTAGGCCGATACGGGGTGCGGGGTGTCGCCCTCGCCCTGAGGGCCTTCGGCGCGGCCATAGACGGCCTGCGAAGAACATAGCAAGACCGGGCCAAGGCCCTCTCGTTTCGCGAGGTCTACTGCAGCATGCGCGAGGGTGGCGTTCTGGGACGGGTCTGTTCCACCTGAGACGCCGCCTGTCAAAACGATCACGCCGCGCGCCCGAGACAACCGGGGATCTCGTGGTGCCGGTCCAGCAAGCATATCCCAGGAAAAGTCGTCGCCTTGGCGTCTATGCCAAAGGGGGCGTCGGCAATCAGGCCAGGCTCCACGTGCCCATAGGGTCCGGAACGCGGTACCTATCTGCCCACCTGATCCCAAAATCAGTGGGCCCATCGCGTCTTCCGTTGTGGCCAAAGTCATTGCCTGCCTCTTGCGCCCTTTGGGGGTCGGCTACAGCAATGCCTGCCTCTTTTCCAGTGAAACAGGTTTACTGGCCGAACACTTTGCGGGCCGCGATGATCCGCAGGATGCCTCCGGCGAAACACAAGCTTCCAAAAACCCAGGCCATCAAAGGAAAGCTGCCCGAAAACAGGCATAGCAGGATGAAAAACCCGATGGTCTCGGTCCCTTCCAGGAGGCCGTTCGAGAAATAGAGCGATTTGACCCCTTGGCTTTGTGTCTCCAGCCCCCTTTTTTCGGCTAGGATTGCATAGCCAAGAAAGCTTGTTCCATTAAAGTAAAAGGACGTGAGCAAGAAGGCGCCCGCTGCCCCGTTTACGGCTGGATCATTAAGCACGAAGGCGAGTGGAACCGCCCCGTAAAACAGGAAATCGGCTGCGATATCGAGGTAGCCGCCAAAGTCGGTCTTTTGTGTCGCCCGGGCGATAGCCCCGTCCAGCCCGTCTGCCAATCGGGAGGCCAGAAGCGGCAACAGAGAAAGGCCCGGCCATCCCAAGGCGATCAGCAAGGCCGCCAAAAGCCCCAAGCCAAGCCCCATCATCGTGACCGCATTGGCCGAGACGCCCCAAGACGCAATTGCGCGGCCCAATCGGTTAAGCGTCGGGTCCATCAGTCGGCGGGCAGTTGCGTCAAGCATGTGGGGTATTTTCTCCTCGTCCTCCCTCATTGCTGATCGGGGGGCACAGCGCAATGTCGCGCTTTTTCCGTGACGCGAATGTTACAGGCTGAAGTATATGACGCCTCTGCTGTCATGCCGAGGCAAAGGTCGGGTCGGATGATCCAGTATCTGGTGGAGCCGAGGGGGATCGAACCCCTGACCTCGTCGTTGCGAACGACGCGCTCTCCCAACTGAGCTACGACCCCATGGGCAAGGTTTCTGGCCTTGCTGCTTGACTGTGTCAAGCGGCGTGACAGATTGCGTATCATGACAATTCTGCCGATCGAGAACGTCCAGGCCTATCCTCGTCCCCCTCTGCTTGAGACCGTGCCGCATCTTGTGCGGGTCGTGTTTGGTGGGGAAGAGCTGGCAAGCACCGTCGCCGCCTGGAGGGTTTGCGAAACGCATCATCCGCCAACCTACTACATCCCCATTCGTGATATCAGGATGGACGCGCTTCAGCCCGGCTTGCGCCGCAGCTGGTGCGAGTGGAAGGGCCAGGCCCGGTACTTCGACCTGGACTGGCAGGGTCGCAAAGTCCGTCAGGCCGCCTGGGATTACCCGGTTCCGTCAGCAGCTTTTGCGCCGCTACGCGATCACATCGCCTTCTACGCATCGGTGGTCGACGAAGCCTGGGTTGGCGAAGAACGCGTCCTGGCCCAGCCCGGGGATTTTTACGGAGGTTGGGTCACGAGCAACCTGACCGGCCATATCAAGGGCGCGCCTGGCACAGAAGGCTGGTGATATGCGTTCAGAAATCCACCCAGACCTGTGCGCTTAGCCCGCTCCCCCTATCCCCGGTAAGGGCCTGCACATAGCCTGCCCGAAGCCGAATACTTTGTGTCAGGTCATAGGTCAGCGACGGGTTCATCTTGGCATAGAAGTTGCCTTCCAGTCCGGACCCGATCTGTCCTGACAGGACGCTCGTCCAGCCGTTCCCAAGGCGGTGCCCCCATGTCAATTCCATCTTTGTCTGGACCAAGGGTTGCTGCAAGACCCGCGTCGCCTCTGCGTCGAACGCAAGCCAACCGCGGTCCAGCCCCTGGCCCAAGTGACCGCCAATGCGGACGGTTTCCCATAGGGGGCCGGTGGGCGTCTTGGTCAGGCCCAGGCCAAAGGCTAGCGCGACAACAACAGGGCCGTCTGTTCGTCCTATGGGGGTTCTTGCAAAGCCGAACAGGCTTCCGGCCTCTCCCTTGTCGGCGGTGTAGCCGTCTAGACCCAGGGTCAAACGGGGTGAGAGGCCATATTCCAGGAAGAACGTCGGATCGTAGTGGACCGGCCGTGTTGCATGGTCGAACAGGGCGACATTACCCCCAATCGACACGAACAGACTGCCTTCCTCTTGGGTCCATGCCCCGGCCATCGCCGAAATTGGCGCGCAGATCAGCCAGAAGAGGCAAATCCAAAGTCCACGGGAAAGGGCGGTTCGGGTGGTCATGCCAACAGGCTGCAGACGAAAGGTTAACGTCGCCTTAGGATTTCGGCCCTGGTCGGCCCTTTAGGCGCAGCCAATAGGCGATGTAGGCCGGTATTTCCCGCAAGGCAGACCGGGCCTGTTGACCGATATGGGTCGCTCGCAGCCCGGGGGACACCCCGACGCAGCTTAGCCCTAGTCGACGGGCGACAAGCTTGGCCCGGGGCAGATGATACCAATCTGTCACCAGAATAATCGATCTTGTTCCAAGGTCGTCCAGGATCGGCAGAACAAAATTCAGGTTCTCGCCTGTCGTGGTCGACCGGGTCTCCAGCCGGATGACTTCGTCTGGCACGCCAGCCGATTGCAGAATGTCGCGCATCACTTCGGCCTCTATCGGGGGGTGTTTAAGAAGCCCGCCGCAGGCAACCACATAGGCGGCGTTGCTTTCGTGAAATAGCTTGGCCCCATAAAGGGTCCGGCGTCGCAAGGCCGGAGAGGGTCCGCTGGCCCAATTCGCCGAGCCCAGTATCACGATAACAGTCATCCCGACTTGCACACCTCTGGGACGTTTTCGGCGATTTGCCCGACAGACAAGACCATTCCAGCCTTCATGATATGGATCAAGGTTCTTTTCCTTGGCCGGGTGCAGACTCTGTTGGAGAAATGAGAGGAAACACCATGTACAACAATATCTTGCTTCCGATTTCATTTGAGGGCCGTCGGGATTCTCTTGGTGCCATCGCGGTTGCAGAAGGTCTGGCCTCGCCGGGTGCCAAGATCACCATGCTGCACATCATGGACCCTATCCCGGGCTATGCATCGACCTACATGCCCTCAGAGTTCCGGGCCCACCAGCGCAAGGAACTGCTGGCCGATCTTTCCAATCTGGCGCGGGGCGTCCGAGGGGCCGAATGCGAGGTCATTGACGGACATGCTGGGCGAGAGATCGTCGACTGGGCAGAGGTGCATCACAATGACCTGATCGTCATGGCCTCGCATCGACCAGGGATAGAGGACTACTTTCTTGGGGCCACAGCCGCTCGGGTGGTCCGCCATGCCCGTTGTTCGGTCCACGTACTGCGGTAGGACTTATCGCAGGCAACCTTAGGCCAGCCTCGTTAGGATAGTGCATCCTCGGGGCAATTACGGAACGACTGCATTGGCCCTTTGATCCCGGTCAGTGGTATCGGAAGCACTGCATCGCCAAGCAAGGCGACGGCGATCCCGCTGAACTCCATACCGTTAAGCACATTGCCAAAACCCCGATCCCTTACCGTCACGCTCTTGTCCCCGTCTGACAAGGCATGCCGATCGGTCTGGATGGTCAACGGGGTGCCCCCCTCGAAAGCCAGGGTAAAGACTGGCCCGTCTGGCCATGTGCCATCCAGCAGGGTGATGGTGATGGCGTACTCCGGTAAAGCCGGGTCGTAGGTCACCGTGACCTCGGCGGCCTCAGTTGTCTGGCTGAGGGTACATATGGGGACGGGCGTATACTCCCACGCGGCGGCGGGACAGGCGAGGAACACAAAGGGCAGGGCCAATCGCATTATCGTCAGTTAGTGTGGCAAACCCAGTCTTCCAGTCAACGCTTGCCCCCATATCGCGATTTCCCGCCGCGCATCCCGCCCCGACCGCCGGTTGACCGGCCCGAAGCTTTCTGTGCGTCGTCCACCGCCCTTTCGACAGCCTGCTGACGCGCCAGAGGGTCGTCGGCGACGGTCAGTTCGACCGTCTCAAGACGTTTCACCTCATCGCGCAGGCGGGCGGCCTCTTCGAATTCGAGGTTTTCGGCGGCCTTGCGCATGTCCAGTCGCAGCCCGTCCAGCACGGCCTTGAGGTTGGCCCCCGCCAGCGGCTTGTCGATCTTTGCTGTGACCCGGTTCATGTCCACGTCGCCCTTGTAGAGGCCGGCCAGAATATCCTCGACGTTCTTTTTGACGGTCTGGGGGGTGATCCCATGCTCCACATTATAGGCCATTTGCTTGGCCCGCCGGCGGTCGGTTTCCTTCATTGCCCGCTCCATTGAGCCGGTAATGCGGTCCGCATACATGATGACCCGCCCATCGACGTTCCGGGCCGCGCGGCCGATTGTCTGGATGAGCGAGGTTTCGGACCGCAAGAAGCCTTCCTTGTCGGCATCCAGGATCGCGACCAACCCGCATTCGGGGATATCGAGGCCCTCGCGCAAGAGGTTGATCCCGATCAGCACGTCAAAGGCGCCAAGGCGCAGGTCGCGCAGGATCTCGATCCGTTCGATCGTGTCGATGTCGGAATGCATATAGCGGACGCGGATGCCCTGTTCGTGCAGGTACTCGGTCAGATCCTCGGCCATGCGTTTGGTCAATGTGGTGACAAGTGTCCGATACCCGGCGGCCGAGACCCGGCGGATTTCGTCCATTACGTCATCGACCTGGGTGTCCACCGGGCGGATTTCGATCACCGGGTCCAGAAGGCCGGTCGGGCGGATCACCTGTTCGGTAAACACACCACCGGTCTGGTCCATTTCCCACGACGCGGGCGTTGCCGAGACGAAGACGGATTGTGGGCGCATTGCGTCCCACTCTTCAAACTTGAGGGGCCGGTTGTCCATGCAGGAGGGCAGGCGGAAACCGTGTTCCGCCAATGTAAACTTGCGCCGGTAGTCGCCCTTGTACATGCCCCCGATCTGGGGGACAGACACATGGGATTCATCGGCAAAGACGATGGCGTTGTCGGGGATGAACTCGAACAACGTCGGTGGCGGCTCGCCGGGCGCACGGCCAGTGAGGTAGCGCGAGTAGTTCTCGATCCCGTTGCAGACACCCGTCGCCTCGAGCATCTCAAGGTCGAAGTTGGTGCGCTGTTCCAGGCGTTGGGCCTCTAACAATTTGCCGTCGTTAACGAGTTGGTCCAGCCGCATCCGCAGCTCTTTCTTGATGCCAATGATCGCCTGCTGCATCGTCGGGCGGGGGGTCACGTAGTGCGAATTGGCGTAGATACGGATACGGTCGAACTGGCCCGTCTTGTGCCCGGTGAGCGGGTCAAACTCGGTGATCGCCTCAAGCTCTTCTCCGAAGAAGGAAAGCTTCCACGCCCGGTCATCAAGGTGGGCGGGCCAGACCTCAAGGGAATCGCCGCGCACCCGGAACGTGCCCCGGCCGAAGGCCTGATCGTTGCGGCGGTATTGCTGGGCAATCAGGTCGGCGATCACGGCCCGCTGGTCGTACATCTGGCCTTTGACAAGGTCGGTCGTCATCGCCCCGTAAGTCTCGACCGAACCGATGCCGTAAATGCACGAGACTGAGGCCACGATGATCACATCATCACGTTCCAAGAGGGCACGGGTGGCCGAATGGCGCATCCGGTCGATCTGTTCGTTTATCTGGCTTTCTTTCTCAATATAGGTGTCCGACCGGGCGACATAGGCCTCTGGCTGGTAGTAGTCGTAGTAGCTCACAAAGTATTCTACGGCGTTGTCGGGAAAGAAACCCTTGAACTCACCATAAAGCTGAGCCGCAAGTGTCTTGTTCGGCGCAAGGATAATAGCGGGGCGCTGCGTCTCCTCGATCACCTTGGCCATGGTGAATGTCTTGCCCGTGCCGGTCGCGCCCAGAAGGACCTGATCCCGCTCACCCTGGCGGATGGCTTCGGAAATCTCCTTGATTGCCGCGGGTTGGTCCCCGGCGGCGCTGAAATCCGTCTGCATCCGAAACCGAATGCCGCCTTCAAGCTTTTCGCGGGTTTTGACATCGGGCGCCGGGTAGAGGACCGGCATGGCCTCGGGCGAGTTGTTGTGCATTTGAGAAGACTCCTGAAGCCCCTTAAGATTGACCCCAATGCCCGCGGCTTCAACCCCGGCTGCTGACAAAGAGTGTCAGCAGAGGTGTCAGGAGGTGCTTTTTCGAACCTTCAAGAAGTCGGAAGAGCATGATCCGACGGCGACAACAACGGCAACCCGAAGGGCCCTTAGCTGTCATCTATGTCAGTTTGGTCAAAGAACAACGAAGGACAGCCTCGATTTGCATTGTCTCGCAGCTCCTGAACAGCCTTGGACGGCGTCGCAGCCCGTTTGCGCCACTGGGGATTGCATGGCCCCTCTGATTGCCCGATATAGATCGCGACAGAGCTGGAGATTGACTATGCGCGCACGCATCTACCGACCCGCCAGAACAGCAATGCAATCTGGTACAGCCAAAACGCATGACTGGGTGCTGGAGTTCGCGCCGGCCTCTGCGCGTGAAGTTGATCCGCTTATGGGATGGACGTCCTCGAGTGATACCCAGACCCAGGTCCGCATGTCCTTCGCCTCGAAAGAAGAGGCGCTGGACTATGCTTCTGAAAACGGGATCGAGGTCGTCGTTCAGGAGCCAAAGATCCGCAAGCCCAATCTGCGGGCCGGCGGCTATGGCGAGAACTTTGCCACGGCGCGGCGTGGGGTCTGGACCCACTAGTCGCGGCCGAAAATTCCTCGATAAGAATTTTCTTTTGGTTCATGAATTTCAACAACGTTGAAAAATCTTGGCCAAGATTTTTGGTGCGGTCTTCAGCCGGAAGACGTTGCCAAACAGGTCTGACGCGCCGTAGAAGAACCCCAGCGGTCCCATAGCTCAACTGGATAGAGCAGCTGACTTCTAATCAGCAGGTTCGGGGTTCGAGTCCTCGTGGGATCGCCAGCATTTCAAGGGGTTGGCTGGTTTTTGTGAATCTGATTACTTGATTGGTAGACACATAGTAGACAACTTTTCCAAACTATCGATGCGATACCAGGCTGTTTTATCGGCCCGCCACAAACTGAGATGAGATGTTTGTTGATTCCTACGGGGTAGGGGGGGCATGGACACCGGGGGGCGTGGGGTTACGTTATATGGCCAGTGCCAGCGGGCAGTATTTCTGATTGGGTCTACGGGCTGAAAGGTATTCGTTTAGCCAGACTGACGCCTCATCAGTTACCGTCCGAACGCATCCCGCAGCTCTTCAAGGTGTTCACCGAACTCGTCGGGGTATCCCCAACCCATCTGTCCATCGATGCGTTCGAATTCTTTCTCCAGTAGGGGCAGGAGCTCATCGGCCAATCTGGCGTCCTGTTCTTTCAGCAATCGGTCTTTGATCTGTCTGACCATCGAGCACATGCTGTCATAGAACTGCTCGTCAATATCACCGAACTCGAGGGTGAAGTCGTTCCCACATTGGACGTAGTAGATCATCAGCGTCAGCGTATCTCGGACGTTGCCGTTTGCCTTCTTGTACTCGCTGATAGCGTTACGACCTTCAGACAGACGAACGCCTTGCTTCCAGGGCTCCTGCGGACTGACTGCTGCACGAATACGCTTCTTGTACGGTGCGAGCGTTTGCTTGGGTGCTGTCAGTTGCAGCAGTCGGGCGTTCAGGAATGTCGCGTTGTCAGGGTCCAATCGATACAGGTCTTGAACGAGACCTACCAACTGCTGGCCCGACCATCCCGAGATGATCTGTTTGATATCTTTCCATGACGGTTTTTCGGAAGTCATGCCTTGGATCACTTATACTTCAAGGGTTTAGCTTAATCACATTCGATGGTGGGAGCTACAGTCAGGTAGCTGGTAGGTATTTGTTCAGTCTGCCTGACGCCTGGACCTGCAGAAACTGGGGTAAGTTCACACCGTATGTCAGGCTATCGCTGACAGCCAGTCCGGACAGGCGGCGCGTACGGTTTGTCTTAATGGTGCGTAAACCATATAAGTCATTTACAATGATTAATTAACTATCAAGGCTGACGAGGGGGTGATCAGGGTGCCAGCCTGCAGTGTTAGCCGTCTGGTCAGGACTGGTCGTTTGTCTTGTGATTTCGGCCTACAGTGCCGTTGTTGTTGTGTCCTTAAAAGGACAACTTCCTATAGTATCCTTATAGCACTTTGTCCATTTAGCGGTCATTTAGCCGAAACTTGGGGCTTAGCGATGAACAGAAATTCAACCGTTAGATCATGCACATTCCCCATTCCCCAATATGTCTCAAGATGTTCTAGGACTTGTTGCTGGGTCCAAGGGCTAAAAAGAGCTGTGGATAGTCTTTTCTCAAAGTCCTTTGGTAAGAACAGGTGCTGTTGCTTCGTCATGCGGGGACTACCGGCTTTGAACCTCGCTATTTGCGTGGTGGCTTTAACCAGATCTGGTAGGGCGAAGACCATCCTTTTGGGATCCGAAGCATTGGAGCGTTGGACCATCTTCGTGATTGCTGCTTCATTTAGTTCGAGATCGGGCCGCATCTTCTCGAGACCAAGTGCTGTTAGTGGGACATCTCCCTGCTTGATCAGTTCCAACTCCAACCGTTCTGGCATTAGTTCACTGAACGAAACGAGATGGTCTACTGGCATCTCCACCGGCAGGTTCGACAATAGGAACACTCTCTTTTGGTACTTGGCCCATACCAACCTCAGCCTTGCGATAGCCTGAACAGTCTCAGCATCTCGAATTTGTCGTTGTACTGCCTCGATACGTGGATCACTGAAAGCTCTCAGAGTGATGCCTGAGGGTTGATGGCTGCTGCGTTCAGACAGCCGGTAGTCTGCTTGACCAAATGGCAAGTCCTCAAGGTCATCGTGTTTCAGCGTATATCCTGAGGCCCCAAATATTGCTCTGGCCTGACGATCAATTGCATCTGGTGGCGGCTGGTTTCTGCCAGTGATGAAGATGACGGATCTGTCTTGGTACTCGTCTGATCCTCTCAGTGACATGAAGTGTGCAACAGCAACTCCCTGGTCCAGCTTTGGATGTTTCCTGAGGAAATCACACAGTTTCTTGTGGCCCACCAGCAGAGGGCTTTCTCCCGCCTTCGCCCATTCGTTCAAGACAATGATTAGTTTCGCCAGGTCATTGCTTTGTTCATTGTACGTGTCAGCAGATCGGTTCTTGGTTTCTTGCGTTATCTTTTCGTCCCAAAAGGAGTTGCTGCCTGTCCTGTCGTGAACCTGACTGACCACAGCCAACTGCCTTGCATCGATCCGGTGATACTCAAGGTTGGGCAGGTAAGGCTCGGTAATGATTGGGTCGGCTGTTGCATCAAGATACAGCACAGGAACACCCGCCGGGATCCTGATTGGCTTATGCTCACAGATCACGATCTCGTTGCTATGCTTGTCGTAGACTAGCTGCTCAAAGCTCTCACGGCCTTCATCTTCAATCTCTCGCGCCGCCACATCGATGAGCAACTGCATGGCCTGATAGATCTTGGCTGATCCAACATTGCGGCTTTCTTTTACGTCAGCATCAAAGGGTGTTTCGGAACTAAGGTGACCGAGGGAAACAGACTGGAAGTCAGAGGCTCCTATGTCCTTGTCCCTGAGGTAACTGAGTTGCCCCTGTTTGTTCGACAGGCATTCCAACAACTCAAACCCCAGCGATGCAAGTCCATCTGATCTGACGTGCTGTGTGATCTCACTCAAAGATACTGACGGCAGATTACTGACAGCAGAGGACAGGAAAGCCTCGTCAATGATCACAAGGTCTGGCGTTCTCTGACGTTCGAATTCATTCCGGCTCAAGAACAGGGAGGCATGGGTGTAAATGCGGACAGTGTTCCGGGGTTGGGCGTCATGGATACGGTCTCTGAACTGATTCAGATAGCTGCAGTCCCCAAAGAACGCGCACTGTTTGCCAGAGGTTCGACTGAGACAGGCGTTGCTGTATATGCTGTGCCCCTTGGCCTCCAAATCGCGAACATAATCTGACCTTTGGCACAGGATCGGGAATGGGTAGGTCTCGTTCGCTTTGTCCCACTGACCTCCTGTACGCGGGTAGATATGGACGACGTCAGCGTTGATGCCGTTGAGGTTCTTTTCCCACTCGGATCCAAGGTCATGGCGCGGCACGTACACCTCGACGGACTGGCCTTCGCGATCTTTCAGATACTGCATGAGCTGATTGATTGTCTTTCGCGTCTTACCCGCACCCATCGTGAGACGAATACCTGCGCGTGGGGCGTTGCCATCAGCCAGTTGCTCAAAGAATGAATTCAGGATGCCTTCAAGTTGGGACTGGGCGTCAGTGGCTGAAACCAACGTAGGTCTCTTGACCTGCTGTGACCCCGCAACGAGTGTGCTGTTGTCTGACCGGGCGACAAAGCTGTAGGTGCCAGCAATAACCTCGCGCAACCGGGCCTGTGCCTTTGTCCTGGCATCGTTGATTGTCCAAGCACCACGGTCTGACACAACAGAAAGATCAGCCTCTTTACAAAATCTGGCCCAAAGCGCGGCGGTGACCTCGTCCTGGCTTGGTGTTTTCTTGCCGTTG
>JAQWWH010000059.1 GCA_029255105.1 Flavimaricola sp. | reverse complement strand
TGCGCCGTTGGCCTGCTGTGCGTAGGCCCATGGCATCAGAGCGTCGATGTTGCTGGCGAGATGGCCATTGGCCATCTTGATGAACAGATCGCGCAGATAGGCATAGGGTTCGACGCCGTTCATCTTGCAAGTGCCAATCAGACTGGCAAAGCGGGCCCAGTTCCGTTCACCCTCGTCATGACCGGCGAAGAGCGCGTTGCGGCGGTTCATCGCCGGGCTGCGGATGGCGTTTTCCACGAGGTTGGAGTCGATGTCGACGCGCCTGTCTTCGAGGAACAGCCGGAAGCCATCTTGGCGGCGCAGCATATAGGCCATGGCCGCGCCGAGATCGGATTTGCGTGACACGCGTGCAGCCTGGGCGGCCAGCCAGGTGAAGAACTCATCGACCAGCGGTCGGGACAGATCCTGACGCACGGCGATGCGATTATCCGGGTCCGAGCCACGGATGGCGTGGTATGGTCTTCCCCTTGCCCGGATCCAGCACCGGGGCGGTGGTCTCATCAACATAGAGCCGGGTGCTGCCAGCCAGCAGCTGCTTGGCCATGTGATCGACTACAGGGGCGATCAGCGCGCCGGTCCGGCCCATCCAATCGGCCAATACGGACCGCTCGATCGGCACCCCATGGCGCGCCATCACCACGGCCTGACGGTTCAACGGCATGTGCTCGGAATGCTTGGACACCGCAATCTGGGCCAGCAGCGCCTCGGTCGGCCAGCTTCCCTCCAGCAGATGCGCGGGGGCCTTCGCCTGAACCACGCCGGTGCGCCCCTTGGGGCAGGCATATCGGGGGCGTACCGTGACGATGACCTGATAGCGCGCGGGGAGGTAATCCAGCCGTTCGCTCCGATCCTCACCAATCTTGACCATGTCACCACAGCCGCAGGGGCAAATGATGCTGTCGGGCTCGACCACTCTCTCGACGCGCGGCAGGCTTTCGGGCAGCGCCCGGACCTTGCGTGGCGCTCGCAGCTTGCGCTTCTCGGGATCCGGTTCGCTGGCCGCGATCCTGTCTTCAACAGCCGCGATTTGCGCCTGCGTCTCGGCGATAGCCGTTTCCAGGTCCTCCAGCGCCAGTTCCAGCTGCGCCGGATCGAGCTTCTCGGATTTCGGACCAAACTTGGTGCGCCGATAATCCTGAACCTGGCCTTCCAGCTTCTCGATCAGCGCCTCAAGCTCTGCGATGAAGGCCTCTTTCTCGGCAACCACAGACTGCTCATGCTGGCGCGCAGCGCGCTCGACCGAAAGCTCGAACTGAACAGCTGCAAAGGCCTTCACCACCTCGGGCGGCAGGTCCGGAAACTGGCTGAGATCGAAGGACTGCGACATGCGCATTTCTACCCGAACCGGGACAGAAAGACCAATAAAACAAAGTCAAAAACAGCTGCCTGAGTCATCCTGCCGCGGTCGGTGCCAGCACCCGTTGCGCCACCACCCGCCGCCAGTCCAGACCTTCGAACAGCGCTTCGAATTGCGCCCGGGACAGCCGCATGACCCCGTCCTGAACCTTCGGCCAGGCGAAGCTGCCTTGCTCCAGAACCTTGTATGTCAGCACCATTCCGCTGCCATCCCACACAAGGATCTTCAGCCTGTCCCCGCGTTTTGAGCGAAAGACCACCGTCACCCCGGAATGCGGATCCAGCCTCAGCTCAGTCTGCACGATCAGCGCCAGAGCGTTATGCCCACAGCGGAAATCCACGGGCTTCGTCGCGATCACGATCGGCAGCCGTTGACCGGCGACAATCACGATGCACCCCGCAGCGCCCGCACCAGCGCCGCCGCGCGCTCCACCGTAACATCACCGGGAATGCGCAAGCGCAGATCGGATCCGACCTCAATCGTCATCACGCCGCTGCCGCCCTGCGCGGCTTCGGCCGTGGAAGATACCGGCTGATCCATGGGCTCAGGCAGAATGGACAGCGGCACAAAGGCAGGCTCCGCCGCCTCTGGCCCTGGCGATCCGTTCAATGCATCAATCAGCTCACCCGGCAGGGCCAGCAGACCGTGCCGGGCATGGCGGCGCCAATCTGACAAATGATGGGGCAGAGTGTCATAGCGCGCCGCCACATCGCAGCCCGCGCGCCCGGCTGAAGGCTTTCGGCGACAATCCGCGCCTTGACCTCATCAGGCCAACGCCGCTTGCCCCGCCGTCGCGGCTCGACAACCTCGCACCGCCCCATAAATCCATCGCCACCGTCCGCCATGCGCAACCTCCATCTGCTAACGCAGACCTTCTCGCAGGCACCTCACGCGTCAGGAACAGGCCAAATCAATGGGGCGTGGCCGCCGCATACAATGGGCATGCACCCCGATCTGGATGTCAGTGTGGAAATTGCGCTGCGCCGGATGATAACGCTGGTTTCCAATCGCGTCGGGATTTCGCGGGCCGAGGCGTATATGCTGTGCGCATTGGCGGGGGATTTGCGGATCACGCAGACGGTCAACCGCGAAAAGGGCGTGCATATGATGATCCGCAAGGCGTTGGTGTGACCCGGGGCAATCGGGCCTGAGCGTTCGTTTCCACACATTTAACCGTAGGTGCCATCTCGCGATGTCGGACCAATAGTTGTGGTTCTCGAATAGGTCTTGTGGCGAACCAATCTGGTAGAGTGATTCCCTCCAGGGCATATGCATCTGACCAAAGTAGGGCGTTTACACCAAAATTTGCTTAAAATTTGTGCAAAATTAAGGGATGAATGGATCGAATAAAGCTTTTCGCCTAGATTTTGTTTTTCTGCCTTGCCGGAATGGCAGGCCGAACCAATGATAGAAAAGTCAGAATTGGTTCACAAAGGTCCAAGATGATTGACCGCGATCAAGACAACTCTTCCCTCGCGCTGGAGCGGCTTCGGGCGATGCTGCGCGACATTCCCGCAACCGGCGATGCCAAAATCCCGACTGAGCGGGGCTTGGCAGAGACGCTGGGCATCAGCCGCCGTTCGGTGCGCCGGGCCTTGGAGGTGCTGGAGGCCGAAGGGCTGGTATGGCGGCGTCAGGGGGCTGGCACCTTTGCCGGTCCGCGCCCCGATACACTGGATGAGGTGGAAGCGCCCGAGGCGAATTTTTCCGAAGTGATGGAGGTGCGCTTGCGGGTGGAGCCGCAACTGGCGCAGCTTGCGGCGCTGCGCGCGTCCGCATCGGCGGTGGCACGGATGCGCGATATTCTTACCCGGCTTGAGGCCACCGAGGATGCGGATGGCCGCGAACTTTGGGATTCCGCCTTGCACCGCGAGATTGCGAGGGCGGCTGGAAACCGGTTCTTTATGATGATTTTTGATTCGATAGATCGCGCGCGCCTTGATGACACGTGGCGGGCCTTGCGGGAACGGGCGCGCAGCCGCGCCAACCTTGCCCTCTATGCGCGACAACATCACGAGTTGATAGATGCCATCGTTGCCCATGATCCGGTGCGCGCAGGCCAGGCGATGCGGGCACATATCAGCGCGTTGAACGACGGTATCTTACTGCTTGCGTCATTGGAGGCCCTTGATGAAGTCTCCTGATCCGATCCTTGAGGTGGAAGACCTGTCGATCCGTTTTCACGGTCAACCGGTTGATCTTATTGACCGCGTCAGCTTTTCCATCGCGCCGGGAAAGACCATGTGTCTTGTCGGCGAATCCGGTTGCGGGAAATCGGTGACCTCGCTGGCGATCATGGGGCTTTTGCCCAAAAAGGCGGCGACGGTCACCCACGGCTCCGCCCGGTTTCAGGGCCGCGATGTGCTCACCTTGCCGCGCCATGACATCGAAGATTTGCGCGGCGACCGTATGGCGATGATTTTTCAGGAACCGATGACAAGCCTGAACCCGGCCTTCACCGTGGGGCATCAGGTGGCCGAAGCCGTACGTCGCCACAAAGGCTGTACTGAGGCCGAAGCCCGCGACCGTGCGCTTGAGATGTTCAAGCGGGTTCGGATGCCCGCGCCTGAAAAGCGGCTTGATGAATACCCGCACCAGCTGTCTGGTGGGATGCGCCAACGCGTGATGATCGCGATGGCCTTGGCAAATGACCCTGAGTTGTTGATCGCGGACGAGCCGACCACTGCGCTTGATGTAACAATTCAGGCGCAAATCCTTGATCTGATGCGCGAGTTGCAGGATGAGACAGGGGCGGCGCTGCTGATGATCACCCATGATCTGGGCGTGGTGGCCGAAATCGCGGATGATGTGGCCGTGATGTATGCTGGGCGCATTGTGGAAAGCGGCCCGGTCGCGCAGATTTTTGCGGAACCGCAGCACCCCTATACCTTGGGTTTAATGGGGTCGATGCCTGCGATTGCAGGGCGTCAGGGCCGGTTGCTGACCATCACCGGGTCGGTGCCTTTGCCAACGGCGATGCCTGCGGGCTGCCGTTTTTCAACCCGCTGCCCCTTTGTTGAGGCCGCCTGTCGCACCACCCGGCCTGATCTTATCTCGGTTGCCGATGGCCAGTCTGTTGCCTGCTTGCGCGCACCACTCGAAACCATGGTGGGCGCCGCATGAACGATATCATCCTTGAAACCCGCGATTTGCACCGCCGCTTTACCGTGGGCGGTGGCCTGTTTGCCAAAACCTCGACCATCCATGCGGTGAACGGGGTGTCGCTTGCGGTGCGGCGCGGGGAAACCTTTGCCATCGTCGGCGAATCCGGTTGTGGAAAGTCCACGCTTGCCCGGCTTTTGCTGCGACTGATTGATGCCAGCGAGGGCGAGGTGATCTATGACGGGCAAGACCTGACCGGGTTGGATGCGGCCAGCCTGCGCGCCTTACGGTCTGACTTGCAGTTCATCTTTCAAGACCCGTTCTCATCGCTGAACCCACGGATGAGCGTTGAGGCGATTATAGGTGAGCCGTTGCAGGTCCATACCACCCTCACGGCCTCAGAACGGCGCGGAAAGGTGGCCGATCTGATGGCGCGGGTGGGCTTGCGCCCGGAAATGGCGGACCGGTATCCGCATGAGTTTTCGGGGGGGCAGCGGCAGCGGATTTGCATCGCGCGGGCGCTCGCATCGGGGCCGAAGCTGCTGATCGGTGATGAGCCTGTTTCGGCGCTGGATGTGTCGGTGCAGGCGCAGATCGTCAACCTTCTGGAAGACCTGAAGCACGAGTTTGGCCTGACGCTGGTGATCATTGCGCATGATCTGGCCGTGATCCGGCACATGAGCGACCGGATTGCAGTGATGTATCTTGGCGAAGTGGTGGAACTGGCCGACACCGAGACCTTGTTCACGAGCCCCCGCCACCCCTATACGCAGGCGCTCTTGGCTTCGATCCCGGTGCCTGTGCCGGGGCAAAGTGCCGGGCGTGTGGTGTTGGGCGGGGATATTCCATCGCCCTCCAATCCGCCCAAAGGCTGCAAGTTCAACACTCGCTGCCCCCATGCCACCGACCTGTGCCGCACCACCCCGCCGCCGTTGCAAGACGCGGGTCAGGGGGCGGGGCATCAGGTTGCCTGTCACCACCATCAAACTCTGCCCATCCCTGTTTTGCCCATCGCAAAAGCCGGGTCCCGCAGTCCTGCCGCCGAGGCGCGCTTTGCCATGTACCGCGCCGCGACGGATATCCAAAACAAGAGCATCAACAAGGAGACCACCCCATGACGATTAAAAAGCTGATGACCGCGCTTTTGGCGTCGGTCGCATTGACGACCTCGGCCTATGCCGCCGACCTCCGGATCGGCCTTCAGGAAGACCCGGACGCGTTGGATACCGATCAAGCGCGCACGTTTGTGGGCCGGATCGTGTTTGAATCGCTGTGCGACAAACTCGTGAACATTACGCCGGAATTAGAGTTCGTGCCGGAACTGGCAACCTCTTGGGCGTGGTATAATGAGGGCAAGACCCTGACCATGCAACTGCGCGCTGATGCAACCTTCCACGATGGCACGCCTTTTGATGCGGCCGCTGTGGTGGCGAATATCGAACGCTCCAAAACCCTGCCGGAAAGCCGCCGCAAGTCGGAACTATCTTCCGTGGAAACGGTTGTGGCAACCGGCCCACATGAAGTGACATTCAACCTCTCGTCCCCCGATGCCACGCTGATCGCACAGCTTTCAGATCGCGCGGGTATGATGCTGTCGCCAACAGCGGCGGCGGCGCAGGGCCTTGAACTGGCGAACAATCCCGTTTGCTCCGGCCCCTACAAGTTTGTGGAGCGGATTGCGCAGGACCGAATCGTTCTTGAAAAATTCCCCGGCCATTACGATGCGGCTAATTACAGCTTTGATCGGCTGATCTTTTTGCCGATCCCCGACACAACTGTGCGTCTGGCCAACCTGCGCTCGGGCGATTTGGACATGCTGGAACGTTTGGCACCCTCGGATGTGGCAGCGGTCAAAGGCGATGGCAGCTTGCAATTTTCGGCGGCCACCAGCCTTGGTTATCAGGGCATTACGGTCAACGTGAACAACGGCGCACGGTCGGAAACCCCGTTCGGTAAGGACAAGCGGGTGCGTCAGGCGCTGTCGCTGGCGATTGACCGTGAAGTGATCAACCAAGTGGTGTTTGAAGGCGTGTATGCGGCGGGTAACCAGCCGTTCCCGCCAACCTCGCCTTGGTATGACCAGACCAACCCGGTGCAAGCGCGCGATGTGGAAGCCGCCAAAGCCTTGCTGAAAGAGGCCGGGCTTGATGGCATCAAGATGGAAATTCAGGTCGCAAACAACCCGGTGCAAATGCAACTGATGCAGGTCATTCAGTCGATGGCAGCCGAGGCGGGGATCGATATTTCCCTGCAAGCGACCGAATTTGCGACCATGCTCAAGGAACAATCGGCGGGCAATTATGACGCCACGCAGGTTGGCTGGTCAGGCCGGACGGACCCTGATGGCAACATCCATTCCTTTATGACCTGTGCCGGTGGTTTGAACGACAGCAAGTACTGCTCGGAAGAAGTTGACGCGCTGCTGAACAAGGCTCGCACCTCGACCGATATGGCCGAGCGTAAGGCAAGCTATGACGCGGCCAACGCCATTCTGCGCGAAGAGTTACCGATCATATATCTGTACCACCAGACATGGCTTTGGGCGATGTCGAACAAGCTCAAAGGCTTCACCGCCTATCCTGATGGCATGATCCGCTTGTCGGGTGTGACGATGGAATAACCCCTTGTTGCCCGGCGCCCTTGCGCGCCGGGCAACGCCTGCAACCGCAAGGGGCGACGTGGCCCCATATTTCCCACCCCTTCAATTTGTGACTGGATTGGCCGATGCTTGCCTTCATCCTGCGCCGTGTTCTGATTGCGATTCCAACGCTGATCCTTGTGTCGATCTTTGTGTTCGGGTTGCAAAAGCTGCTGCCCGGCGATCCGATCCTTGTGATGGCCGGCGAAGACCGCGACCCGGCAGTAATCGAATTCCTGCGTGAGAAATACCGCATGAACGACCCGATCCCGATGCAATACCTGTATTGGGCGGGGGATGTGCTGCGCGGTGATCTGGGCATTTCGCTGCGCACCAACCAACCGGTGACCGAGTTGATAGCCTCAAAGCTGCCGGTGACCATTCAACTGGCAATTATGGCGATGATCTTTGCGCTGCTTATCGGGATACCGACAGGCATTCTTTCGGCTGTTCGCAAAGGTACATGGGTGGATTGGCTGGCCAATGTGGTCGCGCTGTCTGGTCTGTCTATCCCGAATTTCTGGCTAGGTATCATGCTGATCTTGCTTGTGTCCGTAAATCTTGGTTGGTTGCCTGCCTCGGGCTATGAAAGCCCATGGGTGGACCCCGTGAAATCGCTGACGACGATGATCATGCCCGCCTTTGTGCTGGGCACCGGGCTGGCGGCCACCTTGATGCGGCACACGCGATCCGCGATGTTGGGCGTTTTGCAGGCCGATTATGTGCGCACCGCCGAAGCGAAGGGGTTACGGCGCAATACCGTGATCTTGAAACATGCGTTTCGCAATGCGGTTTTGCCCGTTATCACCCTGTCAGCGCTGCTATTTGGAGAGTTGTTGGCCGGTGCGGTGCTGACCGAACAAATTTTTACCATCCCCGGATTTGGAAAGCTGATCGTCGATGCTGTGTTCAACCGCGATTATGCAGTTGTTCAGGGTGTGGTCTTATGCACCGCGATTGGGTTCATCGGGATGAACCTGTTGGCCGATGTGCTTTACGTCCTGCTCAACCCAAAGCTGAGGGCCCTGTCATGACGGCTGTTGTCACCACCCCGGCCCGAACCTCAAGCAGGGCGTGGAAAAAGTTACGCGCCAACAAGTCTGCGCTGGTCGGGGCCTGCATTGTCGCCGTCTTTGTAGTGCTGGCATTGCTGGCCCCTATGTTGCCTATTGCTGATCCGACAGGCACAGACTGGGGCGCGATCCGCAAAGCACCGTCTTTGAAGGCGTGGATGGGCACCGATGAGATTGGGCGCGATGTCCTTGCCCGGATGATCTGGGGGGCGCAGGCCTCACTTTTGGCGGGGGTGGTTTCGGTGCTGATCGCGGTGGTGGTCGGCGTGCCTTTCGGGCTGGTTGCGGGGTATTTCGGCGGCTGGACCGACAGCATCATCAGCCGCTGCACCGAAGCCTTACTTGCGATGCCGTTTCTTATACTCGCAATTGCGCTGGCCGCGTTTCTGGGCCCGTCACTGACCAATGCAATGATCGCGATTGGCCTATCGGCCGTGCCGATCTTCATCCGCCTGACACGCGGGCAGGTTCTGGCGGTCAAGACCGAGGATTACGTTGAAGGCGCGCGCGCCATTGGCTTGGGGCATATCCGGATCATGACGCGCTACATCCTGCCCAACGTGTTCCCGCCGATCCTTGTGCAGGCCACGCTGACCATTGCCACCGCGATCATCGCCGAGGCGTCGCTGTCTTTCCTTGGGTTGGGCCAGCAACCGCCTGCGCCAAGCTGGGGGTCCATGTTGAACACCGCAAAGAACTTTTTGTCACAAGCACCATGGATGGCGATCTGGCCGGGGGCCGCGATATTCCTTGTTGTGATCGGATTTAACCTTATGGGCGACGGGCTGCGCGATGCGCTCGACCCGCGCGAGCACTGAGTTTCAGGAGGAACCATATGACTGCTTTTACCACACGCCCCGAAATCTTGGGTCGGTTCGGGGTTGTGACTTCAACGCATTGGATCGCCTCGGCGGTGGGGATGAAAATCCTTGAGCAAGGCGGAAATGCCTTTGACGCGGCGGTGTCCACAGGAATGGTATTGCAGGTGGTAGAGCCGCATTTGAACGGCCCCGGCGGCGATATGCCCGCGATCATCTATTCCAAAGCCAAGGACAAGGTCGAGGTGATCTGCGCCCAAGCTCCCGCTCCCGCCGGGGCTACGATAGCGCATTACAAGGCCGAAGGGCTGGATGTGATTCCTGGCGACGGTCTGTTGGCCACGGTGATCCCCGGCGCTTGGGATGGTTGGATGCTGATGTTGCGCGATTATGGGCGGTTGACCCTGCGCGAGGTGCTGGAACCTGCGATTTTCTATGCAGCACAAGGCCATCCGGTATTGCCGCGCGTGGCCGCGACGATTGCGGGCTTGGCTGAATTTTTCCGCGACGAATGGCCGACCTCGCACGCCACTTGGCTGCCCGGTGGCGTGGCCCCTGCGCCGTGGTCGAATGTGACCAATCCAGATCTTGCACAGACATGGACCCGTATTCTTGCCGAGGCCGAGGCAAAAGAGGGTCGCGAGGCACAGATTGATGCCGCGCGCGATTGTTTTTACCGTGGCTTCGTGGCCGAAAAAATTGCTGACTATCTGGCAACCGCCGAGGTGATGGATGCCTCGGGCAACCGGCACCGCGCGGTGCTGACTGCAGACGATCTGGCGGGTTATGCTGCCCATGTCGAAGAACCGCTGACTTATGATTATCACGGCTGGACCGTCGCCAAATGCGGGGCGTGGAACCAAGGGCCGGTGTTCTTGCAAGCCTTGGCGCTGCTCAAAGGGTTTGACCTTGGCGCGATGGACCCGATGGGGGCAGATTTCGTGCATCATGTTGTTGAGGCCAAAAAGCTGGCCTATGCCGACCGAGAGGTCTATTATGGCGATCCTAAATTTGCGACCGTCCCGCTCGATGTGCTGTTGTCGGATGACTACAACGATGCGCGGCGCAAGCTGATTGGTACCACCGCCAGCATGGAGCTGCGTCCCGGTATTGTGCCGGGGTATGAGGATCAGGCAGCGCGCACCATGACCCTGCTAGAGGCGCTGAGCCGGACCGATAAGGCGGTGTATGAACCGACAATGGCACATCTTTCGGAAAAGAAGGGCGATACCGTCCATATCGATGTGATAGACAACGAAGGCAATATGGTTTCGGTCACGCCTTCGGGCGGCTGGCTGCAATCGTCGCCCACGATTCCGGGGCTTGGTTTCTGCCTCAATAGCCGGGCACAGATGTTTTGGCTGGAGCCTGGACTGCCTACATCGCTAGAGCCGGGAAAGCGGCCGCGCACGACGCTGACGCCCTCGCTTGCGCTAAAAGACGGGGTGCCACAGCTCAGTTTTGGCACCCCCGGTGGTGACCAGCAGGACCAATGGCAATTGGTGTTTTTCCTGCGCTATGTGCATCACAACATGAACCTGCAAGAGGCGATTGATGCGCCGCTGTTCCATTCCACCCATTTCCCGTCCAGTTTCTTCCCGCGCTCGCGCGAACCAGGGATGATCATGGCCGAAACAAGCCTTGGGGCAGGGGTGTTGGATGATCTGCGCGCGCGTGGGCATCGGATCACCGAAGCCGAACCATGGACCGTGGGCCGGATGACCGCAGCGCGGCGTGACCCAGACGGATTGTTGCGCGCAGCCGCTACTCCGCGCCTGATGCAAGCCTATGCTGTAGGGAGGTAAGATATATGACCTATTCTATTGTCGCGCGCGACCCGGGAACCGGGCATTTTGGCATCGCGGTGGCTAGTCGCTTTTTTGCCGTTGGATGCGCGGTACCGTTTTTGAAAGGACAGGTCGGGGCGGTCGCCACGCAAGCCTTTGTGAACCCAACTTACGGCCCAGATGGTTTGCGGCTGTTAGAGGCGGGCGCACCACCCGATGCGATTGTTCCCATTCTGACAGATCGGGACAATGGCCACGCCAACCGCCAATTCCACCTGATTGACGCGCAGGGGCGCAATGCGGCCTTTACCGGGGTGAATTGTGTGGATTGGTGCGGGCATCTTGTGGCCGAGGGGGTTTCTGTTGCGGGAAACATGCTGGAAGGGCCTGCCGTGATTGCAGATACGCTCGCCGCCTATCAAGCTGCTATGGACAAACCGCTGGCAGAACGCTTGTTAATCGCGATGCAGGCAGGTGAGGACGCGGGTGGCGACAAGCGCGGCAAACAATCGGCGTGCTTGGTGCTGTACCGCGATCAGGATTATGCGTGGCTGGATATCAGCGCCGATGATCACTCTGATCCCTTGACCGAATTGCGCCGCCTTTATGCCGTAGCGCAAGAACGTTTCTTGCATGTCGCAGAAACCATGGCGACGCGGGAAAACCCGCATGGCATGACTGACCGTCGTCATATTGACGATAAGATTGCCGCACTTGAGGCAGAGCGGATTGCGGCGGGCCACCCCACCGCATCCTTTATGGTGAATAAGGGCTGACTAGGGCCAGGCCCCGTTGATCATAGAGGCGAGAGCGCATGCGGCAGCCCCCGAACCCGATATTTGGATGGCCCGAAATGCCATTCAGCACCCCGTAAATTTCATTCAGAAAGATGACTCTTCAGCCCTAAAGTCGTATCTATCAGGTCCCTTCGCATTGATTTCGACAAGTGCTTGCCAAAGCATCGATTTAGCAAGCACCTGCGCCACAGACACTCAGCTTTGGGCTGGAAAAGCCCTATGTCCTTCGAACGGCAGGCCGCTTAACATGAGCACCTGACCGGAATGAAACCGTGACAGGTCTAAAACTCGCCTGCTTTAGGTTTCGATAGCCACGAGATGCCCAACAGCGACTTCGATCAGTCTATTGCGGGTTAAAATGGTGCCCTTGGTATAAACGGGGCTAATTATCTCTTCCGTGGGGCGCGTCTCTATAGGGTGAAGATAGGCGGGATCAGCTACGGGAACCGCTTCCATCAAGCGCCGCGTATAGGGGTGTTGCGGATTTCCAAACACTTGGGCGCGGCTGCCCATCTCTACAATCTGCCCGCGATGCATCACGCCGACCCGATCTGAAATATTCTCGACCACCGCCATATCGTGGCTGATGAACAGCATGGCTATACCAAATTCCTCCTTGAGGCTTTGTATCAGCGCCAGAACCCGCGCCTGCACGGAAACGTCAAGTGCGGCGACGCTTTCATCGGCTACCAGCAGTTTGGGCGTAAGCGCCAAGGCCCGGGCGATGCAAATGCGTTGCCTTTGGCCGCCCGAGAATTCATGTGGGTAATTGTCCAATTGCGCCGTTGTCAGTCCAACCTTGAGCATCAACTCCGAAGCACGGGCGCGGCGGTTAGCGGCGTTGTGATTGCCATGGATCAAAAGCGGCTCGGCAATTTGGTCACCCACAGTCATTCGTGGGTCCAGCGAGGACATCGGGTCTTGAAAAACGATTTGAGCGTTGGTGGAAAGGCTGCGGCGTGCGGCGGCTGTCATTGCGCCAACCGTCTGGCCCGCAATCATAATCTGTCCCTCGTGCGCGACTAGGCCGACAATTGCGCGCGCGATGGTTGATTTGCCGCAACCAGATTCACCAACCAACGAAAACGTCTCGCCTGCGCGGATGTCAAAGCTGACACCCTCGACTGCATGCACGCGATGGGTAATGCGGTTCAGCACCCCACCACGGATGTCAAACCCGACCTTAACCTCTTGTAGATCAGCGACGATGGCCGTCTCCGGGCGCGGCTTTGCGCTACCCCCTTGGCCCATGCGAGGGACCGCGGCCAACAATTCACGAGTATAGCTTTGCGTAGGGGCTGCAAAAATCTGCGCCACTTCGCCCGTTTCCACCACGCGCCCCTTACGCATAATGGCAACACGATCTGCCATTTCCGCGACCACGCCCATGTCATGTGTAATCAGCAAAATCGCCGTGCCCTGTGTCGCTTGCAAATCCCGCAGCAGCTCCAAGACCTCGCGTTGAACCGTTACATCCAGTGCGGTGGTGGGTTCGTCGGCAATCAAAACCTCTGGTTTAAGAGCAAGTGCCATGGCGATCATCACGCGCTGACGCATACCTCCGGATAGCTCGTGAGGATACTGGCTCATGCGGCGTGCGGGATCAGACAGTCGAACAGCGGTCAGTGCTGCAATCGCTTCTGCCCGAGCTTCCCGCTGCGACAGGGTTGAATGCGCTCTGATCGCTTCTATAAGCTGGATTCCGATGCTCATCATCGGGTTCAGCGAGGTCATGGGTTCTTGAAAAATCATGGCGATGCGATTGCCGCGGATCATGCGCATCTCGGCTTCGCCAAGCGTAGAAAGCGGCTCGCCGTTTAAGCTGATGCTTCCCGCAGTGATCTTGACGGCTGGGGGTGGCAATAGGCCCATTATCGCAAGTGAGGTGATCGATTTTCCAGATCCGCTCTCGCCCGCGATCGCCAGAGTTTCGCCGCGCCGCAAATCAAAGCTGATCTCGTTGACAAGCGGTAAGGTTCCCCCTTGGTTGCGTACGGAGACCGTCAAGTCGCAGAGCGACAGCACCACGGTGGCGTCCGAAACCGAACGGGTCTCGGACGCAAGGTCTGTCAGCTTGGTCATTCGAAGACGCACCGTGGGAAGTAGAAACTAACGACCCAGTTTGGCATGTCTACGATTTCAGAAATGCGCAGGTCGCCACAGGTGCTGACCAACATATAGGCGTCAACGGCTGCCATGCCGCGTGTCGCGCAAAGGAAATCAACCATATTGGCGACAGCATCTCGGCTGGCGGTCATCAGGTCGGGGCCGATGCCCGTAGTCACCTCATAACCTTTGGCGTCCAGATGCCGCGTCACAGGCCCCGGCGTGGTAAAGCGTGGCGTTTTCAGGTTGGCGCCTTTTACCAAATCAAGGGTCAGGATAACATCCATCGGGCTTTCAATTGCTGTGCCACAAACCTCGCCATCGCCTTGCGCTGCATGGGTGTCGCCCACGCTAAACAAGGCGCCTGCAACCTCAACAGGTAGATAAAGCGTTGTGCCCGCTGCAAGGTCTCGGATATCCAAATTCCCGCCAACACGCCGTGGCGGCACGATGGAATGCAGACCTTTTTCAGCCAAAGCATTGCCGATAGTGCCCGCAAAGGGCTTCAAAGGCACACGTGCCTCTTTGCCAAACATCGCGGGGGCCATCGTATCAGCCTCATAAGACCAGATATGAAGCGCAGGATCGGTGAACTGATCTGCAAGCAGGCCAAAACCCGGAATATTCGCCGTCCAGCCCCAGCCCTTGCCGCCTTGGGTTTGTGGCGCGAAGCAGTCGAGCGTAATTTTCAGAGCATCGCCGGGTTCTGCACCCTCAACCCAAATCGGGCCTGATACCGGATTGATCTTGCCGAAATCAAGCGTTGCCACATCCGCCACTTTGGACGACGGACCAAGCTGGCCCGCCGAACTGTCGTGGCAGTGAAACTTGATCGTTTGGCCGGGCTCTACCCGTTCGACTGGGGCAAATGAATTGTCCCAGCCAAAGTGATGTTGCGCGCCATGGATCGTGTAGGCACAAGCCTTGCACATAACGCTTACTCCTTAACGTAAACGTAGTCGTAGTTCACAGGGATCGAGACTGGATCAACATACAGATTGTCAGCCCCGCCCATACGCGCGGATTTCATGGTGTAGCGCTGTTCGTTAAAAACGGGCACCCAAGGCGCCTGCTCCATCACCTTCATATAGACATCCGACCACATCTTCATGCGTTCTGGTGCAGCGGGGTCAATCATGCTGTCGGCGGCAGTCGCCTCGGCATCAATGGCAGCATCGCAGAACTTGGACCAGTTCCAGCCACCATCCTCTGCGCCAGAACAGCCAAGGATTGGCCCGAAGAAGTTCGACGGATCGGGAAAGTCCGCGATCCAAGCCATACCGCCGGACCAGATCATCGGTGCTGTGCCCGCGCCACCAGCTTCGATTACATTGGCTTGAGCGATCGATTGGATCGACGCTTTGACGCCAATAGCTGCCAAGTCTTGCTGAATGGCTTGGGCGATCCTTGGGTTTGGATCGGTGTTCATCACATAAAGCTCGGTTTCAAAGCCGTCGGGCAGACCCGCATCGGCCAGCATCTTTTTAGCCTCGTCGGGGTTATACTCATAGCCCTTGTAGTCTATTGTATAGCCGGGCATCGAAGGCGGCAGTGGCTGGTTTGCAACCACGGCTCGGCCGTTGATAAGCTGGACGATGCGGTCTTTGTTGATCGCCATGTTGATAGCCTTGCGGACTTCGACATTATCCAGAGGCGGGATTGTCACGTTCAAGGTTATGTAGCCAGTCTGCAACTGACCACCTTCGATAACCTGAGCCGCCTGTGCAGGGTCGCCCATGACTTCCTGGAATTTGGCGGGCGGAATGCCGTCACCGGGAACGTCGACTTCACCGTTTTGCAGGCGCAGCAGTGCTACGATGGGTTCTTGGCCGACTTCAAAGGTCACTGTGTCCAGATAGGGTAGGCCCGCGCGCCAGAAGTCGGTGTTCTTGGCGAAAACAAGCTTCTGGCCGATCGTCCATTCCGAAAGTTTGAACGCGCCGGTGCCGACGGGCATCTTGCCGAAATCGCCGTTCGCGGCCTCGACAGCTTCTTTCGGCACAACGGAGGCAAAGTTGAGCGCCATGACGTGCAAGAAGGTGGCATCGGGCCGCGATAGTTTGATCTCAACCGTCGCAGGATCAATCACCGCTACGCCCGCAAGCGAGGTAGCCGATCCGTCTGCCATCGCGTCATATCCAGCAATCGCCCCGAAAAAGCCCGCGCCGGGCGACTGGGTGGCCGGAGTGGTGACGCGGTCGAGCGAATATTTCACATCGTCAGCGGTCATCTCGCGACCGTTGTGGAACTTCACACCTGCGCGCAGATGGAAGGTAAAGGTCATGCCATCTGCCGAGATCTCATAGCTTTCCGCCAGACCCGGACGCAGTTCGGTGGTGCCCGGTACATAATCCATCAACCCGTCGAATAGTGACTTGATCATCGACCAGTTTTGCCAGTCATACCCAATGGCGGGATCAAGGGTTGCAACATCGTCTTTGTAGGTCACGACAATTCCGCCGCCAGATTTGGCGTTGGGGTCCAAAGTTTCTTGCGCAAAGGCAGGTAGCGCAAGCGCTGCGATAAGCGCGGTAGATGCGAGCAGTTTTTTCATAGCTTTCTCTCCTGTTGGTGTTTTGGTGTCAGCGAATTCGTATGCGAGGATCGATCAAGGGAACCATAAGGTCAGCCAGTAGGTTTCCTAGAACAATGGCGCAGGCAGAGACCAGCGTGACACCCATGATGATGGGGATGTCGACGCGCTGGATCGCTTGCCATGCAAGCTGGCCGATCCCAGGCCAGCCAAAGACGCCCTCAACCACAACGATCCCGCCCATGAAGATACCGATGTCGATACCGATCATGGCAATGACGGGAAGGATGGCATTGGGCAAAGCGTGGCGCAGGATGACGCGACTGCGCGCAAGACCCTTGGCACGCGCCGTGCGAATAAAGTCGGCGCGCAGCACCTCTATCATGCTCGACCGCATGATCCGCGCATACCAGCCCGACCCCAAAATACCCAAGGTCAGTGCAGGCAGCACCAGATGCGCCGGAGTGCCATAGCCCCCTATTGGAAACCATCCAAGCTTAACTGCAAAGATGTACAGCAACAGCAATGCCACCACGAATTGTGGCGCAGAGACGGTGACGAAAGAGGTCATCATCAAACCACTATCCACTGCGCGCCCACGCCACAGCGCCGCAATCACTCCCATCGTCAGGCCAATCACCAACTCTGCTGCAATACCCGCCGCCATTAGCAATAATGATGCAGGCAGCCGCGCCATAATCAGCGTGGCGACGTCGGTCTTTTGCAAATAGCTGCGCCCCATATCCCCTTGTAACAGGCCAAACAGATAGCGCCCGTATTGCACGACAAACGGCTGATCCAAGCCCAGCTGTTCGCGGATATTCGCCACCGTTTGCGGCGTGGCAGAGCGGCCCGCAATCTGGCGCACCGGATCGGCCGGCAGCACATAGAGCAAAAAGAAGGTGATAAAAGAAACCCCGAGCAAGATCAGGCCGACTTGGATCAGACGACGAAGAACAAGCGCAGCCATCAGTCAGACCCCCGCAAGGTTGGGTCCAGCACATCCCGCAGAGCGTCACCGACAAGGTTGAAGGCAAGCGCCAGCACCACGATGGCAAAGCCTGGTATAAACACCAGCCACGGCGCAGATTGAAAATAGGTCTGGTTTTCAAAAATAATATTGCCCCAACTTGGTGTCGGCGGCTGCACCCCTACGCCCAGATAAGACAGCGTCGCCTCTAACAGCACAGTGGTTGATATGCCCAAGGTTCCCCAAACAATGATAAGCGGAACCAAATGCGGTAAAATATGGCGAAACAGGATCCGGGCGGTGCTGGCACCCAAGGTCCGTTCGGCGGCGATGAAATCGCGCGCAGCAAGTGCCGAGGTCTCAGTATAGATCACGCGCGCCGTCTGCACCCAGTTCACCAGCGCAATCACAAAGGCAACAATCCAGATCGAAGGCTGAAAAATTGCGGCAAGGCAAATCGCAAGCAGCAAGGCTGGAAAGGCCATCATCAGATCGGTAAACCGCATCAGAACCGACCCAAGCCATCCCTGAAAATATCCTGCTGTTATGCCGATCATAGTGCCAATCATCAGGGCGATGCCATTGGCCATCACCCCGATAATCAGTGAAGTGCGCGCACCGTAAAGTAACCGGCTCAGCAGATCGCGGCCCAATAGATCAGTGCCAAGTAGATATGTGGCATCCGGTGGCAGCGGTTCTCCATAGAGCGATAGACCGTCAAAGTGTTGCTCATATGGATCATAGGGTGCAATCATCGGCGCAAGAATGGCCGCACCAACGATCAGCACCACCAGCGCCAGCCCAAACAGCGCCATCTTGCGCTGCAACAACCGCTTAAAAGCGCTACTTGCACCTCGCGTTGCTAGCACAGCGGTCATACGGCACCCCCGTGCGGGCGGCGATCTCGTGGCCGGGATGCACGCGCAAGCATACGGGCTGCGGCCTCTTCCAGACTGATACGGGCGTTCATAGCTTCGCGGCGCAGCATGCTATAGGCGGCAGCCTCCGTTCCGGTTTGTTCTATCAACATTACCACAGCCCGCACCACCGTCTGACGCTCGCCAATTTTCTGCTTTAAATCATCGACTTCTGCCGACAAAGCGCGCCGCGCCTCAAAGGCATTTCGCGCAATCAACAGCGCGCTGTAGACGCCGCTATCGCCCACTGGCTTCAAGATTTGGGCTGTGGCACCCATCGAGAGCGCCCATTCGATACGACCTGGGGCCTCGGAGCCGATCAGCGCAATCAAAGGCATCGGCGCCAGACCGGGTTGCCAAGGAAACTGTTCGTCAAACCCCATATCAGCATCAAAAAACACGAAATCTGCAGCCAAAGCTTCGGCTTCAAGCCCGGGCCAGTGCGTGGTAACCCGCAAGCCGACCGCAAGTAGTTGGCGGCTCAGCGCTGCAACGACCGGATGAGGCCGGTGCAGAATGACGGCATGGGCGCCACCAAGATCAACGATCCTGACCCCGCGCTTCATGATACCACCCGCAAGCGACGTGGCGGAGCTAGAACAGGTTGCGTGAGATAAGGGTCGCCCGCGACAAGGCCGCCGGAATGAACCACTTTAAAGGCGCCATTCTGCACAATGGAGATCAGCACGGGCTGAGGGATGTGGTGCGTTTTGGCGTCGATGCCGCTTTGTTGACCTGCTGAGGTCTTCAGCAAAACCGCAATGGGCTCGCCTGCATCTTGCGGCGTCGGTTCCAGCAGATCCGCTAAGGCATGCACAGCGCGGTTGGCCGCAGCTTCGTGGCTGCTTGCGAAGGTCTGGGTGCCATCGTGAAAATATGGGCCTGCCGCTATTAACCCTTCAGCCGCCTCGCCAATATCTGCCAATTCACATTCGGTCAAATTGCACGACAAAACGGGGCGACGCGCAGGGCTAAAACGAGGATCTTTCGCGCCTAAAGCGGCATAGGCCTTTAGAAAGGCATAGGACGAAGGTCCGATCAACGAGTTCAAGATAAAATCGGGCTCGGTCGCGCGAACCTCTTCAATCATGCGGTCAATATCAACCGACCCGATTGGCAAATAGCGTTCACCCACAACTTCGCCGCCAGCCGTATGAATGATTTCGCGCGCAAGCCGGTTCATCTCCCAGCCCCAAATGTAGTTGCTGCCCGTCAGATATCCGCGCCGCCCATAGGCAGGAAAGGTCCAATCCAGCAGTGGCAAAAGATGCTGATTTGGGCAGGCGTGCAGATAAACGACGTGGTCAGAGGCCTCAAAGCCTTCGTATGGAACCGTGTACCAAAGCGTGCCACCCGATTTCTCAAGCGTCGGGATCACCTCTTTGCGGCTCCAAGATGTGACGCAGCCAATGATATGACGCGCCGGAGTATCGCGCAAAATTTCCTCACACAGCGGGCCATAGTGATCAACATCGCCCGCCGGATCGCGCTCTATCGCCACAAAAGAAATAGAGCGGGTCGGATCTGCGTTAATCTCTACAATTGCATTCAAAGCCCCCGTTCGGCACGCATCGCTGATGCGGGCATAGCTGCCACTGCGTGAGTAGAGAATTCCAACCGAGACGCTGGTTTTCACAGGACCCTCAAATAAAAAAGCCCGCCCAAAATCCTCCAAAAGCGAAGGGATCGGGTCGGGCTTGCTTGCCACACGGCGTTTAGCCGGATTTGTTCTAAGCATGTGCTTAGAAGTTAATTTGGTCAAGTGTCTTTGCCGAAAGAGCTGTAACCTTTGGCTTTATTCTGGATATGCCTGCAAAACTTGCCGTTTTGAGTAGCGCTGCCCACATGTTGGGCGGAAACCGTTTTTTCCAGACGGAGAGCGCTTGCGATCTTCAGTTAAAAGTGCCCGCTGCAGACGATAGCGGCGGGCGGCCAAGCAAATTTCACATGCCAATACTGCGCACTTTTCTCGAGTGCACGTTTTACCTCCTATGCCCGTTCACGCTCGCACGATCTCCTTTGGCAAAGGTCTTCCCAGGGCTTAGCAGACTTTGGCGCATGTCAAGGCAACGTCGGCAATCCACCCTTGGGGTCCAATTGACACGCACTGAAGGTCTCGGCCCAAAGCGGCAATTGATCTACCGACGTTCTCGCCGCGGTGCGGCCTTCCGTAATCGGTTGGAACCCATTTTTCGCGGCACCTGCAAAAGGGGCCGCTGGCGAATCCACGAAGCGGACGGGAAGGCAGCCGTCTTCGGAGCGCCGTTAGCTCAAGCGCAAAAGAGCTTCATTTGCCGATGTACCCAAATCATCCTTTACCCGCGAGCATCTGCTCAACCAAGATTTGCACTTCCAATGCCTCTTGCGGCGTTGCAAGCCGATGGGGTTTTTTGTCCAGACACAACAGCAGGTCGTCCAATTGCGCCTGTAAACTGACGGCCCGCGGGTCCGAAGGGCGCTCTGCGACTTCTGCAAAGGGTCCGCCGTCTGAGGCGGCATCAATATAGAATTCAGAAATGCGGCGGCTTGCACTTGATCCCTTGATCGTCAACTCCTGCCGATCCGGTTGAGCACCGCCTACGCTGGCCAATACGCTTACAGGGCGACCATCTGGGGTCTCCAATCGCGCCAGCATATGGATTTCGCACAGACGATTATCGCTCGGATAGGACGGGCGCGCCCATGTCACGGAGAGGGGGCCAAGGATGCGCTGCGAGAAAAACAGAAAGTGTGAAATCACTTCGCGTGTCATCCCGCCCTCGCTGCGAAATCTTAGCCAGTCTGCCGCCTGCTGCCACGCCCGGGGCCAGGCCGGATAGGTGACAATGATGTCAGCTCCCATAATCTCTCCCAACGTGCCTGAACGCGCGGCTTCCTGCACACCTTTCAATGCGGCACCTGCGGCTTGCGTGAAGTTTACCGCGGCAGGAACCCCACACGCCTCCAAATGAGCCACAAGCGCCTTGCTTTCTTGCACGTCAACGCCCAGTGGTTTTTCAAGGAACACTGATTTACCAGCATCCGCAGCGGCCATAGCATAAGATTTGCGGGGTGCAGGTGGGCAAGCCAGATAAACCAAATCGCACGCAGCAATGGCTGCTTCTGCGGTGTCGGTCACTTGCGCATGTGGCGCAAAAGCCTGCGCCAAACGGCAAGCCTCAGCATCAGGGTCCCATATCGCAACCAGCGAGAACCCAGGGTGGGCAGCCATGTGTTCCACCATGCGGCGGCCCATGATCCCCAGACCGATGACGGCTGTTTTCATACTCATGTTTTCGGTTCCTTGCTCAATGCGCTTTGGTGTCAAGCAAGGTGGTTTCCATTGTCATATGAACGCCCTTGTTGCCGTTGACGGTTTGCGTGATCCGCAAGTCTCCGGCAAGGGAACAGAGCATATAGGCGTCCTCGCGGCCCATCCCGGTGCGTTGGACGATCCAATTAATCATGTCTCGAAGCGCCATTTCCGCACATCTATCCAGATCTTCGTGCATGCCCATGGTGATCAGATGGGTTGACGACTGTGCCCGTGGATATGTCAGCTGCAAATCATCCCGCAGAATAAAGCGGAAAGTGCCTTCTAGAGCCGTTTCAATCGCGGTCACGCAGACCTCGCCATCGCCTTGCGCGCCATGCCCGTCACCGCATGAAAACAGCGCACCTTCTGTGAAAATGGGCAGATAGAGCGTGGTACCTGCAACCAGCTCCTTGTTGTCGATGTTGCCACCATGTGCGCGCGGCTGGATCGTGGAAATACGCCCCCAATTCGGCGGAGGCGCAACCCCCATCACGCCGAAAAATGGCCGGAGCGGCAAGTCCAAACCCCATGAAAGCTTGGCTGTCATCTTGTCGAGATCCAGTGGAATGAGTGTGGTGCGCGCGTTCGGAAAGTCGTCGGGAAGCGTCCCCGCCAAGGGCCGGATCAGGTTCCACCCCCAGTTTTGACGCAGCTGCACGTCGATAATCTGAACTTCAAGCACCTGACCCGGTCTGGCACCCGCGATGGCAATTGGTCCTGTCAGAATATGCCCTGGCAACTGGCGGTAGGACTTGGCGTGAATGTCCAAAAGCTCCGGGGGAATATGAAACCCGTCGGAAGGCGAGGGGATCTGCTCAGGGCCGCCAGACACCGTATCAATGATGACGGTCTCTCCGCTTTGTAATTCCAAAACCGGATCTTGAGTTGCGTCGAAATACCCCCAGACACAGGTTTCTGGGCTGGCTTTCAAGCGGACCGCCATAATGATTTGCCTCTTTCTGTATGGGAGAGTTTGAGCGTTGCACTCTTGTTAAATCACCCTGACGCAAGGTGGAAGGCCTTCAGAGAGGATCTGCCCCTGGCGTGCTTGAGGCAACTGCCGAGCACGAACACAGCGTCGCAGTGATGCCGGAAGTCATTTAGCACGCGCGAACGAAATCGGCCCTTTGCTGCTTTTCACGATCGCTTCGATATGCTGCGGCGCAGCCCGCCATTGCGGTCATTCGAGCAACTTGCAGGGCGTTGTTGCATAAGTCGGCTTTAAGACGCGACTTCCCCTTTCCCCTTTTGGGTCAGGCAACGCGTTCAATCTTGGCGGTGCCGAGTGCATTGAAGCGGTTCATGAGTGCCACACGGATATGGACTTCAGCAGCTTGGCGGTCGGGGTCTCGTGACGCGATCCTCTCACCGAATGCTTTGAGACATCGCATCCTGGCCTCGATACGACTTCGGACGTGTTAGCCGGACCAGCGTTTCCAAATGGCCCTGCCCAAGCGTTGGGTCGCCCTGAGTATGTCGTTGCGGGCTTGGGCGGAGGGGCATCCTCTTTCCAGCGACGGCCATTCTTACGAATGGGGATGACTGCTGTGCCGCCGCGATCAAGGATCGCGGTGTGACAACGGCGGGTGTCGAAGGCGCCATCACCGATCACTGTGCCGATCTGTTCATCGGGTGGGATCTGGTCCAGAAGATGAGGCAGAACCGGGCTGTCACCGTGGTCCCTTGAGGTGAACTCCACCGCCCGGATGTCGCCGGTGGCAGTATCCATCGCCAGATGCACCTTGCGATACTGGCGGCGGCGATGTGTGCCATGCGTGCGCGCAAGCCATTCGCCATCGCCCAAGAACTTGATCCCCGTGCTGTCCACCAGCAGGTTCAGAGGCCCCGGCGCACGGCGGTTCGACATTTGCACCGTGATGGTCTTTTGTCGTCGGCTCAGGGTCGAAAAGTCGGGCACCGTCCAGTCCAGGCTTGCCATCTGCAGGATGCTGCCCACCATGCCAGTCGTTTGCCGCAGTGGTAGACCGAACAGAACTTTCACCATAAGGCAGAACTGTATCGCCGCTGGAGAAAACACTGGTGGGCGACCAGGGCGGCCCGCCTTCGGGGCGAGCCACATCATGTCCTTGTCCAACCAGATTAACAGTGAACCGCGGCGCTTAAGCGCATCGTTGTAAGATTTCCAGTTCGTCGTGCGATAACGGGAAGTTGGGGGCTTGCTCATGAAAGCCTGTCTAACCGCATTGATTCACCTTGTGAATCGCCCGCCGTCAGAGTTTTGCAACAACGCCCATCAGATTGCATATCATGAAGATGAATATGCGTTGGCGCGATGTATGTGCGACTGATGCCTGAGCAAACCGCCCGAATTTGAGGCATCCGCTGAAATTCTTGCAGCCGCCTAAAAAAAGCTTTCGCCGCGCAATAGTTTTATATTACTCAATCTGAATGCTGCTCGCGGGAACCGATCTTCGTTTGCTGAAAGTTTTTGACGCCGTCGTGCGTCACGGTGGCTTTAGCGCGGCCCAGATCGAGCTTAACGTCGGTATGTCCACGATAAGCAACCACATCACGGCACTTGAACAACGCCTCGGTGTGAGCCTGTGCCGACGCGGGCGGGGAGGCTTCAAACTCACCGAAACTGGCGAGGTCGTCCACCTCGAGGCGCAAAAGCTGTTGGCTACGCTTGACGAGTTTTCGGCAAGGGTTGGCGCGCTCAAGGGCCAGATGGTCGGCACCCTGCGCATTGGCATTGTCGATGCCACTGCCACCGATCCGAACAATCTGCTTCACCGTGCCATCGAGAGCTTTCTTGCCCGACCAAGTGCTATCCGCTTCGAAGTCCGCCAATGCGCGCCGCAGGATCTGCAAGAAAACCTACTCAGAGGCCAGTTCGACCTTGCGATTGGAAGCTTTCCGCACAAGGCGGCAGGCCTCGTTTATACCCCTCTCTACCGCGAAACCCACAGCCTCTACTGCGCCGCGGCTCACCGGCTTTTCGCCAAGCCAGAGGCTGCGCTGAGCCTGAAAGACCTGCAACGCGAGCGCGCCGTCGGGCGCGGCTATTGGCGCGATCAGCACAACGCGGCGCTTGGGTTCGACAACATTGGCGCAGTGGTGTTTGAAATCGAGCCACAGCTTATCCTGATCCGAAGCGGCGCTTTCGTCGGCTTTCTACCCGAGCATTTTGCCAAGCCTTGGGTTGAGGCGGGGGCGCTGCGCTGTCTCTCGCCGGTCGCGCCAAGCTTTGATGTCGGCTTTGATCTAGTCGCAAAACGCGGCGCAGCGATGTCGCAAGCCGCCAGCGTCTTTGCGGCGACCCTGCTCAAAACCTTCAGCGCCGCCGCATTAGATTGATAAACTTCAAAGCTGAGTTCACATCTTTTGCATTTGCCAAATTGAAGACCATGCCCAAGACTCTCCGCGATGCCCCTCGCCTTCGGAGACCGCCGTGACCCAGAGCAAAAACCAGCCCCTTGGCGGTAACGACATGCCGCGCTTCGGCGGCCCGACCACGATGATGCGCCTGCCCACGCAGGCCACGGCGCAGGGGCTTGATGCCTGCTTTGTCGGCATCCCGATGGATATTGGTGCGTCGAACCGCTCGGGCACGCGTCACGGCCCGCGCCAGATCCGCGCCGAAAGCGTAATGCTACGGCCCTACAACATGGCCACCGGAGCCGCCCCCTTCGAGGCAATGCAGGTGGCCGATATTGGCGATGTGGCGATCAACACCTTTAATCTGAAAAAATCGGTCGACATCATCACCGAGGCCTATCACCAGATCCTTGCCACTGGCTGCATTCCTCTAACCCTTGGGGGCGATCACACCCTGACCTATCCGATCCTGCGCGCGATTGCGGCCAAACACGGGCCTGTCGCCCTGATCCACGTCGATGCCCATGCCGATATCAACGACGAGATGTTTGGCGAGAAAATTGCCCACGGCACCCCCTTCCGTCGCGCTTTCGAGGCGGGCTGTCTGCAAAACGACAAGGTGTTCCAGATCGGCCTTCGCGGCACCGGCTATAGCCCCGATGATTTCAACTGGGGCCGCAAAAATGGTTGGACGGTGATTCAGGCCGAGGAGTGCTGGTATAAATCCCTCGCGCCCCTGATGGCCGAGATCCGCGCCAAGATTGGCGATGCGCCAGTTTATTTGACCTATGACATCGATAGCCTGGACCCCGCCTTTGCCCCTGGCACCGGCACCCAGGAAATCGGCGGGCTGACGATCTGGCAGGGGATGGAGATTATTCGTGGCTGTGCTGGCCTCAACCTCGTCGGCTGCGATCTGGTCGAGGTTTCGCCCCCTTACGACATGGGCGGCACCACCGCCTTGGTGGCCGCGAACCTGCTTTATGAAATGCTTTGCGTGCTACCGAAATCCGAAGCCTACAGGCGGGCCAACCCGCTGAAATAATCGCGCTGGACAACCAGCCCCAACAAGGAGACTGACATGAACCGACTGACCACAACGGCCCTCGTTTCCCTCTGCGCCTCATTCGGGGCGGTGCAAACAGTGCAGGCCCAAGAGATCAATGCGCTGGTCTGGTGCGACCATTCCGACCCCGCGTTGATCGAGCCGTTTGAAAAGGAAACCGGCATCAAGGTGAACCTCAAGGAATACGAGGGCACCGCTGCGGGCCTCGCGATCCTTGATCAATCGCAACCGGGCGATTGGGATGTGATGGTGATCGACGCGGTTGACGTGGGCCGCGCGGTCGATCAAGGCCTGCTGGCGGAACTGCCTGCCGACAAGCTTGCTACCGCCGATTTCTTTCCAGAAACCGTGATGGCCGCCAACAACACCCGCGATGGCAAGACCTATGCGGTGACCGAGAAATTCGGCTATAACACTGTGGCATTCAACAAATCCAAGGTAGACCCTGCCGATATGGAGGATATGGCAACGCTCACCTCGGGCAAATACGATGGCCGCATCGCAATCTATGACTATTACCTGCCTGTGCTGGGTCAGCTTTCGATGGCCGCAGGCGTGCCCACCGCCGATGTGACGCCCGAGTCGCTCGACGCACTGAAACCCTCACTGATGGCATTGCGCAAGGCCTCTAAATCGGTCAGCGACGTGGTTGCTTCGCAAACGGCTCTGGCGACCGGCGAGGTCGATATTCTAGTTGGCGGCGGTGAATGGCTGACCGCGGTGTTGCACGCAGAAAATCCTGATCTGGATTGGACGATCCCGAAACAGGGCGCGGTGCGTTGGGCGCAATCTCTGTCGGTGCTGGCAGGCAGCCAAAAGCAGGACGACGCGCTCAAGTTCATCAACTACATCACTAGCCCCGAAGGTCAGGCGCGGCTTGCGACCTCGTCGTGTTATTGGGGGATGCCAGCAAACAAAAAAGCAGGCGATGTGCTGACTGCCGAACAAAAGGCGGTGCTGCGTTGGGACGAACAGACCGAATACCTTGCCAAGACCCAGCTTTATCCAGTGCCGGATGCCGCGCTGGATAAGAAGATGCAGGATATGTGGACCGAAATGCTGCAAAACTAATCCGCCATGGCCAGCATCGAGAAAACTGAGCGTGACCGGGCGGCGGGTTTTGTCGCCCCCGCCCTGATCTGGGTGCTGGCCTTTTTCGTCCTGCCCTTCGCGGTGATGATCGGCATGAGCTTTGCGCGGCTGGAAGGCCGCAGCATCGTCCATGGGTTTTTCCCCGACAACTATCTCCGGTTTTTCAGCGAGCCGTCGCTGTTCAAGGGCCTGACCGTCTCGCTTGAAATCACCCTGATCGTCACGGTGATTTCGGTGCTGCTCGCCTATCCGTTGGCATGGATCATCGCGATGAGGGTGCCCGTGCGCTATCAGCGGCTGGCGCTAATGCTCGCCGTCCTGCCGTTCTGGACGTCTTACGTCGTGCGATCCTATGCGTGGTTGTTGGTGCTCGGCCAAAACGGAGTGATCAACAAGGCGCTGATGGGTTTGGGCGTGATCGCAGAGCCCCTCGCCATCGCTTCGACCCGCACAGCAACGGTGATCGGCTTTGTGCATTTCTTTGTCATGCTGCTGACGCTGACGATCTATGCCAATCTGATCCAGCTCTCGCCCAACTATGCCCGCGCGGCGGCTGACCTTGGGGCCTCCGCCTTTGCCACTTTTCGCCATATCATCTTGCCGCTTACCCTGCCCGGAGTGGTGACTGGTGCGTTTCTGACCTTTGTGCTCTGCATCGGCGACTATATAACGCCGCAGATATTGGGCGGTAATTCCGAGCTGACGCTGCCGCAGCTGATTATGCTGCAACTCGGGCGGCGCGGTGATTTCCCGATGGCTTCGGCGATGTCGATCATTCTGATGGCGGTGGTCACCCTCGCCTATCTCGCCTGCGCACGCTGGCTGAAACTGGACCGGGTGTGAGGATGGGCCGCATCCTGACATGGGCCTATATGGCGCTGATCTACGGCTTTATCTTTCTGCCGGTTGGCGTGCTAGTGCTGTTTTCATTCCAAGACAGCCGCCTGCCGGTGCCGCCCTTCACTGGCCCGTCGCTGCGCTGGTATGCGCAAGTGCTGGGCGACCGCGACCTGATGGCGGCGCTGGGGAATTCGCTCTTGGTGGCGCTGATCTCTTCGGCGGTGGCGCTGCTGCTGGGGTTCCTTGCCGCCCATGCGCTGGCGCGCTATCGCCTGCCCGGTTCGGTGCTGATCCGCGGCCTGCTGATCGCGCCGATGACCGTGTCCTACCTGATCATCGCGCTTGGCCTTATGACCGTGTTCAACCAGATCGGCCTGCGCCCCTCACTCTTGGCCACCGGCATCGGCCATGTTGTCATCAACCTGCCGCTCTGCTTTGCGATCCTTTATGCCGCGATGGGCGACCAGCAAAAGAATGCCGAGCGTGCCGCCCGCGACCTTGGCGCGTCAGAGGCGCGGGTTCTCTGGCACATCTCGGCGCCGATGCTGATGGCCCCGATGGCGGCAGCATTTTTCCTCTCGGTCACTTTCAGCTGGGATGAGTTCATCATCGCCTTTCTGCTCACCCGCTTTGACGTCACCCTGCCGGTCGAGATCTGGTCGATGTTGCGCTCGGGCCTGTCGCCGAAAACCAACGCCATTGGCTCCTTGGTGTTCCTCGTCTCGATCTCGGTTCTGATCTTGTTGGAACTGACGATATTCAGAAAGCCCCGCCAATGACCACTGCAATTTCCGTGCAAAACCTACAGCACCGTTTCGGCGAGTTTACCGCGCTGCATCAGATCGACCTCGACATCGCGGCGGGCGAGTTCATCGTGCTCTTGGGCCCATCAGGCTGCGGCAAAACTACGCTACTGTCGATCCTCGGCGGGTTTCTCACACCCACCTCGGGCCGCGTGCTGTTTGGCGAGCGCGATATGACGCAAGTTTCGCCCAAGGATCGCCCAACCACCACGATGTTTCAGGACTACGCGCTTTTCCCACATATGACCCTGACCCAGAACGTCGGCTTTGGCCTGCGGATGCGTGGGCAAAACCACGCGACCCGTAACGCAAAGGCGCTCGAGATGCTGGATATGGTAGGCCTCGCCGCCAAAGCCACTACGCGCCCGCACGAGCTTTCTGGCGGCCAGCGCCAACGCGTCGCTCTCGCTCGTGCGCTTGCGGTGGAGCCCGAGGTCCTGCTGTTGGACGAACCTTTGGGCGCGCTAGACCTGAAACTGCGCCGCCAGATGCAGGACGAGCTCAAGGCGATCCAGCGCCGCTTGGGCACCACCTTTGTCCATGTTACCCACGATCAAGAAGAAGCCATGGCCGTCGCCGACCGCATCGTGGTGATGAACCAGGGCCGCATCGAAGACATCGGCGCACCGCAAGATATCTACCTGCGCCCCGCCAGCCTGTTTTCGGCGCAATTCATGGGCGAGATCAACCTGATCCCCGCCAGCCCAAGTGCTCAAGGCCTACAAACCCCGCTCGGCCCGCTCGCCGTCCCCGCTCCGGCAGGCGAGGCAACCCTGTGCATCCGCCCTGAAAACCTTGGCCTCGCGGGGCAAATCGCCTTGGGCGAGGCCCGTCTCACCGATGTTGCGTTCTTCGGCACGCATTACCGCTGCCACTTCACCCCCACTGCTGCCCCCGATCTGTCGCTAATCGCGCATCTGCCGCAAGCAGGCCACCCGCCGATCGGCAGCCTGCACCCGCTTTTCGCCAGTCACGCCAGCCTTCTGCCCGAAAAGGCCACGCCATGATCCGTGCCAAACCGCAAGACTGGTATCGTATCCGCAAGCTCTCTGATGGCGTCGCTTGGATCGACGAGCCGCATATCCTCGAGTTTTACCGATGCAACATCTGGCATGTGCGCGGCCGCGATCGCGATATGCTGGTCGACTCAGGCATGGGCGTGGTGCCCTTGCGCGAATGGGTGCCCTTGGTGTCCGAGCGCCCCTTGGACGCGGTAGCCAGCCACACCCATTTCGACCATATCGGCTCGCATCATGAATTTTCCTGCCGCCTGTGTCATGAGGCCGAGGCGCATTTCCTGCAAAGCCCCACCCGCGCCGGCATCCTCGCCGACCCCTATGTCACGGATGAGATTTTCACCACCCTGCCGCCTGAGCCTTACCAATCGGCCCGCTACGGCGTCACCCCGGCTCCCGCCACCCGCACCCTGATCGATGGCGATGTGATCGACCTTGGCGATCGGCATTTTGAGGTGATCCACACCCCTGGCCATTCCCCCGGAGGCATCGCCCTGTGGGAGGCGGCCTCGGGCATCCTGTTTTCCGGTGACATCGTCTATAACGGCCCGCTGATCGAGGATACCTACCACGCCGATGCCGCCGATTATTATCGCTCGATGCGCAGGCTCTATGATCTGCCGGTGAGGATCGTCCACGGCGGGCATTTCCCCAGCTATGACCGCGCCCGTCACCGCCAGATCATCGGCGACTGGCTGCGCGCCAAGGACGGCTTTGTCAGAGCAAATTCCTTGTAGAGACTGGGGCGGTTGGCTAGCCTGCCCATATGACAAAACGCAGCCCTTTTCGCTACTTCAAAACATCGCCCGAGATCATCAGCCTTGCGGTGATGATGTACATTCGTTTCCCGTTGTCCTTGCGCAACGTTGAGGACCTTCTGCACGAGAGAGGCATCGACATCTGTCATGAAAAGGTGCGGTTCTGGTGGCACCGGTTTGGGCCAATGTTTGCGAGATATGCCTAAAAGTTGGTGACGGCCGTCATCAGGCGGCAGTTTGAAGTTGCTTGATCCCGTCCTTGAACTCAACCCCCTGAATGATTTCGGGCAGACGGTTTGGCCCGGATATCTTCCTCCACTTTTTCTTAGCTGACATCATCAGCCTAAGGACCATGGCCAGGGCGGTCTTACGATTGAGGCATCCCTTGGTTTTTCGGGTGCGGTTCCGGACCGTTGCAAAGACGCTTTCTATCGGGTTCGTGGTCCTGATGTGCTTCCAATGCTCGGCCGGGAAGTCATAGAATGCCAGCAGTTCGGCACGGTCTTTGACTAACTTGGCCACAGCCTTCTCGTATTTCACACCGTAAGTTTCCACGAACAGATCGAAGGCCGCATTCGCCTCCTTCTTTGTCTCGGCCATCCAAATGTCTTGGAGATCGGACTTCGCTTTTTCATGCAAGGATTTGGGCATCGCGCCCAACACGTTGGCGGTCTTGTGGACCCAGCATCGTTGTTCACGGGTCTTGGGAAAGACATCGCGCAGCGCCGTCCAGAACCCGAGTGCGCCGTCGCCAGTGGTGAGCTCCGGCGGCACCGCCAGACCGCGCTTTTTCAGCCCGTTCAGTAGGTCGCGCCAGCTGTCGGCGTTCTCACGGAATCCGTCTGCGATGGCCAGAACATCCTTCTGGCCGTACTCATCCGCACCGATAATAACGTAAACATCCGCCGAGGGCCGTCTTGAGGGGTTTGTTCGTGAGCGTCTATCGAGTGTCCTTATGGACGCACACGAAGACACCCCCCGCATTCAGATTTTATCGGTTTCGGATACCGGTCGCCGCCGTCGCTGGACGGATGACGAGAAGGTTCGGATCGTTGAGGAAAGCCAACGCGACGGCGTGACGATCGCAGATGTTGCGCGTCGGCATGCAATTTCGCGGTCGATGCTTTATGATTGGCGCTATCGCCAGAAGATTGGCCTTTTTGGCTGTCCTGCAGCGTTCATGCGGCTTGTTCCGCTGAAGGGTCATGCTTCGTCTGAAGTCATGCACCCTGCGCCGCCATCGCGCCCGGCGGTGATGACCGTTGATCTTGGCGAGCGGTGTCGCGTCACGATCCCTGCGGATTTTGATATGGAGGCCTCGCTGTTGACCTGCCCCCCGGAAGTTCCCTCAATCTGATGTAGAGTCTGCCCAACCTGAAGGAGCAGACGAGATGAGGAAAAGCCGTTTCACTGAAGCGCAGATTATCCGCTGCCCGGCAGGGC